>JBJXDZ010000001.1:0-4303 GCA_046154645.1 Hyphomicrobiaceae bacterium
TCCACGTCGAACATCCCCCGCCCTCGGCCGAACGCGGCACAGGGCTTCCAGTTGACGGAGTTTTACTCCGGCGCAACCGACCGACTCGGTTGCTTCACTGAGGGATTATTGCTCCGGCGCTTACAGCAGGACAAGGAATCAACCGGCCACTCCCGACTTGCGGTCGATCTACTCCGAATTGCATCGTATACACTTGCGGACATGCGGATCGGCAATTCGGCGCCAGATTTTGGCGTCGCCGACCATGTCCGGAACCGGAAGTAGTGCGTCTGGACCTCAGATGTCGATCTTTTCGACGATCTCGATCACATGATCGACCTTGATGCCTTGCTCTGCCTTCAACCTTACTGCCTGTTGCGATTCGCGCGATCTCAGTGTCCCCTCGGACACAAAGCGATCACGTATGCCGACGCAGCGGCTTCTTCGGATATTTCTTCTCCCACGTCTCGATCAGGAACAGGATCACGGCGCTCGCGCTGTGAATGCTGAGCCGGGCGATGCGCGCGTCAATCCGGCGAAAGCCTCGCTCTCGACCGTGAGCGTCCCCTGCATGCGTCCGTAGCGCTCCAACACCTTGGATGGCCGTGTTCAGCCCACCAAGGATGCTGCGAATGTCATCGGCGACCTCGGTCGGCAGGTTTGCCCGATCCGGCGACAGGTCAAGCGGGTCGCGCACGGCACGATAGAGACCTTGGATGTCCTTCTTGGCCGGCAACGGTTCGCCAAGCTCTACGAGGATCGATCTGCAAACGCTTTCGACGGCCGAGCAAGCCGCTGTCACGGCATCTTCGGGATCCCGTTCGGCGCTGACCAACGCTCGATCGAGATCGCGCTTCACTGTGTCAAAGTCGATGACATCGAGCTTCGCGGAGAGCGCCCCGAGCACCATGCCAGCGTCGTTGGCCCTCCGGAGGCGGACATCGATGCCGCTCACCTGCAGTGTCAGCCGATCAAACCTGAGACGCTTGTTCAGATACTCGACGACGGCCGTGAGCTTCTCGGGTGCGTCGATAAAGTCGCTTGGAGCGGCGACGGTCTCGATCACACGCGTGATGACCTCCTGCGCGTCATCTCTGCCATTCAAGTCGATCAGACACTCGACGACAGCTGGCACTCGTGACCGTCCCGCGAGAGCGAACTCGACGTTGCAGGATCGCATGAAGCGCTCGATGTAGTAGGCGGACCGGTAGTGGCCAATGGCAGGCGACGTCGAGTTGCCGGCCCCGCCGGTGATCATCTCCGCCAGTGCTTCGATGCTCTGAGGCGAGAGGAACGCCACGTCACTACTCCTTGTTTGCGGTCGGCTCTCGCTCCAGCGCTGCCTCGAACGAAGTCATCGCGATAATCTTGTCGGCGAGCGGACTCAAACGTGGGACGATGCCGCTAGTGGAGACGTCCATAATTATGAGCCCGGTTCGCGAGACGGCGCCGGCAGTTGCAAGATAGTGGTCTGTATCCTTGAGAGGTATTGGAATCAGTGTCTTTATTGCGGCCAATCCCGCTCTGTATTGGCTCGCGGCACGTTCGATTTCGGGTGAGATGTTCGAAGGTCCAGTGGCTGCTCGATGCAGTTCAGCAATCAGCACGATCTCCTCACGCCGCAGGAATGCGATGATGTCGGCCCAGTAGAGGAACTCGTCAGCGATCAGGCGTGCGAGCAGGCGAAGGTTCAGCCTAGCTGCGCCCTCACGGGCTGAGCGCATGTAGCGATAGACTGGGGCCGCGAGGCTCTCGGGAGGGACATCCGCTGGGTTGATCTGGCCGGCCGCCATCTCCTCCAGTAGGATGTCGAGCGCGACTTGCTGGCGATGTTCGACGAGCTTGCGGATCGCCGCGCCGAGCGCCGGTCCGACGGCGATCTTTGGGTCGAGGCCGAGTATTGTCGCGAGTAGATTGGCGCCGGCCGTGCGAAGATCGTGGCCCATCACTGCTCCAATCGAACCCGCTATGTAGGTGACACCTGGCTAGGTAGTTCTATTGGTTAGCAGAGTCGATAGCGCGACGCGAAGCGATCAACAGCGGATGCAGCTTGCTCCCACCGTCGACAGGCTACCATCGTGACGCCGGATGTCGGGAATCTCTGCTTCTCGACGGTCAAACATCTGATGCGACAAGAAAATGTCCCGATTGGTGTTGTTCGTTTCGTTCGCAACGGCGGCATCTGACCTCGTGAATTTCGCCGCGCGCCCGAGCTTGGCATCCACAATTCAGTCGGGGATATCACCTGCCGCCAAGTGGGTTTGGCATCGCGAATCATCAGAAGCTGTGCCGTCAGCCAGATGGCGAGGTTGAGCCACAGCCGCCCCTCGGACGGAGACATGACATGAGCGATCACGCGGCACTTACTCGTCTTGCCAAGGCCTTGGTGGCCGAAATGGCGTCCGAGCGACTGAGCGGCACCACCCAGAGATCCATGAACGCTCTGGACGCTGAGCCCGAACACGTTTTCGACCTCGTCGATCTCTTGGCAAAGGAAGGCCGGAAAAAGCGCCCCAGTGACGGCCTCATGAACGGTTACACGTTCCTGCTGGCTCATAGCCTGGAGGTTCTACGCTATGCCGTCGATCGAGATGACAACGCGACAAACGTTTTGATTGCCAGGCTCCGCCAGCACTTGATCGAGACGGGCGCCACGGGCCGCATGCCAGCACCGGTTCTGTTGCTGGTGCTGCACCAGTTCACCGCCGCCAAGCTCGATATCGGGGACGAGCTGCGCAATTTGATGCAGACACTGATGGAGAACGATGATGCTGCCCGCGCCGCCTGCGAGCGTGGCGAGGGAGCCGACCATTTCACGCGCATGGTCGAGCAATTCGGTGGCGATACTTTTGCGATCCACGCCTATCTCGATCAGTCCGTCGAAGCGATGCCCGTGGACGGGCGTGCCGGTTTGGTGATGGCGACATTTGCGGAAAAGGATCCGGCCATTCGCGAGGCTGCCATCGGCTTTCTGCTCAACGGATCAGTCGAAGTTCGCAGCAAGCTGATCGAGCTGATTGAATTGGCGGTCCCGCACGGCCTTGTCTCGCCGACCATGCTGAGGCGCATGATCGCGATGCGGAACTGGGTGCCCGCCAACGAACGCGACGGCCTCGATGCGGTAATCAAGATTGCGCGCAAAAAGTCGATCGAATGTGCGCCGTCACCGCGGCCAGGCGTGCAGCAGATCTTGACTTCCGGCATCGACGGCTCCGGTGCACTCACGATATTGGTGCTTGCCAAGGAAAAGGGCAAACCACTGATCGCCGGTCTGCTCGTCAAGCACGGCTTTGGCGTGCGGGATGCCTGGGTACGCCGCAATGCCGATCCCGCAACGTTGCTTGAGATGGTCGATCACGTCGATAGCGAGATCTGCCTCTCGGAAACCAGCTTGGACTATGCGCGGATCGTCTGCAGCCAGGCGCTGGCGATCAACATCGAGGCTGACCAGCCACCCCCTTTCGCTCTTATCGACTTCGCCGAAGCTGCCGGGTTGGCTGAGCTCAACCCTCGCGCCTTACCCGCCGACAAGCTAGTTGCCGATCTGATCTCCGAAGTGGATGCAGCAAAGTTATCCGCGACAGCGGTGAAGGAAGCCCTCCGCCGAAGCGCCGACTGGCTGGAGGAACACCCCACCTTGGAAACGTGGTTTGAGGACAACGTCACCAAAGGCATCGGCACCGGGCGCACAGCGCGCGCCAAGCAAGTCGCCTTTCTCTTGGCTGGGCCGCTACAGGCGCGGCGTCATCGCTGGGCAGAGCTTGCTGCTTGGACTGCACTGTCGTTGAAGCATCGCCACCCAACTGGCGACTGGCAGGGCTTTGCCATTGTTGCGAGAGAGTTGCTCGGGCAGCGGCCGCTGGAGGAGATCGGCCTTATGAGGGAGATTGCCAGCAACACCATCGAAGTCATGGGCTTGAAAGGGCTGCTCGGCACTCGTCACGCGGCTTGATTGCTTGCCGGGTGCGATCGCTACTGTCTGACGAACGGACATGATCGCATTCGCACGCGATCCGATTGTCTTCGGTTACGTTTACTTCCGCTTCCTCCGCAACGCGTGATCGCGCTCCTCCCGTGCGCGGGACGGACGCTTCCGAGGGTGGAGCTGGCTGAGCGAGACTGAAGCCACTCACCAAAGTGACCCGAAGGCGACAGTATCGCAATGCTCGAAGCAGACTGAATCTCGTCCGCTCTTTAAGCTAGGAGCCCGTCCAGATAGCTGCTGAAACGGGCTTTATGCTGTACGATAGTTCGCTCAGGCGGCCCTGGCGAGCTTGACGAGGTTGTGGGCGGTGCAGATCATCGCCCACTCCGCACACACTTT
>JBJXDZ010000002.1:0-2792 GCA_046154645.1 Hyphomicrobiaceae bacterium
TGCGCGACATCGTCCGCACGTCCCCGCCGCGTCAGCGGGATTGCTTGACCGGACCGTCCATTCCACTCCCGCACCGAACGCCTTCGAAGCACGCCCTTTAGATGGAGCAGAACACGTGCAGTATCGCATGGGGTGTGGAGGCGTGGATAAGTCGGCGCCAGCGTGAAGTCGTGAATTGGTGAATTCGTGAGGCCGTGAGTGGTGTAACGGTGTCTGGCTTCGGCTTGGCACCGTCTGCGCAAACTGACTGCGTGCGGCGCGCGCTGGTCGTCGGGAAAAGTTACCGATCTGACGAATCGAGATCAATTACAGTGAGATGATCGAGATCGGTAACTGTCCCCGTTAGATGAGTTGGGCGCGGACACGGCGGCGGTTTATGAGGGGCTGCTGGGGATGAGCGCGGCGCGGGTGGAGGAGTTGCTGGGGCGGGGGGGCGGTTTGAGGGGCACGAGGACGAATACACATATCCAAATCAATGTCCGCCATTGGCGGAACTGCTTCCAGATTCTGTGTGGTCCGATTGGCTGTTGATGACCCAGCGCAAGCCTCGATCAACCTCACGACGCCTTGACAGCCCGCCTCTGCTATTTCTCGATGCAGGCAAACGAAATGGAGGAAGGATGGGGCATATTTTCCGTGACCCGCACGCACACGGCACGCTAAAAGTGCGCTGGTCCGGCGGTAGGTTAGAGATTTGACAGCGCAGGAGTAGTGTATGTAGTGGTGGAAGTGACACTACGCGGGGACTCGACGATGCGGAAATGCATGGGCTGCCTGAGGATTTTCGTTGCTACCTATTTGACATGGTCGGATTAGAAATGAGCGACGAAAAAAAGAATACTCTTTATTGCAGCTTCTGCGGAAAAAGTCAGCATGATGTGCGCAAGCTGATCGCAGGCCCCGGAGTATTTATTTGTGATGACTGCACGATGCTCTGTGCGGAAATTGTGCTTGAAGAGAGCGATGCTCAAGACTATCGCCAGCGTCTCTTAAAGGCATGCGAGCCGAAAGCCCAATTAGGCAGTGGTGATACTGTGGCGACCCAAGGCGCTCCGTCAGCGTCAAATAAAACCAACTCGGATACCGCTCCGTTGATTCGCAAAACGACAGAGTATTGGCTACATAGAATGGAGGAGGTTCGTTGTCTGCCTCATGGAGATAGCCCTCTGATAATGATGAGTTATGCCAGCGAGGATAGGCGCTGGGTGAACGATTTAAAGGCGTTTGTAGCGCCGAAGCTGGAAGGATTGATTGACGAGAACGGCCAAAATTACGAGATGTGGAACTTCGAAGATGAGAGACGCGGGACTGCGCCAGGAGACGAATTTCCCGATATTGTCGCTGAAAAAATGTGGCGATGTCGTGTTGCGATAATTTTGCTCAGTCGTGACTACTTCTCGTCGTCATACTGCCGAGAAATAGAGTTGCCATTTCTATTTTGGAGGCGAGATCACCACAGCCTTTTGTGTGTTCCATTAAGGCTTGGTGCGCTGCCATTGAATACGGTAAGGTTGCCAAATCATCGGCACCCGCCGCGAAGCGTGTCTTTATCGGAGATCATTGATGATCGGCAAGCGGCAACCGATTTCGCGGCATCGTGACTTGACTTTAAAGCAACTTCGAGAAGCTGGAGTGGAATCTGAGATTGAAAACAGACTTGAGGGTGTCTCTCAGCAAGCAGTTCGATATTTGAAGAGCAAGTGGCGCGCGAAAGATAGTCACTAGCTAAGATTATGACTTTGCCGATCATACTGACCGAAGGCCAGCTTGGCGACGTCTGTTGTTGGCCCATCGCGCAGGCCGGTGACGGTCCGCAAGTTGAGGTTTTGCGGCCTCCCGCCCCCCCGCTGGCAACTCCGGCAGCTACCTCCTCACGCTCCTCCCGCCCCGCTCCCACCAATACCCCGCCCCAAACGCCACTTGATGCGCGCCGATCCGCGTATTCAGCGTTCCGAGCTTGGGCGGTTCGGCTCGCCACCAGGCCATGAACTGGCGCAACAGGTCGCCGGGCATGTTGAAGTTCTTCCACGACTCGTCGCCGGTGAGGCCGGCTGCGATCCAGGCGTAGGTGAACTTGTACTCGACGAAATAGGACCACTTGCCGGAGCGCAACTCGACACCGGCGACAACCTGCGCCGCCGGTCCCGTCATCTGGTACTCGTTGGTGCGGGTCTCGCGCGGTTCGCCGGTATGGCGCACCTCGACGTGCGGCAGCGCGAAGCCGCCGCCGATGCCGACATAGGGCTTCAAACTCGGCGTGAACTGGAACAGCCGCAGCATCGGCGTGAACAGCAGCACGTTGTGGCCGTGGGTGAACTCCAGCCGCTCGAATATGTCGGTGAGCTTGATGCGTGGCGGTGCCGGCTGGCCCTTCAGCGTGCCGGTCGCCTCCACTTCCTCGATCACCCCGTTCTTGAGCTTGCGGCCGTGCGCACCGTTGCCGAGCCGCGAGATCGCCTTGTTGTGCAGGAAGTCGATCATGAAGCCGGCCGGCTGCCACCACTCGATGCTGCGGATGCCACCGTCGATCGGGAAGTAGAGCGCGTCGCCGTCCCAGCCGAGCTTCTTCAGGGTGAGATCGGTGCCGTCCGGCCGCTTCATGTGCACGTCGGAGCGGTAGTAGAACGGCTGCGAGATGTAGCCGGCGACGAAGATCTCGCGATGTGCCTTGTCGAGGGTGTGCAGGGGAGGGAGCGGCTGCGTGATTTCCGCCGGGCGATCGTCGGGCGCGACCGCCTGGGCGATCCAAGGCCGCGCCACAGTCGCGACCACCAGGGCCATGGCGGCGATGC
>JBJXDZ010000003.1:0-14615 GCA_046154645.1 Hyphomicrobiaceae bacterium
CCTGTCGATGAGCGACGGGATTTCATGGCGACGGTGCTGGGGGCGATCAGCTTGCGGTAGGCTTGCCGCGACCGGGGATGTGCCGTGTCACATTCGTGTCCTTGCAGCAACAGCCGTACACGCCATCGCAAAACCATGTTCTTCGCGGCACTTTGACATGGGGAGGCGACTCTCATTATGAATTACAAACATGTCGATTGGATCGAGAGGCTCAATAACAATCCATGATCTTGCTGCGCTCACAATCGAGCTGGTTGCACCGGGCCATCATGGCTCTGGTGACACTCGCTCTGTTGCTGGCGCCAATGCATAGTCATGACAGTGCGACAGGCGATGGCAGCACCTCGGTAGCGGTCTACGCTCTGGACCATTCTGGTTCGGCGCCCGAGCCGCAGCCCGATGGCAGCGATCACAAGCCCAGCCCTTGCCCACTCTGCCTGCTGCTGAAGCAAGTGGCAGTGATCGGCGGCCTCGATTGGCCGGAGCCGATCTTCGGCTCGATCGACCGTCCGCGGCAACCGACTGATGCCGCGCCAGCTCCGCTCATCGCTGACCTGTTCCGACCGCCGATCGTCATTGCTGTCTGATCTGGCCGCAGCCTGCTTGGGCTTGCGGCCGCTTCGGCTCGGCAAGCACAACGCGGCGGTCCTTGATGACGTTATTTTCGACGACGAGACAGGTGCGGTTCTTCCGTACCGCTATAACAATCGTGGCGATGTCGATTGTTTGGCCCACTGCGGGCCATGCCATCGATCTGGCTGAAGCCCTCCGGCGCGCGCTGGCCGCCGATCCGCGCATCGCGGCGGCCAATGTCGAGGTCGAGGCGACCAAAGGCGGCGTCCTTCAAGCCGGCAAGCGCCCAAACCCGGAGCTGCAGGTCGAGCTCGAAGATTTTCTCGGCACCGGCGATTACCGCGGCTTCGAGAAGGCCGTGCTCACCATCTCCCTGCAGCAGAAATTCGAACGCGGCGACAAGCTCGGCGCACGGCTTGCCGTCGCCCGCGGCAAGGAAGCTGTCGCCAACGCTGAAATCGCCGTCGTCATGCGTGAAATCATCACGCAGACCAAGATCGACTACATCCAGGTGCTCGGCGCCCAACAGCGCATCGACCTGCTGGGCCGCTCGGCCAAACGCTTCCAAGACCTGCTGCCCTTGCTGCGCCGCCGGATCGAGGCCGGGGCCGGCCTCCCGGCCGACCTCTCGCGCGGTGAACTCGCCATCGGCAAGGCCACGGTCGCCGTCGACAAGGCTCGTGCCGAGCTTCTCGCCGCCCGACGGCAGCTCGCCTCCAACTGGTCGGGGATACTCTCTGAGGCCGCCTCGGTCGCAGGACGCCTGCGTCACAATGGCCACCAACTTGCCGCCCTGCAGGGGCTCCTGGCCACCCTCGATGACCACCCCGTCATCCGGGCCTGGAGCGCCGTCTACGCCCAACGCGATGGGGAGCTGCGCCTGCAGAGCGCCACCGCCGTCCCGGACCTGACCGCCAGCGTCGGCGTCAAACGCATCTTCGAGACAGATGATGCCGCCTTCCGGATCGGCGGCTCAATTCCGCTGCCCATTCACGACCGCAACGAGGGCGCCATCCTGGAGGCAGAGCGCCGTCTCGCCAAAGTCGAGCACGAGCGCGAGGCCGCCCGACGCCTGCTCAAGCGCCGCATCATCGATGCCTTCGGCGAGCTCGAGGTGGCCTGCGTCGAAGCGCGCCGCCTTGCGGAGGCAGCCGTCCCCGTCGCCGGGCGCGCCGCCGAGAACGTGCGGAGCGGTTTCGAGCAGGGCCGACTGACGGTCAAGGAACTGCTCGATGCCTACCGCGATCAATACGAGATCGAGGTCCAGCAGCTCGATGGCGATGTCCGCTGCCATGCCGCGGCCGCCAAGGTCGAGACGCTGATCACCGCCCGCAAGCCATTTCAGCACGGTTGGGAAACCGTGACGAGGAGACCGTGACATGAGTGACGCGTTGCACGACACGAACACGCCCGACAAAGCGCCTATCGCCGGTGAGCCAAGCCCGCCGAAGTCTTCGGTCGCCAGGTCTTTGGCGCAGGGCATTGCTATTCTGGTGGTCCTGGCTGCCGGCGGCGTGGCGGCCAAGTACATTGCCGCCATCGAGCGCCAGAAGCCTGCGACCGCCCACGGGCATGGTGCAGGCGAGAAGGAAAAAGCTGGCGGACACGACGGCCATGACCACGGCCCCGAGAAAAAGGTTGTCAAGCTCACTCCGCCTCAGCTGAAGAATGCCGGCCTCACCATCGAGCCGGCTGGCGCCGGCACCATCCGCGAGACGCTCGTGCTCAATGGCATCATCCAGCCCAACGACGAGCAGCTGGTGGCCGTGCTGCCGCGGTTCGGCGGCATCGTGCGCGCGGTCACCAAGCGCTTGGGCGAGAGCGTCAAGCAGGGCGAGGTCGTCGCCAGGGTCGAGAGCAACGAGAGCCTGACGCAGTATCAGCTGACCGCTCCCATCAGCGGCACGGTCATCGAGCGCAAAGGCGTGCTCGGCGAATACGCCGACAAGGACAAGCGGCTGATGGTAATCGCCGACCTGACGACGCTCTGGGTCGACTATCGCGTCTACCAGACAGATTTCGCGCGCCTTCAGCTCGGCCAGAAGGTTGAGACCCGGCTCACCCAGAACGGCGGACCGAAGCTCGCGGCCATCAGCTACATCTCGCCGATCGGCATGACCGACACGCAGAGCATGCTCGCCCGCGTCGTCATCGACAACAAGGATGGCAGCTTCCGCCCGGGCCTCTACGTCACCGGACGTGTGCTGCTCGCCGAGCAGAAGGTCGCCGTCGTCGTCAAGCAGAGCGCGGTGCAATACGTCGACGGCAAGCCCGTGGTCTTTGTCGAAACCAAAGACGGCTTCGAAGCCCGCGCCGTCGAGTTTGGCCTCAAGGACGACGATATGGCCGAAATCATCTTCGGCGTCGTCGCAGGCGACAAGGTCGTCACCGGTAACAGCTTCGTCCTCAAGGCCGAGATCGGCAAGGGCGAAGCGACACACGAGCATTGAGTGGACCCATGATCAGCCGTATCGTCTCGTTCTCCGTCCTGCAGCGCTGGCTCGTCGTGTTCGTCACCGCCGCGCTTGCGGGCTTCGGCGCCTACAATTTCCTGCGCCTGCCCATCGATGCCGTGCCCGATATCACCAACGTGCAGGTGCAGATCAACGCGGTCGCCCCAGGCTATTCGCCACTCGAGGCCGAGCAGCGTATTACGTTCCCGATCGAGACAGGCCTCGGCGGACTGCCTAAACTGTCCTATACGCGCTCGCTGTCGCGCTACGGCCTGTCGCAGGTGACGGTCGTCTTCGAGGACGGCACCGACATCTACTGGGCGCGCACGCTCGTCAACGAACGTCTGCAGCAGGTCAAAGACCAGCTGCCGCAGGGCATCGAGCTCGCCATGGGCCCCATCGCTACCGGGCTCGGCGAGATCTTCCTCTACACGGTGGAGGCCAAAGCGGGCGCTACCAAGCCCGAAGGCGGCGCGTATTCGCCGGTCGATCTGCGCGTGCTGCACGACTGGGTGGTCAAGCCGCAGCTGCGCACCGTGCCGGGCGTGGTCGAGGTCAACTCGATCGGCGGCTTCGACCGCCAGCTGCACGTCGTGCCCGATCCCGAGCGCCTCACCGCTTTCAATATCACTCTGCATCACCTGGTCGAGGCCATCGCCAAAAACAACGCCAATGTCGGGGCGGGCTACATCGAGCGCAATGGCGAGCAATACCTCGTGCGCGCGCCCGGTCAGCTGCTGACCGCCGATGATATCCTGAACATCCCTGTCGGCTCCCACTCCGGCGTGCCGATCCGCATCAAGGATGTGGCGCGCGTCGAGGTCGGCAAGGAGCTGCGCACGGGGGCCGCAACCTACGACGGCCGCGAGGTGGTGCTGGGCACCGCCGTCATGCTGCTCGGCGAGAACAGCCGTACAGTGTCGGTGCGGGTGGCAGACAAGATCAAGACGATCGAGAAGAGCCTGCCCGAGGGAACCTTCATCCGCACGGTCTATGACCGCACGACACTCGTCAACGCGACCATCAACACCGTGCGCAACAACCTGCTCGAAGGCGCGGTCCTCGTCATCGTCGTGCTGTTCCTGCTGCTCGGCAATTTTCGCGCCGCACTGATCACCGCCATGATCATTCCGCTGTCCATGCTGCTCGCTGTGACCGGCATGGTCGAGAGCCGGATCAGCGCCAACCTGATGAGCCTCGGCGCCATCGACTTCGGCATCATCATCGATGGCGCGGTCATCATCGTCGAGAACTGCCTCCGCCTGCTCGCCGAGCGTCAACATGCGCTTGGCCGCCTGCTCGACCGGCGCGAGCGCTTCCAGACCGTGGTGGCGGCAACCAAAGAGGTCGCAACGCCAAGCATCTTCGGCACCATCATTATCATGGTCGTCTATCTGCCGATCCTCACCTTGACTGGCGTCGAGGGCAAGATGTTCACGCCCATGGCCCTGACCGTGATCATGGCCCTGCTGGCCGCGATGGTGCTCTCACTGACCTTCGTGCCAGCCTGCGTCGCCCTCTTCGTGACGGGAAAGGTGGCCGAGAAAGAAAACATCCTCATCCGCGCCTCGAAGGCGATTTATGAGCCGTGCCTGCGCTTTGCCGTGGCCCAACGCGGGGTCGTGGCGGCAGCGGCGGCCGTGCTCGTGCTGCTCACCGGACTCGGCGCCACCAAGCTTGGCACTGAATTTATTCCAAGCCTCGATGAAGGCGATGTGGCCATCCAGGCGCTGCGCGTACCCGGCACGAGCCTGACAGAATCGGTGCGCATGCAAGCCCAACTCGAGGCTCGCCTGAAGTCGATCCCCGAGGTCAAGGAGGCCTTCGCGCGTATCGGTACCGCCGAGATCGCGACCGATCCTATGCCGCCCAACATTTCGGACGGCTATGTCATGCTGAAGCCGCGCAAAGAGTGGCCCGACCCGAAAAAGCCGAAAACCCAGCTGGTCGCTGAAATCCAGGCCGCCATCGAGGAAATCCCCGGCAGCAACTACGAGCTGTCACAGCCAATCCAACTGCGCTTCAACGAGCTGATCGCAGGCGTGCGCGCCGATATCGGCGTCAAGGTGTTCGGCGACGATCTCGAGCGGCTGGTCGAGATCGCCAATCGGGTCTCTGCCGTCCTGCAGGAGATCCCCGGCGCCGCCGATGTGCGCGTCGAGCAGGTGACCGGCCTGCCTATCCTCTCGATCAAGCCCGATCGCGCCAAGCTCGCCCGCCTCGGCCTCAGCATGACCGCCGTGCAGGAGGTGATCGAGACCGCAATCGGCGGCAAGGTCGCTGGCTCCCTCTACGAAGGCGATCGCAAGTTCAAGATCCTGGTACGGCTCCCCGAGGAGCGGCGCGCCGACATCGAGAGCCTCAAGCGCCTGCCCATCGCGCTCCCCGCCGAGGAAGGCGACAAGGATGCCGCGGCACGCCCGGCCCTGTTCTCGCCCGGCGCCAAGATGCCCCGCTTCATTGCGCTTGGCGAGATCGCCGACATCAGCTTCGCGCCCGGCCCTAACCAGATCAGCCGCGAGAACGGCAAGCGGCGCGTCGTCGTCTCCGCCAACGTGCGCGGACGCGATCTCGGCTCGTTCGTGCAGGACGCGCAAGCGGCGATCGACAAATCCGTCAAGCTGCCCCCCGGCTACTGGCTCGGTTGGGGAGGTCAGTTCGAGCAACTCCTCTCTGCCTCAAAGCGCCTCGCCATCGTGGTGCCGATCGCACTCGCCCTGATCGCCTTGCTGCTGTTCACGAGCCTCGGCTCAGCCAAGGATGCCGCGATCGTCTTCACCGGCGTGCCGCTCGCCCTGACCGGCGGTGTCGCCGCACTTGCGCTCCGCGACATCCCCTTGTCGATCTCCGCCGGCATCGGCTTTGTCGCGCTGTCGGGCGTCGCGGTGCTGAACGGCCTCGTCATCATCGCCTTTATCAATAACCTGAGACGGGACGGTTTGCCCCTCGAGCAAGCCATCCACGACGGCGCCATGAAGCGCCTGCGCCCGGTGCTGATGACGGCGCTCGTCGCCTCGCTCGGCTTCGTGCCTATGGCGATCGCTGTCGGTGCGGGTGCCGAGGTGCAACGCCCGCTCGCCACCGTCGTCATCGGTGGCATCGTCTCCTCGACGCTGCTGACCCTGCTCGTCCTACCTGCCCTCTACCGGATGTTCCACCGCGAGGGCGACCTTACGCCGGAAGAAGACCTCAACCTCGCAACCATGGAGAGTTCTCATGCGAGTCCGACTGCTCACTAGTGTCCTTATGATTGGGGCGGCCGTCGCCGTCGCAGGCCTGCCAGCGGCGCCGTCGCTGGCGCAACAGAAGAAGGGCCACGGTCACGCCGACCACAAACACAACCACCCGACGGCCCAGCACGGCGGCATTCTCGAGGATGTCGGCGAATTCCATGTCGAGCTGGTCGCCAAGGACGGCAAGATCACGCTCTATCTGCGCGACCACGAGGCCAAGGATGCCGCGACCGAAGGGTTCAAGGCCAGCGTTCTGATTACGGCGGGGTCGCAACGAATTGGACCAGTCGAGCTCAAACCGTCGGGCAGCAACAAGTTGGAGGGGCCTGTCGCTGCCGTTCCGGCAGGCGCGACGGCAATCCTGACGCTGACCGACAAAGGCGGCACAGCGGCTCAAGGTCGATTCAAGCTGCAATAAGGACGTGCAAAATGGAAGGTGCGGTCCCGCCGCACCTTCGTTTGCCAGATGCAGAGATATTTGAGCAGTGAGGGAGCTTTAATCATGCCACAACGCTTGGCCTCCAGGACAGTCGCTCAAACGACGTCGCTCATCATTTTGACGTTAGTCTGTTTGCCGATCTGGCCGGCGACTGCACCGGCGCAATCTTGGGATGATTGTACAGCTGTAGGCTCGCCTCAACGATCCATCCGCGCTTGCTCCGCAATCATAACCCGAGGGCATGAACCAAGCGAGGCGATTGCTGGCGCGTACAACAATCGTGCGCTGGCTTACTTCAACAGTGGCGAATTCTCGCGAACGATCGAGGATGCGACCAAATCAATCGATTTGAATCCAACGTTCATGGGAGCGTATGTTACCCGTAGTGAAGCACGCCATAAGAATTTGGATTACGACGGAGCAATCGTCGATGCCAACAAAGCGATCGAACTGGATC
This sequence comes from Hyphomicrobiaceae bacterium, assembly GCA_046154645.1. Taxonomy (GTDB): domain Bacteria; phylum Pseudomonadota; class Alphaproteobacteria; order Rhizobiales; family Hyphomicrobiaceae. The sequence goes on from JBJXDZ010000003.1 coordinate 7,156, forward strand.
CGCGGCAAGCGAAGTCCTTTTTTCTGCGCGCCATTGCCTATCATGCTAAAGGCCTGCACGCAGGAGCGATTGAGGACTTGAATAGAGCTATCGAACTCAATCCGAAGAGTGCGGCTTCGTTCTTTAGTCGTGGAAAAATCTATGCGGACCTATTCAAGTATGATCGCGCCATCTCTGACTATGAAAAGGCAGTGGAACTCGAACCCCTGTTCTCAGAGGCATACAATCAAATCGGCCTTGCAATGACGCACAAGCGCGACTACGAGCGCGCAATTCGCTCGTTTGATGAGGCAATCGAAACATATCCAAAGTACGCCGAAGCATTCAATAATCGGGGATTTGCCCTCCGCCTCATGGGAGAACCAGATAAGGCCATCCAAGACTTCGATAAGGCGATCGAGTTAAATCCAGAGCTTTCCAAGGCTTACGTCAATCGCGGCCAAGTCTTGGCCGATAGAGGCCAACATGATCGTGCAATCCGCGATCATAGAGCGGATTCCACCTGATCTGGATCAAGCTCGATATCCGGCGTTCCTGAAGTAGCCGGCGCAGTCGGACGGCGCAATCGTCCGGATGCTTTTGCCGACCAGTTTCGTGAGCGCGCCGACGGTGCGCGCGGCGCCTCGGCGCAGGCCGGCTTTCAGCTTGGAATAGACGTTCTCGATCGGGTTGAAGTCGGGCGAATAGGCGGGTAGATAGCGCAGCGTGGCGCCAGCGGCCTCGATCGCTTCGCGCACGCCAGCGACCTTGTGCGTGCGCACGTTGTCCATGAAGACGATGTCGCGCTTTTTCAGTGTCGGCGCCAGCACCCGCTCGACATAAGTGACGAAGGCCGGGCCGTCCATTGCGCCCTCGACGACATAAGGGGCGGTGATACCGTCGACACGGCAGGCGGCAACCAGCGTCAGCGTCTTCCAATGCCCGTGCGGGACCTTCGCAACCAGTCGCTCGCCGATCGGTGCGCGGCCGTACAGCCGCGTCATCTTGGTCGTCACCGCGGTCTCGTCGATGAAGACGAGGCGCGAGGCTTTGAGCGCGGCCTGATCGGCTTTCAGTTGGGCTCGCGCGGCGGCGACATCAGGCCGATCCTGCTCGGCGGCGTGCAGAGTTTTTTTTGAACGTGATGGCGTGGCGATCGTAGAACCGCCAGATCGAGCTGACGGCGACCGCGAGTTTCTTCTCGGCCGCGAGCCGGTCGCGAATTTCCTCGAGCGTCAGATCGGGCTCTTTTGCGACGAGTTCGAGCAGCCAGGTTGCGTGCGCCTTGAGCGGCGAGCGGCTATGGCCGGTGCAAACATCGGCCGCGACGCTGCCCGTCCGCGCCCACCGATCGAGCCAGCGCACCGTTGTCGAAGCCGCGAGGTTGAGCAGTCGTGCGGCCTCCCGCCGGCTCTCACCATCCTCGACAAGAGCCACCACGCGCTCGCGCAAGTCCTTCGAGTACCCCTTGGCCATGGCCGCCCCCGCCCGCTGCTGTCGGGAGCACTCGAATCTGATTTGCGCCGCGTCGGAAATCCCCCGTGGCCGAAGAGATTCACATCAAGTAGAAAACGCTCTAGTGTGGCAATTAAGCTCGCGCCAGACAGCGCAACCTACCTCAACTATCGCGCTCAGTCCTACGTTCGATCCGGTCGTATCCAGCAAGGTCTGGCAGACATAGAGGCTGCACTGACACTGCTTCCCGATGATCCTAGATTGTTGAACACGCGTGGAGAGATATTCGAGGCCCTTGGACAGCGCGACGACGCCATCTCGGATTATCGGCAGGCGTTGAAGCATGACCCGAGTGCCCAACCAAGCAAAGATGGCTTAATCCGACTAGGAGTACGCTGACCGACAAAGGCTGTACAGCGGCTCACGGCGGCTTCAAGATGAAATAATACATCCAAAATGGAGCGAATGATCTCGCGGTACCTGCTTTGCCAGACGCAGTGACATTTGAGCAGCAGGCAAGATGATCCAGGCTTGGTATGATTTTATGGCTAGGTGGTCAGGGGTATCGCGTCTGTGTCGGCCTTGCTCGGCAGTTCAAATGGCAGGCAGGTTCTCTCATGCTCAAGACAGCGATACCCTTATCCATGATCCTATCGTTCACGGCATCGAGCAATGGCGTATTGGCGGCCGACTACGATAAGAGGCCGGCGGCCGGCATTCAAGACAACTCCTTCTTGATCGAGGAAGCCTACAATCAAGAAGCCGGAGTTGTTCAGCACATCAACAACTTCCGTCGACACGGCAAGGATTGGTTCTATACGTTCACGCAGGAGATACCGATCGGCTCCCAAGCGCACCAGTTTTCCTACTCGGTGCCCTATTCGTGGCTAAAGACCGATACCGGGCGCGACAGTGGGTTCGGTGATTTGCAGTTCAACTACCGCTACCAGCTGTCCATGGAAACGACCGGTCGGCCGGCCATTGCGCCACGCCTCAGCCTGATCGTGCCGTCCGGAAATGACGAGAAGGGTTTGGGTGTTGGCTCATACGGAACGCAGCTCAATCTCCCTGTGAGCAAGATCGTCACGGACCGAGTGACCCTGCATGGGAACGCGGGCCTCACTCACTATTTTGATGTCCACGGCGAGAAACCGACGAGCTACCTGCTTGGTGGTAGTATGGTCTATGCGGTCCATCGCAATTTCAATCTCATGCTTGAAGGTATCCAGGAGTGGACGGAGAGCGTCAATGATTTTGGCTTCATCGAAAGGGAGCGCAGCTTCACACTTTCGCCCGGCGCGCGTTATGCGTTGAACTTCGACGGCGGCACGCAGGTCGTGCTGGGCGCCGCCGTGCCCATCCGCTTCGTCGAGGACAAGCGCGAGTACGGCGCGTTCTTCTATCTCTCGATCGAGCACAGCATTCGGAGCAGCGCGAAATGAAACGTGTGGGTCAACTGCCGCTGGTCTGGGCGCTGAGTACTACGGCGCTCGGACATTGCGCGTCCGTCCACGCCCAGCAGCGCGGAGAGTTGCCACAGCCGCATGACCCGGCGCACGCCGAGCGCTCGGCGGACTGGTGCGCGGCGCATATGGCCAAACGTGAGATGGTGCAGGCCATGTCGGACTGCGACCACGCCGTGGCCAAAGAGCCGACAAACCCTAGGGTGCTGTCCAATCGTGGTTCCGTCTGGCTTCTGGCCGGCGAGCCATCTCGGGCGCTCAAGGACTTCGAGGCTGCTCTCGCGCTGGCGCCGGCTGTTGCCAATTTCTACTTCAATCGCGGCCTCGCTCACGCCAAGCTCGGCACCCGCGAAAAAGCGATCGCAGATTACACCGAGGCCATTCGCCTCCAACCAAGCCTCAGCATCGCCCACCATAACCGCGGCTATGAGTACGAGCTTCTCGGCCAACTCGATGCGGCCCTCGCGGACTACCGCCGGGCACTCGAAATCACACCCGAGATGAAACCAGCCACCGACGCCATCGCGCGCCTCATGCGCGGGAGGTTGTGAGCGTTTCGATACTTGTGGCAGGACATTTGTCGGCCCGATCGCTGAGCCTTCGGAAGCAAACCGTTGAGCCCACCTCATTGCGGGATGGATCAATGCCGCGCATTCACACAGTGCTCGTGGTGATCCAAAGCACTGATAATGCGGCACTCCGCAACGCGCCCCTTCGAGCATTCGCCGATCATGCGCGTGACCTCGACCTTGAGAGCCTTCAGCCGCTTGATGCGGCTGTTGATCTCAGCAAGGTGTCGCTGCGCGATCGCATCGACATCCTCACACGGCCGGTCCGGTTGATCCGACAAGTCGAGAAGCTGACGAATATCGGCCACCTCAAACCCCAGTTCACGGGCATGGCGGATGAAGCGCAAGCGCCGGACGGCATTGTCTCCATAGAACCGTCGGTTGCTCTCCGAGCGCGGCGCGGCCGGCATCAGGCCAACACTCTCATAGTAGCGTATGGTCGGCACCTTGACGCCCGTCGCCTCCGACAGCGCGCCGATGGCCAGCAGTTTCGGCATGAAATCTCCTCTTGCTCCTCTAGTCGCTAGAGGATGTAGCGTGACTCCAATCAAATTCAAGAGGCTTTCCCCATGTCCCCTGCCGTCCCTCCCGTCCTCCTGCCGGCAGATGAACTCCGCTTTCGCATCGCCGGCATGGATTGCCCGAGTTGCGCCGCCAAAGTCGACCGCGCCGTCTGTCTCGTCGAAGGCGTTGAGGATACCACCACATCCACAACCACGATGATGCTGCGCGTCACCACCGCACCCGGCGCCGCCCCAGCCGCAGCAATCCAGAAAGCCGTGCGCGCCCTCGGCTACGGCATCGAGCAGGTCGGCCCCGACCGCGCCGCCACCAAAACGCCTGATCTCCACGAGCACAAACACGCCGACAGTGACGGCGCATGGTGGCGAGCACCTAAAGCCAAGCTGACATTCTTCTCTGCCGCCGCCCTGATTGCCGCTTACCTGATTGCCAAACTGGATCCGCACATCGCCGGGTTCGCCTTTGTGGCCGCCATGGCCGTCGGTCTCATTCCTATTGCAACGCGTGCCATCCAAGCCGCACGCGCCGGCTCGCCGTTCACCATCGAGACCTTGATGACCATCGCCGCCATCGGCGCAGTCTTCATAGGCGCTGCCGAAGAAGCCGCCATGGTCGTGCTCTTATTCCTGATCGGTGAGTTGCTCGAAGGCGTGGCCGCCGGCCGCGCGCGCGCCAGCATCCGTGGTCTCATCGAACTCGTACCCAAGACTGCGCTGCAGGAGGAGAACGGCACAACCCGCGAGGTTGCAGCCGACAGCCTCGCCGTCGGCGCGACGATCCTGGTCCGGCCAGGCGATCGCATCCCGGCCGATGGTGTCATCTTATCCGGTGAGAGCGCCATCGACGAAGCGCCCGTCACCGGCGAATCCACGCCCAAGCGCAAAACGCCGAACGATCCCGTATTCGCCGGTACCATCAACGCCGATGCGGCGCTCCGCATTCGCGTCACCGCGGCCGCCTCCGACAACACGATCGCGCGCGTCGTCCGCCTCGTCGAGGAAGCTCAGGAAGCGAAAGCGCCGACGCAACGCTTCATCGATCGCTTCTCGCGCTACTATACGCCGGCCATCCTCGCGCTCGGGCTGCTTGTGGCCGTCGTGCCGCCGCTGCTGTTCGGCGCATCCTGGCAAGACTGGATCTACAAGGGGCTCGCCATCCTGCTGATCGGCTGCCCCTGTGCGCTTGTGATCTCGACACCCGCCGCCATCGCGTCCGGCCTATCCGCTGGCGCGCGGCGCGGATTGCTGATGAAGGGCGGCACCGTCCTCGAAACCTTGGGCAAAGTCACGACCGTCGCCTTCGATAAGACCGGCACGTTGACAGAAGGCCGCCCGAAGATCACCGACATCGTCGGCAGCGGACAGAGCGAGCGCGATGTGCTGGCCTTCGCCGCCGCCCTCGAAGTCGGCTCCAGCCATCCGCTCGCCAAAGCCATCCTCGCCCATGCCGCGACCAACGGCGTCACGCCACTATCCGCGACCGACCTCGCAGCCTTGGGTGGCAAAGGCGTGACCGGCCGGATCGATGGCCGCGATGTCCTGCTTGGATCGCCCAAAGCCGCCACCGCTCATGGGGCAGATTTGGTGGCGGTCGAGACTGCGATTGAACGCCTCAACAGCGAGGGCAAGACCGTGTCGGTGCTCGTCATCGAGCGCAAGCTTGCCGGCTTGATCGCCATGCGCGACGAGCCGCGCGCCGACGCCCAGTCCGGCATCGATGCATTGAAGGCTATGGGTGTCTCAGCCCTGATGCTGACCGGCGACAATCGCCGCACCGGCGAGGCTGTCGCGCGCGCTCTCGGTATCGAGGCACGCACCGAACTGCTGCCGGAGGACAAGCAGCGCATCGTGCAGGAGCTGAAAGCATCAGGCCAGATCGTCGCCAAGGTCGGCGACGGCATCAATGACGCTCCCGCCTTGGCAGCCGCCGATGTCGGCATCGCCATGGGCGGCGGGACGGACGTCGCGCTGGAGACCGGAGATGCGGCCGCCTTACATGGCCGCGTCAGCGATATCGCCGCCATGGTCGATCTGTCGCGCCGCACGATGGCCAACATTCGCACGAACATCGCCATCGCACTGGGTCTCAAGGCCGTGTTTCTCGTGACAACATTGCTCGGCATCACCGGTCTGTGGCCGGCCATCCTCGCCGATACCGGCGCGACCGTGCTGGTGACACTGAATGCCATGCGGCTGCTGCGCTATCCCGGATTGCCGACCCGGTCATGAACCGGCATGAACCGCCGGAGGCACGTCGCATGCAGTTTTACCCTCCGAGTTCGTCCGTGCACCTAGGGATCGGCAATTGGCCGCGTTGATCGCGGCACTTACCGCGTCACTCGCCGCCTTGTTCATTGGCGAGATTATGGGACAATCACCGTGCAGTCTCTGCTGGTTCCAGCGTGCCTTCATGTTTCCGCTTGCCATCGTCCTGGGCATCGCTTGCCTCATCGACGACGTCGGCGTGATGGCAGCCGACGTCACGGCAATCTTGACACAGGACCTGGCCGAACTTCGCGCCGTTGGCGTCCGCCAGACACCAACGTGCTTCGTCACCGGCAAGCCGCTGCCGTCGTTCGGCGTGCGCCAGTTGGTCGGCCTCGTGCGCAGCGAGGACGAAGCATTGCGCAGAAATTAGTAGCTGGCATCTGCACAGTGCTTCCCCAACTGAATTACACAGAATGGCTCGATATTCGAAGCGGCGCAATCTGTTTACGGATTAATTGACTTCAATCTACATTATGAATAGTATTGCAATGACGCAATATCGCGTTGTTTCAACTATGGAGTTAGTAAATGCGAATAATATCCGCAATAACCCTGTCGCTGGCAGTATTGCTAGTGTCTGGAGCCCCCACTCTCGTGCAAGCAAAGCCGGCGCGAACCCAACCCGATCCGCAAGTCTTCGATTTGTCGGACCGCGCTGATCCCGCCAGACGTCCCGCCCAACAGACCACTCAGCAAGATTGTTTCGTCGAGCCAGAGGGCTTTCACAGTCAAATTCGCTGGGATGGCGAATGCGTGAAGGCACGACAGCTGCGCCAACAAGGCACGAGAACCTCCGGCCCGAGCCGGTTCGACGCGCCACGCGGGTTCAAGAGCCAGATCCGCTGGGATTAACGCCAACCTTTGTCATTATACAATGCTGAAATCCATCCTTAACCTAGTCATCGTTCTTTCGTTCCTGCTGACACCTTGCGTCCACGCTGTCGATAATGACGGCACCGCAAACCGTGATGGCCTGATCGCGATTGTAATGGCGTCGAACAGCTCTGATGAGCCTATCGATCAAGGCAAGATGCTTCAGCCCGGTCATCATTGCTGGTGCGAGCATTCCTCGTTCACCAACTTCGAGACCCCACAAAACGACATCGACAACAGGCGGGGCGCGCCGTTCGTCGCACACGACGCCATGAAGGCGTCCGCTGTCGTTGCGCCACTGCTCGAGCCCCCCTCCGTTTAGATTTCTCCAC
>JBJXDZ010000004.1:0-224485 GCA_046154645.1 Hyphomicrobiaceae bacterium
CCACCCGACGCCAAGACCACCCAAGCCAATCCGATCACCGCAACGCTTGCAATCGTGGCGTCGGGTCGCGCCGTCCATGCGGAGGATCGCCAGAAAGCCCGTGCCGGGCTTGACCCGACCTACGATCGCCCATTCCCCGATGGCCGACTACCTCTCATCCTTTTCGCCCGCCCGCTCCGTGGCGCTCCACCCGCCGGATCGCGGCCATCGGGCCCCCGAATCGGCCGCCGGATCGGGCAAATTTTCTCTTGGGCGTCGGCTGTTGCGGCCGAAATGGCCGTCCCCAGCTCAGGCCGAGATATCCCCGATTGCTCCAAGAATCGAGATCAAACCAGGAACATGCGGCAGTTTCGTTGCGTTCGAGACACAAGTGGCCCGTTTCCGCCATGTCTTCGGGCCTTCGAGGTTTGCGCTGGCCCTGAGTCTCCACTAGAGCTTCTTGCCATGTCGAGTCGTGTGGCAAGACCCTAACTCTGGGTCGACGAACACAACCACGTAGGAACGCGTCGGGGTCTTCCCCGTTCCAAAGTGGGTGAAGCGCAGGAAGCAAGCCCGGCGCGACACGCGAACTGCCACACCCCGTACTCCAGCGTTTGTATTCGTGAATCGCGTTTTCGCGTCTCTTCGAGACGGCGCCGCTCACGCGCGTGCGTGCGGTCCCGCAGAGACACGAGAGCCAGCGCCGGGCAGCGCGTGCTGCTTCCTGCATATGACTTGAAACTGGAGATAAACCATATGAATGGGGGACTGATGAAGACCAGTCGCTTCGCTCTCGCCGCGGTTGCGACCGCGCTGATGGGCACGAGCGCTCTTGCCGCCGACCTGGGTGGTAACTGCTGCGCAGACCTCGAGGAGCGCATTGCTGAGCTCGAGGCCACAACCGTTCGCAAGGGCAACCGCAAGGTCTCCCTGCAGATCTCGGGCTACGTTTCGCACCACGTCATGTTCTGGGACGACGGCGGCCAGTCCGACACGTACATCGGCGACGGTGGCAACTACGGCTCGCGCTGGCGCTTCAAGGGCGAAGCCAAGATCAACGCCGAGTTGACCGCTGGCTTCCTCTATGAATACACAGCCTTCGCTAACAGCATCTCGAGCTTGAACCAGCTCAATGGTGGCGATGATCTCGGCGCTTCGGGCGGCGGCACGGGTACTGGTGGCACGCCGGGCAACCTGGCTCTCCGTGACTCGACCGTTTGGCTGAAGCACAGCCGTCTCGGTATGGTCAAGGTTGGTCATGGCTCGACGGCCACCGACAACCTCGTCCTGATCGACCTCGGCGGTGTTGCCGGCGCGGCGACCCCGGACGTTGCTCTCTACAATGGCGGCTTCATCCTGCGCCATGCCAACGGTGCTCTCAGCGGCTCCGCTGGTGCTCCGACCACCGCGGTGACCTGGAACCAGATCATCAACGGTGGCGAGTCCTGGGACACGACCCGTCGCAACCACGTCCTCTATGAGACGCCAACTCTGCATGGCTTCTCGCTGCAGGCCGCTGTTGCGGAAGACAACTATTGGGACGTCGCTCTGCGCTATGCTGGCGAGTTCAACGGTGTCCGCATCGCCTTCGGCATCGGCTACCGTGAGGACACTGAGTTCAATGCCCCGATCCAGTTCGCTGGCGTGGCACCGAACGCTCTCTGCAACCTGGACTGCAATCGCATGCAGTCGGCGTTCTTGGGCTCTGGTTCTATCTTGCACACGCCGACGGGCCTCTTCTTGACCGTTGCCGCTGGCAAGCGTGAGCATGAGCGCGCTGAGTCGCTTCTGGGTTCTGTCGACAACCGCAATGCAGACGCCAGCTTCTGGTATCTGTCGGGCGGTGTGGCTCGGAACTTCTTCGGGATCGGTAACACGGTTCTGTTTGCCGAGTACGGCAATCATGAAGACGGTCTGCGCTTCGTCCGCAACGACGTGACGACCAGTGAAGTCACCAACTGGGGTCTGGGCATCGTCCAGAACATCGACGCTGCCGCCATGGAAGTCTTCCTCGTCTACAAGAACTTCGAGGCTGATTTCACGCAGAATACCGGCACGCTCGCCGCTCCTGTGCTGGTCAAGCGCGACATCCAGGACTTCTCGACCGTCATCATCGGCACCCGCATCCAGTTCTGATCGGGCTCTGAAGATAGGTTAACGGAAAGGGCGGCCTTCGGGTCGCCCTTTTCGCTTTCCGGAGAGCTGCGGACGGGCCGGAGCGTGCTTACAAGTCGGCTCGTATGGCTGTCGGTCGCGCTGGAAATGGCCAGACTATGGCGGTTATCCACAGGGTCGGCTGGAGTTCGTACCATTCCGAAAATCTGTTGCGACACCGCAACATGGCGAATTGATCACACGTCCACAGGATTTCTTCATTCAGCCTTTACCGTGATGGATACAGGCTTGAGTTTGCGACAGTTGCGTTGCATCTAGTGGTCAACGGCATGAGGGCGTCACGCCGCGGGGTTTGAAATGATGAGCCGCTTGAAATGGTTGCTGGTCGGTGCTGTACTGGGCTTCGCAAGCTCGGGTGCGGTGGCGTTCCAGGAGAGCAAAGGTGGATCCGGTCCAGCCCCGCAAGGTGGCGCGCCGGTGGTGAAGCCGCTGGATACCCAGGGCACGGGCACGTCGATCGATCAGGGATCGGGTGGCACGGAGATCCGTATTCCCGGCCTCGGACGCCTCGGCGTGTTACCCAAGTTCGATTTCGGCCTCGAACTGCTTTACGGCGTCAACGAGTCCAAGGACAATGAGCCCGTCGTTCGTCAGCCCGGCGCCTCGCCGCGCAACGACGATGATGTGCAGATTCGCGGCTCCTTGAAGCACCGCTGGTAACGCGCGCCGGCGGCGTTGATGGAAGGGGAAGGGAGCGCTGGTGCGCTCCTTTTGCGTTTGCGGGACGGGAACGGTGGATGATCTCGGCGACCAGGCTCAGCTGAAGCGACCGCCCTCCGGTGAGGGGGCGCCATCGGGCCTGCCCGTGGCGGCGGCGCTGGTGCATCTGTTCACGGCCTCCGGCATTGTCTGCGCGCTGGGCGCCACTCTGGCCGTCGCTCGCGGTGCTTATGTCGAAATGTTTGTCTGGCTGGCCGTGGCCTTCGCCATCGACGGGATCGACGGCACCTTTGCCCGCGCTGCCAATGTGAAGGTAAGATTGCCGCGCTTCTCGGGCGAGCAGTTGGACCTCGTCATTGACTACGTCACCTATGTCTTCGTGCCGGTCTTGGCACTGCTGCAGGCCGGCATCCTGGCCGGCTGGTGGGGCTTTGTGCTGGCCAGCCTCATCCTGATGTCGTCGCTGTACCATTTCTCAGACACGGCCAGCAAAACCGACGATCATTGCTTCGTTGGCTTTCCGGCCATCTGGAACATCGTAGCGTTCTACTTGTTCGCCTTTGCGCTACCGGCTTGGCTGGCGAGCGGCATCATCTTGGGGCTGGTGGTGCTGACGTTCGTGCCCATGCGCTGGCTGCACCCCCTGCGCGTAGAGCGCTTGCGACTGGTGACGCTGGCCCTCATGGCGGCCTGGTTCGTGGCTGCGGCGGCCGTGCTCTGGTCCGGCTTCCCGGCCGGCATCTGGTCCAAGCTGGTACTCGCTGGGGTCTGCCTCTACGGGGTGACATTGACCCTGTCGATGCCTTGGGCCACACCCGGAGCGGGTCCCGGCAAGCCATAGGGACAGCCCTACAGTCGACGCGCTGCCCTTGGTGTATTTGGCATTGAGCACGCCGGCCCCCTGCGTTACCCCAACACGAACGTTGCCGCAGCAATCGGCGTCCCGGTCGCGCGTGCCCCAAGACCTATCGGGGTTGCCCCGTTGCGGACCGCGTGCTGATGGCCGGTCAACCATTATCCCCAGTTGGTGTGGACTTTGCTTCGGCAATGAGGGTTTTCTGGCCTAGGGCGGTCACGGCACAGCCATATTCGAGCCCAGTGGATCGTCCAGAAGACGCCCAAGGGAATTCTTGATTGGGGCACGATGAAATGAAGACTGGAACCTGTTTTGTTCTCTTGGCGAGCCTGGCAGCCTGTGGCGCGGCGTTGGCCGAAGGGCAGCATTTGAATGGGGATGCCTTGAAGCAGATGGTGGTTGGCAAGACCGTCGTGTTGAACACGCCCGTCGGCGGCATTCCCATCAGCTATAGCGGCAACGGCACCATGACCGGCCGTGCCAAGGATATGCAACTCTATACCGGTCGCGAGCGAGACAAGGGTGTCTGGTGGGTCAACGCCGATCAGATCTGCCAGAAGTGGGATACATGGCTCGATGGCCGCTCCTACTGCTTCAAACTGCGCGTTGATGGCCGCACTGTCCACTGGCGCCGCAATGATGGTCACACCGGCACGGCGACCATCGCTTCGAATTGAGCGTGTGCGCGTCAACTGCGTGGGGCTCGGCTCGGTGTCCGTCGGCGCTGAATGGCTGAGTCTCCGCTGAAGCCGTTGCGTGGACCGTCCTCTCTGTCGCACACTGCCATCCAGTCGCAGGCGACAAGGGAGTCCGTTCAGATGGCAAGGTTGTGTGAAGGTCGCGTGGCAATTGTCACGGGCGCGGGGCGTGGTCTCGGACGCGAGCATGCGCTGCTGCTCGCCAAGGAGGGCGCCAAGGTCGTCGTCAACGATATCGGCGCCAACGTTGACGGTACGGGACGCGATAACGCCTTCGCCGCTCAGACCGTCGCCGACATCAAAAAGCTCGGCGGCGATGCCATCGTCAACGGCGATGACGTCTCCAGCTGGGACGGCGCCAAGAACATGGTCGATCAGGCGATCAAGCACTTCGGCAAGCTGGATGTCTTGATCAACAACGCGGGCATTCTCCGCGACCGCATGCTCGTCAACATGACCGAGCAGGAGTGGGATTCCGTCATTCAGGTGCATCTCAAGGGAACCTTCGCCCCCTCGCGCCACGCAGCCGCCTATTGGCGCGAGAAGAGCAAAGAGATTGGCGGCCCGGTGAAAGGTGCCATCATCAACACCAGCTCCACCTCAGGCATCTACGGCAACGTTGGCCAGACCAATTATGGTGCAGCCAAAGCCGGCATCGCTGCCTTCACCATTATTGCCGCCCGCGAGTTGCGCCGCATCGGCGTCACCGTCAACGCGCTGTCACCGTCGGCGCAGACGCGCATGACCGAGGGCCTGCGCGAGCTGACAGCCGAGCAGATTGCGCTTCGTGACCCCAAATGGGTGTCGCCGACCGTCGTCTATCTTGCCAGCGAAGAAGCGAGCGATATCACCGGCCGTGTCTTCCAGGCTGGCTTCGGTCGCATCGCCATCACTGAAGGCTGGCGGCGCGGCGCCGAGGTCAAACAGGTCGCCGATCCCCGCGAGGCCGGGCGCCTGTTCCGCGAGATGCTGCCCAAGGTGCGCAAGAACTCCGGCATGGACGGCATGGAGCTGGACTGAGTCCGGCGCTGCAACCGGGATCAATCCGCGCGCCCGCTATGACGGTGTCGGGAGGTCTCCTCCCGAGCGAGGCTGGCGGACGAAGGCCCCAATGTGATGGCGATGTCCTGATATCGATTGAATGATGTGGAGCACTGGCAATGGCACTCAACTACGACAAGCTCATGGGGCTCAAGCGCACGGGCGACCGCTTCAGCTACACCGATCGCGAGACCATGCTCTATGCCATCGGCATCGGCATGGGACGCGATCCCTATGACGAGAAGGAACTCGCCTACACCTTCGAGCGCGCCAAATTGAAGACCGTGCCGACCTTGGCGACGGTGCTGCAGCGTGTCGCGCTCTTGAAGGACTGCGGCTACGACTACACCAAGGTGGTGCATGGCGAGCAGCGGCTGACCCTGCATCGGCCGCTCGAGCCCGAGGGCGAGATCATCGTCGACAGCCGTGTTCTGTCGGCCTTCGATAAGGGCGTCGGCAAAGGTGCCGTCATCAATACCGAGATGGCGGCGCGCTCGGCCGCTGACAACAAGCCGCTCTACACGCTGGTATCGACAACGTTCGCGCGCGGCGACGGCGGCTTCGGCGGACCCAACGGCGCCGGCCTGGAGCCGCACAAGATCCCCGATCGCAAGCCGGATCTGACGGCTGCTTCTGAGACGCGGCTCGATCAGGCTTTGCTCTATCGCCTGTGCGGCGATCGCAATCCCTTGCATGCCGATCCGGAGCTTGCCAAGCGTGTCGGCTTCCCAGTGCCGATCCTGCACGGGCTGTGCACCTATGGCACTGCCTGCCGCACCATCCTGCGCGAGGTGGCAAAGTACGATCACACGAAAATCACAGGGTTCGACGTGCGCTTCTCGTCGCCCGTCTACCCCGGTGAGACCGTGCTCACCGACATGTGGATGGATGGCCCCGTGGTGTCGTTCCGCTGCCGTCTCAAGGAGCGCGACGTCACCGTCATCAACAATGGCCGCTGCTCGCTGGCGGCGTGATCTGGCGGTCTACGTACTGAGCCTGGCGTCGGTGGGGGATCAAGGTGTCCCCGCCGTTCGCAAGGGCGGTCGCTGTCAATTGCGGCTGCATGTCAGCGGTCGTCGACCTCGGCGATCGACATGCCGTGGATCGCAAAGAAATAGAGCTTGAGCAGCGCCTTGTTGCCCAAGCGTTCGAGGCCACGGTAGGCGAGCCGTTCGCAGTCGATGTAGGCAACGGTGCGATCTGTGGGCGGGGCGCCGTGGCACAGCACCAGGCGCGGGCCGGAACTCGCCGGCGCTGGTGGCCGCCCGCTGCGGCCGTCGACCACCTGCAGGCGACGCCCGCGCTCGTCGAGCCACCAGCCCCAGGGCTCGCGGACCACCGTGACTTCGCGGTCGAAATAGCCCCGCGCGAACTCCGGCAGGTCGTCGAAGGCACGCGCCAACCACTGGTCGAGAAACGCTGCATCCACGCTCTGTCGCCGCGCCGGTGGCAACGGCATGAGCAGATCCTTCTCGGCCATGAACGCGTTCATGAACAGGCCGCTTTTCTTTATGGCGCGCGGCACGAAGCTGGTCGGCGCCACATGCACATCGCTGGCGATCGTGACGCCGGGCATCACCTTGACATCCATCATCAGCCACACGCGATCCCCAAGCGTAATGCCGGCATAGGTGCTGGTGTAGCCCTGCACCGTCGGCATGGCGTTGGCATGAGTGTACAGGATCGAGCGTGGTCCGACGCTGCAGGCATCTCCCATGTCGACTCCAGCCGAGCAGTCGATCATGGCCAGCATACCCATGGCGTAGCGATCACCGGCACGAAAATGGCCTTTGGCCGTCGACGCGTAGATGAGGCCCAAATAGCTGATGATGGTGCCGCGGCCGACGCGAAACGCGGCGAGATTGAAGATGACGGCCAGCGGCGCGATCAACGTGTCGTTGCCGATCTCGATTTTGTCGGCGACCAGCACGGCTAGCGGCGAAATCCGGCAATTGCGGCCGATCGTGTGCCCCATGGCGCGCAACACCCTGACGCGCAGCCACGACGGCGCCAGCGTCAGCAGGAGCAGCACCAACCGCCGCATCTCAGATGTCTTTGGCGCCGAGGGAGATCAGCAGTTTGCGGAATTGCCCGACGTTCTCGAGTTCGGCCGCCGCCTCAGGCTTGATGGTGACGCCGAACTTGCGCTGTACGGCCAGCACCAGCGTGACGTGGCTGAGCGAGTCCCAGCCTTCGATGTCCTTGGCCGTCGTGGCATCGCTGATCACCAGGCTGTCGTCGTCGAAAACGTCGCGGAAGACGGCCTGCAAGCGGTTCTCGCTCATGGTTTGTTCCTTTGGCTGAATGGGCGGCTGGTCTGGCCTCTATTGCCCATGTTCCAGGCGACAAAACAAGCGGTGACAATGCGCCAAGCCATGCGCATCCACATGCCTATGGCCGCCGTCGCTGCCGCAGCCGCAGCCGCGCCGAGAGTTGGTCCCCCGGTTTCCCGGGACGCAGCCAAGCCATCCCCACACGGCACCGGGCCGCTGACGGGTCAGCGGCCCATTGAAGCACTGCGCGCGACGGTTGTGATGCAGTCGCGAATGAAACCTCAAGCTTTTGTAATACGATCGATCTCGGCCAGATCCTCAGCTGTCAACTGCCAGGACGCCGACTTGACGTTGGCCTCGACCTGCTCGGCACTCGTTGCGCCCGCAATCACACTCGCCACATTGGGCCGCGCCAGCAGCCACGAGAATGCCAGATCGAGCAGCGAATGGCCGCGCTTCCTGGTGAACGCCGCCAGTTCCTCGGTGACGCGCCAGTTGCGGTCGTTGAGATACTTGTCGGCCCATCGCTTGGTCTCCGTGAGACGGGCGCCTTGCGGCATGGCCCCACGCGTGTATTTGCCGGTGAGCAGGCCGCAGGCGAGCGGGAAGTAGGGGATCAGGCCCATCTTGTATTTGCTCATCATCGGCATCAGCTCGCGATCGGCGTCGCGGATGATGAGGCTGTATTCGTCCTGGCACGACACGAACGCATTGAGGTTACAGCGCCGCGCCGTCTCGGCCGCCTCCACCACCTGCCACGCCGGCAAGTTCGAGCAGCCGATGTAGCGCACCTTGCCCGCCCGCACGAGATCGTCGAGGGCCCGCAGGGTTTCCTCGATCGGCGTCAGGAGATCGGGCCGGTGCAGCTGATAGAGATCGAAATAGTCCGTCTGCAGGCGCTTCAGGCTGCCTTCGACCGCGCTCATGATGTAGCGCCGCGCGCCGCCCTTCAACTTGCCAGCCTCGTCCATCTGCATGCCGAACTTGGTCGCGAGCACGATTTTCTGCCGCTTACCGCCTTTCAGCACCTCGCCCATGGCGGTCTCCGAGCCGCCGCGGTTCGAGTAGATGTCGGCGGTATCGAAAAACGTAATGCCGAGATCGATGGCCTTGTCGATGACGCGGCCGGTCTCGCGGGTGTCGATGCGGCCGCCGAAATTGTTGCAGCCGATGCCTACCTGTGAAATGCGGAGGCCCGACGAGCCGAGGTTGCGTTCTTGCATGTGCGTTGCGTTCCTGTGTGCGCCTGCCGGCATTGAACCGATGCGGTCCTTTGTACGCTTGCCCAGGGGCACCTGCCAACCGGCAGCCAAGCTCGTCTCCCTCCTGGCCCCCGAATCACGGCATGTCGTTGGCAGGGCGCGCCACATCTGGGAGGGCTTCGATGCCGGGCACTGTCGCAACATGGGCTGCAACTCTGGGAGGGCTGATCGTCGCCACCGGACTTGTTGTGTCGGCGGGTCAGGCTCAAATGCGGTCGCCGTCCATTTCTTGCAGCATCAGTGACAACAACGTGGTGCTTGATCTTTATCTGCCGCTGGCGCCGGACGGCAGTGGCGCCGGCGCGCCCTCGAGCCTGCGCGGCGCGCTTGAGATCCAGCACTACAAGATGGCCAAGGACCGCCGCCGCTGGTCGCTGGACGGCCGTAGCCCGAGCCTGATCTGGAACTACGGCGACGACCTGAAGCTGCGGCTGCTGCTGGCACCTGGTGACGCCCTCGTCGATCTGGTGATCGAGACCCGGCAGCGCATCGGCACCATCGGTCATGCGGGCACGTTTCGCCTCGAAACCGGTGAAGGCGTGAAGGTGCAGGGCCGGGCCGAGTGCCAGGTCGGCTGAGAGCCGTGTCGTACGACACCTTCGTGACAATCCACGCGTCGACCGCGACGTCGCGAGATCGCGCGCCAGTTTTGCTCGGCCGATTGCGGTGCTATAGAGCTGGCCGCTGCCACTGACGGATTCCCGACATCGCCTCACATCGGGCGCACCAACCACGATTGGCTCTATGGACCCCACATACGCGAAGCAACGCCGGCTGCTGGCGACGATGATCTTCGGCTCGCGCTGGCTGCAGGTGCCCCTGTATCTGGGGCTCATCCTGGCGCAATGCGTCTATGTCGTGCTGTTCCTGAAGGAGCTGTGGCACCTCGTCATCAACGCCGGCAAGTTCAACGAGCAGGAAATCATGCTCATCGTGCTGGCGCTGATCGATGTGGTGATGATCTCGAACCTGCTCGTCATGGTCATCGTCGGCGGCTACGAGACGTTCGTATCGCGGCTCGATCTCAAGGGCCATCCCGATCAGCCGGAGTGGCTCGATCAGGTCAACGCCAGTGTGCTCAAGATCAAGCTCGCCATGGCCATCATCGGCATCTCGTCGATTCACTTGTTAAAAACGTTCATCGAGGCGGGCAATCTCGGCCGGCAGGGCGCCAAGCTCACCGAGGCCGCGGTCATGTGGCAGACCATCATCCACGTCATTTTCATTCTCTCCGCCATCGGCATCGCCTACGTCGACCGGCTGTCGCATCCGGTCCATGCCAAGCCCGAGAAGCATTGAAGCGACAAGCATTAGGCCCGGCATAAGCCCAGCTTCGCGCGCCCGGCGGATGGGTCGTCGCCGCGCGATGCCAGGTGCTCGATCCGCCATCACCGTTGGCAAGGGGGCAGCGCTTGCCTAATGTCGGGCAATCCAGCTGGGAGGCCCCATGTCACCGAATGATTCTGGCTTGCAGCCTGCAGGCACCACGGCCGCCGCCATCGACCCCATCACCGTGTCCGTGGTCCAGCACCGCCTGCACGCCATCGTCGAGGAAATGGGCGAGGCCATGTTGCGCACCGCCTACTCGCAGATCCTCAATTCCAGCCGCGATTTCTCGACCGGCATCTGCGACGCGCGCGGCCGTCTGATCGCGCAGGCCGAGCATGTGCCGGTGCACGTCGGCGCCCTGCCCTTCGCCGCCCGCTCGGTCGGCGAAGCCTTCGCCGGCGACATTCATGAAGGCGACGTGTTCCTGCTCAACGATCCCTATCACGGCGGCAATCACTTGCCTGATGTCACCGTCTTCGTGCCCGTCTTCATGGATGGCATCCACGCCTTCTGGTCGATCAACCGCGCCCACATGAGCGACATCGGCGGCTCCACGCACGGCGCCTACAACCCCGGCGCCACCGAGATCTATCAGGAGGGCCTGCGCATCACGCCACTGCGCATCGCCGATAAGGGCGCCCTGCGCGAGGATCTGCTGCGCATGATCGCCATCAACGTGCGCCACCCCAAGGATTTCCGCGGCGATCTCGCGGCCATGATCGGTTCGGCCAAGCTGTGTGAAAAACGAGTGCTGGAGCTGATCGCCGAGCAGGGGAGCGCACGGCTCACCCTCGCCATCGAGGCGATGCTGGATGGCGCCGAGCGCCAAGCCCGCGCCATCGTGGCCGCCTGGAAACCCGGCGTCTACCACGGCGAAGCGACGCTCGACGACGACGGCTTCGGGCGCACCGATATTGTTATCCGCGCCAAGGTGACGGTGTCAGGCAGCGACGTCGAGGTCGATCTCACGGGCTCGGACGCGGAGGCCGTCAGCTTCATCAATTCCTCGCACGCCAACATGCAATCGGCCTGCGCCATGGCGTTCTTCTATCTGATCGATCCCGACATCCCGAAGAACGACGGCTCGCTGCGGCCATTGGCGGTCAAAGCCAGGCCCGGCACCATCGTGTGGGCGAACGACGGCCGCCCCGTCACCATGTGCACCAGTC
Source organism: Hyphomicrobiaceae bacterium (assembly GCA_046154645.1). GTDB lineage: Bacteria > Pseudomonadota > Alphaproteobacteria > Rhizobiales > Hyphomicrobiaceae. Next base: position 11,443 of record JBJXDZ010000004.1, read on the forward strand.
ACTGCTCCAACGAGATCGTCGAAGCGATCGTGGTGGCGCTTTCCAGTGCCTGCCCGGACCGTGTCATGGGCGGCTGGGGCCGGCGCTTCCGCATCGCCATCAAGGGCGAGGATCCCCGCACGGGGCGCAGCTTCATCTGGCATCTGTTCCAGGCGCGGCCGGGTGGTGGCGGTTCCATCGCCGGTGACGGCTACAACTCGGTCGGTGAGTGGCACTCGGCCGGCGGCATCAAGTTCGGCTCCATCGAGGTGGCCGAGGTGCGCTTCCCCTTCCTGTTCGTGTCTCACGAATATCTGCCCAATTCAGGCGGTGACGGGCAATTCCGCGGCGGCACTGGCGGCACGCTCGATATGGTGATTGAGACCGCCAAGCCGGCGCTAGGCAACACCGCAGGGGACGGCGTGCGCCACGGCGCGCGCGGCATGCTTGGCGGCAAGGACGGCAAGCCCCACCATTACGTCCTGCGCTCGGCCAAGGGCGGCGACCGCGTGCTGGCCACCAAGACCGTCGGCGTCGTCATCCAGCCGGGTGACCGCCTGCTCGTCGAGTCCGGCGGCGGCGGCGGCTGGGGTGACCCAGCGAAACGCACGTCGGAGGCGCGGCAGCGTGATGGCATCCTCGGCTTGGTCGAAACTCTCAAGCGATAGGACCAGGCTGCCCGGACACCGGCGTGGCGACAGAATGGGGAGTGGTGAGGCGAGTCCGACAAGGCTTGGCGTCAGTACGGGACGGCAATCGATGTCGGCATAGACGCAACTTCTGTCACCTTGGTAGGGTGCAAGTCACGGTCCGCGCTCAGCAGTAGAATGTGCCCATGCCCGGTGAACTGTCGAGGGTTGGCGATGTCGGATTGGTCGCCCAATAGAGCGCTTAAGGCTCTGCAGCAATTTCTTGCCGAATTTGGGCTTCGGGAGCCGGCCGTCCAACTCGTCAGCTTCAGGCAGACGGCCATCTATCGTCTCCCCGGTATCGGCGCCTCCCTTCGCGTCTATGGCCCCGGAGAGGATACGATGAGGGGGGACCGCATGATCGCGCTGGCAAAGTACTTGGCTGAAACGGATTTCCCCGCCATCCGTTTGCATCCTGATTTCGTGTCGCAGCCCATTGATCTGGCGGGCCTGAAGGCCTCCGTTTGGCAATGGATCGAAGCCGACCGATTGCCGACAGATGCCGATCTGAGGTTTGGGAGATTGCTCAGAAGCTTGCACGACATGCCCGTGGACAGCTCGCTGGCGCTTCCGTCTTTCGATCCCGTCAGAACGGTCCGGCAGCGGCTCGACAGGTTGGAGAGAGAGCGAAAAGTCCGGCCTGAAGACATCGCGTGCCTCAAAGTCTCGCTGGCGCGCGCTATCGATATGGGCGGGGAGCTGCGAGCATCACGTCTAGGCAGCGGCCTCATCCACGGTGATGCGATGCCAGGCAACATGATCATCAGCCACGGAGCGGCGGTGCTCATCGATCTGGACTCGGGCGCCTGGGGAGGCCGCGAGTGGGACCTAGTTCCAATGGCCGTCGTCGCGAAGCGCTTTGATGCCAGCCACGAGCGATGGAACCGGTTTGTCGCGGGTTATGGAGCGGACCCACGCGACTTCTCCGGATTTGAGGCAGCAACCCTCATAAAGCAATTGACGATGACAACGTACCTTTGTTTGAGCGCGGGTCATTCGGCGGAGATTGACGCTGAAATTCGCAGCCGGTTGCGCATGTGGCGCGAATGGGATCTCGTCGGACAATGGCGTTCTGGCTTCACTGTCGCGGCAAATGACTAAGTGTGAGTCTACCGTGAGGCCGTCGTGCAACTCGAGCGCCGACATTGGCAACCTGAATCTCTCGGGCACAAAAGGAGACAGCTACCAATTACCCCACCGCGGAGAATGGTAAAGCGGATAGCAATAATGCCGAATTGGGGGGCCGTCAGCATTATTGGTCGTTGTCCCTATTTCTCGTGTCCCTATTTCTCGCTGTTTTTCCGTGCGACGTTTACCCTATTGCCGCGGAAACGAGGTTAACTCACGCACGAGCGCGCGGGCAGGCTGCGGCACCTCGGCCGCACCCAGGGTAGCCGACACAAGGCTGACCGCGCTGCCTGAGCCTCCCTGAGCGTGCGCGAGGCCTTCGCCACATCGGCCACCCCTGAACGGGCGATGGGTCCTCGAACCTGCCAGAGAGTTCTTCGACCTCCTACGGCGCGTTCCGGTCACGGGACCGGCGACACGATCGGCAAAAGCCCAGTCGAGAACCCGCAGATCGCGCAGGCTGCCGCTCCAGTTGGTAGCTGTGCCTGTGTTCATAAGATCAAAGCGTACACCAAGATCAGTTGGCGCATGCTAGTCTGATGGCTTAAATTCGAGCTTTCAATCCTAGGAGAGTCAACTTGGCTGGCACCCGTGCATATGACGTCCTGCTGCGACCGGAACCTGAAGGTGGTTTCACGGTTCGCGTTCCCGCATTGCCGGAAATCGTCACGTTCGGGGCGGATGAGGCCGAAGCGCTCGCCATGGCTCAGGAAGCCATTGAACTCGTCGTGGAGGATCGCACGGCTCGCGGTGAACCCATTCCGGCTCCCGATGCAATTCGGTTGCGGACCGTGTCCGTGCCAGCATGAGCCCGCGTCGCCTGCCGTCTATCACCGGCCGAGAGGTTATTCGGGCTCTTGAAAAGGCGGGCTTTGTGGTCTCGCGTATCAAGGGCAGTCATCATCGGTTGATCCACGCCACCGATGCTTCGCGAGCGACGACCGTCTCAGTTCACAAGGGCCGGGATCTGCCGCGCGGAACGCTCGGCGACATCATCGAGCAGGCAGGTCTGACAGAAGATGAATTCCTTGATCTGCTGTAAGGTGTCCATCACGTTCATGCATCTTGTATCGGTCGGAAGTTTGTACTGAGGAACGGTCGCATGTTTCGCATTGGTATCGACGTCGGCGGCACGTTCACGGATTTCGTCGGCGTCGACGACACCGGTGCCTGCACCTTCGCCAAATCGGCATCGACGCCGGAGGATCCTTCCATCGGTGTCATGACGGGCCTCGATGGGCTCGCTGCTGCGCTGGGGCTCGACCGGCCAACCCTGCTCAAGCAGACCGAGCGCATCGTGCATGGCACGACCGTCGCCACCAATGCCCTGCTGGAGCGCAAGGGCGCCCGCGTCGGCCTCATCACCACGCGCGGCCATCGCGACGTCATCGAGATGCGCGAAGGCCTCAAGCCCGAGGAGCGCTACAACCTGCGCATGACGCCGCCGGAGCCGCTGGTGCCGCGCAATCTGCGGCTCGGTGTGACCGAGCGCATGCGCGCCGATGGCTCGATCATGACGCCGCTCGACAGGGCGGACCTGGCCCACGCTATCGGCGCGTTGCAGGCGGCCAAGGTCGCTTCGGTCGCCATCTGCTTCTTGCACGCCTGGAAGAATGCGAGCCACGAGGAGGAAGCCGCCGCGGCCGTACGTGCCGCCATGCCCGGCACCTATGTCACCACGTCAGCCAGCGTCTTTCCGCAGATCAAGGAGTACGAGCGCGTCTCCACCACCATCGTCAACGCCTATGTCGGCCCCGTCGTCGACCGCTATATGCAGCGCCTGGTGGTGCGCCTGAGGGAGGCCGGCTTCACCGCACCCTTGCTGATCATGTTGTCGCATGGCGGTGTGGCACCGGTCGAGGAAGCCGTGCGGCTCGCGGCTGCTACCGTGCTCTCGGGGCCGGCCGGCGGTGTCGCTGGCGCGCGTTATGCGGCCGAGTTGCTGGCAACGCCCAATCTCATTCCCTTCGACATGGGCGGCACCTCCACCGACATCTCGCTTATTCGAGCGAGCACGCCGGGCGTGTCCATCGAACGCGGCATCGCCGGCCAGCGCATCGCCTTGCCAAGCCTCGACATCGTCACGCTGGGGGCCGGTGGCGGCTCGATCGCGCGCGTTGATCAGGGCGGCTTCCTGCATGTCGGCCCCGAGAGCGCGGGTGCCAAGCCAGGGCCTGCCTGCTACAGCCGCGGGGGCGATCTGCCGACCGTCACGGACGCCAATCTGGTGCTCGGCTATCTCGATCCCGCGGGTCTGCTGGGTGGACGCATGCAGCTCGATGCCGTGGCGGCCGAGCGTGTCCTGGGTGGCCTCGGCGAGCGGCTTGGTCTCGATGCCATTGCCGCTGCAGCAGGCGTGTGGCGCGTCATCAACGGCCGCATGGCTGAGGGTATTCGCCTCGTTTCGGTGCGTCGTGGTGTCGATCCCGCGGGCTTTGCGCTGCTGGCTTTCGGTGGCGCGGCGGGCTTGCATGTGACAGCGGTGGCGCGGCAGCTCTCTATGCGTCGGGTGGTGGTGCCGCGTGTCGCTTCGGTGCTCTCGGCCTGGGGCATGCTGGCCAGCGACATCCGCTACGAGATTTCACGCACGCATATCGGCGACAGCGCCACGATGGATGACCGCGCCTTGCGCAGCCTATTCGACGGCATGGAGCAGGAGGGCCGCGCCAAGCTCGATAAGGATTTCGCCGGCCCGGTGCGCATCGCGCGCAGCGCCGACATGCGCTATGGCGAACAGATCTTCGAGATCAATGTCCCGCTGGATGGCCTCGACTGGAGCGCGCCGGGTTTGGCGGCCCGCATTAGCGATCGCTTCCACCTGCGCCACGAGGAGCTTTACACCTATGCGCAGCGCGGCAACGAAGTCGTGCTGGTGAACGCCCGCACAGCCGTCATCGGGGCGCTGCCCTCGCTGCCGAGCGAGCCGCTGCTCGCCGTCAGCGGACCAGCGACTCCGATCCGCCGGCAGCGGCTCCACCTCGATGGTTGGCTCGAGGCGCCGGTGTATCGCTTCGAAGCCTTGGCGCCGGGCCAGGAGATTGCCGGTCCAGCCCTCGTCGAGGGTGAGACGACGGTGGTGCTGCTCGCCAAGGCCGATAAGGCGCGCGTGACCCCGCACGGTTGGCTCGATATAGAGGTGCTCTGAAACCAATTCCCCTCTCCCCGTTCTGCACCTGGAGAGGGTTAGGGTGAGGGGCGGCGACGAACGCTCAGTCAGCGGCGGCCCTCACCCCAATCCTCTCTTCATGGTGTGCAGGATCGGGTTGCGAGAGTGCGCTTGCGGAGCCCGCCACCTTGAAAATCGGCCTTCAAACTGGACCTGACGGCCACGAGCCGCGCCTGGAAGGCACCGATCTGCCTGTGGCGCGCGTTGTCCACGCCTGCCACGAGCGCACCATCGACGAGGGCTTGGCCGCACTTGTCGTCCCCGGCCTCGATCGCATCTCGCTGGAGCCGCTGCTCACCTATTGCGCCGAGCTTCGCTGCGAGGCCGATAACGCCTCCTGTCCCGGCTGCAAGCGACGCACCGAGATGCAGGGCATCGACAGCCTCGATACCTTCATCGCCCGGCACGAGGAGATCGTCGTCGGTGATGGCAGCGTGCGCCTTAAGGGAAGTGGCACCGGCCGCCTCAACACGCCGGCACTGGCGGCGCTGGAAAAAACCTGGTCCGGCGAGAACTACTGGTTCTGGGCCCGCCGGGTCTTGCGCAAGCTGCGCCATGGCATCCGCCGCGCGCACATTCAGGGCGAGGCCTTCGCCGGCCACGGCGAGACGCCCGCCATTCTGCTCATGGAGCCGCAACTCGCCGACAACATCGGCATGGTGGCGCGGGCCATGGCCAATTTCGGCATCGACGACCTGCGCCTGATCAACCCACGCGACGGCTGGCCCAACGAGAAAGCGCGGATCGCGGCTTCCGGCGCCAATTTTGTCGTCGACGATGCCCAGGCTTTCCCGACGCTGGACACCGCTATCGGTGATCTCAATTGGCTCGCCGCCACCACGGCCCGGCAGCGCGACCTGCGCAAACCTGTCATGACGCCCATGGAGGCTGTAGCCGAGATGCGCGCTCGGATCGCACGGGGCGAAAAATGCGGCATCCTGTTCGGTCGCGAGCGCAATGGTCTCGAGACCGACGAAGTGGCCAAAGCCGACGCCATTGTCATGATTCCCGTCAATTCGCGCTTCGCCTCCCTCAATCTGGCCCAGTCGGTGCTCGTTCTCGGCTACGAATGGCTGCGCACCAGCCCGGCTGCGACGCTCGGACGCGTCACCACCTACGAGCGCCCAGTTGCCGCAGGGCTGAACGTCGGCGAGAGCCGTCCGGCCAACAAGGCGGAGCTCGCAGGACTATTCCAGCACCTTGAGGAAGAGCTGGATCGGCTTGGCTTTTTCAATCCGCCTCACAAGCGCCAAACGATGGTGCGCAATCTGCGCTCGATGCTGACGCGCATGAACGCAACCGAGCAGGAGGTGCGCACGCTGCGTGGTGTTGTCGCAACGTTGGCCGAAGGCAAGGGACGGGGCCGCAAGACGCCTTAAACTTGCCCAGATTGGAGACGAGCCATCCCCTGCGGCGAGCCGGTGGGGGCGGACTGCGGCAGCGCGCGGGCGTCTTGTGCCCGCTGCAGACAGTTCGGGTCGCGGGACCCGGTCGAAAGATAGGCCGCCTTGAGAGCGGTTACATCGATAAGGCGAGGGGCTGAACACCATGACGGTCACGAACAAGGCGGCGATCATGCGAACATCGGCAATCACGGCGCTGGCGTGGGCGGCGCTGGTCGCGGCGGGTCCGGCGGCGGCCCAGGCACCGGCGAAGGAGCTCAGCGACAAGTCCGTGCTGGTGCTGATGGAGTATGCCTGGACCATCCTTCCGGACCAAATGCGGCTCGCCGACCGTACGATCAAGGTAGACAAGAAGAACAAGAAAAAAGAGACCATGGTGCCGATTGATACGGCGCGCGACGTGGTTAAGGCCGGATACATGTCGGCCCAGGCCCAGCTCTGCGACATGCTGGAAGATCAGGTGGCGAACTTCGACGCCTTGATGCGCCGCGAGCGCAACAAGAAGCCGGCATGGACCGACGAGCAACTGCTCTACATCACGACGCTGCACCGCATGACCATTCACATGGCCGCCGGCAAGCTGCGTGTGGTCGACAAGTCCAATGACGAACAGCAGATCATTCTCGAGGCCATCGAGCCGAGCAAGGATACCTGCAACGACGAGAAGCGCGGCAAGGTGCGCGAGCAGATCGCGACCTACGTCAAGACGGCGCCGGCGCCGGATCCCTCCACGCTCAAGAAGGCCGCACCAGCCGCCGCGCCGGCACCACAGCCGACGCCGGCCGCCGCCAAGGACGCGCCGAAGAAGTAAGCTTTGGCGCCGCGCGAAAATCTGCCAGCACCAGGATAATTGGAAGGGCCCGCAAGGGCCCTTCAGGCTTTGAAGCGGGCGCTGACTGTTCCCAGCACGCCAAAGTCGATCACCACTTCGTCGGCCGGCTCGACGGCCAGCGGCGGCATGCAGGTGCCTGTCGTGATGATTTCGCCGGCGCCGAGCGTGATCCCGAGCCCGGACAGCTCGTTCACCAGCCAGGTCAGTGCCAGCAAAGGCCCGTCCAGCACATTGGCGCCAAGGCCGTCGCGGGTGTAGCGGTTGCCGACGCGGGCGTGTACGGGATGACGGGCGAGATCCAGGCTGCGCCAGGCCTCGGTGCTGGTGGGTGGGCCGGCGATGAACTCGCGCCCGCAGGCATTATCCGCAATGAGCTGGGCGGCCCCCGCCGTGACGAAGCTCTCGAGACGCGAGTCCGGAATCTCGATCGCCGGGAGTAAGGCATCCATGGCGCTCGCCGCCTCGGCGACGGTGTACGGCGCGGCGCGCGGGGCCATGGCGCGGCCGACGCGGAACGCGAATTCCGGTTCGGCAAAGCGCATGCGGTTGCCGGTCAGCGAAACAGTTGCGCCGTTCGGATAGCTTGCCGCCTTGAGTAATCGTCCCGCGATCGGCCCATCGACGCCGATGTGCGTCTGCCCCGCTTTGCTGGTGGCGGCAATCTTCCAGCCGATGCAGCCTGCCGGTGATTTAGCAGCCATCAGCGCTTGCGCCGCATAGCCGTCGCGCCGGGATTGCGGGCGCATGGCCTCAGGCAATTCTGTGATGACACTGCCCTGCTGCCAGTTGCGCCAGATGGTGTCTGCGGCGGCGGCCATGCTCGAAGTGGTCATCTTGCGTCCTCATGCGATGCCGGTGGTTACTCCGCCGCGTCCTTCTGGGCCTGCCGCGGGTTCGCAACGTCGGGAACTTCGACCGAGCCTGCTTCCGGCGGCGTGCATCCCGTTGCGCAGCAGCGGCCAGGTTGCTTGGAGACGCGGCGACCGTCAGCCAGCACGCCACGGTCGAGCAGCTTCTCGACCAGCTCCGCTTTCTTCATCACAGGGTAATTGCGCCAGATCTCGCGCTTCATCGCTTCCGGGCTACCGCCGCCGTGCAGCGAGATCAGCGACATCCAGCCTCCCGTTTGCGTCGCAGTCAGGTCCTCCATCAGGCGCGCCACCTCCAGGCGCGCCGACGACGGGATATCGGCCCGCCCTGCGAGCACGGCCGACAGCGACGCCGCGGTCTCGGGATTGTGGTCCTCGTCCGGTCCGGGCAAGGCCACGATCAACCCGCCCGACACATAGTGCGCCAAGCGGTGCATGTCGTAGATCTGCGTCGCCAGCAACAGCTTGCCGACGTTGGCGAACACCGTGTCCGGCATCACGGAGCCGCCCGGATCCTGCACGGCATAAACCGACGCCGCAACACCACACGCGAAGAAGCCCTCGACGATCTTGATCAGGTCGACCATGGCGTCGCGAATGTGCCCGTGCTTGTCCGGATCGAGACCATTGGCCTCGATCATCAGGGCACCGGCGCCGATCAGCAGATCGCCGAAGCCGGCGCGGGCGCCAATGCACGAATGACGGTGGTGCGTGGCATAGCTGGTGGTGAGAAAGCCCGCTTCCGCCACCTGCCCGTCGGCAAACACGCGATCCCAGGGCACGAAGACATCGTCGAACTGCACGACGCCGGTCGCCTGCCCGTATTTGGCCGAGTAGAGCGCTGCTTTCTCGCCGGGCCGTCCTGCCGCCCGCGAGATGATGGTGACGCCGGGGGCATCGACGGGAACGGCGCAGCAGACCGCAAAATCGGCGTCCTCCTTGGTCATCGTCCGGCACGGCATGACCAGGAATTCGTGCATGTAGGGAGCGCCCGTCACGATGGCCTTGGTGCCACGAATGACGATGCCATCGGCACGGCGCTCCTTGATGTGCACGTAGACATCGGGGTTGGCCTGCGCGCCCGGCCGCTTGGAGCGGTCGCCCTTGGCGTCGGTCATGGCCACGCCGAGGGTCAGGTCCTCGTCCTGCACCTTGTGCAGATAGGCAAGGAAACGCTCGTGATAGGCCTTGCCGCCATTGGCATCGATGCGCTTCGTCGCCTGATAAAGCGCGTTCAAGGCGTCGTGTGTGAGATAGCGTTGCGCACACCCCGACTCCCGGCACACCAAGCGCACCGCCTCGAGCTTCATCAACAGATCCGTCGAGGTCTCGTTGATGTGCAGCATGCGGTTGACGGTCTTGCCCGACGTCATCTGGCGCGCCGTCATGAGCTTGGCGTGCTCGGGCCTGAGCGCGAAGTCATAGGTGACCGCTGTTGCCGCCACACCAGGCGCGAGCAGCGGCTCGTCAGCGACACTCTCCACCCGCTTGCCATTGACGAACACGCGCGGGCGATAGCGGCGCAGGCTGTCGCGGAATTCGGCGGCGGACATCAGCATGGGTCAAGCTCCCGGACGGCGCAGTTGGCTGCCAACGATGTACCGGACGCCCGCATCGCCGTCACCTTCCCTCGATGTCCCTCGAACATGCATGGGTCCTCCGAATTGGCGGCATCATGGCTCCGGTGCTGCGGCCTGGCCTCTGTAATCCCGACTTAACCATCATGAGGGCTTTCGCCTGACTTTCGCCGTGAACTGTGTTCATGTGCACGTAACAGACAGCGCCAAGCTGCATCATCAAACCCACTGCTGCACAGGAAACCCCGATGCCCAGCCCTGCCCACATCCAAAGTCAATTCGCCCGCCTGCGCGCCCACCTCGCCGAAGGCCGCATCCCACTTTGGCTGAAACTCGCCTACACCGCCTTCATGGCTGTGTTGGTACCCGTCTACTGGATCAATTACGGTCCCTCGAACTTCCTCTACTTCTGCGACATCGCGCTGTTCATCACCCTGGTTGGCGTGTGGCGCGAGGACAAGCTGCTGGTCTCTATGCCAGCCGTCGGCATCCTGGCGCCACAAGCCCTTTGGGTTGCCGACTACGCCGCCCATTTCGCAGGCCTCACCATCACCGGCATGACCGACTACATGTTCAATGCCGAGAGTTCGCGCTTCCTGCGCGGCCTGTCGCTGTTCCACGGCTGGCTGCCCTTTATGCTGCTCTTCCTGGTCTGGCGCGTTGGCTATGACCGCCGGGCCTTCGCTGCCTGGACTGTGCTCGCCTGGGCGACGCTACTGGTGTGCTACTTCCTGATGCCGGGCCCGATGCCCAACCCTGGCAACATGCCGGTCAACATCAACTATGTGCATGGCCTGTCCGACACCGCTGCTCAGACCTGGATGCACCCGCTGCTGTGGCTCACTGGCCTGATGGTGCTGATGCCGATCGCCTTGTTCGCCCCAGTCCATGTGCTGCTCAGCCGCTGGCAGCGGGTAGGCCTGCCGCGCCAGCCGCAAACGCCGGATGCGCTCGCCGCTTGAAACGGCACAACCAAGTCAGCGATGCAGCCGGTGGGTCCACTCCCGCCGGCTGTGGTGTTTCGCCGTTCTCGCACCTGGCAATGGGGGCTTTCGCGAGCCCTGGCGGCTACCGCCACATCCGGAAACGGACCACGGCGTGGCCAGCTGTTGCGCCGTCGCAACTGGCCTCGCGCGTTGTCCAGCGCAATGGGCTGGCCATGCGCTCCATGCGCAAGCGAGCCTGATCTCAGGCTGTTGCCTGTGCCGCCAGCAATTCCTTGCGCGCCAACCGCCAGTAGGCGTAGCCCGCGATCGGCCCGCCGATCGCCAGCCACATAATCGGAGTCACGCGGATTAAGGCATTGGTCGGGTTGGGGCGTCCTGTCAGAAGTACAGCAAGGGCGATTGCAAGTCCGATCATCGCAACTGTTGCCACGGCAGCAAGCGTACCACCCACTGCGAAGTAAATCGCACTACCCCAGTTCCGCCGTTCCGCTGCGCGGAACACCATCAGCATCATGGGCGTGCATGAGTCCGTTGAAGATGCCGATTATGCCCGCTGAGGTGGCCCCGAATGCTCGGACAGCCGGGCGGCGGTGTTAAGTGCGGTTTTAGGCTTGCTCCGTACAGTGGGCTGTCATTCAAGACGAAGGCGGCCATCAGCATGGGCAATTCTTCAAGTCGCGGGCGTGGCTTTGGCTCACGCGGGGCACAGAATGGAAAGTCCCAGACCGCCAAGCAGGCACCGCAGAAACTAACGTATGCCGGGTTATCGGTTCCCGGCCCCGACGAGGTCCCCCCACCCCCACCGGCCCGATCGATCTGGCATATGGTCGAGGTGTTTTGGTACCGCTCGAAGTGGGAGCTCATCGCGGCCGCCGTCGCCGGCATCTTCTGGCTGTCCTTCTACGGTTTTTTCTGGGGCGTGGAACGCACCATCAAGGGGGCCGAGAAGGAACTCGTTCGCGAGTTGCGCTCGTTAGATGCGCAGTGCACAGACCCGGCAGCGCGCAGGCAATTGGAGGAGGCCGGGTGGACCGTTCGGGTCGGCTCCGATGGCGGGTGCCGTTTGGAGCGACCGCGCCGCTGATCAGGGGCTTTGCTCCGGAGCTGGCGCCCGGCTGCAAGCGCTGCGGCCCAGCGCCGAACTCGCGCCCCGAAGGCGCAACCTCGGTGAGCCGCGCCTGCCAGCGAAGGCGGGCACTTGGCTATCGACTGCAGGATGCTGCCAAGCGTGAACGTCCCGTAGACGGCGAGCCCGCTGATCAGGCCCGCTAGAATGATGCGGCCGAACTTGGTTTCGAAGCTGGTCACGTGGATTCCTCAGGCGGTTATCTCAGCGAGATCTCACGTTACGAATGCCCGCCTCATGTCGGCCCGCGCCAACCGCCAGTAGGCGTAGCCCGCGATCGGCCCGCCGACCGCCAGCCACAACAGCACGGCAATGGCGCCAAGCGCTTGGCTGGGATTGGAACGGCCGTTGAGCATCGCGACAAGGGCAAAGGCCAGGCCAAAGGTCACCACGGTGCCGATCGCTGCGAGCGTACCGCCGAACGCGAAGTAGATCGCGCTGCCAATGTGACGTCGTTCCGCCAGCCGGATCACCAGCAGCATGATGGGCGTGCAGGCCAGCGCGCAGCAGATGCCGATGATGCCCGCATAGAGCGAGCCAATGATCCCGAAGGTGAGGATGCCGAACAGTGAAATCGCCGCCAGCTTCAAGAACTCGCCCGGCGCCGTTGTCGGCAACGATGGCACCGATTTTCCTGCAGCGGATAGGCCTCCGATCAACAGCAGGCTCCAGAACACGGCGAGCCCGCTGATCAGGCCCGCCAGAATGATGCGGCCGAACTTGGCGTCGATGCTGGTCATGAGCGGCCTCCCGGCGGCGACACTAGCGTGTAATTGGTAAGTGTTCAGTGGCTGCAATGCTCGAAATCTCGCTGCTGCTCTGTGACGGCGCGCACGTCGCACCGAGCATTTCGCCAAGCGCCGCGTCCAGGTCGGGCTGCGCGAACACGAAGCCCGAGGCCAGTGCCTTCGCTGGCAGCACGCGCTGACCCGACAGCAGGATCTCCTCGGCCATCTCGCGGCCAAGGAAGCGCAGCAGGAACGCCGGCAAAGGCATGATGGCCGGACGCCACAACGCCCGGCCGAGAGCTTTCGCGAACGCCGCATTACGCACCGGATTCGGCGCGGTGCCATTGACGGCGCCGGTCAGGGCAGGTGTCGCCATCGCATGCACCAGCAGCCGGATCAGATCGTCGCGCGTGATCCAGCTCATCCACTGACGGCCATGCCCGATGCGGCCACCGGCGCCGAGATCGAAAGGCGGCAGCAGACGCGCCAGCATGCCGCCGGAGGGATCGAGCACCAGCCCGATGCGCAGCGTCACAACGCGCACGCCGCGTGACACCGCCCGCAGGGCCTCTGATTCAACGGCGCGGCAGGAGAGCGTGCCGAAGCCCTCGCCGGCGGCATCGGACTCAGTCAGCACTTCGTCGCCACGCGGGCCGTACCAGCCGATGGCCGATGCTGAGACCAGCACCGTCGGGCGCTTGTCGAGGCGATCGAGCAGACGCAGCAGGCCGCGCATAGTCTTGATGCGGGAATGCAGGATGCGGAAACGGTTTACCCGTGTCCACGGCCAGTCGGCGACGGGCGCGCCAGCCAGATTGACGATGGCATCGAGGCGCGCATCCGACGGGATCTGATTGAAGTGGGTGATCAGCGTGATGGGGGCGGCCAGACGCGCAGCCTTGGTTGGCGACCGCACGAGGGCGACGACATCATGTCCGTTGGCAGCGAGCGCTTCGATCAGCCGCTCTCCGAGAAATCCGGTGGCGCCGGTGACCAGGATCCGCTTGCGCGTACCGAGGCCCGCCGCGAGCGGGGCTGCGGGGCGTATCACCAGACGCCCCAGACGTGCGCTGGCCAACCAATCGCGCAGGCCAAACAACACCACGCCTGCCGCCGAGGCCGTCAGGAACAGGCTACCCCAGCCATGCGAGGTGGCGACAAGGGCCGTCGGCAGCGCCGACCACGCCCACAGCACCGGTACCAGCAGCACCAGAATGGCGCCGTAGTTCAAGGCCAGCAGTGTGTGCGTTACGCGTTCGGTCGCTGGCAAGCGCCGCGACAAGTCTTCCTCGACGAAATCCCATAGCGTGATGCCGATCTCCACCAGCAGGACTGTCAGCAAGGCCAAGGCTAGCCAGCCACGCGGCTCGCTCCAGGCCAGCAGCAGGAAGATCAGCCCGTAAAAGCCGTTGCGCACCGCATGCAGGCGCAACTCCTGGCGCTGCGATTTGCGCCACGCCAGCCGCTCCGTGAATTCGTGATGATAGAGCGTGTCGAAGGCGCCCATCGCGACCTGCAACGAAACGAGGGTCCACAGCAGCGTATCGGTCATGACCCAATCTCCTCATACACGGCCACCTGCTCGACCAGACGGCCGAGCCAGGGGTGGTCGAGAGTCAGTGTGAACGTGAACCAGCCACCGCCTTCGTCGCGATGGCGGATGATGCAAGTGCCGGGCGTGGCTAAGCGCGGCAGGGCCCAGCGAATGCCCGCGAAGGCGACGTCGTAGCCGGCACTGCGAAAGACAAGTTCGCCAGCGTCTTCATGCAAGGTCAGCCGCATGATCAGGCCTGAGCCCAGATACTCCTCGAGGCCGGTCGGGCCGGCGAACCGCTTCACCGAATTGATGGTCTGCGGCATGCGGCCGGGGCGCGCATAGGTCCGCGACCAGATCTGGCCGCCCAGAATGTCGTCGCGCGTGACCACGACGGTCGAGCGGCCGGTGGCGCCATGTGTGTCGGGCAGCGGACCTCCCACCAGATGCGCAAGGCGGGCCAACAGCTGTCCGGCGCGGGAGTGGGCGGTGTGGATGACGTGGCCGGCAAACGTGCGCTGGCCGCTGGTGGCAAGCGGCTCCGTGAAACGGTGCCGGACCACGGCGGGCAGGCGCGCCCAGGCTTCGCGTGTCATCAGGCTGCGGAAACGGTCGTCGCGGGTCGCGCCGTCATGTGGCAACGCGACCGTCGCTCGCCGCGCCAAGGTTCCCGCTTCAGTCATATCGGTTAATTCGGTCATGACAGAAATAACCTCTCAAAAAAGGGGTGGTCTTACAACCCGCCGCGCCCCGCCGATCCGCCGTCCGAAGGGCCACCCGACGCCTTCCCCGGCAGGAAGCGCAGGATGGTGCTGCCGAGTTTCACAAGCTGCGTCAGGCGTGAGCGCGGCACCTTGCGCATGTCGCTCGCCCACCCGTCCAGCATCTCGCAGAAGTGCAGCATGTCGCCGATGCGTCGCTTGGCCGTGGCATTGATGAAGCGATCCGCCTCGGCCTCGGCAACGCAGCTGCGCAGCACGGTCGTGGTGGGATCAAGCTCCCTGGCTTTGCGGCCTTCCGCGATGCGCGCCAGCATTTCCCACAGGTCCACTTCGGCCTCGTAGAAGTCGCGGCGGTCGCCCAGCACCGACACCCGTCGTATCAGGTTCCACTGCAGCAGTTCCTTCACGGAGTTCGAGACGTTGGAGCGCGCCAGCCCCAGCAGGTCCGCCAGATCCTCGGCCGTCATTGGCTGCTCCGCCAGATACAGCACGGCGTGGATCTGGCCGATCGAGCGGTTGACGCCCCACACGGCGCCCATCTCGCCCCAATGCAGGACGAAGCGCTGCACAGCGGGGGGAAACGGCGTTTTTGTCACTGTCATTTCTGTCATGACAGAAATATCGCACAGCACGGGCGCTTTGTCCAGCGTCGGACGCAAGAGCCTTAGCAATCCCTTGCGATGCGACGGCTCTGCAATCGACGAGGCCGGCAAAAACCGCTACCCCTATGTCCGGACATTGCCAAACAACCGCCACGGCGGACCAAACAAAGGCCCGACATGACCACGCAACGCCAAATGGCGCTCATCGGCTTCCTGCAGGCCCAGAATTGCTCGAACTATGTCGGCTCCTGGCGCCACCCGCATTCGGCGACGGACTTTCTTGGTCCTGAGTACTTCCAGCGCATTGCCCGCGCGCTCGAATACGGCAAGTTCCATCTCGGTTTCTTCGATGACCGTCTCGCCATGCCCGACATCCTCGGCAACGACCATCGCGAAGCTGTGAAAAATGGCGTGCGTGTCGTCAAGATGGACCCGGTGACCATTCTTGCCTGCATGGGCATGGCGACGAAGAACCTGGGACTCGGCTCCACCTACTCGACCACGTACTACGAGCCCTTCCACGTCGCCCGCGTGATGTCGACGCTCGACCTGATGACCAGCGGCCGCGCGGCCTGGAACGTCGTCACCTCGCTCAACAACTCGGAAGCCCACAACATGGGCAAGGACGAGCATCTCGAGCACGACCTGCGCTATGACGTTGCCGACGAGTTCATGGAAATCGTGCTCGGCCACTGGGACAGCTGGGACGACGACGCCATCGTCATCGACAAGGCGTCGGGTCTGTTTGCGCATCCCGAGAAGGTTCGCCAGCTCAATCACAAGGGCAAATACTTCAAGTCGAAGGGGCCGTTCACGGTGCCGCGGTCGCCGCAGGGTCGCCCGGTCGTCATTCAGGCCGGGCAGTCAGGCCGCGGTCAGGTCTTTTCGGCCCGCTGGGGTGAGTTGGTCTTCTGCGTCTATCCCAACCTCGAGATGGGTAAGAAGTCCTACACCGCCTTCAAGGATCTGGTCGCCAAGACCGGCCGTGACCCCGCAACGGTCAGTGTCGCGCCGGCCATCTATTGCGTGACCGGAGAAACCAAGGCGATGGCCGAGGACAAGATGGCCATTATCGATGGCCTGGCAAAACCTGTCGATGGCCTGTCGCTGCTCTCCGAGGCGCTCAATTTCGACTTTTATTCCAAGCCCATGGACTCGACGTTCTCGGACGAGGAGCTGAAATCCATCGGCGGCCTGCGCGCCATCATCGATCGCGTCGTGACCATGTCGGGCAAGAAGAACCCGACCATCCGCGACTTCGTGCAGTTCTCGAGCCGCGGCACGGTGCGCGAGTTCCCGCGCTTCGTCGGCACAGCGAAGGACGTGGCGGACGGCCTCGAGGAGTGGTTCAATACTTGCTGCGACGGCTTTGTGGTGGCAGCGACGCATCTGCCCGGCGGCTACGAGGACTTCGTGCGCATGGTGGTGCCGGAACTGCAGCGGCGGGGCGTGCACCACAAGGATTACAAGGGCCCGACGCTGCGCGAAAACCTTGGCCTGCCAAAGGCTACGATCGGCGACTGGAAAATGAACGCGAGAGGCTGAAGCAATGGCGTCCGGTGATCAAGTCAAGGGCTCGCGCAGGGCCCGCGGCGCAGGCAAATCCGCAGCGCCAGACGCAGCACCAGCAGTGATCGCGACCAGCCAAGAGACGGGCCAAGGAATGGGCATGGATCAGACGAAATTCCGCAACCTCATGCGCCATCAGGCGGGTGCGGTCACCATCATCGCAGTCGGCAAGACCGGCAACCGTACGGGCTTGACGGCAACGGCCATGTGCTCGCTGAGCGACAGCCCGCCGACGGTGCTCATCTGCGTCAACAAGAACGCCAGCGCCCACGCGCCGATCAAGGCCATGGGTGCCTTCTCGGTCAATGTTCTGGCGCAAGCGCAACAGGAGTTGGCGAAGCGGTTCTCGACCAAGAAGCTCGAAGGTGAGGCGCGCTTCGATGCCGAAGATTGGGAGACCCTGGCGACCGGCGCGCCTGTCTTGAAGGGAACGATCGCCAGCCTCGACTGCGAGCTGGTCGCGGAGCACGTGGTGGAAACGCATTCGATCTTCATCGGTCGCGTCAAGGATGGTCGGTTCCACGAGACCGCGCCGCCGCTGCTGTATTTCCGCGGCGACTTCTGGGATGTGAAGAGCAAATGAGCGGTCTGTGAGCAGCGAATCGGAACTGCGCGAGAAACTGCGCAAGATCGAAGCGCTTTTCGCCGGTGCCAAGACGGACGGCGAGCGTTACGCCGCGGGTGCTGCCGCCGAGCGCATCCGGGGGCGCTTGGCCGAGATCGGCGCCACCGAGCGGGCGATCGAGATGCGCTTCGCGCTGCATGATCCCTGGTCGCGCAAACTGTTCGTGGCGCTGGCCCGCCGCTATGGCCTCAGACCCTATCGCCTGCCGCGCATGAAGCGGCAGTCCGTCGTGATCAAGGCGCCGCAGTCGTTCATCGAGACGGTGCTGTGGCCCGAGTTCCAAGAGCTGAATGCGGCCCTGGCGCAGTATCTCAACGAGGTCACCGACCGGCTGATCCGCGAGGAGGTGCACGCTGACACCGCCGAGGCCGTCGAGTCGCAAGGTGGATCGTGATCGCACGCTCCGTCGTTACCGTTGATGGTGGCGCCCGCGCCACCCGATGGTGCTGACGCGGGCACGGAGCTCAGCACCTCAGTTGCCCAGTGCCGACCCACAGCCCATCGTCGACCGGCAAGCGCCGCGCGCCGGCGCCGGGCTCGACAAGCAGCGGAAACGGCCTGTCGTCACCGACACGCCGGCCGCTTCAGCCATTTCGAACCTATCGCTGACAAGCTCTCAGCTCGTGCTTGCTCGGGAGGGTCACTGCCGGTATGGTCCGCCCGCTTTGGGGCGTAGCCAAGTGGTAAGGCAGCGGATTTTGATTCCGCCATGCGGAGGTTCGAACCCTCCCGCCCCAGCCAGTAGATTCAAGAGGTTAGACGTCGTCGCGGCAGCTGCGCAACGCCAATCGCGGGAGCTTTCCGGGCGGCCAGCGTCTCGGCCCCACGTTTCGCAACGAATTTGGCGTCCCGCTCGATCCGAGCCATCGTCGCGGCCGCCTACCGGTTGTCTGACACGTCCCCCGACGCTCCGATCCCAGGCCGCGGGCATCGCGCGCGCTCGTTGCCACATGGCCCCCGCCCACATGGCCCCGCCCGGTTCATCGTTCGCACAGGGACATCTCAACTTTGCAGAAAGGGACAATCTGAACTTGGGGCTTACAGGCTTACATATTCGATTGACGTGCTGCAGGCGCGCTCGCACACTTTCGCGGCGCCGAGGCACGACTGCGTGCGAGCCTTTCCGACGCGTCAACCGAGCCAACAAGGCAGGAGTGGAGGAAACAATGCGAAGCAGGATCCTTGTTGCCGCTGCCGCACTATGTGCCAGTTTTCTGACGTGGAATGGCACGGCATTGGCCCAGCAGAAAGAGCTGACGTTCTGGAGTCACTGGGCGGCTGAGGTGCCCAAACGCACGTTTGTCGAAGCCGCCATCAAGGCCTTCGAGGAGAAGAATCCCGGCATCAAGATCAAGGCCACCTGGTACGAGAAGACGGCGCTCTACGCTGCTCTCAAGACCGCGCTGCGGGCCGGTCAGGCACCCGACATCTTCTATGCCGAGCCCGATCAGATCGAGTACATGGACAACGGGTTTCTGCTCGATCTCTCGGGGCTCAACTGGGCTGCTGTCGAGCCATGGGCGAAGGACGCCTGGAGCTACAAGGGCAAGCCGTACGGCCTGCCGCTCGAAGCCTGGACGGTCGAACTCTACTACAACAGAAAGGCCATGGCCGATCTCGGCGTCACGGTGCCGGCCAATCTGCAGCTGGCGCCCGATGCTTTCGTCGACATGGTGAAGAAGGCCAAGGCCAAAGGCATCACGCCTATGGCACTCGGCGTTGGCGATCGCCCTTATCCCGGTGCGCACATCGTCCACGAAGCCCTGCTGAAGCGGCTCGGCATCGACGAATACGGCAAGCTGCTCGCGGGCAAGCTGCCGTGGAGCGATCCGCGCGTCATCGAGATCCTGAAGTGGACCAAGGGCCTGACCGATGCCGGCATGCTGCCGACCACGTTCACGACCTTGAAGCTTGCCGAGGCGCACGGCTACTTTCACACCAACCCCGGCGCGCTGACGTTCCTGAACGGCAGCTGGTATACGTCGCGGGCCTTCAATCCCGTCGACAAGGGTGGCCAGCCGACCGATTTCCCGCTCGGCATCATGCAGTTTCCGGCCGTTCCGGGGGCCGTGTGCAACGAGTGCCGCTCGATCGCCGTCGGCGGCAGCTACGTGGCCAACGTGGCGACAAAGAACAGCAAGGAAGTGCTGGCGTTCTTCAATTCATTCCTGACGCCGGAGATGGGCAATACCTGGCTCGACGTGGTCAAGGTGCAGACCGGCATCAAGAGCGATCCCGCCAAGATGACGGACAAGCAGGCGGCCGCCTACTTCGAGATGATCGCCAAGACCAACGCCGGGGCCAAATACTTCTTCGGCATTCCGATCCAGGTGATGACCGGCAAGCCGAAGGAGGTGTTCACGCAAGTCTTCAACAATGCGTTCCCGGCCGGCAACATCAGCATCGACGATGCCGTCAAGCAGATGGTCGGCGCCTACTGACGCGGATCCAGGACGAAGGTGCAGCACAGCGCACGGGCTTCGTGGCCCGTGTTGCTTTGCCGGTGGTAGGTGGGACCCGGGGGAACATTAGATGTCGTCGCCTCAAGTGCCGTCCAAGGAGGCGCAGTCATCGCGCGATGACGACGTGCACAGGCCCTGGGGCACCATTATCGCATTCCTGCTGCCAGCCCTGACGCTCTATGTCGGATTTACTGCCTATCCCGCCATCCGCACGCTCTGGAACAGTTTTCATCGCGTGCTGCCGCGCAAAGAGGAGTTCGTCGGCCTGGCCAACTACACCGAACTGGCCAAGGACGAGATTTTCTGGCGGGCGGTGCGCAATACGATCGTGTGGGCGTGCACGTCGCCGTTGATCGAGGTGTCGATCGCGCTGCTGCTGGCGTTGGCCCTCTACGCCAAGGTGCCTGGCGCTCGCTTCTTCCGTGTCGCCTGGTTCACGCCGGTACTGATGTCCTATGTGGTCGTCGGCATCCTGTGGCTGTGGATTTACAACAATGATTGGGGGCCGGTGAATGTGGCGCTGCGTGCCATCGGCCTCGGCAGCTGGGCCAAGCCCTGGCTCGGCAATCCCGGCACGGCCTTGCCGGCCTTGATCTTCGTCACCAGTTGGATGTGGGTTGGCTTCAACATGGTGGTGCTGCTGGCGGCACTGCATTCCCTGCCGAAGGAAGTCATCGAGGCGGCCGAACTCGACAACTGCGGCTGGGGCGGCAAGCTGGTCCATGTCATCTTTCCGCTGGTGCGAGCAACGCTCCTCAACCTGATCGTGCTTTCATTCATCGGCAAGATGAAGATCTTCGATCTGGTCTGGATCACCACCAAGGGCAATCCGCTGTGGGCGACGGAGACGGTCTCGACCTACGTCTACAAACGCGCTTTCGAGTGGTCGACATTCGACCTCGGCTATCCCTCGACGATCGCCGCCGTGTGGTTCGTCATCGTACTGGCAACCGTGCTGGCGCTGTCGTGGGCGTTCCGGCAGCGCGAGAAACTCGAGTATTGAGGGGCGCCGCCACATGGCCATCTTGAGACGGACGCTGCTGCTGCTGGTGCTGACGCTTTACACCTCGTTTGCCGCCGGCCCCTTCGTGTGGGCGGCGATGCTATCGCTGCGGACCACGACGGAGATCCATCGCAACCACTTTGCCTGGCCAAATCCACCGCACTGGGAAAAGTTCGCCGACGCCTGGTTCAATTCCAATTACGGCACCTACTTCGCCAACTCGCTGCAGGTCGTCGTCGTCGCCGTGCTGATCCTGACCCTTGTTGGCGCCATGGCTGCGCACTGCCTGGCGCGCTATCGCTTCCGCCTCAATCGGCCCATCTACTTCATCCTGTTCTCAACCATCATCTTCCCGCCTCAGATCACCATCATCTCCCTGTTCCAGATCCTGGTGCAGTACGGCCTCTACAACAGCAAGGTCGGCTTGACGCTGGTCTATGTGGCGATCCAGCTGCCCCTGACCATCTACATCCTCGAGAGCTTTTTTGCGCGTATTCCGGCCGACTTGTTCGACGCCGCGCGGATGGACGGCTACTCCGACTGGGAGATCTTCTGGCGCGTCGCGCTGCCGATCGCGATGCCGGCCGTGGCCACCACCGTGATCCTCAACTTCATCCTGCTGTGGAACGAGTTTCTCTATGCGGTCGTGCTGATCACCGACGAGGCAAACCGGACATTGCCGCTCGGCATCCAGCGCTTTATCGGCGACACGCAGGAAGACGTCGGTATGATTGCAACGGGGTTGATGATCGCGATCATCCCCGTGATCGTCGTTTATGCCTTCTTCTCGGAGAAGCTGATCCAGGGCATGACCGCTGGCGCTGTCAAATAGATGGAATGACCGATGGCCGTCGTCACGCTCGACAAGCTCACGAAGGTCTATGCGCGCGGCCAGGCACCCGCCGCCGACAACGTCTCGCTCGAGATTGGCGATGGCGAATTCATGGTGCTGCTCGGCCCGTCGGGTTGCGGCAAGACAACGACCTTGCGCATGATTGCTGGCCTCGAGGCGATCACCTCGGGCACACTTTCGATTGACGGCCGTGTCGTCAATGGCGTGCCCGCCAAGGATCGCGACATCGCCATGGTGTTCCAGTCCTACGCACTTTATCCGCACATGAGCGTGAAGGATAATCTGGCGTTCGGCCTGAAGCGGCGCTCCGTCGAGCGAGCCGAGATCGAGCGGCGCGTCACGGATGTTGCGGGCGTTCTGGGACTCTCGGAATTGCTGGCCCGCAAACCGCATGCGCTGTCCGGCGGTCAGCGTCAGCGGGTTGCGCTTGGCCGGGCCATCGTGCGCGATCCGAAGGTGTTCCTGTTCGACGAACCGCTGTCCAATCTCGACGCGGCCCTGCGGGTCTCCACGCGCGGCGAGATCGCGGCCATCCACCGGCGTCTCGGCGCCACCATGATTTATGTCACTCACGACCAGGTCGAGGCCATGACCATGGGCACGCGCATCTGCATCATGAATGGCGGTCGCGTGGCACAGGTGGGGGCTCCGCTCGCGGTCTACCGGCGGCCGGCCAGCACCTTCGTCGCGAGCTTCCTCGGCAACCCACCCATGAACCTGTTGCCGGCCGTGGTGACGGCTGAGGCAGGTGGCCGGACATTGCACGTGGGTGAGAGCCGCGTCGACATGCCGGCGTCGGTGACGGCCCCATTGCAGGCCGGTCGCCAGATTACGTTCGGGATCCGCCCCGAACACTTCTCCCACGCTGCAGCATCGCGTGGGGCAGCAGCGTATCCTATCCAGGTCGAGGTGTTGCGGATTGAAGCACTTGGCGCCGAGACCATTGTCGTGGCGCAAGTGCCAGGCGTCGCCAAACCCGTGTTCGCCCGCTTCTCCGGCGAGGCGGACTTCAAGCTCGGGGAGCGGCGGCAGCTGTTCCTCGATCTCCAGCAGGCGCATCTCTTCGGCGAGGACGGGCAAGCGTTATGGAATGCCTGACCTCAGGTAGGGACCAGATGGTCACTTGCCAACCAACAGCCTGACCATCGATTGCGCGCGTTGCTGGCCGAGCGACCCGACGCGGGAGGCCCGGCGCGGCGAACGCAGGAACTGCACCCCCATCTTGCCCCTGGCGCGATGCGCGACCCGGCAGGATATGAGAATATCGTCCTCCTCCATCAGCAGGTCGAACAACTCCAGGGTCACGAGCGTGGCGTCCACTTGCAGCAGGGCGCCGCCGCGGCTGAGATTGACGACCACGCAGGCGACCCGCTCGCCGGCCTGCCCGACAATCATGGCGCGCTTGAATGTATCGCGACGACCGAAGTCACGGCGGTCTGTGGGCTGCGGGTGATTGAGTTTGCGCGCATATGTCATCGTATACGCCTCTGTCTGGCCGCTGAGCTGATCACGCCAGAGCCCGGCAGCCCCGACCAGCGGTCCTGTTCGCAAAAGTCGGTCATCGGCGTGTCGGGTTGTTCGATGGCGGCGGGCACCTGGAAGTGCACGCCGACGCCGTGTGCCGTCACGTGTCGGATCTCGCAGCTGATCGCGCTGCTAGAGCCATCCAGGAAGAGATCGAACTGGAACGGCAGCCACTTCGGCGGCGGCAATTCGAGCAACGCACCGCGCGCCGAAATGTTGAGCACGCGACAGGGAACGCGAGGTCGACCGGCGACGAGGATCCAGGCCTGGATGGTGGACGTCTTGCGGCCGAACTGGCGACGCTCGATCTTCGTTTTCATGTGCCGAACCTGAACAAGCATGGAGACATGACAGCGCCGTCCCTCGCGTGTGGGCGAAGGCATCACGTTGATGCAGCAGTAACTGTCAGAAGGACATGCCGGCACGGAGCGGCGCGACGAAGCGGCTTGATGCCTAATACGGCCTATGGCGAGCGTATCTTCGTCAGGGCCTATGTTGACGGCAACAGATTAACAGGCTGTTGCGGATCAACACATCGGACGGCGCATTCATTCTGCCGCAGCGCGGGCCGGCACTGGCGGACCAGAATGCGGCGGCGAAGCCGATGGGGCGGGCGGAGCCGAGAGGGCATCGGATGCCGTTGGGGTTGCGGGCGCTGGGGCGACGCGTGCTGCGCGCCGGAAGAGCAAGGCGAAGGGGATGGTTGCGGCGGCGACTAGCGTGAACAGGCCGAATGCATTGATATAGGCGATGACGGAAGCCTGGCGCGTGATTTCGCGATCGATGCGAGCCAGGCCCTGTGGTGTGGCAGCATCCCACGCTCCCATCACCCAAGGCAGCGACAAGGCAGGATTGAACGGGTTTATGGCTTCGACGAGACGGGCGTAGTTGGCCCCCGTCGAGGCAATGATCTCGGCGACCGTAATCGAGATGAATAGGCTCGAGGCAATGTTGCGCAAGAGATGAAAGATACCGAGCGCTTCCGGCCGGAGGCGCGGCTCCAGGTCGGAAAAGGTGATGATCGACAACGGCACGAAGACGATGCCGATGCACATGCCTTGCACGATGCCGTTGATGGCGAGTTCCCAAGGCGTCACATCGAGGTTGATGAAGGTGAGCCAGAGCCCGGACAGCGCCAGCAGCAGGAACCCGGTGGCCATGGAGATGCGGGCGTCGATCCGCTCGATCCACATGGCCGCAAAAAAACCGATCAGGCCACCGACACCGCGGCTGCCGATCACCCAGCCGATGAGAGCATCCGGATAGCCGACATGGGAGCGCAGCAACGTCGGCAAGACCACCATCGGCGTGAACGCCAGCATGCCGAAGGCAGACACGACGACGAAGCCCAGCACCAGATTGCGATTGCTGAGCAGCCTGAGGTCAAGGAACGGTTTGGCGGTGGTCGTCAGGCTGTGCGCGACGAAGACATAGAAGGCGAGGGCGCCAACGGCTGCTGCCAGCACCAACTCCTGTGATTGGAACCAATCGAGGCGGGGCCCGCGCGAGAGCACGTATTGCAGGCAACCAACCGCCGTCGACAGCGACAGGAAGCCGACCCAATCGAGGCGGATGCGCTGGGCCTTCTGGTCCTTCGGGAGCAACAAAAACAGTCCGGCGAAGGACACGAGACTGACGGGCACCAACATGTAGAAGGCCCAACGCCAGCCGTAGTCCTCGGCCAGGTGACCGGCGAAGGCAGGACCGACGATGGGCCCGAGGATCGTGCCCATGCCGTTAATCCCCATCACGAAGCGATGCCGTTCCTTCGGATAGATGTCGAGCAGGATTGATTGTGCCAGCGGCACTGTCGGCGCGCCGATGGCCCCCTGGACGATGCGCCAGAAGATCAGGCCTTCCAGCGATTGGGCGAGCCCGCACATCAACGTCGATACGACGAAGCCCGCCACGCAGCTGCACATGGTGTTGCGTCGCCCGAAGCGGGCCACCAGCCAGCCGGTCATGGGTGTCGCGATGGCGATGGCCAGGATGTTGAAGGTGACGATCCAGGACACCTCGTCGGGGGTGGCCGACATGGCGCCTTGGATCTGAGGCAATACGGTGGACACGACCAGGATGGTGGTGAAGTAGAGCGTCACCGTGAACATGTTGGACACGAGGATTGCGCTCCGCCGGAAGGGCGTCAACTCGTCCGTGGCCGTGGGGCTGGTCATTGGTCAGCGGTCCATCTCTCGCCTGTGATCGTTGCACCAGGCGGGAGGTTTGACCAGAGCGGGCAGAACCGAAAGGTGAGTGAGCGGCTGTCGGAGTCCTGTGCTTGGGCCGTTGGTGGGGCAGCGCCGCGTTGCTGGCGGGGTTGGCATCGGCTAGTTTGCCGGCGTGACTGCACCAGCCCCGACCGGGCAGACGTGCCGAGCCCGCGAGACATCAGCCATGGCCAATCCGTTCGACATCGACCTCGACAAGACGCCGGCGAACTATCAGCCGCTGACGCCGCTGACCCTGCTTGAGCGGGCAGCCGCCGTTTACCCTGGCCACACCGCCATCATCCATGGCCGCCAGCGTACCAGCTATGGCGAGTTCCATGCCCGCTGCCGGCGGCTCGGCTCGGCGCTGATGCAACAGGGCATCGGGGTTGGCGACACCGTGACCGTCATGTTGCCGAATGTGCCGCCCATGCTGGAAGCGCACTACGGCGTCGCCATGACGGGCGCCGTGCTGCATGCCATGAACACACGCCTCGACGCGGCGATTATCGCGTTCCAGCTCGATCATGCCAACAGCAAAGTCTTGATCACGGATCGTGAGCTGGCACCGGTGATGCGAGAGGCGCTGGCGCTCGCCAAGGTCAAGCCACTGGTCATCGACTATGATGACATCGAGTTCCCGCAATCCGGCGCCCGGCTTGGCCAACTCGATTACGAGGCCTTCGTGCAGTCGGGAGACCCCGCATTCCTGGGCCGCATGCCGGTCGACGAATGGGAGGCCATTGGCCTCAACTACACCTCGGGAACGACAGGCAATCCGAAAGGTGTGGTGGTGCATCACCGGGGCGCCGCCTTGATGTGCTACGCCAATGTGCTGGCGGCAGGCATGGGGCGGCACCCCGTTTACCTGTGGACATTGCCGATGTTCCACTGCAACGGCTGGGCGTTTCCATGGACCTTGTCGGCGGTGGCGGGCACGCACGTCTGCTTGCGCTGGGTGCGTCCGAAACCGATCTACGATCTGATCGTCGAGCACAAGGTCACGCACATGTGCGGCGCGCCGATCGTGATGGCGACAATGCTGAACGCGCCGGAGGACGAGAAGCGCGCGATTGCCCACAAAGTGGAGTTCGTAACGGCTGGTGCGCCGCCGCCGGAAGCCGTGCTGGCGCGCATGGCAGCGGCCGGTTTCAACGTCACCCACGTATACGGTTTGACGGAGGTCTATGGGCCATCCGTGGTCAATGCGTGGAAGGCCGAGTGGGACACGCTGGCCGCCGACGAGCAAGCCAAGCTCAAGGCGCGCCAGGGCGTGCGCTACACGGCGCTGGAAGGCCTCACGGTGATGAACCCGGAAACGATGCAAGTCGTGCCCGCCGATGGCGAGAGCATGGGCGAGGTGATGATGCGCGGGAACATCGTCATGAAGGGCTATCTGAAGAACAAGGCTGCCACTGAGGAGGCCTTCGCTGGCGGCTGGTTCCACACCGGCGATCTCGGCGTGCTCTATCCCGATGGCTACATCCAGCTCAAGGACCGCTCGAAGGACATCATCATTTCGGGCGGCGAGAACATCTCCTCGATCGAGGTCGAGGAGGTGCTCTACAAGCATGCGGCTGTGTCAGCCTGCGCTGTGGTCGCCAAGCCCGACGAAAAATGGGGCGAAACGCCCTGCGCCTTCATCGAGCTGAAACCGGGTGCCACAGCCACGTCTGCCGAGATCATCGCCTGGTGCCAGCAGCATTTGGCGCGCTACAAATGTCCACGCCACGTGGTGTTCGGCGAGATCCCGAAAACGTCGACCGGCAAGATCCAGAAATTCCTGCTGCGCGACAAAGCCAAGGCGGCGTGAGCTGAGGCCGGTGTGCCTCACCCTTTCACCACCGGCGCGGCAATCGACAGCGCCATGATGTTGACGCAGGCAGGCTTGCCTTGCGCCGCGGCCTTCAGTGCGCGTTCGACGGCCGGTACCAGATCTTCGATGCGCGTCACCAACTCGCCGTGGCCGCCCATGGCGGCGACGACCTGATCGTAACGCGTGGGGAGGAGATCGCAGCCGTGCATGCGGTTCTCGCCGTAGTCGCGCTTCTGGATGTTGCTCTCCGCGTTCCAGCAGGCGTCGTTGCCGAGAATGGCGACGAACGGCATCTTGTGGCGCACCGCAGTGTCGAACTCCGCCATATGGAAGCCGAAGGTGCCATCGCCCAGAACCGCGATGACAGGTGACTTGGCTTCGAGGCGGCGAGCAGCGATCGCCATCGGCAGCGAGCCGCCAATGGCGCCGGCAACGCCGTTGATCATGCGGCGCCCGACAGGCAGCAGGCTTTGCGCCCACTGCGCGAATTCGCCGCCGTCGCAGATCAGCACGGTCTCGGGATCGCGCTCGACCACGGGCCGCAAGGCGCGGAACACCTCGGCGGCGTGCAGTTTGCCGGCGGTGCTGGACTTCAGGGTGGCGAAGTCCTCCGGGCGCTGGTCGCGCACCTTGCGCGATCGGGCGAGCCATGTGCCGTCCGGCTTCTTGAGCTTGGGTGCGCCCGCGATCAGCGCCTCGGCCGCGGGCATGGCGTCGGCGATGCACCCGATCAGCAGATCGGGGCCTTTTTCTTTCGCCGCCCGTTCGATCAGCGCGCCTTCCGGGTCGATGGCGATGACCTTGACGCCCGTGGCGTAGGCCGGACCTTTGGCCCATTTGGTGGTGAAGTCCAAGGCCTTGCCGAGCAGGACCACAAGATCGGCCTCCTTCATGACGGCTGAGAAGCCGCCGATGGTGGCGTCATTGGTGCCGCGCGGGCTCTCGATGACGGCGGATGGCGCGCCGGTCGCCTCTTCCAAGCGAACGAGAAGCTGACGGCCGGCGCGGGACGATAGCTGGGGGCCCGCGAGAATGACGGGCCGTTTGGCGGCAGCGATAGCGGCGAGCACGGCATCGGCGAGCGATGGGGAGAGGGGAATGGCGGGCGCGGTGGCGTCCTTCGCTTCGGGCCAGCGGATCTGGTCGAGGGCCACATCCTCATCGAGCAGATCGGAGGGGAGCGACAGATGCACCGGGCCAGCACGACCGCTCGACGCGATGCGCAGCGCCTTGGCAATGTCCATCCCGAGATCGCGAGCGGAGGTCGCCATCCACGAGGCCTTGGAAACGGGTGCCGCCATCTCAGCCTGTGCGATTTCCTGGAAGCCGCCGCGGCCCAGTTCCCACGTCGCCGCGTGGCCCGAGAGCAGCACCATCGGGCTTTCCGCGCAGCGGGCTGTGTAGAGCGCACCGACCGCGTTGGCGTGACCTGGGCCACCCGTCACCATGGCGATGCCGGGCTTGCCGGTCATGCGGCCCCAGGCGTCGGCCATATGCACGGTGGCCGCTTCATGGCGGGTGTGCAGGATCTCGAGCTTGGCCTCGATCGCCGCATCGTAGATCGACATGATGTGGTTGCCGGAGAGGGAGAAAACGGTCGTGTGGCCGAGCCGGGCGAGGCTCTGCGCCACGATGTCGGCGCCGCGCAGGGTTTTGGGGCTCATAGGGGCGGATCTCCGGGTGGATGAATGGCTGGAAGCAACATGGCTGGTTCGGGCGGAGAGGTCCAGAGGCGGGGTCGAAAGGGAGGGATGCGGGAGCGGCAGGGCGCGAGATCACACTAGGCGATTTGCTTCTCCGTGCGCCGGGAGTAGCCTGAGCCCGTATTTGGAGGTCAGTCCGGGAGGTCGGTATGTTGAAGAGAGGGTTTGCAGGGGTAGCCTTCATCGCGGTCATCATCGCGGGCGGTTCTGCCGCACAAGCCGGCACGCTCGAGGACTGTGATCAGGACAAGGACATCGAGCTGAAGCTCAAGGCTTGCACGACCATGATCAAGCGCGAGCCTGGGAAGATGGACCACTACATCGAACGCGGCAACGGCTACTACAACCAGAACGACTACGAAAAGGCCATCGCCGATTACGCCAAGGCCATTCAGCTTGCCCCGCGGAGTGAGGTCGCCCACCACAATCGCTGCGCTGCCTACAACCAGTCCAATCAGCCTGACCGCGCCATTCCGGACTGCAACAAGGCCATCGCGATCGATCCCAAGGATACGATCGCCTACAACAACCGCTGCCACTCCCACATCCTGAAAAGCCAGTTTGACCTCGCGATCGCCGATTGCCGGCGCGCGCTCGCCATCAAGCGCGACTACGGGCGCAGCTGGCGCAATCTGTGCAATGCACTGGTGAAAAAGGGTGATGCGGACACAGCTGTCACCGAGTGCAGCAAGGGAATCGATATCGTACCATCGGAAGGCTGGATCTATTTTCATCGGTCGAACGCCTACCTCCTGAAGGCCGATCTATCGAAGGCACTCACAGATGCCGACCGCGCCAACATTCTCGAGCAGGACGAAATCGAGATCCTGGTGCTGCGTGGCCGTATCCTGCAGCAACAGGGCGAGGTGGATAAGGCCATGGCCGACTACCGGGCCGCCCTCAAGCTCACGGCCGCCGACGATGCTGACCGCGAGGCGCAGCGCGACGCCCTTGACCGGCTGGCCGATCTTGGCAAGCGATAGACCCGGCGGTGCGCGCATGTTCGGCATGAGCAGTGAGGCCCCGGGCAAGCGTGCTTCGCCGCGGGTCGCCGATGCTCTTGCGTAAATCGGTGGCACCACCGTTCGCTTGGGCTCACGTCGTCAATGTCGAGGCAAGGTTACGCGCATAGCCCTACCGGCAGTCTGGCGGCCGATCCACCCGTCACATTGTCGGAAACTGTGCTGCCGGTTCGATGCGTCAGACACGGTCCCGACGTCAGGTGACGAACGTCAATCGGGCGCGTGGTGCAGAAAATTCACTCCCCATGCAGTGATGTGGAGCGGTAGGGTGCGGCAGGATCCACGCACTGCAGACTTGGCAGTCACATCTGGTAACGCGAGAGCGACATGCAACTCGACAAGCTCGACGGCTACGACATCGACATCATTGTACAGGGGTTCCCCGGCAAGAGCGTATGCCACGGCGGCCTCGGCTGGAGCACGGTGGTGCTCATTCGTGGCCACGGTCGCGTGGCGCTGGTCGATGCTGGTACCTTCAGCATGCGCAAGCTGGTCATCGACGGCCTGAAGTCGCATTGTTTGAAGCCCACTGACGTTACCGATCTGATCCTCACGCACTCGCATTGGGATCACTCGGTCAACTGGCCGCTGTTTCGGCATGCGCGTATCTATCTCGGCGCGGTCGAACTCGCATGGGCACTCAAGCAGCCCTGGGGCGAGACGGCGGTGCCGGAGCTTTATGTCGAGCGGCTGGAGAAATGGGAAACGCTGCGCACCATCAAGGATGGCGAGGAGCTCTTCCCCGGCATGACCGCGCACATCGCGCCGGGTCACACACCGGGTTGCCTCGTCTACGTGCTGCAGGGCAAAGACCGCGACATCGTCTTTACG
Organism: Hyphomicrobiaceae bacterium; assembly: GCA_046154645.1. Lineage (GTDB taxonomy): Bacteria > Pseudomonadota > Alphaproteobacteria > Rhizobiales > Hyphomicrobiaceae. The sequence continues at coordinate 42,360 of JBJXDZ010000004.1, forward strand.
GGAGACGCAGCCAAGAACCGGGCGGAGTTGATCTCGCGCCATACCGACATGACCTACGATGCCTCGATCAGCCGTGCTTCGATCGAGATGATCTGGGGCCATTGGCGCCGCAAGGCCGGCACGGTGCTGGTGCCGGGACATGATCTGCCGATGACGCAGCAGGACGGCAAGATCAGCTACATCGGCAAGCGCGAGGCAGCCATCACGGCCTGGTATGGCGAGGACATGGAGACGACCACCATGTTCAAGTTGACGGTCGCGTGAGACAGGCGCGGCCCCTCTCCCCGCTGGCGGGGAGCGAGGACGTGAGGGGGAAGTAGAATCGTGCGGTTTTCATTTGCTTCACTGCTGCGGCAATCGTTCTCCGGCCATGAGAGCTGGCCGCGGCAATGGCGGGATCCCGAGCCGAAGCCAGAGTACGATGTCATCATCATCGGCGCCGGCGGGCATGGGCTTGCCACGGCCTATTATCTCGCCGCTGAGCATGGCATCCGCAATGTCGCCGTGCTCGAGAAGGGCTGGCTCGGCGGTGGCAACACCGGCCGCAACACCACGATCATTCGCTCGAACTATCTGTGCGAGCCGTCGGAGGCGCTGTACGAGCACGCGATGCAGCTTTGGGAGGGCTTGTCGCGCACGCTCAACTACAACGTGATGTATTCGCCCCGCGGCGTCATGATGGTGGCGCACAACGAGCACGATGTGCGCATCTTCAAACGTCACGTGCACGCCAATCGCCTGGCCGGCATCGACAACGAATGGTTGACCGCTGAGCAGGCCAAGGCTTTCTGCCCGATCCTCAATATCTCCCCAAACATGCGCTATCCCGTGATCGGCGCGGCCCTGCAGCGGCGCGGTGGCGTCGCTCGTCACGATGCCGTCGCCTGGGGCTACGCGCGGGCCGCCGATGCGCTCGGCGTCGACATCATCCAGAACTGCGAGGTGAAGGGCATCTCGCGGCGCGCTTCCGGCGCTGTTGACGCAGTCGAGACCACACGCGGCGTGATCAAGGCGCGGCGCATCGGTGTTGTGGCGGCCGGGCACACGTCGGTGGTGCTCGGCATGGCCGGCGTGCGCTTGCCGCTCGAGAGTTTCCCTTTGCAGGCGCTGGTTTCCGAGCCGATCAAGCCCATCATGCCCTGTGTCGTGATGTCGAACACGATCCACGCCTACATGTCGCAATCGGACAAGGGCGAGCTGGTGATCGGCGCCGGTACCGACGCCTACGTCTCTTATTCGCAGCGCGGCGCACTGCATGTGTCGACGCACACGTTGGAGGCCATCGCAGAATTGTTCCCGGTGACCCGCCGCTTGAAGATGTTGCGCAACTGGGGCGGCATTGTCGATGTGACGCCGGATCGCTCGCCGATCATTGGGCGTACGCCGGTGCCGGGCCTCTATGTCAATTGCGGCTGGGGTACCGGCGGCTTCAAGGCGACGCCGGGATCGGGGCACGTCTTTGCGGCCACGATCGCTCGCGAGGAGCCGCATCCCATCGCGGCGCCGTTCACGCTCGAGCGCTTTACGACGGGGCAACTGATCGATGAAGCGGCTGCTGCTGCCGTGTCGCACTGAGGCGAGCGTGCCGGACGGGGTATCGGATCGGTTGAACCGAAATGCCGAAGGCCTCGCGCACGCTCCTGCAGCCTCGCGGACGGCGTTAACGAACGGCTCAGCTACAGGGGTAGCGGCCGAGGTGGCGCAGGCTGCCAGCAGGCAAGTCTGCGTGTTAATCTTGTATTGTCACGGGCTCGGTTAATGCGGCCCGTATCGTGATCATCAGGAGGTGAGCATGTCGCGCGGATCGAAGGTGTTTTCGGCGACGGATGTTCCCGAGAGCAACGCCACCGGATATCCAGCCCCCCATCGAGAGGCCAACATGAAGCGCCATGCACGCCGGATCGGCGACTTCGCGGGCTTGAAGAATTTTGGTGTCAATCTGGTGCGCGTGGAACCAGGGGGGCAATCGTCGGCACGGCATGCGCATGCGCGGCAAGATGAAATCGTGCATATTGTCGACGGACCGATCACACTTGAGACGGATGCCGGGCGAGAGGTGCTGGCCACCGGCGCATGGGTTGGATTTCCGGCTGGAACAGGCGACGCGCACCGCTTCATCAATACCGGTGATCGCGACGCCACATTCCTCGTGATCGGCGATCGATCGGCACCAGAGGACGTCGTCTATCCCGATATCGACATGCATGCGACCGCCGACGCCAACGGCGTCTGGCGGTACACGCGCAAGGACGGCAGCGAACTCTGAGGGAAGCTCCACATGCTGCTGATCCACTGCCCCTGCTGCGATGAACCCCGCCCCGAGATCGAGTTTCGCTATGGCGGCGAGGCGCACATCGCACGCGCGCGTGATCCTTCCCAGCTGGATGATGTGGCGCTGGCCGACTATCTCTATATGCGCTCCAATCCCAAGGGATGGCACATTGAGCGCTGGTGTCACGTGCACGGTTGCGGGCGCTACTTCAATGCCGTGCGCCATACGGTGAGTGATCGCATCGCGATGACCTACAAGTCGGGGAGCCCGCGCCCCGATCTGGCGGTACTGACAAAGGATCTGCAAGCGTGAGCGCACCAACGGCAAGCGAGGAGACACAGCGTCATCGCGCGTCACTTGGCGGTCGCATCGATCGTTCGCGCGTGCTGCGGTTCACGTTTGATGGTGTCGACTATCGTGGGCATCCCGGCGACACGCTGGCGTCGGCGCTACTGGCAAATGGCGTGCATCTGGTGGGGCGTTCCTTCAAGTATCATCGGCCCCGCGGCATCCTGTCGGCTGGCAGCGAGGAGCCCAACGCACTCGTGACAGTGGCACGAAGCGGCGGGCGCGCAACGCCGAACCAGCGGGCAACGACGGTCGAGATCTATGCGGGACTGGCCGCGACAAGCCAGAACCGCTGGCCGTCGCTGTCGCTCGATGCGGGTGCGATCAACGACAAGCTGGCGCCGGTCATACCGGCGGGCTTCTACTACAAGACCTTCATGGGGCCGGGCTTCCTGCCGCGTGATTGGGCGTGGACGCGCGTCTTCGAGCCGCTTATCCGCCGTGCGGCCGGCCTTGGTCAGGCGCCACGCGAAGCCGATCCAGATAGCTATGCCAGCCGCTACGCGCATTGCGATGTGCTTGTCGTGGGCGCTGGACCGGCTGGCCTCGCAGCCGCCACTGCTGCTGCCGACCAGGGCGCCGGCGTCATCATCGTCGATGAACAGAACGAAGCGGGAGGCTCGCTGCTGTCAGAAACGCAGGCACGGATCGACGCGTTGCCCGCAGACATCTGGATTGCCGAACGCCTCGCGGCCTTGTTGCGAACCGGGCGTGTGCAGCTGCTCGAGCGGACCACGGCATTCGGGATTTATCCCGATAACATGGTCGGACTTGCCGAGCGTCTGACGGATCACGTGGCTGAACCAGATCCCGACATGCCCCGGGAGAGGTTATGGCAAGTGCGGGCGCGCGAAATCGTGCTGGCGGCCGGCGCCATCGAACGGCCGCTGGTGTTTCCGGGCAATGACCGGCCCGGGGTGATGCTGGCTGGCGCGGCCTTCACCTATGCCGAGCGCTATGGCGTGCGTGCCGGTCGGCGTGTGGTGATTGCGTGCGCCTCTGACACGGGCTATCGCGCGGCGCTCGCACTCAAGCGGTCCGGCGCCGAGATCGTCCGCATCCTCGACCGGCGGCGCGCGGGCGGTGGTGAGCTTGCGGACATGGCGCGACAGGCGGGAATGGCCGTTGAGACCAGCGCGACTGTGAGTGAGACGGCTGGGCGGTTGCGCGTCGCTTCGGTGAAGACGGTCAACTTCGCGCCCGATGGCAGTCGTCGTGCTGGTGGGCGGCTCGACTGCGATCTCCTGCTCATGAGTGCCGGTTGGACGCCGACGGTACACCTCTATTCGCAGGCGCGCGGCAAGCTGACGTGGGATGGCGCCGCTAAGGTTTTTGTGCCGGGCAGCGATCAGCGCGGATTGCGGCTGGCTGGTGCTTGTCGAGGCGTCAGCGAATTGGCCGACGTGCTTGCCGATGGCTACGCGCAAGGCGCCGCTGCAGCGCAAGCCACGGGGCACGGCACCGTGCGCGGTCATCGCCCAATCATCGAGAATGCGCCCACCAGCCGGCCGGCTGAGCCTCCGGACGACCAGTGGCTGACCAAAGGCATGGGCGCCCGCGCCTTCATCGACTTCCAGAACGATGTAACGGTGAAGGATATCCGCCTCGCCGCCCGTGAGGGCTTCCGCTCGATCGAGCATATGAAACGTTACACGACCACGGGCATGGCCACTGACCAGGGCAAGACCAGCAATCTCAATGCGCTTGAAGCGACGGCCGGTGCACTGGGGACGAGCCCGGACAAAGTGGGACACACCACGTTCCGCGCGCCCTACACGCCCGTGACGTTCGGCACGCTGGCAGGTCCAGCACGCGGAGCCGTGTTCGATCCCGTGCGGCGGACGCCGATCGACGGCTGGGCCCGTGCGCATGGCGCAGTGTCCGAGGATGTCGGGCAATGGCAGCGAGCACGGTATTTCCCACGGCCCGGCGAGGACATGCAGGCCGCCGTCGCACGCGAATGCCGCACGGTGCGTGAAAGCGTCGGGCTGTTTGACGCCTCCACGCTCGGCAAGATCGAGGTGGTGGGGCCGGACGCCGCCACTTTCCTCGACCGCATGTACGTCAACGCCCTGAAGGGCCTCGGCGTCGGCCGTTGCCGTTATGCGGTGCTGCTCAATGAGGCCGGTTTCGTCATCGATGATGGCATCGTGGCGCGGCTGGCGGCTGACCGCTTCCATGTCACCACGACCACGGGCGGGGCTCAGCGCGTGCTGGCGATGATGGAGGATTATCTCCAGACCGAGTTCACGGATCTCACCTGCTGGCTCACGTCGGTCACAGAGCAGTACGGCGTCATCGCCGTGCAAGGACCGAAGGCGCGGGAGACAATCGCGCCGCTCGTGGCGGGCGTGGACTTGAGTGACGCTGCCTTGCCGCACATGGGCTATGCCGGCGGAGAAATACTGGGCGTGCCGATGCGGCTGTTTCGGGTCAGCTTCACGGGCGAACTCGGCTACGAAATCAATGTCCCGGCGCGAGAGGCACGACGCATCTGGGAAGCCTTGCAGGCGCGCGTCACAACGGTTGGCGGCACGACCTACGGCACCGAGGCCATGCACGTGCTGCGCGCTGAGAAGGGCTACATCATTGTCGGCCAGGAAAGCGATGGCACGCTGACGCCGGGCGATCTGGGCCAGCCCCAGGGCAAGGCCAAAGCGGATTTCGTCGGCAAACGTGCGCTGTCGCGTCCCGATATGCTGAAGCCCGACCGACCGCAACTTGTTGGCCTGCTCACGACACCGGCAAACGTTGCTCTGGAGGAGGGCGCGCAGGTCACCACGTCCTCGAAACCGGCGCTTGGCACGCCCGCACTCGGTCATGTGACGTCGGCCTACATGAGCCCGGCTTTGGGGCGTTCGATCGCCTTGGCGGTGATTGCGGGCGGGCGCGCACGATGCGGCGAGACGCTGTATGTGCCCATGCCCGACGGAGCGTCGATCGCGGTCCAGGTGGTCGATCCGGTGTTCTACGACGCCAAGGGAGAGCGCCTGCATGGCTGATGTTGCACAGTCGGTGCCAAGCCCGCTCGCAGGCCTCAACCTCGCCTCGGAGCCGGAGGTGGCGCGCCTCGCGGAGGGGCCGGCAAGGGCACGTCTAGTGCTGCGCGCCAATCCGGCGACGGTGGCTCGGCTGCTGCAATGGGCCGACGTGGCGGTGCCCCCGCGCATCAATACGGCGCGCGTTACAGAGCAGCGCGTGGTGCTGCAACTGGGGCCCGACGAATGGTGGATCTTGTCCGCGGGCGAGACGCCGGCGGCCCTCAGCCATATCGTCACTCAGTCGGCTGGCGGTGCTGCATACTCTCTGGTCGATGTCAGCGACCGGACGATCGGGTTGATACTGGCTGGTCCGGCGGTGGAAGATGTTCTGGCGTCAGGATGTCCGCTGCCGCTCTCATTGCCAGCATGTCCTGTCGGGCGCGCAACGCGGACCCTGTTTGCGAAGGCCGAGATTGTCCTCTGGCGACAAGCGCTGGATCGGTTCCACCTCGAGGTCGGGCGCAGTTTTGCGCCTTATGTGGCGGCGCTGCTGGGGTCGGCCATCCGTGAGGAAGCGGCGCTGCGGCGCTGGCGCGGCGACACGACGGTGTGATGCTTGCGCGGCAGGGGCTTGCGACGCCTGCATCACACCGCAGCAGTTATTCGCCGCTGAAGGAGCCGGACGAAGAGCCCTGCTTCTTTTTCTTCTTGCCTTGGGTCTCGTGATAATCGGCAGATGCCGCCGTGGCTTCGGTGGAGACGCCTGCCGTGGTCACTGCAACGGCAGAGAGGGCGACGGCAAGCACGGACAGGGCGGCGACAGTGTACAGCTTTGGCATGAAGGACCTGTTTTGTTTGGTTGTCGACGCTGTCACGGTCAACGCCGAACGCCGGTCAAACAAATGAGAATGCTGTGAGCGCGGTGTGATGCGCGTGTGATTTGCCGTGATCGATGGAGTTGGCGGCGCGGCTCAGCGGCGGCAAAATCGGACGCGCGGGTTGCCCATCGCGGTTGGCCAAGCTTACAATAGGATATCAGGCTCGATCAGGAGTGACTGCCATGATCTTCGACAAGCGCACCTACACCTGCCGCCCCGGCACCATCAAGGCGCAGATGGAAATCTACGAGAAGTTCGGCATGGGCCCGCAGACCAAGCATCTGGGCCAGCCCTACCTGTGGGCAACGACAGAGGTTGGCGACGTCAACCAGTTCGTGCACATCTGGCGCTACAAGGATGTGGCCGACCGCGCCGCCCGCCGCGCCGCCATGCAGGCTGATCCGGAGTGGCAGGTCTACGTCAAGAAGACCGCGGAGCTTGGCGCCTTGATCAAGCAGGAAAACACCATCCTGGTCGGCGCCCCGTTTTTCAAGCCGCCCGGCGCTTGATCGCGTGCATTGGATGAGGGGACGATGGCCCCATGCGCGCGAACATGGCCGAATTCGCGTGCCGCTTGCGAATTCACCTACCCAGCGAGGAGGCTAGCGGTGGGGAGATCATCCACGATGGAAGCTTGATACCAAGCAGCAAAAGCTTCGACTTGCTTCAAGCCCCCTCACCCCACCCTCTCCCCAGGGGGAGAGGGACATGTGCAAGACATCGGCCGATGACTTCGCCTCTCCCCCTGGGGAGAGGCCGGCGCTCAACCACAACTTGCTCCAAGGCCAACACAACGAGAGCGCCGGGTGAGGGGGCTTGAAGCCGAGTCAAACATTTCGCTTCATGGTATGAGTTCGGCCCGCAGACTTGCGGTTTTCGCAGCAGTCTTGGCTCATAGCTCGACAACCCACCACTGGCCCTTCCCTGTCGTGGCGTAGCCGCGCTCAGCCCGGACAGGTAGTAATGGGGGCCGATGGCCCCTCATTGGGGTGCCTGCGCCTCGCAGTGAATGATGACGGTGTAAGATGATGATCGATAACGGCACGATCGAAGCCTATCAGCGGGACGGCGCGGTATTGATCCCAGGTCTCATGCGCGATCACGTGGCCTCGCTGGCGGCCGCAGTCGAAGCCAACATGGCCGCGCCAAGCCCGTTCCAGCGCAGCTATCAGCCCGCCGACGGCACGGCGCAGTTCTTTCAGGATTACTGCAACTGGCAGTCGTTTGACGGTTACAAGATGGCGGTGCTCCATTCGCCGATGGCAGAAGCTGCAACGAAACTGATGGGCTCGAAAACGGCGCGGATCTTTCACGAGCACGTACTGGTGAAAGAGCCCGGCAACAGCATGAAGACGCCCTGGCATCAGGACCAGCCGTACTATCTGGTGGAGGGCCGGCAGTCGGTCAGCTTCTGGGTGCCGCTCGATCCCATTTCCCGCGAGATCGCGGTCGAGTACGTGGCAGGCTCGCACACCTGGGGTCGCGACTTTCGCCCGCAACGCTTCGACGGCTCAGCTCTCTATCAGGGCGACACCAGCGAGGCCGTGCCCGACATGGAAGCGCGCCGCGAGGACTTCACGGTGCTCGGTTGGGCCATGCAGCCCGGCGACGCCGTCGCCTTCAACTTCCGCACCCTGCATGGCGCACCGGCGAACTTCACCAAGAACCGCCGTCGCGCCGTCTCGTTCCGCTGGGTCGGCGATGACGCGCGCTTTGCCAAGCGCCCGGGCCGCACCTCGCCGCCGTTTCCGCACTTGGTGTTCGAGGACGGTGCACCGTTCGACGGCCCCGAGTTTCCCGTGGTCTGGCCGCGGGCGTGAGGGCAAGGCGCTGGCACGCCTGTGAGGGGCCTCGCCTCTTGAGGCTAACTTTGGACCGTGAACTCGCCACTTGTTTCCCCCTCCCATCAGGGGAGGGGCCAGGGGTGGGGTGTCGAGCTAGGAGCACGGATAACCCTGGAAGCCTTGGCTTCGCAGTCCAACCTCACGCGTTCGTCGAGGTTTTTCACCCCATCCCTAACCCCTCCCAGTCATGGCGTAGCCGTGCTCCGCAGGGACGGGGAGGGGGACGAGCAAGCGGCTCGTGATCGGCGCTGTGTTGGCGCCAATGTGCTGGGGATGCGCAAGCGGATCGCCATTCCAGCCGTGTTGGCATGCGCAGGGGCGCAGAAGCCTACGCCCCCAACGCCATCTCATCCAGCATCAGCGTCGAGTCGGCGCCGGAAACGATCGACTCTTTCAGGCCGCCGGCCGCGGTGGTGAGATTCTCGGCAAAGAAGCGGGCGAGCGCGGTGTAGGTGGCCGCATTGCCGTTGGCGGAGCCGGTATCCCGTACTGCCGCGAGTGCCCCACGCGCCAGATAGGTGCCACCCGCCGCCAGCCCGAATAGGCGCAGATAGGGCTGCGCCGAAGCCTGCGCCGCATCCGGGTTCTTCGCCAGTTGCACACCCATCCACTTCGACGCTTCGGCCAGCGCCATGATGGCATCCTTCAGGCGTTCTCCCATGCGGCCGAACTCCGGTCGGTTGGAGGCGCGCACCTCTTCTGCCGTGCGTAGCATGTCCGCGATGTAGGTTTCGACAACCTTGCCGCCTTCGAGCGGGAGTTTGCGCGTGACGAGATCGATGGCCTGAATGCCATTGGTGCCTTCGTAAATCGGTAGAATGCGTGCGTCGCGGAAATGCTGCGCCGCGCCGGTCTCCTCGATGAAACCCATGCCGCCGTGGATTTGCACGCCGATGGAGGCGACGTCGCAGCCGACATCCGTGGAGAAGGCCTTGGCGATGGGGGTCAGCAACGCGCCGCGGTTCATGGCGGCGGCCTTCTCGGCTGGGTCTTTGGCGTGGTGCGCGATGTCGATCTCACGCGCGGTGGCGAGGCAGATCGCCCGGGCAGCTTGCGTCATGGCCTTCATGGTCATCAGATTGCGGCGCACGTCGGCGTGCTCGATGATCGGGCTCATGGCACCAGCGGAGCCCTTCGATGAGCGGCCCTGGCGGCGCTCCTTGGCGTAGGCGACGGCGCGCTGCGTCGCGCGCTCGGCAATCGCCACGCCCTGTACGCCGACGGCCAGCCGCGCTGCGTTCATCATGATGAACATGACATTGAGGCCACGGTTCTCCTCGCCGACCAGATACCCGACGGCACCTTGGCCAGCCTCGCCATACTTCATGACGCACGTCGGGCTGGCGTGAATGCCGAGCTTGTGCTCGAGGCTGGCGCAGATGACATCGTTGCGGGCGCCCAGCGAGCCGTCCTTGTTGAGCAGCACCTTTGGCACCAGGAACAGCGAGATGCCGCGCGTGCCGGGAGGTGCATCGGGCAGCCGTGCGAGCACGAGATGGATGATGTTCGGCGTCATCTCGTGATCGCCATACGTGATGAAGATCTTGGTGCCGGTGATGCGGTAGCTGCCGTCGGGTTGCTTGACAGCCTTTGTGCGCAGTTGTCCCAGATCAGAACCAGCGTGCGGCTCGGTCAGGTTCATGGTTCCGGTCCATTCGCCGGTCGCCATTTTGGGGAGATAGATGCGTTTCAGCTCGTCGCTGCCGTGGGCTGCGACGGCATCGATGGCGCCTTGGGTCAGCAGCGGGCAAAGCCCGAACGACAGGCAGGCCGAGTTCCAGATCTCGCAGGCGGCCATGGAGACGACCTCGGGCAGGCCTTGACCGCCGATGCTTTCAGGCGCCGCCAGCGAGGCCCAGCCACCTGCGGCAAAGGCCTGGTAGGCCTCGGTCCAGCCGGGTGGGGTCACCACCTTGCCGTTGACCAGCTTGGAGCCGGTGCGATCGCCGGGAAGGTTCAATGGATCGAGAATCTCGGCGCCGAATTTGCCGGCTTCCTCGAGCACCGCGCGAATGGTGTCCTCGTCGGTGCCGATGATGCCGTCCGCAATCAACTGGTCCAACCCGACGGCGGACTTCAGGGCAAACATCATGTCGTCGACAGGGGCCTTGTAGGTCATGGGTGTCTCCGCGCGAAGGACGTGGTCGCCATCCTCACGCAGATAGCACAATCGCGGCCGCGAGCCACGGGGCTTGTAGGGTAGGCGGCACTGGCGGCTGTCGGGCAGAGTGGCATGCCTCAAGCATATGCCTGCAGGACCCGCATGTCTCCAAACCGGCGCGTGAGCGAGAGGCGCGGCCAGCGCTATAAAAGGCCTGTGCAACCGGCATGACACAGGCGCGACCCCACATCGGGCGCTCAGGTCTGCGCCACCGGTTTGCCGCGCATGAACAGGATCAGCGGCAAGGTAATGGCACAGGCAGCCGTGAACAGCCCAAAAGCATTGAGGTAGGCGATCATGGTCGCCTGCCGCGACACCTCGCGGGAAAGCCGCGCAAGGCCATCTGTTGTCTCCAGGCTGAAATTGCCGAGCACCTGGCTCCAGGACAGCGCCTTGTTGAAGAGTGAGACATGCTCGGCGAGATAGCCATAGTTGACGCTGGTCGAGCGCACGATCTCGGCGACGCAAATCGAGATGAAGAAGCTCGAGCCGAGATTGCGCAGCAGATGATAGATCGCCGTCGCTTCCGCCATCTCGGCCTTGGGGACGTTCGAGAACGTCACCGTCGTTAGCGGCACCCAGATGAGGCCGATGGCCATGCCTTGCAGTACTGCGTTGGCGGTAAGTTCAACGAAGGTGACGTTGAGGTTGATGCGCATCAGCCAGATGCCGGCGACCAGCAGCATGCCGAAGCCGATCATCATGGAGAGGCGCGCGTCCATGCGGTTGGCAAACCCGGCGAATAGGAAGCCGACACAGCCGCCGGCGCCGCGTCCCGCGACCACGATGCCGACGAGGCTATCGGTGTAGCCGGCGGGTCCGGTCAGCAGCGGTGGCAGCAGCACCATCGGCGTGAAGTTCAGCATGCCATAAATGGTGACCAGCAAGAGGCCGATGGAATAGTTGCGATTGAGCAGTTGGCGCGGATTGAGGAACGGCTTGTCGGTGGTCAGGCAATGGGCGACGAAGACCCAGAACGCGAGCACAGCGACGATCGCCTCGATGATGATCTCGCGCGAGTCGAACCAGTCGAGACGCTGGCCGCGCGCCAGCACGAGTTGTGTCGCTCCAAGTGACACGGACAGCGCGATGAAACCGAGCCAGTCCAGGCTGACGGGGTTCGTCGGCGGATCCTTGGGCAGAAAAATGCGCAAGCCGATGGAGCCCAGGATGCCAACCGGGACGATGGCGTAGAAGGCCCATCGCCACGAATAGAGCTCGGCCATCTGGCCACCGAGCGTCGGGCCGATCACAGGGCCGATGACGACGCCGAAGCCATAGAGGCCGAGGACCAGGGCATGCTGGCGCGGTGGAAACGTCTGCAGCAGGATGGATTGTGACAGCGGCGTCGACGGGGCGCCAAAGCCGCCTTGCAAAATGCGCCAGAAGACCAGAGCCTCCAGGCTTTCCGCGGCGCCACACATGAACGTTGCGAAGGTAAAACCGGCTATGCTGTAGACCATGGTGGCGCGGGTGCCGAAGCGGGCTGCCAGCCAGCCTGTCATCGGCGTGACGATCGCCGTCGCCAGGATATTGAACGTCATGGCCCAGGCGATCTCGTCGGCGGTGGCCGAGAACGAGCCTTGCATCTGCGGCAGGATGGTCGAAACGATCAGCAGCGTCGTGCCATAGAGGGTGGTGGCGAGAACGACGGAGAACAGCACGAGGTAGCGGCGCAGCGGCGTCAACTCCGCGGCGTCGGACGCAGCTGCGGCAGCCGTTCGTGTCGCGGCAGAACTGTTGGCGGCGTTGCTCATGCGGGCTTGGCCCGAATCTGGTGTGACAGCGCGACGTGGTCGTTCGCGAAAGCGATAGGCTTCTGATGTGGCGGGGTAAAGCCCGGAAATTCGGCAGCGGCTACGTGGTCAGCCGTTTGCGCATCAGCAACTCGACATTGCCGTCGAAAACCAGGTCATCCAGCTGTCCCGCCAGCACGTAGCCCTGGCGTTCGTACAGGCGGCGGGCCTGGCTGTTGAATTCCGAGACGCAGAGCCAGAGATTGCGATAGCGACCGCGGGCCTCGCTTTCCAGCCAGGTGAGCGCCGCCGAGCCGACACCGCGGCCGTGAAAGGCAGGCAGCAGGCCGATCAAATGCAGGTAAGGGCCATGCAGCCAGGGATTGCGCACCACCAAGGTGCCCGCAAGATCATCGCCGACGTGGATGGCATAGCGGGTAGCCCCGGCTTCGGTGGTGGCGAGAAAATTGGTCATGTGCTCGCTCGTGCGGATGACGCGTGCCCAGGGATCGATGGCCGCCAGCTCCGGTCCGAGGATCTGCGCCGCGTCAGGCGTCATCGGGATGAGGCGCAGCAGCGCGCCATCGCGGCTCATGCCGAAGGCCTGGGCGACGGCGCGGAAGGGCGCGGGGCGGGTGGTGCTCACGGCTTGGCCTCCGACGGTGTGGATTTGAGGGTTGCTTTCGGGCGCAAGAAGAACGCGTCGTAGCGGTCGGTGTCGCCGGGGCGCGAGTCGTAGCAGGTGGCTGTGATCACTGGTTTGCCGGCGGCCAGCAGCTCACCCACGGTAACGAACTGGAACCCCTTTTCCTTCAGCTTCGGGATGGCGATGGCAAGGGCGGCCGCGGTGTTGTGGCCGCGACCATTGGCGTGTGCCAGGATGATGGAGCCGGGCCGCGTGCCCTGCAGGATGGTGGCGGCGATCTTTTCGGCCGTTTCAGTCGGCGTCGAGTCCCCGGTCGAGACATCCCATTGGATGGCCCTCATCCCTTGAGCTGCGAGTGCGTCGAGAGCGGCGGTGTTGCAAGCGCCAAACGGAAAGCGATAGAGCGACATGCGCGCCGGCCGCGCGGCCGCAAGATGCGGCGCATCCTTGACGCACTGCCGCTGCATCAGCGCCTCGCGGCGCGTCGTGTAGCTGGCCAAAGGCCCGTGAATTTCGGTCTGCAGCGCCCTCGCGTCGAGACCACGTACGTTGCGATGTGCCCAACCGTGACTGCCGATTTCCATGAGCGGGTCGGCGATCAACTGCTCAGCATGCTCGCCGTGTGTCAGCAGCCATTTGCCGCCAGCGAACACCGTCGCCTTGATGTTGTTGCGGCGCAGATAATCGAAGATCGGCCCGTCATAGCCGGCGATCTCGCCCGGTTGCTCGCACAGATCGAGCGTGAGCGCGATCAGCTTCATGCCCTTTGGCAAGTCGACGCGCCTGATGGCGCCCCGCTCGCTGGCCGGAATTGGGTTGCCGGCGGCGACAACCACGTTCGGAATTGCCACCGCGTGTCCCGGCGCACCGCGCACGGGGCGGCGCTCTTCGGGCATGGCCGCAGTTGCGCCAGCCGGCCAGCAGCGCGCCAGCAAGCTCGGTTCATTCGCCGCAACCGGTTCGCTACATGTCGCGGTGAACACTGCGATGACAGTCAACACGCAAGCGAGACGTGCAAAGGTGCTTGTGATCATGCCGGGCTCATAGTTCACTTGGGCTACAGGGTCCAGAGACGGAGCAGCGCAGGTGACGGCGAAGCAGGATATCGATTGGAACGGCCAAACCGTGACGGCGGGCGATCTTGAGGTCAGCTACGTGCGCGCGGGGCCCCGTACGGGCGCGTCGTTGCCGGTGGTGTTCTTGCACGGCTGGCCCGAGTTCAAGCGCTCGTGGCTGCACACCATTCCTGAACTTTCGGCGCTGTTCGATTGCATCGCGCCTGATTTACGCGGCTTCGGGCGCACGCGCTCCATGACGCCGCGCACCGCAGAAGGAACGCCACCACAAATGCTGGCCTCGGACCTGAAGAACTTCGCCGATGCCTTGGGCCTCAAGCAATTCGCGATCGTCTCGCACGATGTCGGTTCGTTCGTAGCCCAGCATTTCGCACTCGCCTATCCGGAGCGCGTCTCGAAGCTGTTCTTTTTCAACTGCGCCTATCCCGGTATCGGGCAACGATGGGGCGATTTCCGGCATTTCCCTGAGACCTGGTACCAGCAGTTCCATCAAAAGGATTTCGCGGCCGAGCTGGTGGGTTCGTCGCGTGAGGCTTGCCGCATCTACTTCCGGCATTTCCTGACGCATTGGTGCCACCAGAAAACAGCGTTCGAGCCCTACTTGGAGGAGTGGGTCGACAACTTCATGGCGAACGGCAATCTGCAGGGTGGCTTCGACTGGTATGTCGGCGTGTCGAAATTCCGTCGCCGCATGATGGAGGCGGGCGGCCTGCCAATTCCGAAGATCAAGGCGCCGACCTATCTGCTATGGGGCGCGCACGATCCGGTGCTGAAGTTCGAGTTCACCGACAAGCTTGGCGACTATTTCTCTGATTTCAAACTCGAGAAGGCAGAGGATGCCGGCCACTTCGTGCATTTCGAAGTGCCAGCCCTCGCCAACGCGCGCCTCAAGGCGTTCTTGGCCTGAGTGTAGGGTCAGACCCGAGGGTCTGACCCTACACTACCTCACAGCGCGCCTTGGAAGATGCCGCCGTCGAGCAGCAGGTTCTGGCCGGTGATGAAGCCCGCGTGCTGCGAGCACATGAAGGCTGCAGCAGCGCCAAACTCTTCCGGCTGACCAAAGCGGCCGGCTGGAACCGCGGCCTTGCGTGTCTCCATGGCTTTCTCGACTGGAATGCCCTGCATTTCCGCAGCTTTCTTGGTGGAGCCGCGCAGGCGGTCGGTCTCGAACGGGCCGGGCAGGATGTTGTTGATCGTGACGTTGTGGCGGACAGCCTTGCGCGCAATCACGGCCACGCCGCCCGTCAAGCCGGCACGCGCGCCATTGGACAATTCGAGCGAGGCGATCGGTGCCTTCACCGACTGGCTGGTGATGTTGAGGATGCGACCGAACTTGCGGTCCATCATGCCGTAGACCGTCGCCTTGATCAGCGCGATCGGCGTGATCATGTTCCACTCGACGGCCTTCCTCCAATCGTCGAGCGTAAAGTCCTTGAAATCGCCTGGAGGTGGGCCGCCGGCATTGTTGATCAGGATGTCCGGGTTCGGGCAGGCGGCCAGGATCATGGCGCGGCCGGCGTCCGTGGTCACGTCGCAAGCGATGGCGGTGACCTTCACATTCGCGGCCTTGCGGATTTCCTCGGCGGTGGCCTCGATGTCAGCCTTGGTGCGCGCCGAGATAATGACATTGACGCCTTCCTTGGCGAGCTGCATGGCGCAGGCTTTGCCGAGGCCTTTCGAGGCGGCACAGACGATCGCCGTCCTGCCGTTGATGCCGAGATCCATGGGAGTCCTCCATTGGGTTTGATGGCTTGCAGCAAGTGGTTGCAGTGCTTGGCCTCATGGTCAAGTGCGAAGCGGCGTCGGTTCGGTGCCCACAAAACGAATTGCAATCGCAATGGCGCCGTCCTATATCAGCCGTGGGGCCTATTGCAGCCGCCCCAACAGGCGTACCGCCCAAGCGCTGCTCCGATGCCGACGGCTTCATAGCATCGGCATGAATGGAGCAATTCAGATGGGCAAATTCACAATCACGCCGACAGAACTCTATCAGCGCCTCGGCAGCCCCGATGCGCCGATCGTCCTCGATGTGTGCAAATGCGAGGATTACGACATCATGCCGCGACTGATCCCGTCGTCGCGTTGGCGCGACCACCAGAAAGCAGCGGAATGGGCGCATGAGATTCCGCGTGGGCAGCGCGTGGTCACGGTGTGTGTGCGCGGCAAGAAGGTGTCGCAAGCCGCAGCGGCCGAGTTGCGCTTGAAGGGTATCGATGCGGCAGCGTTAGTTGGCGGCAACGAAGCCTGGGAAGCGGCGGGATTGCCTACGGTCGCCAAGCGGCTCGGCATCGGCAACCGCGACGCGCAGGCGTCGCGATGGGTGACGCGGGTGCTCCCCAAGATCGACCGCATCGCCTGCCCGTGGTTGATCGCGCGCTTCATCGATCCGGCGGCCAAGTTCTTCTACGTCGAGCCGGCGGAGGTCATCAACTCAGCCAAGGAACTCAACGCCATCCCTTATGACGTCGACGGTGTGGAACTGACCCACCGCGGCGAGCGCGACAGCTTCGATGCCATCCTCGAGGACTTCGGCATCAAGGATCCCGCGCTCGACCGTGTGGCGGCCATTGTCCGCGGCGCCGATACGGCGCGGCTCGATCTGGCACCCGAAGCGGCAGGTCTGTTGGCCATCTCGCTCGGCATTTCACATCTCTCCGGCCCCGACGATCATGTGGCCCTGGAGCGTGGCTTCGGCGTCTATGATGCGCTCTATGCCTGGGCCCGGTTCGCGGCCGGTGAGACGCACAACTGGCCTGCCAAAAAAGCGACTGTCTGACGGGGGAAGAACGCATGACGGTTGAACAACAAGGGGCCGTTGCGGCGGCCCCAGCGCCGACGTTTGCCGAGGCGCTGAAGGTGTGGTTGCGCATCGGGCTGCTGTCGTTCGGCGGTCCGGCAGGCCAAATCGCGTTGATGCACAAGGAGCTGGTCGAAAACCGGAAGTGGATCGACGAGCAGCGCTATCTGCATGCACTCAACTTCTGCATGCTGCTGCCGGGACCCGAGGCGATGCAGCTCGCAACCTACGTCGGCTGGCGCTTGCATGGCTTGAAAGGCGGGCTTGCGGCGGGCTTGCTGTTCGTGCTGCCGGGCGCGCTGATGATGCTGGTCCTGACCATGCTGTATGCGGCCTTCGGCAAGCTGCCGATTGTCGAGGCGCTGTTGATTGGCGTCAAAGCGGCCGTGCTGGCCGTGGTGGTCGAGGCGCTCTTGCGGATTGCCAAGCGGGCCCTGAAAGGCAATGCAGACTGGCTGCTCGCAGCCGCGGCCTTCGTTGCCATCTATCTGTTTGCCGTGCCGTTCCCAGTCATCGTGCTGGCAGCGGCCTTGATCGGCTTCTGGCGCGGCATCGGCGCCAAGTCCGCGGCCAACACGGTGGCCACTGTGGCTGTGCCGTTCTCGCGCACGCTGGCCACGGCCGCCATCTGGCTGGCGATCTGGGTGCTGCCGTTGCTTGGCATCGCCTGGGTCTACGGCCGCGATCATGTGCTCACGCACATCGGCATCTTTTTCTCCAAACTTGCGATGGTCACGTTCGGTGGTGCCTATGCGGTGCTGGCCTACATGCGCGAGGCGGTGCCGAAGGACTTCGGCTGGCTGACAAAGCTGGAGATGGTCGACGCGCTTGGACTGGCCGAGACGACGCCTGGACCGCTGATCCTGGTCACGCAGTTCGTCGGCCATCTCGCAGCCATGCGCAACGGCGGCGGCGATCCCCAGCTGATGGGCGTGCTGGGTGCCGTCGTCACGCTGTGGGCGACGTTTGCGCCTTGCTTCCTGTGGATCTTCGTCGGCGCGCCCTATGTCGAGCGGCTGCACTCCGAGCCACGCCTGAAATCGGCGTTGGCGGCGGTGACGGCAGCTGTGGTGGGTGTCATCCTCAATCTCACCGTCACCTTCGCCATCGACGTGCTGTCGCCGACCGCGGTCGAGCGCTGGTTCGGGCCGCTGAAGCTCTATCTGCCGGACCTCACGGCGCTGAGCTGGCCAGCCGTGGTGCTTTCGGCGGTGGCCATGCTCACGACCTTCCGCTTCCACCGCAACATCATGGAAACTCTGGCGCTGTGTGGCGGGCTCGGACTGCTCTGGCATCTCGTGCGGTGATGCTGCGGCAACGCGCTGCGCCTCTTGCCGCGCCTTCTCCGGTGTGACGACGGGATGGCGTCCGATCGTCACGCGGCGAGCTTGGGCGGCGCGGCCAAGCCCGCCGGCGCGCCCCTGAGCGAAGTGCGCCCTCACACCAGAAGGGCTCACCCTGACTCCGAATCCCGGCGGGAGCTGGTCGAAGTAGAGCGCCGGGCCTCCGATCGGGATGGGCAGGCGCTCGATCGTCGATCGGGGGATCTTGACCTTTGAGCTGGCGGATTTCTTGGTGCCGTTTCTTGCCTGGATCTCGATGCTCTTTGCCTCACCTTGGGGGTATCCGCTGCGCTCTCAAATACTCACCAGATACGCACCGCGTAGCATTCACGAGGAACGACTGGCAACACAGCGGAAACGAAAAAGCCTGATTTATCAATACAAGTGGACACATGCGGAATTGACACGAACGGTCAAGAATGCTCAAAGTTGGAACTGTAAATCCGCTGCGTTATCGCTTCGTAGGTTCGAGTCCTACTTCCCCCACCATGCCCTGAACCGCCTCCGATCCCGCGCCGCCCTGGAGTGACGGGTCGCCTTGGATCAGACGACAGCGGCTCCGCCGGCCAGACGCCGGGGCGGGCTACCCCTCGACCGGATTGGACGGATTGGACGCATTCGATGGACGACACCAAGATCGACCGCGTCGCCATGGGACGGCTGGCCAAGGCGCTGGCCTTCATCTGCGGTCCGACGAACCCGACGACATTGGCGTTGCAGGCGGCCTCTGACAGCGGCGCCGAAAAGGACATCAAGGCGGCGCGCGCCCTGTTCCTGAAGCTGAAGCCGGGTGATCGGCGCGCCGCGCTGGCCATGCTCGAGGATTGACGGCGATGGGTTTCGCGCCCTGGATGACAGCGCACCAGCCTCTCGGCCATAGTGGCGCGACGCGCCGGATATCAGGCGGCGCTGCCTCGCTCACGGGATGGCCCCATGACCCGCAAAGTCTTCATCGCTGGATTCAAGCACGAAACCAACACGTTCTCGAAGTTGCCGACCACGCTTGCCGACTATCGATCGCGCGCCCTACAACGCGGCGACGAGATCGCCAAGGCCTACGCGGGCACCAACACCGAGGTGGCGGCCTTCATCGACGGCTGCAAGCGGCACAACTGGCAGGCGGTTCTGGCAGTCGTTGGCGACGCGACGCCGTCGGGCAAGCTGACGCGCGACTGCTACGAAGCGATTGCCGGCGAGATCGTCGAAGCCGCGAAGCGTGAGCGGCCCGATGCGGTGCTGCTCAACCTGCACGGCGCCATGGTGGCCGAGCATGCCGATGATGGCGAGGGCGAACTGATCGGGCGATTGCGCGCCGCACTTGGGCCCAGGACGGTGATCGCCGCAACGTTGGACCTGCATGCCAACGTCACCGAGCGCATGGCGCGCGAGGCCGACATTCTCGTCAGCTATCGCACCTATCCGCACATCGACAATTACACGATTGCGACAGAGGCCGTGGACCTGGTGGCGCGGACCCTGAACGGCGAGATCAAGCCGGTGACGATCATGCGCCGCGGGGCCGAGATGACGGGTCTCGACGCCGGCCGCACGACGTCGCCGGGGCCGATGACGCAAGCGCTGGCGCTGGCGGAAAAACTCAAGGGCGAGCCGGGCGTGCTGTCGGTGTCGGTCAACGCCGGGTTCTTCAAGGCCGACATTGCCGAAGTCGGACCAACCGTCGTCATCGTCGGCGAAGGTGACCGCGAACGTCTGGCGCGATTGGCAGAGCCGCTGCTCGCGCACATCAAGGCGACGCGGGGCGTGGCGACGATCCGTTATGCGACCGTGGCCGAGGCCATTGCCGTCGCCCGGGCCAAGGGCCGCGCGGGTGCGCCTGTGGTGCTGGCTGATTACTCCGACAATCCCGGCGGTGGCGGCTACTCGGATTCAACGGGCGTCCTGCGCGGCATGATCGAAGCCAAGCTGCCAAGTGCGGCGATCGCCGCGATCTGCGATGCCGCCAGTTCCGCGGCTTGCCACGCAGCCGGCGTCGGGGCGACGCTGACGCTCGACATCGGCGGCAAGATCGACCCGAAACTGGCGCCGCCCTTGCGGGCAGCAACGGGAATCGTCACGCACCTCTCGGATGGTCGCTTCACAATCACCGGCCCGATGATGACCGGCATGCGCGTCGACATGGGGCCGACGGCGACATTCAAGGTGGGCGGCGTCGAGATCGTGCTCGGCTCGAAGCGCTTCCAGAACTATGACCTCGGGTTCTTTCGCATCGGCGGCATCGAACCGGCCGAACGCGCGGTGCTGGCGGTCAAGTCGATGCAGCATTTCCGTGCCGCCTACGCGCCGATCGCCGGCGACATCGTCGTCGTCGACGAGGGCGACGGCATCACGTCGCAAGACCTCAAGCGGCTGTCGTTCGTGAACGTGCGCCGGCCGGTTTGGCCCTTGGACGAAACCTGAGCCTCAACGCCGCGCGGTGGTTGGCGGCGCGTCCTCGACCAGCGTGAACTGCAGCAGGATCGTGCGCTGCAGGAACGCGTTGAAGTTGTCGTCGGAGATGAGCGTGAGAACGGTCTCGCCGCGGGCCGAGCGATGCACAGCCAGGCCTTCCATGTTGTCGATCTCGAACGACAGGTCGGCATCGATCAACGTGTCGCCTTGCATGACGGCGCCAGGCCTGACCTGATCGGGCGCAAAGCGGCGGAGGCGCATCTTGACGCCTTCGGTCCAACGGAAGCGGCGCTCGAGAACGAGCAGCGTGCCGTCGGCGAGGGAGGCGGCGTCGGTCACCTCGAACTCGCCGATATCCATGAAGCCGAGCCGCTGCGGCTCGCCACGAATCCAGATCCAGCCGGCATGTTGCGTGGGATTGTCCGGAAAGCGCTCGGAGAAGGCGATGGGTGAGCCCTTGTATGGGCCGCCCTGCATGACGGCGACGCTTTCGAAGCCCTTGTTGGTGCGCATGCGCTTGGCTTCGGGCGGCAGTTTCAGGTAGCCGGCCGGGTTTTGCAGCACCCCATCGATGACGGGGAAGCGGCCGATGCGATGATTGCGCTCGAAGCCGATCAGCACGGTGCCGCGCGCCAGTGTGCCGTCGAGCAGCGTGATGGCCTCGGCGTCGAGGTCGCGCTTCTTCGACAGGTTGCGGCCGCCGATGCCATGGATGGGGCCGATGCGCGCGTTCTGGATGGCGCTCGGCGTGGTGCCTTCATAGACGATGTCGGCAGCGAGCCAGGTGCCTTCATCCGATACGGCGAGAAAGCGGCGGCCGTCCGGTGTGATGGTCAAGCCGGAGTAGCCGCCAAAGGCCTTGACGGAAGAGGTGAGCACCAGGCCGCCACGGTATTCGAGGCGGCCGAAGCGGCGGCGGTCGCCACTGCCGCGATCGAATGCGACGATGCGACGGGCGGTGACCTCGATGGCGCGCGTGTCGTCCGGGGCGGCGGTGGGTGCGGTGGCGGCGGCCGGAGGGGATTGGGCAAGGGTTGGGGCCGCGTGGGCAAAGGCGAGGATGCCGAAAAGTGCCGTTGCGACAGCCCCTGCCGGCGACACCTGCCACCAGCGCTTCAGCGTTCGCATTATGCTGTCAGGCCAGATCATGTCGCTCTATGCCTTGGTCGCGCCGCTCCGGTTTGCCGTCTCGCGCCCGAATCCCGCCGACGGCACCGCACGGGATATCGCCACGAGATTGCGGCAAGCGGCAGGCCAACCCTCAACGCCATACGCAGGCTCATTTACCGTGCGGCGGCACGACCTCGCGGACGAACGCGCGTTGGCGCCTTGTCAGTGGACGGCCCGGCGGTGTCGTCGAACAATTCCACCAGCTTGTCGGTCATGGCGCCGGCCAGCTCGGAAGGATCGGTGATGGTGACGGCGCGGCGGTAATAGCGCGTGACATCATGGCCGATGCCGATGGCGATCAGTTCGACCGGCGACTTGGTCTCGATCTCCTCGATCACCTGGCGCAAGTGCCGCTCGAGATAGCAGCCGGAGTTCACCGACAAAGTCGAATCGTCCACCGGGGCGCCGTCCGAGATCATCATCAGGATGCGGCGCTGCTCGGGGCGGCCGAGAATGCGGTTGTGCGCCCAGGCCAGTGCCTCGCCGTCGATGTTCTCCTTGAGCAGGCCTTCGCGCATCATCAGCGCCAGCGAGCGCTTGGAGCGGCGCATCGGCGCGTCGGCGGTCTTGTAGATGATATGGCGCAGGTCGTTGAGGCGACCGGGGCTGCCAGGCTTGCCGGCGGCGAGCCAGGCTTCGCGCGATTGGCCACCCTTCCAGGCGCGCGTCGTGAAGCCGAGGATCTCCACCTTGACGCCGCAGCGTTCTAGCGTGCGGGCGAGGATATCCGCGCAGCAGGCGGCGACCATGATCGGACGGCCGCGCATACTGCCTGAATTGTCGAGCAGCAGCGTCACGACGGTGTCTTTGAAATTCGTATCGCGCTCGCGCTTGAAGGAGAGTGCCGACATCGGATCAATGATGATGCGCGTGAGGCGCGCCGGGTCGAGGGCGCCTTCCTCGAGATCGAAGTCCCAGGCGCGGTTCTGCTGAGCGAGCAGCTTTCGCTGCAGGCGATTGGCGAGACGCGAGACGGCGCCGGAAAGATTGCGCAACTCCTTGTCGAGGAACGCACGCAGGCGCTCCAACTCGTCAGGGGTCGAGAGATCCTCGGCGTTGATCTCCTCGTCGTTGACCTTGCTGAAGACCTTGTAGCCAAAGCGCTCGGGGTCATCGAGGACGGATGTATTCGGGCGCCACGGCTCGCGCGTGTCGGCCATGTCCTCGCCTTCGGCGTCGGCGTCGAACTCGTCGGTCTCGCCAGCCTCGGAGGTTTCCTGGCTCTCGCCCTCGTCGCCCTCGGACCGGTCGTCATCGCTCTGGTCGTCGTCGCCATCAGGGTTCTCGGCGCTGTCCTGCGACTCGGACTCGCCGCCGTCGGGTTGCTCCTCGCTGTCGTCGCCTTCTTCCTCTTCGCCCTCGGCGCGCTCCTCGGTCAGCTCCAAGGCCTTGAGCATGTCGCGCATCAACCGGGCGAACTGGGTCTGGCTTTCGGCGACCTTCTCGAGACGCTCGAAGGCCTTGGCGCCTTTTTCCTCGATGAAGGGCCGCCAGACATCGACCAGCGCCTTGGCGGTCTCAGGCGGTGGCAGGCCGGTCAGCTTCTCGCGGATAAGCAGGGCTAGGGCGTCCTCGATCGGCGCTTCAGACCGTTCGGTGACGTCGGCAAAGCGGCCGTGAGCGTACTGGTCTTCCACCTTGGCGGTGAGGTTGCGGGCCATGCCCTGCATGCGCATGGCGCCGAGCGATTCGACGCGGGCGCGTTCGGCGGCCTCGAACACGGAGCGGGCCGGACCGGCGCTCGGTGCGAGGCGATTGTGCAGCTTCTGGTCATGCTTGGCGGCGGTGAGCGCGAAGCTGTCGGCCCAGCCACGAATGACGGCAATTTCCTTGGCCGAAGGAATGCGCGAGGGCTCGGGTAGCTGGACGCTTTTGCCGTCCAGCTCGGGCTTTCCCGGCGCGTAGGTGACCTGCATCTCATCGTCGCCGGCGATCGCACGCGTCGCCAGTCCCAGCACCCGCTTGAAGGGCTCGGAGGGACTCTCTTTGACATTCTTCTTCGGAGGGGTGGCCATTCGTTGTCATCCCGGGCCTTGTGCCCGGGACCCATCGATCCGCGAGCGCAAGCGTCACTGAAAACGGACGCGGCGCAGCAGCTGCCATCGGCAATCAAGCGCGCTGAGCCATGGATCCCGGGGACGAGCCCCGGGACGACAAATCTGCCTCAGCTCAGCGCCACGTTGGCGGCGCTCTCGGGAAGTTCCTCGCCGAAGCAACGCTGATAGAACTCAGCCACCAGGGGTCGCTCGAGCTCGTCGCACTTGTTGAGGAACGTCATGCGGAAGGCGAAGCCGACCGAGTTGAAGATCTCGGCATTCTCCGCCCAGGTGAGCACGGTGCGCGGGCTCATCACGGTGGAGAGATCGCCATTGATGAAGGCCGAGCGCGTCAGATCGGCGACGCGCACCATGTTGTTGATGACCTTCTTCTTGGCATCGGTCTTGGCGAAGCTTTTGGCCTTCGACAGGATGATGCCGACTTCGTCATCGTGCGGCAGGTAGTTCAGCGTCGCCACGATCGACCAGCGGTCCATCTGGCCCTGGTTGATCTGCTGCGTGCCGTGATAGAGGCCCGTCGTGTCGCCGAGGCCGACCGTGTTGGTGGTCGAGAACAGGCGGAAGGCTGGGTGCGGACGGATCACCTTCGACTGGTCGAGGAGGGTGAGCTTGCCGGAAACCTCGAGCACGCGCTGGATCACGAACATGACGTCCGGGCGGCCGGCGTCGTACTCGTCGAAGCAGATAGCGACGTTGTTTTGCAGCGCCCAGGGAAGGATGCCTTCCTTGAACTCGGTCACCTGCTTGCCGTCCTTGAGCACGATCGCGTCCTTGCCGACGAGATCGATACGGCTGACGTGGCTGTCCAGGTTGACGCGCACGCACGGCCAGTTGAGGCGGGCGGCCACTTGCTCGATGTGCGTTGACTTACCGGTGCCATGATAACCCTGCACCATGACGCGACGGTTGTGCTTGAAGCCGGCCAGAATGGCGAGCGTCACGTCCCTGTTGAACAGATAGTCCGGATCCAGATCCGGCACGTGAGGGTCAGGCTTCGAATAAGCCGGGCACTCCAGATCCGTGTCGATGCCGAAAACCTGCCGCACGGAAATCTTGGTGTCCGGCATGCCGGGTTGCCCGGCCTGAGCTTGGGCGCGCATTGTCCTGTCTATTCCTGATCCTTGGTTTGCCTCGCCGGGCGCCGCGAACCATCGCGCGCAACCTCGGTACTCTGTCGTGTTGAACGGTCGTTAACGGTGCTCTTGCTACGGTCTTGGATGCGGATGGATCAGACAGGTCACACCAGTCCCGCCTGCTTCAAGTAGTTATAGGCTTGAATGATTTCGCGCAACTTGTCTTCGGAGGCGCGGTCGCCGCCGTTGGCATCGGGGTGATGGCGCTTAACCAGCTCCTTGAAGCGCGCCTTGATATCGGCCTGCGAGGCGACCTCGGGCAGGTGCATGGCTTCCAAGGCTTTGCGCTCAAGTGGTTTCAGCGCGCGGCGCTTCGACGACCGACCGCTCTTGCTGGTGGCGTCGTCGTCCATGAAATCATGCGGATCTGCAGCACCTGCACGTGCGAACCGCGCATAGCGGTTGTGCGGCTGTTGCGCATCGCGGTCGCCCGAGATGCCCCCGTCCCCCAGTTTCCACGTCGGCCGGTGACCGGTGGTCGCACTCTTCTGGAACTCCTCGACTTCCGAGTCGCTCATGCCGTTGAAGTAGTTGTACGACGCGTTGAATTGCCGCACATGCTCGATGCAGAAATACAGGTACTCGCCGTCGCGACCGCGGCCCCGAGGGGCCCGGTGTTCACCGGCGCTGGCACAGCCCTTCCACTGGCAGCCGCGGGCGGCTGCCTTCTTCGGCGGCGCCCCTTTCGGAGCCAACCGAATGCTGTCGAAATATTTCGAGTCGAGCTTCATCGCGGTCGAGTATGGTGTGAACGGAGGCCGGGCACAAGAACGCGCTGGCCGATGGGTCGAGGCAGAGTTCTGAGCGTGGCGTTGCGGCATCGCCGTCAAGGTGACGCCGGTCACAGCGCCGTACTCCCTAGGCAAGGCTGACCAGTCTAACAGCAAACACGAGGAAAGTGATTAATGAGTGTCGAGACAGCCATGCGCGAGCGACTGATGGTGGCACTCGAGCCGACGCGGCTGGACGTGGTCAACGAGTCGCATCTGCATGCCGGGCATGCCGGCTCGCCAGGGACGGGCGAGAGCCATTTCCGCGTGCTGATCGTGTCGCCGCTGTTCGAAGGCCGTTCCAGGGTTGATCGGCACCGCATGGTGAACGATGCCCTCGCTGATCTGCTGCGCCATCGCGTGCATGCCCTGGCGATCAAGGCGCATGCGCCAGGTGAATCGATCCGCTGACATACCCAACCGTTGCGTGCACACAAACTGGGAGTGCTCTATGGCTACCGACCGCATTGCCGCAATCGCCGAGCGTATCGCTGCAGCCCGGCGCACGGGCGCCCGCATCACGCTGGCCGAGGCGCCCGCCACGTTCGACGAAGCCTTCGCCGTGCAAGAGCGCGTGATTGCCGCGCTGGCGTCGCCGACGATCGGCTGGAAGGTGAACGAATTGCCGGATGGTCTTGTGACCTTTGCGCCGATCCTGAAAGCGGGCGAGGTGGCTGCAGGCGGCACATGGCAGGTTGCCGGCGGCGAGCCGGCCGGCATCGAACTCGAGATCGCGTTCCGCATGGCCAAGCCGGTCGCCGCAGGGGCCACGGCGGAGCAGATTTTCGCCAGCGTTGCTGCGGCGCATGTGGTGTTCGAACTCTGTCAGAGCCGCTTCGCCAACCCGGCCAGCGTGCCGCGCCACGTGGCGCTTGCCGACAGCATCTCCAACTCCGGTGTCGTTGTCGGGCCTGAGTTCAAGGGCTGGCGCGAGCGTGATCTCAAGGGCATCGCGGGACGCCTGATGGTGGATGGAAAGCTGCACATCGAAGGCAAGAGTGCTGATCCACTGCGCGTTCTGAGCCTGTTGCCGGCGGCGCTCGGGCGGCATGGCAAAGCTTTGGCCGCCGGCGACGTCGTCATCACCGGCAGCCTGATCGGCATGAACTGGTTCAAGGGCCGCCACGCCCTGACGGGGATCATCGACGGCTGCGGCGAAATTGCGATGCGGATCGAAGCTTGAGCCGTTCCGCTGCTGGCGCCCGTCACACCGTCACTTGCCGCGCGCAATGTCCACGGCGGTCGCCAGCGAGCGCATGATGCGGCGCGGGATGGTCTTGGAGGCCGGGCAGCTGTCGGCATTGAGCCGGTCGTTCAAGGCTATCACGTCGCCCTTGAACTCGATGCCTAAGGCCCGCTTGGCAATACCGGTGGCAACGCCGCCGTTCTGCCAGCGCGTTTTGCAGGCGAGTTCCGACAGAAAATCCGTGAGGCGCGGCTTGTGGCCGTCAGCGAGGCTGGCCGTGCTGACTTGCGCCAACGACGTCCAGGTCTGCTGGTCGGCGGGGCTCGACGACCAGCTGCGGCGTGCTTCGGGTGCCATCAGGGCGGTCATTGTTTCGCCGACCTGGCGGCGCAGGCGCTCGTCAGCAATTTTATGCAACAGCTCCTTGAGATCGCTGATGTCGCTCTCGTCGAGCGGACGAACCGACAGATCTGCCATGTCGGTCAGCTGCAGCGACTCGCGATCGGGCGGCGCGGTCATCCACACGGACGCCTCGCGCAGCGTTGCCGCACGCAGCTTGGCGCCGCGCATGTCGGCGCCTTGCAGCTTGGCCTTGTAGAGGTCGGCGCCTTCGAGTTCGGCATCCCGCAGGGTGGCGCCCTGCAGGTAGGCGTGGGCCAGCACGGCGCCCTGCAGGCCGGCACTGGAAAAGTCGGCGCCATAGAGCCGTGCACCGGTCAGATCGACACCCTGCATGGCGGCGGTGGCGAAGTTAGCGCCTTGTAGCGAGACGCCGCCCGTCAAATCGGCGCGGTTGAGTTGCGCGCTGTAGAAGTTGGCGCCGGTCATCGCAGCGTAGGCGAGCTCGGCACCTTCGAGATCGGCGTCCTCGAGCGTGGCGCCACGCAGATCGATGCCCGCCATGCGTGCATCCTTGAGTTTGGCACGACGGAAGTTGGCGCGCCTGGCATTCGGGCATTTGGCAGATTGGCGATCCTCGGACAGGATGAAGTCGCTCAGATCGGCACAGTGCAGGAAGGCTCCGCGCAGGTCCGCGCCAACCAGACTGGCGCCTTCAAGATCTGCGCCCGTGAGATCGGCCTGATGCAGGTCCGTGCGGTCGAGCCGGGCATAGCGCAGATCACGGCCGCGCAGGTTGAGCGTCGGCTCGCCGGGCGTCACATCCTTGTCGACGACGAGATCGAGGTCGGTGACATTGAGGTTGCGCTCGAAGATCCCGAGCAGGGTGCCGTCCGCGCGCTGGCCGAGGAATGGCATGGTGAAGCCGTAGGCCGAGCGCTCGGATTGGAAAGCGGTCGTGCCGCGGGCTGCACCAGACAGCTCGCGCCCCCAGCGATCGAGCGTCTCGCCGGGGATAGTGGCGACGAAGAACGAGAACATGGCGACGACGAGTAGGACGGCAAAGGTGACGCCGAAGCTCAGGGGATGTTCGCGCGTGGTGCGAATGAAGGCCTGGAAGAAGTTCTGCTCGGGCCGCGTGAGGAAGATGCCGATCAGCACCAGCAGGGCGATGTCGGCCATCAGCGCGGCGCGATGCGCCCAGGTGATGGCGATGTCGTGGTAGGGCAGAAAAGCCACTTGCACATAAAGCAACAGAATGACCGGCAGGATAGCGAGCGTGAGCCAGGCCATGGCGTGCAGGAAGGCGCTGAGAACGCGGCTGCGTTCGGGGCCGGCAATGGCTTGCACGAAGAAGAAATTGTGCAGTTCGAGCCGTAGCGGGTGCGTGCGCCGGTCGCTGACCTCGAGCATGCGGATGGCGTTGTCGAATTCGAGTGTCTTGCGCGCCAGCATGACGAGCTGCGAGACGACGCCCAGGTGAAACAGCGTGATCACGATCGGCGCGAACAGGAAGAAGCGGGTGAGGTCGATCTTCACCTGCAGGATCGGCAGTTGCAGGTCGTTGGACAGCAGCAGATCCTTGTGCGTGACGCCGGCGACGGCCACCAGCAGATAGCTCATGATGCCGATCAGGATCAGCCACGACGTATGCGCCGTGTCGCTCGAGCTGTTGACAGCCGCGAGCAGACTATAAGGATTGACCGGCGCCTCACCTTCGGCCGCCGCGGCACGCACTTCTTCGTTCATACGGGAACGCCTCCCCGAGCACACTGGCCGTAAAACGCCAGACGATAGCGGATAAAGTATGACCGCAGTACCGTTCAGGCCGGTTGTGGTCACTAAGCCGCCACAGGCGTGGTAAAAATATCAAGTCGTCGTCGGGGGCAACGCGTGTCTCGGTTCGGGCGCGTCGAGCCGCGACCATGGATTGAGCGCAGACGACACATGCGTTGAGCGGCCAGTTGAGTTGTGCTCGCCGTGGTGGCCTCAGGCGCCGAGTGCGCGCTTGAGCTTGGCCACGGCACTGCCGGGGCTGGTGAGTACGGGGACGCCGACGACCGGCTCGACGCTGCGCTGGGCCACGGAGGTCGAGAACTGCGCCAGCATGACGGCGTTGCAGGCGGGCAAGCGGCGCGCGGCTTCGGCGAGCAGCGCGTTGTGGGTTACCTCGTCGCCCGCCTGTAAAGCAGCCATGGCGCGCGAATCCCAGACCGAGACGATGCTGGCCGAGTTGCCGCGTGCCGCCGCCAATTCCCGGAACTCAGCCTCCATCGACGGCACCGAGCGCTCGAACGAGGCGATCAGGCCGATGCGGCCGCCGATCTCGAGGGCGGCTTCGAACATGGCTTCGTTGGGTTTCAGCACCGGCCATTTGGCCGCCTTGGCGACCGCCTCGATGGCGGGACCGAACGCCGAGCAGGTGTAGAGCACACCATCGGCGCCGACATCACGGCCATAGGCGCCGAGCCGGGCGATGCGGTCGTACATGGCGGGGGTGAGATCCGGCGCGCTGCCACGATCGACCGACAGGGCGTCATCGAGCAGGTTGACCCGCTCCGCCTCCGGCCACAGCTGTCGGAAGGCCTGCTCGACCGGCCCCATGGCCACCTGTACGGCGTGAACGAGAGCGATACGCTTCTTCATAGGATCAGCGCTTTCTCAGCTGCCGCGGTGCACCTTGGGCGTGTTCGAGCGTGCGGCGCGAACAACGTGATATGCGGCCTCTTGGTGAGCGGGCTTCCCTGCGGCACGGCTTACACGCCCGGCGGACGGCGGTCGCACCAGCGGGTTGCCTCCTCATAGGCCGCGGCGGCGCGATAGACCATCACCTCGTCAAAGGGATGCCCCACCAGCTGGATCGACAGCGGCAGGCCGTCCTTGGTGAAGCCCGCGGGCATGGCGAGTGCCGGCTGTCCCGTGACGTTGAAGGGCTGGCGCACCTGCCGCGGATAGGTGCGGGCGACGGCTTCCAGATCGTCGATGCGGCAGGTGGGATCGAGGCTCGAAGCGGTGAGCACGAGGTCGAGATCGGCCATGGCGGCGAGCGTGCGCTCGATCAGGCGTTGGCGCAGGCGCAAGGCGTCGATGTAGTCGGCGGCCGAGACGGTGGCACCATTCATGAGGCGCTGGCGGCCATAGGCGCCGTAATCGCCGGCACGCTCGTTCAGCCAGGTGCGGTGAATGGCAAAAGATTCAGCGCCCAGAATGAGCCGGCAGCAGACCATGTAGTCGTCATAGGGGGCGAGGCGGATCTCGCGCACCTCAGCGCCGAGTTTTCGCAGCACGTCGGCGGCTGTATCGATGGCCTTGACCTGCTCGGGATGCGCCATCTGGTCGTCGGTGTAGAGGTGGCGGGCAAGGCCAATGCGCACGCCCTTCAAGCCGCGGCCGAGGTCGCGCGTGTAGTCCGTGACGGGCACGTCGGCGCTACCGGGATCCTTGGCGTCGTGGCCGGCGAGCACGTTGAGCAGCAGGGCATTGTCGCGCACGGTGCGCGTCATCGGTCCCACATGATCGAGCGAGTTTGACAGCGGGAACACGCCACGCCGGCTGACGCGGCCGTAGGTGGGTTTCAGGCCGACAATGGCGCACATGGAGGCGGGATTGCGCACTGAGCCGCCGGTGTCGGTGCCGAGCGCGGCTGGTAGCATGCCAGCAGCAAGTGCAGCGCCGGAGCCAGATGACGAGCCGCCGGGATGGCACTCCAGGTTCCAGGGATTGCGTGCGGGTGGCCAGGGCAGATCGAGCGAGGGGCCGCCGATGGCAAATTCATGCGTCGAGAGCTTGCCGAGGGGCACGCCGCCTGCCGCCTTGAGCTTGCCCGTTACCACGGCATCGGATTTCGCGATGTTGTCGGCGAGAATCTTGGAGTGGCAGGTGGTGGGGAGGCCGGCGAAATCGATAATGTCCTTAAGGCCGAACGGCATGCCATGCATCGGCCCGCGCCAGCCACCAGCCACGATCTCGCTTTCGGCAGTCTTGGCGGCTTTGAGCGCAATGTCGGGCGTCACCCGAATGAAGGCGTTGATGCGCTTGTCGAGTTTGTCGATGCGGGCCAGCAGCGCCTTGGTCAGCTCGACCGGTGACAACTGCTTCGTGCGGATTTTTTCGCTCGCCTCGGCAAGCCCCATGAAACCCAATTCCTGGCTCATGACCGGTCTCCCGTGCGGGGGGTGAGACGCAGCACCAGCGCCATCTCATCGGTACCGCCGAGGTCCTTGGGGAGGCGTTTGGCCAACTCTGCCGCGGTCTTGGCGGTGCGAGCGAATTCGGCCAGATGCGTCTCGCTGAGTTTGGTCAATCCGGCCGCCTTCGCCTGTCGCACGATCTCGTCGCGCTCGGATGCTGGCATTTTTGGCCTCCTTTGCTCGTCCACGAATGATCGAGCATCGCCTGTCGTGGTGGACGCGTCCAGGGTTGCCTGCATGTGTGCGTGGCAGGGCAAGCCATCCCTCAACGCATGGATATTGTCGCCGTGACTTCACATTCGATGGCGGCCAGCAGGGCATCGATCCAGCTGCCGGGAATGCCGCGGGTGATGAACACCAGTCGCGTGCGGCGATCGGCGGAGGGCCATGTGTCGAGCCAGGCGAGGGGATGGAAGACATGTTGCACGCCGTGCACGACGGCAGGCCGCTCGGGGGCTTCGGCGATGGCTGCGAGACCTTTCAGGCGGAGGAGGTCGACGCCGCAGTGTTCGGCCAGGGCTTCGAGGAACAGCGTCAGCGTGATGGCACTGAGGGCCGCCTCGCGCACGACGACATGCGTGGCGATACCGTCGAGGTGGTTGGATTGGGGCGGAGTTCTGCTGTCGCCGAGGTCGGCGACCGGCGCCGACGCCACGTGTCTTACCGTGCTGGCGAACTCTCTCCCCTCCCCCTTGTGGGGAGGGGTTGGGGGTGGGGGGATCGAGCTTGGCGCGGCGCTCTTCTCAGGAGCGGGCTTATAGGCGAGGTGTGATTGCCCAGCGTCAACCGAGCGGACGACGCTCGTGTTGCTCTCCCCACCCCTGGCCCCTCCCCGCTGGGGAGGGGGAAGCGTCATTGCGCGAGGTGGGCCTTGTGACACGGCCAAGCCACTGTCGTCGAAGGTCCCGGCGAACAGCACGGAAGCTTCGATATTGCCGGCGATGGCGATGTGGCGGGGAGCGGCGGCATTGAGTGC
Organism: Hyphomicrobiaceae bacterium; assembly: GCA_046154645.1. GTDB lineage: Bacteria > Pseudomonadota > Alphaproteobacteria > Rhizobiales > Hyphomicrobiaceae. The sequence continues at coordinate 74,672 of JBJXDZ010000004.1, forward strand.
GTCGAGTTGCGCTGCAAGGCTTGGGGGCACGCCATCGGTAAGGTCGGTCTTGGTGATGACGACGCGGTCGGCGACGGCGGCCTGCTTGCGCGAGATGGGTTCGGTCGCGAGGGTGTGCACACCCGTCATGGCATCGACCGTGGTGACGACGGCTGCCAACTCCAGGCGTTCGATCAGGCTCGGCGTGGTCATGAGGGCATGCAGGATAGGTGCGGGATCGGCAAGGCCGGTGGTCTCGATCACCACGCGCTCGAAGGCCATGACGGTGCCGGCGGTGCGGCGCGCCAGCATGTCCTCGAGAGTGACGACGAGATCACTTTGCACCTTGCAGCACAGGCAACCCGTGGTCAGTTCCACGAACTGCTCATCACTGGAGGCGACCAACTCGTGATCGAGGCCGATCTCGCCGAACTCGTTGATGATGACAGCGGTGCGCGCCAACGCCGGCTGGCGCAAGAGTTGCGAGAGCAGGGTGGTCTTGCCGCTACCCAGGAAGCCGGTGAGCAGCGTGACCGGGATCATGATGCGTCCGAGCCAGCGCGGGGCTGCGGCGGCAGCACGGGAGGCGCGGCAATCCGCAGGCGCTGCCCGGCAAAGGTTGGATCAAGGGCATTGCGGACCTGGCGCAGCACGGAGACGACGGAGAGCGCCGGGCGCTGGCGTGATGGTGCGCCGGCTTGTGTCGTGGTCACCATCCAGCGAAAGGGCATATCGGGCGCGGCAGGAGCGATGGTGACGTCGTGGCCGAGGCAGGAGATACGCAGCGTGCTGTCACCTTTGTTCTCTACCCGCGCCGGCACGCGCCACAATCTGAGGCTTTCAGTGAGCAGCGGGTGCAGAGCGGCGGTCGGTTGGCTCAAAGCGTGGCCCCGTTGAGGATGTCGGTGGGAATCTTGCGCTTGAGATACTTGCCGTCGCTGGGGCTCGCCAGATAGCGGCCATTTTCCACCATCACCTTGCCGCGCAGAATGGTCACCACGGGCCAGGCGAAGATGTCGTGACCTTCCCACGGCGTGTAGTCGGTCTCGTGCAGGTCGGCGGCGGTGACTTTGCCGCGACGCGAGGGGTCGAGGATGGTGATGTCGGCGTCGCTGCCAGCGGCGAGACAGCCCTTGCGCGGATAAAGACCCATGATTTTCGCCGCGTTGGTGGAGACCAGATCGACGAAGCGATTGAGCGTGTAGCCGCGCCGCGCGACCATCTCGGTGTACATGACCGCGACGCGCGGCTCGACGCCGGAGTTGCCGCCGGTGGTGTTGTCGATGCGGTCGCCGAGCGTTTTGTCTTTCAGCGTGCAGCAGAGCTCATCGGTTGCCACGCAGTTGATGGCGCCATCGAGCGTGCCTTTCCACAGCTCGGCCTGGTCCTCCTTCGACTTGAGCGAGGGGTAGGTGTGATACATCTGACCATTGGGACGTTTGTAGTCTTCGGCCGAGTACAGCATGTACTGGTGCAGCGTCTCGCCGTAGATGGGCAGGCCCTTGGCGCGGGCCTCGCGGATGGCGTTAACGCCCGTGCCGGCAGAGACGTGCATCATGTAGAGCGCGGTGCCGGGCACGCTTTCAGCCAGTCGAAGCACGCGGCGGAAGCTCAGGTCTTCGGAGAGCGCGTTGTGCGCCTCGGCCAGATGCTGGAAGTGCACACGGCCTTCTCGAATGAGCTTGGCGTACATGTGCATGACGATGTCGTTGTCCTCGGCATGGATGACGCCGAGACCGCCGTTGGCGGCCAGCACCTGGAAGGCTTCCCAGATGTCGCCGAAGTCGATCATGCGGCCCGTGCGCGTGGGCAGGATGTTGGTGGTGAAGATCTTGAGCGTGGGATAGCCGGCCTGGATGGCCTCGGCGAGTTGGCCTGAGAACGTGTGCGGAGGCTCGGAATGGAGCATGATGTGATAGGCCCAGTCACACGGTGACTTGCCGACGAAGTCCTTGTCGCGGGACTCGATGCCTTGCAGCGCGGTCTGGTTCTCGCGCCAGTAGGCGAAGTCGATGAAGGTGGTGGTACCACCGAAGAGGGCTGCCTTGCCGACCTGCTCGGGGCCCGCCGTGGTGAGCCAGGTGCCGTCGGGTTTCATCCAGCCATGGTGCAGGTGGACGTGCGGGTCGATGCCGCCGGGCATGACGATCTTGCCGGTTGCATCGATCTCGCGTTTGGCGGCGCCGGATTCGAGCGCACCGGGGGCGGCCATGGCCGCGATGGTCTCGCCGTTGATGGCGACATCACATTTGACGACACCTTGCGGCGTGACGACGTCGCCGCCGCGAATGATGAGATCGAGCATGCTGGCTTTCCCCGCTTGTTCTCCATGTCGGGCCAGCATCCGTCATAACCACACGAGCGTCCAGTGCTTGGATCGAACGGCCAGCCTGCGGGCAATGCCGCCCCGGCGACGGCGCGGACGCAAACGGCCCCGCAGTTGCCTGCGGGGCCGCTCGATTTCGTGCGCAGGTGCTGCGATCAGAAGTCCATGCCGCCCATGCCACCCATGCCGCCGCCGCCACCCATGGGCGGCATTGGCGCATCGTGCTTCGGCGCGTCGGCGACCATGGCCTCGGTGGTGATCAGCAGGCCTGCAACGGAGGCTGCATCCTGCAGGGCGCAGCGCACAACCTTGGCCGGATCGATGACACCCTCGGCGACCATGTCCACGTACTCGCCGGTCTGGGCGTTGAAGCCGTACGTGTACTTGGCGCTGTCGAGGATCTTGCCGACGATGACCGAACCATCCTCACCGGCGTTGTTGAAGATCTGACGGGCCGGAGCTTGCAGCGCCTTCTTGACGATGTTGATGCCGACGCGCTGATCGTCGTTGGCGTTCTTGAGGCCGTCGAGCGACTTCGAGGCGCGCAGCAGGGCGACGCCGCCGCCCGGCACGATGCCTTCCTCGACCGCGGCGCGGGTGGCGTTGAGCGCGTCGTCGACGCGGTCCTTGCGCTCCTTCACCTCGGTCTCGGTGACGCCGCCGACCTTGATCACGGCCACGCCGCCGGCGAGCTTCGCCTGCCGCTCCTGCAGCTTCTCCTTGTCGTAGTCCGAGGTCGTCTCCTCGATCTGCGCCTTGATCTGCTTGACGCGGGCCTCGATGTCGACCTTCTTGCCGGCGCCGTCGACGATGGTGGTGTTGTCCTTGTCGATGGAAACGCGCTTGGCCTTGCCGAGCATGTTCAGCGTTACGGTCTCGAGCTTGATGCCGAGATCCTCGGAGATCACGGTGCCGCCCGTGAGGATGGCGATATCCTCGAGCATGGCCTTGCGGCGAGCACCGAAGCCCGGGGCCTTGACGGCGGCAACCTTGAGGCCGCCGCGCAGCTTGTTGACGACGAGCGTGGCCAGCGCCTCGCCCTCGATCTCCTCTGCGATGATGAGCAGCGGCTTCGACGTCTGCACCACGGCCTCGAGCAGCGGCAGCATGGCTTGCAGGCCGGAGAGCTTCTTCTCGTGGATGAGGATGTAGGCGCCTTCCAGCTCCACCGTCATCTTCTCGGCATTGGTAATGAAGTAGGGCGAGATGTAACCGCGATCGAACTGCATGCCCTCGACGATGTCGAGCTCGGTCTCGAGGCTCTTGGCCTCCTCGACGGTGATGACGCCCTCGTTGCCGACCTTCTTCATGGCCTGCGCGATGATCTTGCCGACCTCGGCATCGCCGTTGGCGGAGATCGTCGCGACCTGCGCGATTTCCTCGTTGGAGGTGACCTTTTTCGCCTTGGCCTTGAGTTCGGCGACAACGGCGGTCACCGCCAGATCAACGCCGCGCTTGAGATCCATCGGGTTGGAGCCGGCTGCGACCGACTTGGCGCCTTCGCGCACGATCGCCTGAGCAAGCACCGTTGCTGTGGTGGTGCCGTCGCCGGCGCGGTCGGCCGTCTTCGAGGCCACTTCGCGCACCATTTGGGCGCCCATGTTCTCGAACTTGTCCTCGAGTTCGATCTCCTTGGCGACGGTGACGCCGTCCTTGGTGATGCGCGGGGCGCCGTAGGACTTCTCGATGATGACGTTACGGCCCTTGGGGCCGAGCGTGACACGTACGGCATTGGCGAGGATGTCGACGCCGCGCAGCATCTTCTCGCGGGCATCTTGAGAGAAACGAACTTCTTTGGCTGCCATGTGGAATGAACTCCGGTCGGGTTGAGTAGAATGCGAGGGGTACGAGAGGGTCAGCTAAGCGACGGGCATCAGGCAGCAGCGCGGACGGACGCCTTGCCTTCGACGACGCCCATGATGTCGCTTTCCTTCATGATCAGCAGTTCCTGGCCATCGATCTTGACCTCGGTGCCGGACCACTTGCCGAACAGAACGCGATCGCCTTTGGCGACGGCCAGCGGTACCAGGCGACCGGCTTCGTCGCGGGCGCCCGGGCCGACCGAGATCACTTCGCCTTGGCTTGGCTTTTCCTGCGCCGTATCGGGGATGATGATGCCGCCGGCGGTCTTGCTGGCCTCTTCGATGCGCCGGACCACGACACGGTCATGCAACGGGCGAAACTTCATGGGTCAACCTCTTGTCGAGACTATGGATTTACGATGTTCATCGGATGCTTGCCGCAGCACGCGAAGCCCTCGAGGCTGCCGGTCAACCGGCACAGGCGATGCATAGGGCAAGCCACAGACGGTATATGGAAGGCGTCGCTAGCACTGTCAAGACTTGAGTGCCAATGAAAATGGTTGCCACGCCAACGCAACGCGTGCTGGCCGCCCGCCCGTGTGCGAAAATGCTCAGGCGACACAGTCCGTTGATTGACTATGGCAAGGCCTGGACTTACCTGAGAGGGCAGACGGGCGCAGCGTCGGGGCGCCCCACGTCGGCAACGTGCCGGTTGAGGAGCACTTCGCATGGCCAGTCATCAGAACACAACGCCACGGCCCATCCTGGGGACCGTCGACCCGATCTGGAATGAGATTCGCCAGGAAGCCGAGGAGGCGATCCGAACGGAGCCGGCGCTGGGGGGCTTCATTTTCGCAACCGTCCTCTCGCACGAACGCCTCGAAGGTGCGATCTGCCATCGCCTCGCCCAGCGCCTCAATCATGCCGACGTCGACGCCGGCCTGATCAGCCAGATTTTCTCAGGTGTGCTCGAGAGCGAGCCGCAGCTTGGCCGCGCCTTCCGCGCCGACCTCGCGGCCGTCTATGACCGCGATCCCGCCTGCAGCCGCTATATCGAGCCGCTGCTCTACTTCAAGGGCTTCCACGCCCTGGTCACGCACCGTTTCGCACACGCGCTCTGGAACCAGGGTCGCCGCGACGTGGCGCTCTACCTGCAGAGCCAGGCGAGCCGCATCTTTGCCGTCGACATCAACCCGGCCGCGCGGATGGGGATCGGCATCATGCTGGACCATGGCACCGGCATCGTCATCGGCGAGACCGCCGTGGTCGGCGACAACTGCTCGATCCTCCAGAACGTGACGCTCGGCGGCAATGGCAAGGAAACCGGCGACCGGCATCCCAAGATCGGCGACAACGTGCTGCTGGCAGCCGGCGCCAAGGTGCTGGGCAACATCCACGTTGGCCACTGCTCGAAGGTGGCCGCCGGATCCGTCGTGCTGAAAGACGTACCACCCAACAAGACGGTGGCGGGCGTGCCGGCCAAGATCGTCGGCGATTCCGGCTGCCCGGAACCTGCCCGCGCCATGGATCAGCGACTGTCGCCGGACGACTGCGGCTGTTCCTGAGCCAACCCGTTCACGTGTCATCGATCATGCGGGCCGCACCAGGGCGCTCCGCCAACCGAAGGATTGTCGCCGTGTCGAAGCCCACAGCCGTGAGCCAGCAAGAGCTGAAGCGCGTCGAGACCTACATGCGCAAAGTATTCGGCGCGCGCGGCATCGAGGTCCGCGGCCGCCAGAAGGCGGCTGACGCTGCCGAAGTTTATCTCGGCGACGAGTTTCTCGGTGTCGTCTCCAAGGATACCGAGGATGGCGAGGTCTGCTATCAGTTCAACATGACCATTCTCGATATCGACCTCGAGGGTCAGGGCTGAGGATTGACCGCACTTCGGTGCGGTCGGGGGGGAGCAATGGCACTCTACGAATTCGACGGCCACAAGGTGGCAACGCCGGCATCCGGCCGCTATTTCGTGGCCCCGAACGCCATGGTGATCGGCCGAGTCACACTCTACGATGCTACGAGCGTCTGGCCTGGAGCAGTTATCCGCGGCGACAACGAGCCGATCTGGATCGGTGCCCGTTCCAACATCCAGGAGGGCTGCGTGTTGCATGCCGACCCTGGCTTTCCACTGACCGTCGGCGAGGAGTGCACCATCGGCCACATGGTCATGCTGCACGGCTGCACGATAGGCCGCTTCTGCCTGATCGGCATCGGCTCAATCATTCTCAATGGCGCCAAGATCGGCGAGGGATCGCTGATCGGAGCGGGCACGCTCATTCCGGAAAACAAGGTCATTCCGCCGAACTCGGTGGTCCTTGGCGTGCCGGGCAAGGTAATCCGCGAGGCGACCGACAAGGATCGCGCGCGCATCCAGGAAGGCCTCGACGACTATCAGCAGAAGTGGCCGCTCTATGTGCGCAGCCTGAAGCCGCAGAGCAGCTGAGCAGGCAGCTGCAACTCAGCCGCCGTTCTGGACGCCCGAGAGCAATACCGGCGGCTTGGCATCCTTCGGGTCGAGCGACACCCACACGCGCGGGTCGATGTACGATTGCCGCATGACGTAGGCGTAGGGCACCTTGTGCCACGCCTTGATGTCGTCGACCTTGTTGTCGAGGATGAAATCGCCTTGGGCCGTGCGTGCCGTCAGCACGGCGTGGCCTTCGCCCTTCTCGTCGCGCACCACCGTCATGAGCAACGCACTCGCCGGCCAGCCGCGCGCCATCAGCAGCTGCCGCTTGAGCAGCGCATAGTCCTCGCAATCGCCGTGCGTCTTCGGGATGACCCAGCGCTCGGTCTCACCGTACAGCTCGAGGTCGCTGGTGGCGATGATGGTACGGTTGACGTGGCGGTTGATGGCATCGAGCTCGCTCATGCGGGCAGCGCCTGCCTGCATGCGGGCCTCGTCGGCGCGTCCGGCGACACACTCAGCCGGGTAGGACTCGCAAAAGCGCACGAAGCCGTAAGGGGGCAAGGTGGAACCGAAGATGCGCATGTACGGCGAGGCGCGATCCTGGCCGCGAAACGCCTTCCCCGGATCGGCCGCCGCCGGACCCGCAACACTCGCTGCCCCCAACACGAGGCCCGTCGCAACAATTCTGGCAACCAAAGCCTGCCACATACCACACACGCCTCCGACCGAGACTTCGATCGGCGGGCCGGGGGCAGTCACTCCTGCGCCCCACGGCCGCCGTACGTCGTGAAACTGCAACCGTCATGCGGGCACGTGCTGCCAGTCGCCGCAGCGCACCGGTCCGGCTCGCTACGGCCCTGTGGTCATGCCCCGTCTGTGCTGCCGTCAGCCGAAGTAGCGGCGCAGCGCCAACGGATTCTGAATGTCGAGGAACTGCAAGCCGACGCCTTGCGCGTGATGGCGCACGACGCGGGCGCGCAATTTACCAAGCAGCACCTCGCTGCCGATGGCGGGACGGGCCTCGGTGCCGATGGAGGCGCCGGAGATCGAGACATCGAGCACCTGGCAGGCGACGACCAGACCTTCAGCGAGTTTCAAGCTCGAGGTGCCGTTGCGCGGCGTGATGCGCTCGTGCCGGCGCTCCTCGATACCGCTCAGCTCATCGCGATTTATGAGCCAGGTGAGTTGGGCCGCGAGCTTCTCGCGCTTGTGCTGGGTGGCGTTGAAACGGATGGCGAAACCGCCTTCGAAGCAGCGGGTGACGATGCCTTCGAGGCCGCCGATGTGGTCGAAGTAGGCAACGACGCGTTCGCCTTCCGGCACCGCGATCGGCGACATCAGGGCCGCGCCGCCGACCGAGATATCATGGAGCTTGCAGGGATACTCCTGCTTGTTGGCACGCATGAAACGGCCGAGCAAGGTGACGTTCACGCGCTTGTGGCGGCGGCGGTCCGGCGTAATGCGGGTTACGAGGGTTTCGGCACGGCGGGCAAACGGTGCGGATTGAAGGGACATGACGACACCTTTACAGGGCAAGAACGGCCGGCGGTGTCCCGGGCACGACCATGCGGGGCATGTCGTTTTTCGGGGCATGCGCTGACTATCCGGCAGCCCGATTAAAGATGTCCTAAATTCGAGCGTCCTTTTGAAACGATGTCCCTGGTGCGGGCCGGCATGGCCCCGTCAATTCGTGGCACCGCAACGGGCTTCTCCGCCTCATTTCGCCGGTTTGTGGGCCGGTTCACCGGCCCGGCCGCCGTCAAAAACGCGAAACTGGCGACGGTCGACGCGAACGATGCGGGCGCCGGCCATGGCGGGCAGAAAGGGGGCTTGGCGATGGTTGCGCTCGATGAGGGCATAGGGGCGGCCATCCGGCCAAAGCACCGCATGCGAGATCAGCGGTCCGGCGGTGAGCACCTCGGTGCCGAGCCAGGCCGGTGGGTCAATGGGGCTGATGGCGCCAAGATAGCGAGAGACGGTGCCGGTCATGTGCAGCAGCGGCAGCAGCAAAGCCTCGAAGGCGATATCGCGGCCGTCGCGCGTCGTGGCGGCGAACTCGAACAAGGCGACGGCGCCCTGGTCGGTCACGGTCTCCATGACATCGTCGAGAACCGGCCGGTCACCGGGCAGGGCGAGCAGGTGGAGCGAGGTGCCGCGCAGTTCACGGCCCCAGTTGTCGCAGATGCGCGTGCCGGCGAGGCGGAATTGATAGGCATGTTCGCCATCGCGCTCGAAGATGCAGGTCTCGGGCAGAATGCCGGCAATGCGCGACGGCTCGATGTCGAACCGTTCCGGCGCCATTCTCTCGCCACGCACATCGTTCCAGTATTGAAAGAGGAGCTGGCTCGTGCGCTGTCTCATCACGTTTCCTGATCGTTCAGCGTCACCGCCGGGCGGGCGCGGAGGGGCGTTGGCGAGGCGATGCATGACCACCAGCGGCCGGATTGGCACGGGGGTGGCCTGGTGTTGCCATTCAGGGCCCCCAGGAGCAGATTCCATGCCATGCGCTATTGGCGTTGCGAGGCTTTGCCGGTGCGGTTAAGCCGGACGCTTCGGGCCGCTGCCCCGGGGGAGACGATCGAGTGCCAACGCGAGAGCCGATCTTCAATGTGCCAGCTGCCGTGATGGGGGCCATCGGCCTGATGGTGCTGATCCACACGGGCCTCTGGTACCTCGGCGAGGACGAGGAGACGCGCCTCAAGCTGATGCTGTCGTTTTTCCCGGCTCGCTATTCGGCAGGCGCTTCCAGGCTCCCCGGCGACTGGCCCGGGGCTCAGATCTGGTCGTTCGTCTCGCATCAGCTGGTGCATGGCGACTGGACCCACCTCGCTATGAATTCGGCCTGGCTGCTGGCCTTCGGTGGCGCGGTGGCGGCGCGGATCGGCAATTGGCGCTTCATCCTGCTAGGTCTGCTCAGCGGCATTGCGGGGGCCGCTTTCTTTCTGGCCTTCCGTTGGGGCGAGGCCGTGCCAATGGTTGGCGCCTCGGGCGCGGTGTCAGGGTTAATGGGCGGCGCCTTCCGCTTCTTCTTCAACCATACCGACGCCATGCAGCGCTTCGGCGATCCCAATGCCGACCCGCGCAGCGTGCCGCGCATGTCGCTGCGGCAGACGTTTACCGACCGCCGGGTGTTGACCGTCGTCGCCATCTGGGTGGTGCTGAATTTCGTTACTGCAGCGGCTAGCTTCCTGTTGACCTCCGGTGCCGGCATTGCCTGGGAGGCCCATCTCGGCGGCTTCCTGCTCGGCATCCTGGGCTTTGCCGTGTTCGATGCTCCCAAGCCGGCGCCCGATGATCACTTACCGCCCCCCGATCCCGCGTCGCGCACGCTGCACTGACGGGCATTTGTGCAGCGCACAGCCAGCGGTTCACCTCAGTTTGATTTGACGCGAACCTCGCTTGCCACGGCGCCAAGTCTCGCCGATGATGTCAAGGCTCGCGGCTCAGCCTCGTTCGAGAACCGGGAGCATTTGGACCAGCCAGATCCACGCACCGCGTTGGTTGGCTCGTCATGGTGCCACAGCGTTCAGGCCCAACCGCCGAGACAGGCGAGGCGCTGCACGCGGTGGCAAGCGGGGGCGTGATGGCCATCCTCGGTCCGGCGTGGACGGGAGGAATGTGACCCATGCACGTGACAGCAATCTTGAAAGACAAGGGGCGCGCCGTCGAATGCGCGTCGGCCGATATTAGCGTCATGGACGTCGCGCGTCGGCTTTCTGCCCGCCGGATCGGCGCCGTCGTCGTCACCGCGGCCGATGGCTCCGTTGCCGGCATCATCTCGGAGCGCGACATCATCCGCGTTCTCGGCGCCCATGGCATCCAGGCCATGGACTGGCCGGTGGCCGACGTCATGACGCGACGCGTCGTCACCTGCCGCGAGCACGATACCGTCGACCAATTGATGGAATTGATGACGGAGCATCGTTTCCGCCATCTGCCCGTGGTCGAGAATGGCCGTCTGGTCGGCATCATATCGATCGGTGACGTGGTCAAGCGGCGTGTGGCCGAGGTCGAATCCGAAGCCATCGCCATGCGCGACTACATTGCCCATGCCTGATGTGGCAGTGCGGACGGGCCGCCCTTACGCATAGGCGGACGGGCGGTGCGTTGCGACGTGGCGGGCATCGAGTTCGCGTTTGAGGTCATCGACCTCGCGCAAGCCCGCCATCATGCCGCGATGGATGAGTTCGTCGGCGCGGTGAAAGTCGAACAGGCCGATGCCGGCAAGGCGCGGGTTAATGACGGCATCAGGGGGATCGCCGGCCAGCCGCGAGCGTGCGATGCGGTCCTGCACGATATTGAAAGCGTCCACCATCACGGTGGAGATGCCAGGACTGCTGTCACTGCCGCCGAAGATCTGGCGTTGCAAAAGCTTGCGCGCGGCACGCCCGTTCGGGGCGGTCAGAGATTGCGGCTCGACGGGCGCGGCATCCGGATCGTGCTGATCGGTGATGACAGTGCCGCGGCCGCACAGATCCGAATTGAGGTTGACGGCAATGACGTAGCGCGCACCCAGGGCGCGACACACCGAGACCGGAACAGGGTTAACCAGGGCGCCGTCGAACAGCCAGCGATCATTGATGCGCACCGGCTTGAAGATGCCGGGAATGGCGTAGGAGGCGCGCATCGATTCAACCAGGGAGCCGCGCGACAGCCAGATCTCGTGGCCGGTGCCGATCTCGGTTGCGACGGCAACGAATTTGCGCGCCAACCCATCGATGGTGATGCCCTTGAGATGGCCCTCGAGGCGCTCGACGACACGCTGGCCGGTGATGAGGCCAGAGCCGGCCAGATTGATGTCGAGGTAGCCGAACACTTTCCGTCGCGTCAGATCGCGGACAAAGCCCTCGAGTTCATCGAGGCGATCGGCAGCATGGCAGCCGCCAACCACGGCGCCGATCGAGGTTCCAGCGATAATGTCGGGGACAATGCCTGCCTGCTCGAGGGCGCGCAGCACACCGATGTGGGCCCAGCCGCGGGCTGCACCGCCGCCAAGGGCCAGTCCGATCTTGCCGGACTTGAACTTTCCGCCATACGCCATCGGCCACTTCCTCTCCCGCGGCAAAGCAGCAAGTCCTGTGCCAGAATGCGACAGGGTTGACTTTATCGCGTGTAACGATCGAGAAAGCATTGCACGATTGCATTAAAGTCGCGCTACCACCGCAGCGATTAGTGGTGCCGGGATACAACTTGGTGTGCACCTGCGAACAACGACACCATGCCCGCGCTCAGTTGCGGTTGTTTCCGAACAACCGTTGCTTAAGGATCGCGCCCGGCCAGATGCCCTTGGCTTGACTGGCCCGCTCGACGGCTTTCGCTGCCACGCGCACTGCCAAATGGTTATCGGCAGCGATCTTTGCCTCGGTCGAGGCTTCAGCCGACGCAAGCCCTGGCTCAATCGGCAACAGCACCGCAATCTCAGAAGCATGTTCGACGCCGACTACCAGTAGGTTTTCAGGTGCAGGCAGACCTTTGTCGCGTGGCGGCCGATGGCGCAGAAGCGTTGCCGCCGACGCAATCACAAGCAGCGACGGCGCCGCGCCAACCGCATCCGAGAATGGTTGCCACGGCGCTGCCGGTTCACCGCCGGTCAGGACGATGGCGATGCGCGCCGGCGTCTTGGCGGCCAACGCCAGCGCGCGGACGAGCGTGGCTATTTTCTGATCCGGTACCCGGATGGGAATGAGCCGGGAGTGCGGCGCCGTACCCAGGAGCGCCAGCGCCATCTCGCTCCCCGCATGATGTGGCACTGGCACCGCAGCATCGGCCCGCTCAAACGGCCGGTTGTCGTTGTCGACGAAATCCCAGCCGATCAGTTCGCCTTCGCCGTCGCGGGCGAGACGGTTGGTGATCTCCGGTCGGGTGTAGTCGACGCCAGCGCCGATGATCGCCACAGCCACGCCGCCAGGATCGCGCCCCGGCGGCAGCTTGGGCTTTCGCGACTGGCCCCAGGCCAATGCCGGCAAGGCCAAGCTTGCCGCGGCACCGAGAGCAATGCCTCTACGACAGATCATTCGCGGCCTTGGCCGTGATCGCCGCGCCCGCAGGTGCGCGGCCCTGGCTGTCGAGCCCGAAATGCGTGATCAGCAGCGCCACCAGGCCATCGATGTCATCGAGGGAGAACAGCGGCAATCCGTGCGCGTCGGTGGCATGGTCGGCGGCTATAGCGATCACCCGCGGGTCGTTCGGCGCGATCGGCTCGCGCGTGAAACTCGCGGTGCGGCGCGCCTCGATCTTGGCGATCGGCGCCGACTTGTAGCCCTCGACCACGATCAGATCGCACGGCTCGAACATGGCGATGACAGCCGCGAAATCCGGTTCTGCCGCGCCTTTCAGCTCTGTGATCAGCGCCCAGCGCTCGGACGACACCACCGCCACTTGCGCTGCCCCCGCTCGCCTGTGCCGGGCACTGTCGGTCTCGCTGGCATCGACCTGCAGATCGTGATGGGCGTGCTTGACCGACGCGATGCGATAGCCGCGCCGCGTCAATTCGGTGACGAGACGCACTGTCAGCGTGGTCTTGCCCGATTTTTTCCACCCGGCAATGCCGATCACCGGCGTGCCGTTAAGTCCCGTGATGGTTTTCATGCCGCCATCAATGCCAGAAGGCGGCGGGCTTCGTCCAGTTCGGCCGGGGTATTGGCGTTGAAAAAGGGGTCAACCGCGGTGCCGCCGATGTCCAGGGCGCTGAAATCGACGGGGATGGTGCCGTGGCGATCGGTCCAGACCAGCACCTTGCGCACGCCCGAGCGCAGTGCCGCCTCCAGATCATCGGCCAGCACCACCGGCCACAGCGCAATCACGGGATGCAACTCCCCCAGCGAGCGGGCCATGGCGATGGCATGTTGCAACTTCGGGGGCTGGCCGGCTGCCGCCGCCGCGAGCCGCGCCACCAGATCGCCGGGCAAGAACGGCGCATCCGACGACACGCTGACGATGTGCGTCACGGCCGGTACATGGGCTGCCGTCCAGCGCATCCCCGCCAGCACGCCCGCCAGCGGCCCGACGAAGCCTTCGACGGTATCGGCCACCACGGGCAGCCACAGCCGCTTGTGCAGGTGCTCCAGCCGGTCCGGATCACCGTTGGCGTTGACCACCATGTGCGAGACTTGCGGCGCCAGCCGGTGGATGACGTGATCGATCATGGTGCGGCCGGCCAGATCCAGCAGCCCCTTGTCGCCGCCAACCGGTTGACCTGCGAACATGCGCCGCGACAGGCCGCCGGCGAGGACGACCCCGACAATCGTCAGATGTGTTTGATTGCTCATGGGTCGCAATGGTAGGGGAACGAACGACTGTGGCCAAGCCCGCCCGCTGGCCAGCCTTCGGGGGATCCAAACTTTCATGCCGCAGCGCATCACCGCCTTCTTCCAGCACGAAGCCGCCAGTGGCATCTTGCTCGTTGTCGCCGCCATCCTGGCACTGATCGCCGACAACTCGCCGCTCTCGCCCTTTTACGACGCCCTGCTCGAGACCCGAGCCAGCGTCAGAATCGGCGCCATCGGCGTCGACAAGCCGCTGCTGCTGTGGATCAACGACGGCCTGATGGCGGTGTTCTTCTTCCTGGTCGGCCTCGAGATCAAACGCGAAATGATCGAGGGGGAGCTGTCGTCGCTGCAACGTGCCAGCCTCCCCATCATCGCCGCCATCGGGGGCATGGCCGTGCCGGCGCTGGTCTATGTCCTGATCAACCTTGGCAACCCGAAGGCGCTGGCGGGCTGGGCCATTCCGGCGGCCACCGACATCGCCTTTGCGGTTGGCGTGCTGGCGCTGATCGGCTCGCGCGTGCCAGCGTCGCTGAAGCTGTTCCTGCTGGCGCTCGCCATTGTCGACGATCTCGGTGCCATCATCATCATTGCGCTCTTCTATACCAGCGATCTGGCGGCCCTGCCGCTGTGGCTGGCACTGCTGGGTTGCGCCACCTTGACCGCCATGAACTATCTGGGCGTGCGGCGCCTCTCGGCGTACGTGGCGGTTGGCGTCGCCATGTGGGTGTGTGTGCTGAAATCGGGCGTGCACGCGACGTTGGCCGGCGTGGCGCTGGCGCTGGCCGTACCCATCTCCGCGAGCGCTGATGGCACCGCCTCGCCGGCAGAGGACGCCGAGCACGCGCTGGAGCCGTGGGTGCATTTCGGCATCCTGCCGCTGTTCGCCTTTGCCAATGCCGGCGTCTCGCTGGCTGGCCTCAAGCTTGCCGACCTGTTCGCGCCGATTCCGCTCGGCATTGCCGCCGGCCTGTTTGTCGGCAAGCAGGTCGGCATCTTCGGCTTCACCTGGCTCGCCGTCCGGATGGGACTGGCGTCGATGCCGACCGGGGCGACATGGCGCCATGTCTACGGCGTGGCCCTGCTCGGCGGCATCGGCTTCACCATGAGCCTGTTCATCGGCACGCTGGCCTTCCCCGATGGCGGGCAGGCTGCCCACGTGCGCCTCGGCGTGCTGGTCGGCTCGATCCTCTCGGCCCTGGCCGGTGCCGCCGTGCTCATGACAGCGCCCGCCGCACCGAAGGAGGGCGGCGGCGCGCCGTGATGGCGGTGCGGCCGCGCAGGTCACGTCTCCCGTTATCGGCGCCGCAACGGGAATAAGGTTGGCCCGGGACACTTGATCCGGGGGCACGGGCCGCAACTTGCGCCAACGTGGCAACTGTCGGCGGCAGCCTTCCGAGAGGCGAGGTGTTGCAACTTTGGTGCACATGGAGTCGGCGAAGGCCAGTTCGAATGAGACACATGAGACTGCGAGCGCCACTGAATAGATTCAGAAGAGGCGCACTTTCAACATAGTCCTGCGGTTTCATTTTGGTCGTTGATATTCAGAGGAGACTTGAGAATGTCAGTTAATTGGGGATCACTCGCAAGCGGGCTCGGTAGCATTGGATTGACGGGCCTTGCTCAGGACGCCGTCCGTTATGGGGCCCAGGCGCAAATGCAGCAACAGCGGGACCTTCTATACCTGCAGATGCTGCAACAACGGATGGAAGCCGAGCGTTTGCACCAACTTGAGCAGGCTCGCGAGCGGGAAGCGGCTGCCCGTGCCGAAGCTGCAGCCCGCGCCGAAGCGACCCAGCGGAGTGCCGCCGTTACGCCGCCCAGCATGCGCGATCTTCAGGATCAATTGCGTCGCTTGTCACCGCAAGAGTTGATTACTGTATGGGAAGTGGCGATTGTTCCGGCCGTCAACGCCCGGGTTCAACGCGGCGATATCTCGGCGGAACGCGGTGAAGCCCTCCGAAAGATGATCAAGGATTTTGATGTCGCCCGGGCCTTGCCGGATGTGGAGGACAGAACCACCGAAATGAATGAACTTTTGACCCGGATGAATGTGCTGTTCCGACCCGAGTGATTGGTTCGAAGGGCAACCCTATGCTCGAAGATTCGCTTCGCGCTGCTGCAGATGCCTTGTCGGCAGCAGCGGGGTCCTTTCTTGCTGATCCGCTAAAGGCTCCCGGCGAAAAGGAGCAATCTCACTCCCTCTTCGCCGAGGTGTCGGACGTTGCCACGGCCATCCGGGGCGCGAGCGACGCGACAACGCTCCATCGAATCGAACGGGATCGCCTGCGCCCGGTCGCGCAATCGATCCGACGCTATGCGCGACGGCATAACCTCCAGGTTGTCCGCTGCCCATGGTCCGCGATTGAACCCGATCCGAATGCTATTGCCATCATTGCGGGCGCGGGCGCCGCGGAGTTAGAGACTGCTGCCGTCCATGCCCGCTTGCGCTTGATCAACCCGCGCGTCGGCCAGCCTGCCGACTCTGAACTCTGGCGGTGCGTCGCTGGGGCAGAGACATTGCTGGTCGACTTGAGAACAGTGGAACGAGCGACGGTCTGGCCCCGAGCATGTTACGCAATCGGGATTGCATTGACGATTGGCCGGCAGATTGTCATTGCTACGGACGGTGTCCTGGACCTCCCCTTTGATCTGTCTTTGATCTCGGTTGAATACGACACCGTGCCGGATCATGGCCAATTGGCTGCTGCAATCGTGAACGCTGTCGCCATGCCGTGTGGTGGCGGTCGCGATCGCACGGCCATAATGTCCGCTGCGACCTATGCACTTGATGTTGCTGCGGCTCATGACGCGCGAACGCGCCACACGGCAGCGCGCATTCGCGAGCGGATGACTGCGCACCAGGTTGATCCGATATCGCTCCGTCGCGCCATTGGTGGCCATCTATCGATGTCGGACAGCGAGTATCGCATTGAGCATTCATCGTTTCGTCCGAGCTACCCAGTCACCGGCGAGCCTCGCTGCTTCCATATCCTGCCCTTCAAACTCGAACCTTGGATTACAGAGACGGTACGCGCCGCCTGTTCGCCCGACATGATCTATGTGCGGGGCGATACGGAACCCGATTTGCAGATCCTTGAACGGATCTGGACGGGCATTGGCAAATCGTCACTTGTAATCGTTGATTTGACGTCCTTGGACCAAGACAGCGAATTGGGCGTGAACGCGTTTCTCAACCCAAATGTCTGTTTGGAATATGCCGTGGCTCAGACCTTGGGACGTCCTCTGCTCATTTGTCACCACCGCGCAACTTGGGAGCGACGCAGGCTATTTCCGGAGATTTCGCGACAGTCGGTTGAAGTTTACGCCAACGCGGGCGAACTGCGGGAAATCGTTGAAAAGAGAGTTCGCACCATCTGAGGTGGGCACGCACACGTTGTGCTCACTCAACATCACGGGAGCCGATAGAGCCGGTTTCGCGCTCACTCGTCTCATCAAAGACGCGACCCTTGGCTCGCGAGTGAGAATACGTCAGCCATCGGCCCCTTTGCCGCCTTGTATGCCTTTCGCCCCATCGCCACTGCTACCCTTGGGAGCACTGCGGAGGTCGAGCGGCCCGGCAACCTTATCCGCTTCCCCCGCCCGTCCCCCCGCACGCCACCTTCGCCTCACGCTGCCACCGGCACCGGCTGTCCGGCTGCGGCGGCTTCGAGCACCATGGTCGAGCACTTCTCGCCGATCATGATCGAGGGTGCGTTGGTGTTGCCCGAGGTCAGCGTCGGCATGATCGAGGCATCGGCCACGCGCAGCCCCGCGAGTCCGCGCACCTGCAGGCGATCGTTGACCACGGCCATTGCATCGCCGTCGGTGCCCATCTTGCAGGTGCCGACGGGGTGATAGGTGGTCTCGGCCATGCGCGTCACATAGTCGAGCAGCTCGGCGTCGGACTGCGCCTTGGGGCCGGGAATGAATTCCTCCGGCTGCAGCCAGGCGAGGGAGGGATGCGCCACCACCTTGCGCACGGTGCGGATGCATTGCAACACGCAGGCCTTGTCGATCGGATCGGAAAGGAAATTGAAGCGGATCGCCGGTTGTTTCGACGCATCGGCCGAAGAGAGATGGATGCTTCCCTTACTCTCGGGCCGCATCTGGTGGGTGATGATCGTAATGCCCGCCTGCTTGTCGAGCTTGACGTCGGGCGTGACCAGGAACGGCTGTACCATGAACATGGCGTCGGGGCTGGCGAGGCCCTCGCGGGTCTTGAAGAAGGCCCGCATGGGTGAGGCTGCGAGGCTCAGGAAGCCGGTGCGCGAGATGATGTACTGCAGGCCTTGGCCGATCGCTGCGAGGCCGCGGGCGCGCTCGTTGAAGGTGACGCCCTGGCGCGCCACGCGCCACTTGAGGCGCGGCGCCCAATGGTCGCGCAGGTTCTCGCCGACGCCCGGCAGCGCGTTCTTGACTTCGATCCCCAAAGCCTTCAGGCGCTCCGGCTGGCCAATGCCCGACAACTCGAGCAGCTGCGGCGAGGCAATGGCGCCCGTTGAGACGATCACCTCGCGCGACGCCATCGCCTCGCGCACCTCGCCATTGCGCATGCGATAGCGCACGCCGACGCAGCGCTTGCCCTCGATCAGCAGCTTCTCGGTGTGGGCGCCGGTCTCGATGTCGATGTTTGGGCGGTTGCGGATGGGATCGAGATAGCAGCGCGCCGTACTCATGCGCCGGCCGTTGCCGATCGAGCCTTGCGTCATAGCGATGCCCTCTTGATCGGGGCCGTTGTAATCATCGTTGCGGCGGATGCCGGCGGCAGCGGCCGCCTCGAAGAAGGCGTCATAGAGCGGCCCCTTCTCGGGCGTATCCGTAATGCGGATCGGGCCACCGCGGCCGCGGTACTCGCCCTGGCCGCCGCCGTAGTTTTCCATGCGCTTGAAGATCGGCAGCACGTCCTGATAGCTCCAGCCGCGATTGCCGAGCTGCGCCCAGGTGTCGAAATCCTGCGGTTGCCCGCGCACCCACACCATGCCGTTGATGGCGCTGGAGCCGCCGAGCATCTTGCCGCGCGGCACGGGAATGTTGCGTCCTCCTGTGGCGGGCTCGGCCTCCGACGAGTAGAGCCAGTTGACGCCGGGCCGATTGATGAAACGGGCGAAGCTGACGGGAATGCGCGACAGGGGATGCGTCTCGCCGCCGGCTTCCAGCAGCAGCACGCGGTAGCGGCCGCTTTCGGTCAAGCGATGGGCCAGCGCCGAGCCGGCCGAGCCGGCCCCGACCACGATGAAGTCGACAACATGCTTGTAGGCGGTGGCAGCCATGAACGTGTCCCCTGGATCGATCGATTGCGTTGGCCGCGATGATACCGATCCCGGCCGCCCGGTCGAGGGGGCGTTGTGCCCCGTGGCGGGGTGGCTGCCATGTTGTGGGCGCCGGACCTGAGCCCCCGCCATGCCGCCTGCCGGTGTCACGTCGCCATCGGGCAGCTCGCGGGGCCGTCACATCCCTTGCCGCCAGGCCTCCGGCACAAAGGCATAAGCGGTGCCGTGGCGCGTCACATGGCCGAAGCCAGGGAAATGCAGGTGCATGCCGGTCACCAGCATGCGCTCCGAGGCGACCATGTCGAACATGCGCCGGCGCGACACGGCTGCCGCCGCGGGATCCGTATCGACCACCATCGAGATCTCGGGGCGTGATACCTGCACCTCGGGGATGTGCACCGTGTCGCCCCAGATGAGCAGCCGCTCGCCCTTCGATTCGATCAGGTAGGCGGTGTGCCCGGGCGTGTGGCCAAGGGTCGGAATGGCGGTGATCCCTGGCATCACCTCGCCGGATGTGAACGTGCGCAGACGCTGCAGATAGGGCACCGTCTGGTCGCGGGCTTGCTGGAACATGAATTTGCGTTCGCGCTCCGTCGCCCGCGCCATCGCCGCATCGTCGTGCAGCCAGTGCTTCGGCTCGTTCTCGTGGCAGACCAGCTCGGCGTTGGGATAATGCGCCGTGCCGGTGGTCAGGTCGGTCAACCCTGCCGAGTGATCGGGATGCATGTGCGTGAGCAGGATGGTGTCAATTTTTGCGGGATCGATGCCAGCCGTGTGCAGGTTCGCGAGCAAATGCCCTGCCACCGGCCCGAAATAGTTGCCCGAGCCGGTCTCGATCAGAATGAGCTTGCCGCCGCTATGCACCACGAAGGCGTTGATCGACAGCGCGAACTCGTGTCGGAATGCCTGCTCGAGATGACGCTTTCCTTCCTCAGCCGAGACGCCGAGCATCATCTCATGCGTGCGCACCAGAATGCCGTCGGAGAGCGCGGTGACGATGATGTCGCCGATGCGCCGGTGATAGATGCCGGGAATTTGCTGTGTGGGCGCGGGTGTCATGCGGCGTGCTTTCGGTTGGGATGGAGGTGTTGGCCGGGTGAGGTTTGCTGCTTTGCGCAGTTAACATCCACGCCGGAGGTCCGATTGCAACCCGCGATGGCGAATTTGTTTCAGCGCACGTCGCGTTTGGAAATGGCGCTCGTATCCCCAAACCATCGTAGCGAAGTTCGACCCCGCCGCGTCACGGCCGCACGGCCGGGCTCTCGATGACCATGCCCTCGGCGCGCCACATCAGATAGCTCTCGAGTGCGATCAGCTCGGGCGAGCCGGCGGCGAAGTTTTCGGCCCGCATACCGGTGAGGCAATTGCGCAGGCGCCGGTGCAGCGAGCCAACCGTCTGCCACTCCAGGCGATACTGCGGATAGCCGGTCGGGTGGCCCTGCGGAATGGTGTTGCCGGCAAGCTTGCGACCCCAGTTGTCGTCGTGGCACTGCGCGCACGACAGATTGAGCTGACCCTGCCGCAGCTCGAACAGGCGCTTCCCGGCCGCGATTTCCGTGGCGAGTTTGCCCGCATCGATCACGATCGGCAGGCCCTTCGACTGTGCCGTCACCCAGGCTGATAGGCCCAACAGCTCCTTGCTGTCGTAGGCTAACGCTGTCGTCTGCTGCTGCTCGATCCGGCAGATGTTGATGCGTCCTTCGAGGTTGACCGTGGCGCCAAGCGTCGCATCGAACGCTGGATGTCGCGCTGCGACGCCCTTCATGGACGTGCGCGCATCGCCGTGGCAGTCCGCGCACGCTCGCGCCGTCGCATTGGGTTTTGCCTTCCACAAAGCTTCGCCGTCGAGCAGCCACAAGAGACCCGGATTGGCCGTCTCGTCGTCCTGCATGGCGCGTGTGGCGGGGGACATCTGCTCGTAGCCGGAGCGGCGCTGCTCACGCGGAATCTCACCGGCCAGCGCCAACGTGGTCAGCGCGACAAGCGCGAGGATCAGCGGCCACCGGGGGAACGCGGACATCGCCTCAAGTCACCGTGATTCGCGTCTCTTCCGCATGCTCGAAGCCGTTGTCGCCGCGCCAGACGACGCGCAGCACGCCGGTCTTGGTGGCAACCGTCGTGAAGGCGACGAACGGATTGGCGGCAATGGCGGAGGACAGATCGGCGCGCCAGATTTCTTCACCGTCCCAGGTGGCGACGAACGAGGTGATGATATCGCGTGGCACCCGCTCGCCCGTTGTCGTGTAGCGGAAGCCGGATTCCATCTTGTGCTGGATCAGCGTTCGCACGGACAGGATCTCGCCGGAGCGGGCCGTCGGGTTCACGCGGAGGATGGCTCGGGACGACATCAGATGGGCTCCTCCAGGCAGGCGCCGAGCGTGACAATGACATGGGCGCTTTGGCTCCAGAAACTGCCGTCGGAGAGTTGCGCGATGGCGACGATGTTCTGCGTATCCGAGAGCCGTGCCCGCGTCTGCAGCGTGGCCTGCCCCGCGCGAGGCCCGAGCCAGGCGCTGATGATATTGGGTTGCGGATTGCGCTCATTGAAAATGTGGATCGCCTTGACGTGATCCTTGGCCGTCATCGGGCTTTCGACGGTCACTGTGATCGGCACTGTATTGCCGTTCTCCGACAGCGGTGGGATCTCGATTTTGACGCGTCCAGGTTTCGGCTCGACGCCGCCCGTGACACGCAGGATCGCGGCTTGCATCTCCTCGGGTGTGGCCCGCGCGCTGGCCGGCACCAGAGTGACGACGGCGGGCGCCAGGCTCAGCGCTGCAACACGGCGCACCAGCTCTCGTCGTGACGGCGTCCGGTCCATGAGGCTACTCCTTCAGTGTCAGCAGATAGGCCACCACGTCCTCGATCTGCGCAGCCGACAGGATCGGCTTATCGCGAAAGGCCGGCGCCACCCGCTCGAGCCCTTCGATCCGGTAGTATGGCGGCATGATCGTCGCCGGATTGACACGCGCCGCATCGACAATGCGTAACCGCAATTGAGCCTCGTTCCAGCGCTGGCCCGCGCCATCGAGGGGCGGCGCCAGATTGCCCTGCAGCCGCTCCTCCGGAATGGGCCCCGTATGGCAGAGCAAACATAGCCCGACCTGCCGGTTGGCGACGATGGCGCGGCCACGCGCTGCCTCACCGGCGCTGCCCGTCAATGAGGCCCTGATCTGATCGCCGTCGATCACCACCGGCGGCAACGGTTCTGCCGCCATCGCATGCAACGGTACCAGAAGCAGCGCGGCCACCATCATCGACCGCATGGGACGGCCTCGTTGAGTTGGGAGAGCAGCAGCATGCGCAACTGCTCCCCCATAGTCACTTACACCATCGCAATCTTGTGGTTCTTCAGCGGCACCGAGCGAATGCGCTTGCCCGTCGCCTTGAAGTAGGCGTTCAGCACGGCGGGTGCAGCAACGCAAATGGTCGGCTCGCCGACTCCGCCCCACGGATCACTGCCACCGGACGGCATGATGATCGATTCCACCTTCGGCATCTGGGCGATGCGCATCGAGTCGTAGCTGTCGAAGTTCTCCTCGACGATGCGCCCATCCTTCACTGTGCACTCCTGCATGAACAGCGCCGAAAGGCCGTAGACGAACGAGCCAGACACCTGCCGCTCGATCTGCGCCGGATTGACCGCGTAGATCGGGTCGGTGGCGGCGATGATGCGATGCACCTTCACCTTCGAGCCATTGCCCTCGACCGAGATTTCCGCGGCCGCTGCCACATAGCTGGCAAACGCCTTCATGTGGGCGAGACCGTAGAACCGACCAGCCGGTGGTGTCTTGCCCCAACCGATTTTCTCGGCCACGGCATTGAGCACTGCCAGATTCTTCGGATGCTTCGCCAGCAGCTTGCGGCGGAACTCGAGCTCGTCCTGGCCGACGGATTGCGCCAGCTCGTCCATGAAGCACTCGAGGAAGATGCAGTTCTGGTTGACGTTGACGCCGCGCCAGAAGCCCGGCGGCACGTGCGGGTTGCGCATGGCGTGATCGATCATCAGGTTCGGCACCGTATAGCCGAAGGCATGCTCGCCGCTCGGCGCCAAGCCTTGGAAGGTGACCGGATCGGCGCCCTTGTTCTGCTCGACGATAGCCGGGCGAACGCTGGCCAGGATCGACTGACCCGACAGACGCAGATGCAGCGACGTCAGGTTGTTCTGCGCATCGAAACCGCCGACCAGCTTGGCGTGCATGATCGGGTGATAGCGACCATGCAGCATGTCCTCCTCGCGCGACCACAGCAGCTTGACCGGCACGCCCGGCATCTGCTTGGCGATCAGCACGGCTTGCGTCACGTAGTCCTGGAAAGCACCGCGCCGGCCGAAGCCGCCGCCGAGGTGGATCTTGTAGACTTCGCACTTGTCAGCCGGCAGGCCGGAAGCCGCGAGCACGGCCGCGAACGAGGCTTCGCCGTCCTGCGTCGGCACCCACACCTCGCACTTGTCGGGGGTATAGAGCGCCGTCGCGTTCATCGGCTCCATGGGCGCATGGTTCTGGAAGGGATAGCTGTAGACAGCTTCGACCTTCTTGACCGCGCCCGCCATGCCAGCCTTGATGTCGCCGGCCTGATTGCCGACGAAGGCTTGCTCGGCAGTCAGTCCCTCGTCGAGGATCTTGGCGATGGAAGCGCTCGACACCTGGGCGTTCGGACCGTTGTCGAACACGATGGGAAGCGCATCGAGCGCCGTCTTCGCGTTCCACCAGGTGTCGGCAATGACGGCGACAGCACTGTCGCCGACCTGCACCACCTTCTTGACGCCCTTCATGGATGCGACCTTGGCAGCATCGAAGCTCGTCACGCGACCCCCGAACACCGGGCAATCCTTGATCGCCGCGTTCAGCATGTTGGGCAGCTTGAGATCGAAGCCGTAGATCTGCGCGCCGGTCACCTTCTCAACCGTGTCGAGGCGCTTCACCGACTTGCCGATGACCTTCCATTCCTTCGGATCCTTGAGGGCGACCTCTTTTGGCGCCTCGAGCTTGGAGGCCGCTTCGGCAACCTTGCCATAGGTCGTCGTGCGCTTGCTTGGCCCATGCGTGATGATGCTGTTGGCAACCGTGCACTCGGCCACCGGCACCTTCCACTCGTTGGCGGCGGCCTGCACCAGCATCAGGCGCGCCGTGGCGCCGCCTTTGCGGACATACTCGTGCGACTCGCGGATGCCGCGGCTGCCGCCGGTAGAGAAATTGCCCCAGATACGTTTCCTGGCCACGTTCTGGCCGGGCGTCGGGTACTCGGTCTTGATCTTTGACCAGTCGCACTCGAGCTCTTCGGCGACGAGCTGCGCCAGGCCGGTCAGCGTGCCCTGGCCCATCTCGGAGCGGGCGATGCGAATGACCACGGTGTCGTCGGGCCGGATCACGACCCAATGCGTGATCTCGGGGCCGGTGCCATTGGCACGGGCGGCGGGGAGCCCGACCGGCGTCAGGTCGAGGCCGATGGCAAGGCCGGAGCCGACAGCGGCGCCACCGACGATGAGCGCGCGGCGATTGATGGATGTGTTGAGTGTCATGGATCGATCTCCCATCAGGCCTTGGCCGCGGCATGAATGGCTTCGCGCACCTGCTGGAAGGTGCCGCACCGGCAGATATTCGTGATGGCAGTGTCGATGTCGGCGTCGGTCGGCTTGGGCTTTGCCTTGAGCAGGGCGGAGACCGCCATGATCATGCCGGCCTGACAGTAGCCGCACTGGGGCACGTCATGCTCGATCCAGGCTTGCTGGACCTTGGTGAGGACGCCGCCCTGGGCCAAGCCTTCGATGGTGGTGATCTGCTTGCCGATCGCGGCGCTGACGGGGAGACCGCACGATCGCATCGCTTCGCCGTCGATATGCACGGTGCAGGCGCCGCATTGCGCCACGCCGCAGCCGTACTTGGTGCCGGTGAGGCCCACCTGCTCGCGAATGGCCCACAGCAGGGGCATGTTCGGATCCACGTCGACCTCGTGGTCCTTGCCGTTGATGGTCAGTTTGGCCATGGGCGTCTCCTCAGTCGCGGTGGGTGATACTTGGCTTCGTGGTCGGTAACGAATTGGCGGCAACCTTGGACCAGCGGGGGTGGCGATGTCATGACGAAATGCGCCGACGTGGCTTGGCTCACGCACTCGTGATGTTGCACTGCGATTGGTTCGGCTAGCCGCTGCGGCGGCGCGCATGGCAGGATGTGATTTGCCTGGAAAAAGCCATTGCGAGACGAGGCGGCAATCCAGGCGTTCGCCAGCTACTTTTTGATGCATGGAGTTTTGGCAATGAATTTCTTGCTTCGTTCCTTTGCGGTTCTGTGTGCCAGCCTCGCGCTGGCGCCGTCAGCGGCAGCCCAGCAGGCGTGGCCAACGCGTGACGTGCGCATCATCGCGCCGTTTCCAGCTGGCTCCCCGGCGGACCAGATCGTGCGTCTGGTCGTCGATCCACTCAAACAAGTTTGGGGCCAGACGATTGTGGTTGAAAACGTGCCGGGTGCCGCCGGTTCCGTCGGCGTGACCAAGGTCGCGAAGTCACCTGCGGATGGCTACACACTCGTCATGTCGGGCGATGCGGCGATCGTCGTCAATATCAGCCTGTACAAGTCGCTGGCCTACGACCCGGTCAAGGATTTGGCGCCGATTGTTCAGGTGGGCCGCACTCCCAACATTCTGGTCGTCAACAACGATGTGCCAGCCAAATCGCTCAAGGAGTTCGTGGCCTGGGCCAAGGCCAATCCGGGCACGGTCAAGTTCAATAGTACCGGTTACTGCACCTCGCAGCATATGGGAATCGAGCAGCTGAAAAAGGCTGCCGACCTGCAGATCATCCATGTGCCGAGCCGCGATCAGACGGCGCCTGAAATTCTCGGTGGCCACGTGCATGCGTCGTTCATGAACATCACCATCGGCTGGCCGCTGGTGCAGGCGGGCAAGTTGCGGGCCTTGGGGCTGAGTGGTGCCGAGCGGGCGTCGATCGCGCCGGACATTCCGACCATCGCCGAGCAAGGCTATCCCGGGTTCAATGCTGTTGCCTGGTTCGGCTTGCTGGCGCCGGCTGGAACGCCTGCCCCGATCATCGACAAGATTCATGTCGATTTGGCCAAGGTGCTCGGCGACAAGGACATCCGCGAAAAACTGACACAGCGCGGCTTCCAACTGGTGGACAGCAATCCAGCGTCGTTCTCAGCGCTGATCAAGTCCGAGATCCCGCGCATCGCCGAGTTGATCAAGGCGTCAGGCATCAAGCTCGATTAGCGCCGCGCCAGTACCAGGGGCACGCCATTATCCCTTGACGCGCACGTAGCTGCCTGGTGCGTCCTCGATGGTGCCGAGCTTGGCGCCGGGCGTGCGCGCTGCGACCTTGGCGCCGGAGTGACCAGCCAGCCATTTTGCCCAATGCGGCCACCAGGAGCCGGCCGTCTCCTTGGCGCCTTCGAGCCATTCCTCGTAGGTCTCGACGCGATCCTTGTTGGTCCAATACTGGTATTTGGCCTTCTTGCCTTCGGCCGGCGGCGGATTGATCACGCCGGCGATATGCCCCGAGCCGCCGAGCACATAGTCTACCGGCCCGCCGAACATGCGGGCGCCGATGTAGACCGACTTGGCCGGCGCGATGTGGTCTTCCTTCGTTGCAAGCTCGTAGACCGGCAGCTTGACCTTCTTCATGTCGAGCCGCACGCCGCCCAAGGTCATCTGCCCCTTGGCGAGCCTGTTCTCGTGATAGAACTCGCGCAGATAGAAATTGTGGTTGGCGGCCGGCATCCGCGTCGAATCCTGGTTCCAGAACAGCAGATCGAACGGGAATGGTTTCTTGCCGAGCAGATAGTTGTTGACGATGTACGGCCAGATCAGATCGCGCGGCCGCAGCATGTTGAACACGGTCGCCATGCGCGAGCCGTCGAGATAGCCCTTCTCGGCCATCATCTCCTCGAGCGACTTGAGCTGCGCTTCGTCGATGAACAGCAGCAGATCGCCGGCCTTGGTGAAATCCACCTGTGCTGCAAAGAATGTGGCCGAAGAAAACGGCTCCTGCCCTTTGGCCGCCGCATAGGCCAGCGTCGTCGCCAGCAGCGTGCCACCGACACAATAGCCGATGACGTTCGATTGCTTCTGCCCCGTCTCGCGTGCCACGGCGTCGGCCGCCGACAGCACGCCTTCCTTCATGTAGGCCTCGAACGATTTGTGCGACAAGCGCTCGTCCGGATTGACCCACGAGATGACGAACACGGTGAAGCCCTGGTCGACCACCCACTTGATGAAGGATTTCGGCGGCGTGAGATCCAAGATGTAGAACTTGTTGATCCACGGCGGTACGATCAGCAACGGTACGGCGTGCACCTTCTCCGTCGTCGGCGTGTACTGGATCAGCTGCAGGATGTCGTTCTGGAACACGACCTTGCCGGGCGTCACCGCGAGGTTGCGGCCAACCTCGAACGCGGTGGTGTCGGTCTGGCTGATCTTGAGCAGATCGCCGGATTTCTCCATGTCGGCCAGCAGATGCTCGACGCCCTTCACCAGGTTGGCGCCGTTGGTCTGCATGGTCTCGCGCAGCACCTCCGGGTTCGTTGCCGGAAAGTTGGATGGCGACAGCGCGCTGGCCGTCTGGCGGAAATAGTATTCGGCGCGCTGGCGCGTCCGCTCGTCCAGGCCTTGCGTCTCGCTCAGCACCTTCTCGGCCCATTGGGTGGTGACGAGATAGGATTGCTTCCAGAAATCGAAATAGGGATTGCCCGACCACTCGGGATCGCGGAAACGCGCATCGCCCGGCTCCGGCTCGGCGACCGGCTCCACCGGCTGGCCCATCAGCCGCTGCACGGAATTGTTCCACACGTCCATGTAGCCGCGCACCAGATCGCTCTGCGCTTCCAGCGTACGCGCCGGATTGCCCATCCATTGCCGCGCTACCTCCGCCATGATGCGGCTGGCTTCCGTCATCTCGGTTGCCGTCGAGTATGAGCCGCCTTTGGCATCCGCGCGCGACATGAGGGCGGTCATGGCCTTGCCGCCATCCTCCATCAGACGCAGCATGTTGCGCACGAACTCTTCCGGGTTCGAGACCTTGTATTGGCTCCAGTCGAAATCAGCGGCGGGGGGATTGGGTTTTTGCATGGCTCGTTTGCGGGGCTCGGGAGGAACGGGAATCAAAGCGCAACACAGACACACAGGAAGGGGCAGCTAGCATGGAACTGCGACACTGGGCACGACAATAGCAAATTCGTCGACGAAGTGTGGCCTACTTTCAGCGCAATCGCACGCTACGAGTGTGGTCCGCGCTCGCGAGGGGGACAAGGCTTCGGTGCGGCACGCGACAAGCCGAGCGCCCAACACGGCGGTGACTCGTCACCCGCTGACGAATCTGCTAATTGTGCTGCAGTGCACGATACATTGATTTGGCGCCGCAAAATGACAACTCTCACGGGCAAAGCCAAGGTGCTGCAGCGATCCGCTCTGTTGGCGGCCACAACCTTGGCGCTTGCCGGATGTGTCGACAGCGCGGCTCTTGAGCTGCCGCCATTGGTGAGCGAGCGCAAGGTTCTGACCAAGGACGAGCAGGCCCAGGCGTTGGCCGACCTGCGCCGCAGGGCCGACCAGCAGTCGGCCGACACGCTGCGCCAGATCGAGCAACGCAAGCCTTGAGCGCGGCCGAGAATCCGTCAGCTGCTGCCGGCTCTGCGTGGCCACGCGCTGCGGCGCTCAAATCGAAAGTCCTTTGACTGGACTGGGAGCCCCGCGTAAACACGGGCGTGCTTCGTTTTCCCTTGCAACTCAAGCCTGACGAGCCCTGCCGTGATCGAGGATTTCCATCGCATCAAGCGCTTGCCGCCGTATGTCTTCGCCGAAGTCAATCGGCTGAAGGCAGCGGCACGGGCGCGGGGTGCCGACATCATCGATTTGGGCATGGGCAACCCGGATCTACCGACGCCTCCCCACATCGTCGAGAAGATGGTGGAGACGATCGCCAAGCCGCGCACACATCGCTATTCGGCCTCGAAAGGCATCCCCGGGCTGCGTAAGGCCCAGGCGGCCTATTACGAGCGCCGCTTTGGCGTCAAGCTGAACCCCGATACGCAGGTCGTGGCCACGCTCGGGTCCAAGGAAGGCTTCGCCAACATGGCGCAGGCCATCAGCGCCCCCGGCGACGTCATCCTGGTGCCGAACCCGACCTACCCCATCCATGAATTCGGTTTCATCATTTCGGGCGCCGCGATCCGCCATATCCCGGCCTCCAATAACGAGGATTTCCTGCGCGGCGTCGAGCGCGCGGTGAAGCATTCGATCCCGAAGCCGCTGGCCATGGTGCTGTCGTACCCGTCCAATCCGACGGCTATGATCGCGGACCTGGACTTCTACCGGGACGCCGTTCAATTGGCCAAGAAGCTGGATCTCATCATCCTCTCGGACATCGCCTACGCCGAGATCTACTTCGACGGCGTGCCACCACCCTCCGTGCTGCAAGTGCCGGGCGCCATCGACATCACGGTCGAGTTCACCTCGCTGTCCAAGACCTACAACATGCCCGGCTGGCGCATGGGCTTTGCCGTCGGCAACGAGCGCCTGATCGGCGCCCTGGCCCGCGTCAAATCCTACCTCGACTACGGCGCCTTCACCCCGATCCAGGTCGCCGCTGCCGCCGCCCTCAATGGCCCCCAGGACTGCGTCGAGGAGATCCGTGCCACCTACAAGCGCCGCCGGGATGTGCTCGTTGAAAGCTTCTCGCGCGCCGGTTTCGAGATCCCGGCCCCGCCTGCCTCCATGTTCGCCTGGGCGCCGATCCCCGAGGCCTTCCGCCCGCTCGGTTCGGTCGAGTTCGCCAAGCTCATGATCGACAAGGCCGATGTGGCCGTGTCGCCGGGTCTCGGGTTCGGCGAATATGGCGAAGGCTTCGTGCGCATCGCCCTGGTCGAGAACGAGCACCGCATCCGGCAAGCCGCCCGCTCCATCAAGAAATTCCTCTCGCAGGGGCCGGGCACCATGCACAATGTCATTCCGATTCGTGAGTCTGCAAAGCGATGAAACCCGCCCCATGACCGAACCATTGCGACTAGGCATTGCCGGCCTCGGCACCGTTGGCGCTGGCCTCCTGCATTTGCTCGAGACGCACAGTGCCCGTCTCGCCGACAGCCTTGGCCGCGAGATCAAGGTCACCGCCGTCTCCGCCCGCACCCGCTCCAAGAGCCGCGGCGTCGACCTTGGCCCCTTCAAGTGGTTCGATGATGCTGCCAAGCTGGCGGTCGATCCCTCGATCGACGTCTTCGTCGAATTGATCGGCGGCGACGAGGGCATGCCGAGGAAGGCCGTCGAAGCTGCACTCGGTGCCAAGAAGCACGTCGTCACCGCCAACAAGTCGCTGCTGGCCAAGCACGGCGTCGAGTTGGCCCGGCTGGCCGAGAAGAACCGCGTCGCCTTGAACTTCGAGGCCGCCGTCGCCGGCGGCATTCCGGTCATCAAGGCGTTGCGTGAGTCGCTCGCGGGCAATAGCGTGCGCCGCGTCTATGGCATTCTCAATGGCACCTGCAACTATATCCTCACCAAGATGCAGGACGAGGGCCGCTCCTTCGACGACGTGCTGACGGAGGCCCAGGCCAAAGGCTATGCGGAGGCCGACCCGACCTTCGACATCGGCGGTTTCGACACGGCCCACAAGTTGACCCTGCTGACCAGCCTTGCCTTCGGCACCAAGGTTGCCTTCGACGAGATCCACATCGAGGGCATCCAGTCGATTACCAAGGCCGACATCGAGGCCGCCGACGACCTCGGCTACCGGATCAAATTGCTCGGCGTCGCCATGCTCACCGAATCCGGTATCGAGCAACGCGTGCACCCGACCATGGTGCCGAAACACGCGGCCATCGCCCAGGTTTCCAACGTCACCAATGCCGTGGCCATCGACGGTGATTTCGTCGGCAATCTGCTCCTGGTCGGCCCCGGCGCCGGCGCCAAGGCCACGGCTTCGTCGGTGGCTGCCGACATCGTCGATATCGCCCGTGGCGCTCTCATCCCGCCGTTCTCGGTGCCTGCCGCCAAGCTCAAGACCTACAAGCGCGCCAAGCTCAATCAGCACCAGGGCGCCTACTACGTGCGCCTGCTCGTGCAAGACCGTCCCGGCGTCATGGCCTCGATCGCCAAGCGCATGGCCGACCGCGAGGTTTCCCTCGAAAGCGTCGTCCAGCGCCGCCCCAAGTCTGCATTGCCCGGTATCGACGCCCGCCCAGCCCCCGGCACACCCACGGCCGTGGTCATCATCACCCATGAGACGACCGAGGAGGCCATCCGCAAGGCGCTCGACGCGATCGAGGCGGACGGCAAGGTGGCCGAAAAGCCGCAGATGATCCGCATCGAAAAGCTGTGACATTGGCTCCTGCTGCCTTAGGGGCGGCGAGGCCGTACTAACGGGAGGAAGCGATGGCAGTCGAGAGAACCAAGGGCGGGCTCGACAGGGTGCTCGTGCTGGAAGTGGCGCGTGTCACCGAGGTGGCTGCGATCGCTGCCGCCCGCTGGCGGGGCAAGGGCAGCAACAAGGCCGCTGACAAGGCTGCCGTCGACGCCATGCGCAAGGAGCTTGGCCGCGTCAACATTCGTGGCCGCGTCGTGATCGGCGAAGGCGAGATGGACGAGGCGCCGATGCTTTATATCGGCGAGGAAGTTGGCACCGGTGACGGCCCTCACGTCGACATCGCCGTGGATCCCCTCGAGGGCACCACGATCTGCGCCAAGGACATGCCGAACGCGCTGGCCGTGATCGCCATTTCCGAGCGTGGCGGGTTGCTCAATGCCCCCGACATGTACATGGACAAGATCGCCATCGGTCCCGGCTACCCGGACGGCATCATCGACCTCGACAAGCCGGTCGAGCAGGTTCTCAAGGATCTCGCCAAGGCCAAGAATGCCCCGATCGGCGAGATCACCGCGTGCATTCTCGACCGCCCGCGCCATGCGGAGCTGATCGAGCAGTGTCGCAAGGTCGGCGCCGGCGTCCGCCTCATTCCGGATGGTGACATCGCCGGCGTGATCTGGACCACGGATGCGGCGCAGACCGGCATCGACATCTATTTGGGCTCAGGTGGCGCACCGGAGGGCGTGCTGGCTGCCGCGGCCTTGCGCTGCATCGGTGGCCAGATGCAGGGCCGCCTGTCGCCTGAGCGTCATGACGCCAAGGAGCGCCTGGAATTGATCGAGCGCGCCAAGAAAATGGGCATCCCCGACATCCGCAAGAAATACTCGATGGCGGAGATGGCCTGCGACGACGTCATCTTTGCCGCCAGCGGCGTCACCGACGGCTCGCTACTCTCGGGCGTGCATTTCCGTGGCGATTTCGCCGAGACCGAGACTGTGGTGATGCGCTCGAAGACCGGCACGGTGCGCCGCATCAAGACCACGTTCCGCGACATCGGCACCAAGGGCTCGCTCTGAGACCCTTGCGACTGCCACGGCGTCGCCTTGCGCCGGCGCGGTCAACCGGCCTCGGCCTCGAACAGCAGGCCCGACAGGTTGCTGCCGCGTCCGCTCGCCAGGTGCAGCGCCAGGGAGGCGACATCGGGATTGCCACTCAGGCACCCCTCTGAGCCGCGAATGCCGCTGGCGGGGGCAATGGCGTTGATGTGGATGCCATCGACGGCAAGCGCCTGCGCTTCGCTCCGCGTGAAGGCCGCAAGTGCCGCACGCGCAATGCCGGCCACCAATCTGGCGCGGGACGAGGCCTGCTTACCGCTGACCACGATGTTGATGATCGTGCCGGCCGACAGCGTCGTGCGCATGCGGTTTGCTGCCACGCGGGAGACGAGGCAGGGCATCGCCAGGGTGTCCGTCACCATGCGCTCGATGGTGGCCTCGCTTGCACCAGCTGGCGGCTCGCCAATCTCGGCCACGTTGATGACCACGTCGATGCCGCCGGGCGCCTGCATGGCGTTGCGGGCGAAGCGCAGAATGGCATCGTGATCCGTGAATGGCCCGGTGAAGAGCTGCAAATCCGGTGTCAGCGGCGCGATGATCTCGGCCAGCGCCTGGATCTCGGGGCTGGCTTCCGTGGCCCCGAGCACGATGGCGGCGCGCTGTTCGGCCAGCAGGCGGACGATCTCGACACCCAGGGCGCCTGACCCCGTGAGACCGGTCACGAGCACGCGGCGACCCGCCAGCTCAGGATACTCAAGAGGCAGCTCGATGCCATCGAGCGGGCTCATCAACATGGTGGCTCTCCCCTACTGCCGGTGCGCGACACTTGCGCAGGGCTGACGCGGCACAACAGCCGATTCGTACCTAACGACCTCTAAATGCCCACCCGATTCGGGGTTCTCCTTGACCTCTTTGCGGCAGCCGGGTGACGGTCCACACGGGCTGACCGGCGGCCGATCTGCACCATCGTTGGACCTCGCAGGTTGCCATTATCGCTCGCGATCTCAGCCCAGGTCTACAGCTTGCGGGTATGGGGGCGCCGCCTGCCGACATGTAGAGGCTCGGTTGGCGGGCGCCAAAGTCTCCTGCGCAAGCTTGGCGTGCGCCGCTTCGTGGCAGAAAATTTTTTCAAGAAGGGTCTCTGAAGCGCGTTCTGCTGCCAAGGCCTGGCGATCACGGCGTGACTGCGCTGTGCTTGAGGCGCTCGATCAGACGGGCGACGCCGTGAATGGCGGCAGGATATCGAGCAACGGTGCGCTTGACGGGGTCGGGCGCTGTTTCGGCGCGTGTCGGCACACCCATCGAGGCTGGGGAGCGCGGAGATGCTGGCAAGACCAGATCGGCTAAAATGACATGAGTTGCGTCCTTTGCTGCATCGGCAACTCTTGCTTCAATCTCTCGCGTCCCCCGCGAAGCCGCCCTGTGCGGCGCATTCAGTGTTCGAAAGGGTCGGATTCTCGCGACGCCAAGCCTCGGAGTTCCCTTCTGACGTCGAGATCGACGTCAGTCGAAGAAGTCGAGCAGCCTGGACACTTTGGACTTGCGCGGATCTGGCTGATCACCTCGACGCCGGAAGCGCCTGTCATCGCCGTCATCGTCATCATCATCGTCGTCTCGACGATAGCGTTGCCGAGACGCCGGTTCTGCCTGTGAACGTGGGGCATAAGCTGTGCTCGAGCCAAGAAAGCTCGCTGGTGCTTGCGACGCTGATTGCAGCAGGACAGCAGACAACTTCTCCAACTCGCCTCGATCGAGCCAAACGCCGCGGCACTGAGTGCAGGTGTCTATGGCGACACCCTCTCGGCTGACTTCGCGCATCGGGGCTTGGCAGACAGGACAGTTCAGCAAACTCATCGCAGGCTCCCATCTATGCTGTTCGGCCGACGGACGGGCGGCGAGTATCGCGCCGGCGCCAACTCGGCCGGATAAGTCACGCTTGTCACGAGTTCCCTGATCTGGAGCTGCAGCCGCAACATGATTGCCTTGGCGCGGATCATGCGCAGCTCGCTCGGGCTCGCGCGGCCCTGCTCCTGGTCGAGGTCTGCTCGCGCAGCATTCAGTCGCTTGAGCAGTGCCGCGAAACGTTCCGAGATCATGAGGCTCCCTCTCTTCTGCCGTTGACCAACCAGCTCAAAGCACCACCATCCGTGGGCGCGCCAAGCTGTTGAGGTGAAGATAGTCGAACCGGAGGCGAAGTGCGGTCGGATTGCCGGTACGGGCGGATCGGTTTTTGCGATTGATCGCGCGACCGTTGCGCTGCGTTAGCGATCGGACGACCCGATTGGCCCGCCCGACTGCTGACGATTCATGATGGCGTCGTCAGCCGACTGCCATGGCCGGCGCAATCGTCACTGCTTCGCCACCCCAGGCAACTTCGGCGGCGCGGCTCCTGTTTCGCTCCGCGTGCGCCAGAGCGAGAACAGGATGCCGCCGATCAGCAATGTGAACGTCACGGCCAGGCTGATTTCTGGTGCAATCTTGCCGATGAACTGCTGCAGGAAGATCTTCGCGCCAACGTAGATGAGCACAAGAGACAAGGCATACTTGAGGTATTTGAACCGGTGCACCATCGCCGATAGCACAAAGTAGAGTGAGCGAAGGCCAAGGATCGCGAAGATGTTCGACGTGTAGACGATGAACGGATCTTGAGTAATGGCGAAGATTGCAGGCACGGAGTCGACGGCAAAGATGAGATCAGCAACCTCGATCAAGACGAGAGCCACGAACAGAGGCGTCCACACACGCACGCTCTTACCTGTGGTCGTATCGCGCTCGATGACGTAGAAATTCTGGCCGTGCAGCTCCTTGGAGATGCGCAGATGGCGCCGCATCCATTTCAATACTGGATTGGCCTCGAGATCGGGCTTGGCGTCGGCCATCATCAGCATCTTGACGCCCGTGATGATGAGGAAGGCCGAGAACAGATAGAGGATCCAGTCGAACTTCTGTATCAATGCCGCTCCGAGCCCAATCATCAACGCGCGCAGGATGATGACACCCAGAATGCCGTAGAATAAGACCCGGTGCTGATACTTCGGCGGCACTGCGAAATACGTGAAGATCATCGAGATTACGAAGACATTGTCGAAGGCCAGAGTCTGCTCGATGATCCATCCTGTCAGGTACAACTCCCACGCGGTCCAGGCGCGCGCTGTGGGTGTGGCCGCCTCCGCGATCGTGCTGTCGAGCGATGACGCATATCCCTTGTAGTAGAGCCACCAAACCACTCCTGAGAACAACGCGCCGAGCATCATGCATGCGCCGGCCAGGATGGCACTCTCCTTCAGTGAGACTTCATGGGCCTCTTTATGAAACAAGCCGAGATCGATCGCCAGAATCACGATCACGATCGCGATGAAGCCCAGCCACACCCAGACAGGCATGCCCAGCCAATTTGCGACAAGCGACGACATTAGGAAGTCCATAGGCCGGTTTCCACCCGTTGAAATGCTGACATTGTATTAACGGCATCGTCACGTGCGAATTGCGCCTTGGCGCAATCGCTGGCGGCGATCTCTCGATGGACGTCGATATAGAGCGCTGCTCTTCCCCCACCAGCCGCATCGGCAATCACGATCCGGGGCGCCATCCGTACCGATTGGAATTATCGGAGCAAACGCAGCAATTATTGCGGCATAGGACGCTGGCCACGCGCGCCGGTGTTCGCTGAAGGAGATCGAAGATGAGCAATCGACAACTGATCAGAACCATGGTGCCGCAGCAGAAGTCAGAGTTCCCCTCGGAACTCCCGCCAGCGGTGCGCGTCATCGCCGCCAGCGTTCATGGCCATGCCATGGCGACCGTGGTGATCAGCGCCGAGAGCCCACGAGCCGCAGTGCAAATTGAGCGCTGACCACAACGACAACAAGGAGCCAGACCATGTTTGACCTTTCCAAGCTCGCTGATGCGGCGTGGGGGCTTTTCGGGAGCGCACCGGGCGTCTCTGACGCGCCGACTGCTGCCCTGGAACACGCCATCGCAAACGCTGGCATCGATATCAACGCGCTGCAGGACCTCTCACCGGACCAGATCTTCGAGATGCTGGCGGCCAATGGCATCGATCTGTCGTCGTTCGCGCCCGATCAAGTTTCCGGACTGTTCGGTTCGCTGGGTATCGATCAGCAGTTCTCCGATGGGGTCGGCACGCTGCTCTCGAACCTGCCGTTCGGCGACCACCGCCGCTGACGGCAATGCCGGTCACGAAGTTCCTCTCACGATGAAAGGATATCGCAATGTCGAACCGCAACGCAAAATTCAATGTCGTCAACTCCCTGCAGATGCTCGAGACGAAGAACACATTGGCTCTCGACAGTCGATATGCGTCGATCGAGGCGCTGAACAACATCGTGGCGCACATGATCGACGTGGCGCTCGCGGCGAAGCACGCCCACTGGAATGTGCGCGGGCCGAGCTTCATGAGCTATCACACCCTCTTCGACAAGGCGTTCACCGACCTGATCGAGCAGATCGACAGTCTCGGAGAGCGAGCAACCGCATTGGGTGGTATCGCGCGTGGAACCGTGCAGACGGTCGCCGCCGCAACGCGCTTCGCGCCCTACCCGGTGCTTTCGACGGCCGAAGCGGAGCACGTTGCTCTGCTGTCGACGCGGCTTGGGGAGCTCGGACACGACCTTCGGCAAGCCACGATAGCGGCGAGCGAACATGGTGACATTGTCACTGCTGACGTGCTGACCGATGCGGGTGCGGCCGTCGACAGCCTGTTGTGGCTGATCGAAAGCCACACCGCACGCACCTGATGCTGCGTATTGAGTTGCAGTTGGCTCGATAGGAGATCAGATGTTCGCGAATGCTGAGCCCAACGGCGCAAAGAGCTTCGATCCTGCTGTTCTGTCGGAAGCACGAGCAGAGGTAGGACAAGGACATGGCGACGAGGCGTACAACCGGCTCTGCATGTTGCTTGGTGTGGCTCTCACAACCACTTTGGATCTAAAGTCGCGCGTCATGGCGGCGCGATGGCAGGCTCGCTCCGGCAGTAACCGCGGACTTGTGGTCATCTATGACGACATGAACGACGACTTCGACTTCTTGGCGGACGATATTGGCCAGCGCATCACGATGCTTCGCGGCTGGCAGGTGGCACGCGGGCTGGAAATGGGTGCAGTGGCACCACTGAGCGCTTACGAGCCAGGGTTTGTCGGTGTCGAGGCACAGGTCGACGCATTGATGGCAAGAGTTGCCGACACGATGACAACTGCAGAACGGCTGCTGCAAGCGGCCTTCACGGCGAGAGATACCGGCTCGATCGCCGTGTCACAACAGCTTCGCCGTCGGCTGGTGGCCAAGCATGTAGCGCTCACAGCCTGGACAAATGAGCATCGAGAAAGTTCGTCGATGCCGCCTCCGTCTCGTTGCCGACTAAGCCCTGACCAGTGATGGCAGGCGGGATCTGAAGTGATAGCCGGGCCTCTGCGGGTACTCCACGGCGGTTGCAAGGAGCCAGCTACAAGGCGTCAGACGCGATTGGACGCTTCGCTCTATCGGCAACGCGTGCAGCTCGGTTCGCTGCGACGCTGAAGTTGAAGTAACTGTGTGCTCAATCAATGCGCATAGGCGCATCCCAACAAAAGGAGACTGACAAATGCGAACGATTTACGCTCTCGGCCTCGCCGCGGCTCTTGCCATGCCTCTTGCGTCGGCCAATGCCGGCACGAAAGACATTGTTGGTACGGCGGAAGAAGCGGGCACGTTCACGACCCTGCTCAAGGCGGCGACTGCGGCCGGCCTTCTCGACAAACTGAAAGGTGAGGGGCCGTATACGATTTTCGCGCCGACTGATGCGGCCTTCGCGGAGATTGACCAGGGCTTGATGGCCTTGCTCATGATGCCCGAGAACAAGGATGAGCTTGCGGCATTGCTCAAGCATCACATCGTGCCCGGCAAGGTGCTCGCCGTCGACGTGCGCAACACGAAAGGTTGGAAGCAGTTGACGACGGCGCGCGGTGCGACGATCGGCGTTGCTGCCTCTGAAGGCGACATCAAGATTGGCGATGCCAAAGTGGTCAAGGCGGACATCGTTGCCTCGAATGGCATCGTGCATGTGATCGACCAGGTTATCGACCCAAGTCTGTAAGCGGCGGTCGGTGAACATTTTCGCCACATGCTAGAAGTGCCTTCGATGCGGTCGACGCGTGACAACGCGTCGGCCGCAGTCGCGTGCACCTGATGCGAACCACGATATGGATCGCCAGCCGCGGCTGCGCGTTGGACTGCCGCGACTGGGTGAGGCCTCGCCTGTGTGCTGGTCAATCATTCTCGACTAGCGGCGACCGCAGCCTCATTCGATATCTCGCATGGGATCGAAGATGGAACAGATCTCGGCCTCGCGGGGATGATCACGGTTGAGGCGGGCCGCCATCGCCAGCGCCCACGGAGCGACGGCGACCAGTTCTTCCAGCAACGGGCCTGTGAGCTTGAGGCCTGCCACTGTCGCGGCCGCTTCGGCGCGGCGACGAATGTCGGGCGTGACGGCCGACGTGTCGGGAACCCAGGGTTTCGGGTTGAGCTTGGCAGGCTTGGCGCCGGCCTTGAGCGTGGGTCGCTTTTTCCAGTGCCCGGTCGCCTGCTCGAAGGCGTGACCAGCGCGCAGCACCTTGGCATCGTCAAATGGCCGGCCTGCGATCTGCAGCGACAGCGGCAAGCCGTCCTTGGTGAAGCCGGCCAGCAACGCCAGCGCCGGGCCACCGGTGCAGTTGAACGGCGTTGTCAGGTTCGGCTTCTGCCAGAACGACAGCGTATCGTGCTTGTCGAGGCGGCCCGCAGCGGAGTTGTTGGCGGTCAGGAACAGATCAAAGCGGCGGTAGAGCGGACGCATCTCAGCCAGGATCGTGCGGCGTTCGCGGCTGGCGCGGACGTAGTCTTCGGCGGTGAACAGGCAGGCGGCCAAACTGCGGGCCCGGAAATCCTGACCGAAGTCCTGCGGCCGGGCAATCAACACGGGCAGATGCAGCGAAAACAGCTCACTCTCGGCGGTGACGACTTTCACGTCAGAGTAGCTTTGCAGCGGCCGCATATGAATGTCTTCAACCACGGCGCCGAGATCGCGCAATACGGCGATGGCTGTCTCCATGGCCGCCGGCAACTCGGCGTGCACCTTCAAGTCGCGTTCCCAGAAATGCCGGATGACGCCAATCCGCAGGCCATTGAGACCAAGTCCGATGTCGGCCATGTAATCGCGCATCGTGCGCGTCGAGGACGACGGGTCGGCCGGATCGTGACCGGCAATGGCGTTCAGGATCAGCGCGCAGTCCTCACTGGTGCGCGCCATGGGGCCGCAATGGTCATAGGAATACGAGTTTGGCAGGACGCCGGCGCGGCTGACGAGCCCATAAGTGGGCTTCAAGCCGGCTATGCCGCATAGTCCGGCTGGGCCGCGAATGGAGCCGCCGGTATCTGAGCCAAGGCTTGCCGGCACCAAACCTGCCGCCAGCGCCGCGCCCGACCCGGACGATGATCCCCCGGTGAAATGCGCCGTGTTCCAGGGATTGCGCGCTGGTGGCCAGGGCAGATCGAACGACGGCCCACCGTGCGCGAACTCGTGGGTCGCAAGCTTGCCGGTGAGCACCGCGCCCTGGGCCTTCAGCCGCGCCACTGTTGTGGCGTCCTTGGCTGGCACACGATCCTGGCACGTACGTGAGTGACCGGATGTGAGCACGCCCGCGGTGTCATAGATATCCTTCACCGCCACGGGCACACCGTGCAACGGGCCGCGCCAGCCCCCGCGCATGATCTCGGCCTCGGCGGACTTGGCGGCATCGCGGGCGATGTCGGGGGTCTTGGTAATGAAGGCGTTGAGCTGCGGGTCCAGCGCTTCGGTGCGCTTGAGAAGCGCCTCGGTGTACTCGACCGGCGACAGCTTGCGCGTCTTGATGAGGCGGGCGGCTTCGGCGAGCGTCAGGTCGTGCAAGGCGGTAGCAGACATTGGCGGACCTCGTTGGCGTCAAGGCGGGCATCTCTGGGCTGGGGGCCCGCCGGGCGCGCCGTGCGGGCTCCATCACATGCCGTTCAATTGTTCAGATTAAAGCGCCGAAGTCCATCGCGTGCCGGCTGGTGGTTGGGTGTCAGCTGCAAGGCGGCCCGGAAGTCGGCGATCGCCATCTGGTTCTGGTTGCGCCGGGCATGTGCCTCGCCGCGGGTCGTGAAGACCTCGGCCGTGCGCACATTTAGATTGATGGCCTGCGTGAGGTCCGCGATCGTGCGTTCGGCATCGTTGCGGCGGGCGTGCGCGAGACCCCGGATGCGATAGGCCTCGCCATTGCGCGGCTCGCGCTGGATCACGATACTGAGGTCGGCGATGGTTCGGGCTGCATCGCCGAGGCGCCAGTGCACGTTGGCGCGCTGGAACAGCAGGCCGGTATTGTTGCGCTCGATCGACACGGCGCGGTCAAGGTCGGGCAGTGCCTCGCGATATTGGCCAGCTTCCAAGCGAATGCGGGCGCGCGCCAGCACGAATGGCAAATGCCGCGGTTCAAGCGCAATGGCTCGGTCGAGATCTGCCAATGCATTCGGGCGATCATTCTGGCGCAGACGCAGGTTGATGCGATCGGTGAGGGCTGCCGGATTGCGCGCCTCGATGGTGAGCGCACGGTCGAGATCGGCCAGCGCGCGGTCATCCTGGCGGCGGGCGATGAATATCTGCGCGCGTTGCAGCAATGCCGACGCATCCTGCGGATTGCGCTCGATCACCTGGTTGAAATCGGCCAGGGCGCTGTCGGCGTCGTTGCGGCGCTGATGGTAGCTGCCGCGTTCGCGCAGGACCACCAGGTTGTCCGGTTGTACGGAGAGGACGGTGTTGGCGTCCTGCAGGGCGCGGTCGAAATCATTGCGGCGGGCGAAGGCGCGGGCACGGATGGCGAGGCCGCCGAAGTTGCGCGGATCGAGCCGTACGGCCTCGTTGAGATCGGCAAGCGCGCGCTCGGCATCGCCGCGCGCCAGCAGAGCGGCACCACGATTGGTGTAGGCCATGACGAGGACGTCGCGGGCGACGGCGCGCCCGCCGATGATGGTGGCGCAGGCTGCGATGGCCGCATCCGTCGGAGCGCCCGTGCAGCCGGCCATGTCCGGCGTGCCGGGCGGCGGTGGCGGAGGCGGCTGTGGAGTTTCACGGACGACGAAGGGTGGCAGCACGAGCGGTGCTGTCGGCGCTTGCGCCTGGGGAGGCGCTGCGGGCGGCGGCTGTTGCGTTGCTGGCGGAGGCGCGGGGGCGGGGGCCGGGCGTGGTTGGGCTTGAGGCGGCGGCGTCGGGGCAGGCGGCTGCGCGGTCGTGGGCGGCTGAGCGCGCGGCGGTTGTTGCGCTGGCGGTTGCGGTCGGGGCTGGCCCTGTTGCGGCGGCGCCGGTTGTTGCGCAGGCGGCGGTTGATTGGGCAGGGGTGGCAGCACCTGCGGGCGCTCGGCTCCGGGCTGTTGAGCCGGGGGTTGGGCGGGTGGAGTTGGCGCAACCGGCGGTGCAGGGAGCCCCGGGATTG
This sequence comes from Hyphomicrobiaceae bacterium, assembly GCA_046154645.1. GTDB lineage: Bacteria > Pseudomonadota > Alphaproteobacteria > Rhizobiales > Hyphomicrobiaceae. The sequence goes on from JBJXDZ010000004.1 coordinate 116,568, forward strand.
CCTCGATCGGCCGTGGCACGGGCAATTGGGGGCCTGGCTGCTGCTGTGCCGTCGCCACGGTTACAGTCAATCCTGCCACCACGATGGCCGCTGCAATTCTCGCGTGCGTATGCATTCCTATCCTCTGCCGTCGCTGCTGCCGGTCGGGCGCTGCAGAACCCCGCTCAGACGAGCCTATCGCCTCCCACGACCGCGATCCATCTCGGGCTTGGAGCGAGCCCTAACGTCGGCGGGCGGTCAACCATACCCCCGACAGGATCAAGGCAAATCCGGCCATGTGATAGGCGTGGAGGCGCTCGTCCAGAATGAGCCATGCCAAGAGCGGTCCGAAGAGCCCCATGAGATGCATGGTGGCGCCGGCCTGATTGGAGCCGACCCTCTCGACGCCGCGGTTCCAGCACACAATGGCGACGAGGCTTGGGAAGAGGCCCGCATAGGCCAGGGCCCCAACCGTCGTCCAGGTTGGCTGCAACGTGTGTCCCGCCAGATGCTCCCAGACAAAGAAGGGCGTGGTTGCGGCGACCGAGATGATGGCGAGCAAGAACGTGAAGCTCAGCCAATGAATCGGTGGCCGCTTGCGCACCGAGGCGGAATAGATGCCCCATAGCGACATGTTAAAGAGCGCGATCAGATCGCCAACATTGAGATTGAGATCAAGCAGCGTGGCGAAGTGGCCTCGAGCGACGATCAGCAGCACACCGACGAGCGAGGTCGCGACACCGAACGCCTGTAGCAGGCTCAACCGGTCGTGGAACAGCAACGCCCCGGCCACGGCGATCAGCACCGGTCCGAACGACTGGAACACGGCCATGTTGGTGGCGGTGGTGTAAGTGAGGCTGACGTATTGCAGCACGCCGAAGATGGCCGTGCCGGTCAGCGCCAGAAACAGGATAATTGCCCAATGGCTGCGGATCACAGGCCAGTCGCGTCGCAAATGCGGCAGCGCGAAAGGCAACAGCAGCAGTGCTGGCACCGCCCAGCGTATGGTCGATATGGCGAAGGGCGGCACTTGACCGGCAATGGCGCGACCGAGGACATGATTTCCCGACCAGCACAGGCTGGCGAGGGCCAACAGCAGGTAGGGCGCCAGTCCGGCAAACTTCGAGGCACGGTCTGGCATGAGGGTGTTCAGCGCCTTCCAATTGCAACCGGCGATCAGGGTGACGGGCCTGTCGCTCAGCCGGCGCTGATGCGCTCGATGTCGGCGCCACAGCGTGAGAGCTTTTCCTCAAGCCGCTCGAAGCCGCGGTCGAGATGGTAGACGCGGTTGACGGTCGTTTCCCCGTCAGCAACGAGGCCTGCAATGACCAGCGACACCGAGGCCCGCAGATCCGTCGCCATCACCGGCGCGCCCTTGAGGACCTTGACGCCACGGATCGTGGCGGAGTCGCCGTGCAACTGGATATCGGCCCCGAGACGCGCCAATTCCTGCACATGCATGAAGCGGTTCTCGAAAATGGTCTCGCGAATGACGCTGGTGCCACGTGCCTTGGTCATCAGCGCCATCAGCTGCGCCTGCAGGTCGGTTGGGAAACCCGGGAACGGCTGCGTTTCGATGGAAATCGGTTCGACGCCCGATCCATTGCGTCGCACGCGAATGCCCCCCGCAACCTCGGTCACCTCGACGCCCGTCTGGGCCAGCGCGATTAGGGCGGTTTCCAGCAGTGATTTGCGGGCACCCTCGAGAATGACGTCACCGCCGGTGGCGGCCACGGCGCAGGCAAAGGTGCCCGTCTCGATGCGGTCAGGCAAGACCGTGTGGACAGCGCCTTCGAGGCGGTCACGGCCCTGGATGCGCAGGGTCGACGAGCCAATGCCGTCGATCTGGGCGCCCATCTTCACCAGACAGTCGGCGACGTCGCCGATCTCGGGCTCGCGCGCGGCATTCTCGATCACCGTTTCGCCTTTGGCCAAGGCGGCCGCCAGCAGGACGTTGTGGGTGGCGCCAACCGAGACCTTCGGGAAGGTGACGCGATTGCCGCGCAAGCCGCCCTTGGGGGCCTTGGCCACGACGTAGCCGCCGTCGATGTCGATTTCAGCGCCAAGCGCCTTGAGGCCCTGCAGATGCAGATCGACCGGCCGCGTGCCGATGGCGCAGCCACCCGGCAAGGATACCTTGGCCTCACCCATGCGCGCCAGGATGGGTCCCAACACCCAGAAACTGGCCCGCATGCGCGAGACCATCTCGTAGGGCGCCGTCGTGTCGACGATGTCGCGCGCCTGCAGATGGAACGTCTCGCCAAGATGCTGGGTCGGGCTCGCACGCTTGCCTTCGATCGAATGATCGACGCCGTGGTTGCGCAGAATGCGGGCCAGCAGATTGACGTCGGCGAGGTTCGGCACGTTCTTGAGCGTCAGCCGGTCGGAGGTGAGCAGGCTGGCGATCAGGAGGGGTAGCGCCGCATTCTTGGCGCCGGAAATCGGGATCGTGCCTGTGAGCGGATTGCCGCCAACGATCTTGATACGGTCCATCGGTGCAGTGTCCCTTCGCGGCCCGGCCATGGCCAGGAGGTGGCGCCAAATTCGTGATTCGCGCGCACGTTGTGCCGTCATGTCCCAGATCCCGTGCCCGCAGACAAGATGTCTCATCGTCCCAGCCGGCATCGCGCGCACGAGATCGCTGAGAAACTGTGACCGAGAATTACGGCAAAACATGCTGCTTGGGTGGCAGCGCCCTCAATGGCAAGCCAGCCCCATCCGGCCGGGGCAACCGGCCAGCTCGTAGTAACTGCGCCTGGCTGGTTCGCGCTACAGGCGATAGACGCGTTCGGCGGTGCCGCAGAACAGCGCCGCCCGCTCGTCCGCCGAGAAACCCTTGGCCATCAGCTTGAACGAGTTCCAGAGCACCGTGTAGCTGCAGCTGAGCTTGTCGACGGGGAAGTTGGATTCGAACATGCAACGGCTCGGCCCGAAGCGTTCGATGGCGTGATCGAAATAGCGGCGCGTCGCTTGTGCCAGCTCGGCGCTGGTGGGCGGCAGCGGGCGCTTCTCCCAGCCATAGCCGTTGACCTCCATGTTGAGGCCGCCAAGCTTGACCACGACGTTGGGGCATTTGGCGAGCTCGTCGATCTTGGCTTTCCAGTCGGCGAACACCTCGTCCTGCTTGCCGGCGTAGGGCCCCATGCCGATAGGACCACCGAAATGGTCGAGCACGATTGTTGTGTCGGGGAAGGCGCGGGCAAGGCTCGTCGCATCGGGGAACTGGGTATGTGCGCACCAGACTTCGAAGCTCAGTTGCCGCCGCGCCAGATGCTTGAAGCCGGTGCGGAAGTCCTCGCGGAGCAGCAGGCCTTCCGGTGGTTGCGTACGGTGGTTCTCGATTGCCGGGCTTGCGTGCCAGAAGGCGCCGCGCCGAATGCCGCGGAAGCGGCCGCCGCCAGCAGCGATGTGGGCGTCGAGCACATCGCCGGCAAGGTCGCCGATGCGCAGGTCGACGGTGCCGATGATGCCGGCGGCAATCCGCGCCTTGCCATATCCGCCCGAGGCACTCATGGCGGCAATGCCGTTGACGAACTCCGTTTCGCCGATGCACCGGAAGGCTTCCGGGCCATCCGTCTTGAACATGGCGCCGCATTCGATGAAGACGGTCGAGACCACATTGTGGCCGCCGCCGATGTCATCGAGGATCTCGTCCAGCAGATAGCGGCCCTGAATGTAGCCCTTGCGGGAATCCCAGAGATGATGATGCGGATCGCAGATCGGCAATGCCGGATCGAGCACCGCCTCCGGCACCTTGGCCAGCCAGTCCTGATTTCTTGCGTGTGCGACCATGTGTGGTCTCCCGTTTGTGTTGCCTTGCGAGCGCGCGCCACTCAACTGGTCGTGCCCGCGGGGACCTTGGTGAATTTCTGCAGCGCGCGCAGGTATTCGGGCTGAGGTTGTCCCGGATGGCTCGACTTGAAGGAGGTGTAGGCGACCTCGCCGACATAGAGATCGCCGCGGGAATCGACGCAAATGCCGTGTGGCGAGATGAACTGGCCGGGGTCTTGGCCAAGCGAGGGGACGCGGGCGAGGCGCGCCAACAGCTTGCCCTGGTGGTCGACGATGGAGACACGGGGGCCGAGGTTCGGCGCTTCGCGATTGACCGGCAGATGCGGCCCGATTTCGCCGATGTAGCAGATCGGGCATTTGCCGGGCGTCATGTAGAGGCCGCTCGGGCGGTGCAGATTGTTCCACTGCGTCTCATACTTGCCCTTGCCGTCGAACACCTGCACGCGGTGGTTCTCGCGGTCGGCGACATAGACCCAGCCGTCGGCATCGCAGGTGATGTTGTGGGCGATGTTGAATTGCCCGGCATCGCTGCCGGACTGACCCCACGAGAACAGCAGCTTGCCGCCAGGATCGTATTTATGGACGCAGGCGTTGCCGTAGCCGTCGGAGACATAGATGTCGTTCTGCGGTGACAGCGCCGTGTGCGTGCAGCGATGAAACGGCTTGCCGGAGAAGCGTTCGGCGGGCTTGCCGGGAATGCCGAGCGTGAGGAGCACCTTGCCATCAAGCGTGCACTTCTTCACGGAGTGATCGCCGTCGTCGGTGAGATAGATGGTGTCGTCAGGCCCCATGTGCACGCCGTGCGGGCGCGGGAAAACGCCCTGTCCCCACGAGCGCAGGAAGTTGCCCTCGCGATCGAACACGATCATCGGGTCCTTGCTGCGATTGAAGACGTAGACATTGTCGTTTCGGTCGGTGCCGACGGCCGCCACATCGCCGAATTTCATGCCCGGCGGCAGTTTCCCCCAGCCCTCCTCGACGCGATACGTGTAGTCGCCACTGCCAACGATGATGCCCATGTCAGCGTCTCCCGGTTCGGCGGCTGCCTGTTGCCCTGCGTCGAAGGCTATGGCGTCTTGCTCGTGGGAGCAATTCCGATTGAGGCTCCGGTATGCCCACGTTTGAGGGGCTGCTCTGCCCGTGATGCAGCTTCCCGCCATCGCCGTTCGGTGGCATCGTCGAGGTTTCGAAGGTCAGTGAGGCACATCGAGCATGGCGACACATCGCGAGTTTCTCTATGTGCGGGAGCCCAACGGCATGCCCGACGCCGGCTGCTTCCGCCTCGTCGAAGCACCGGTGCCGCAGCCGGCCGAGGGTCAGGTTCTGGTACAGACGCATTTCCTCTCCATTGATCCCTATTTTCGCCGAATGATGGGTGGCGGGCATGGGCAATACGCCAACCCGTTGAAACCAGGCGACGTCATGGTCGGACGCGGCGTCGGCGTCGTCATCGAGAGCCGCCATCCCGGGTTCAGGGTCGGCGATCCCGTGCAGAGCGAATTCGGCTGGCGCGAGCATGTTGTGCTCAATGGCGAGGGTCTGCGCAAGTTGCCAGCCGATCTTCAACCCTTGTCGCTGGGCGTCGGCGCCATCGGACAGTCGGGCGCAACGGCCGTCATTGGCCTCTTTGAGATCGCCCACATCAAGCCCGGCGAAACCGTGGTTGTCTCGGCGGCGGCAGGCGCAGTCGGCAGCGTCGTCGGACAGGTGGCGCGCTTGCAGGGCTGCCGCGCCATCGGCATTGCCGGTGGGGCCGACAAGTGCCGCCACGTGGTGCAGGATTTGGGCTTCGACGCCTGTATCGACTACAAGGCAGGCCCCATCGGGCCGGCATTGGCCAAAGCTGCACCCAAAGGCGTCGACATCTACTTTGATAACGTCGGCGGCGACATTCTCGATGCCGTCTTGCTGCATCTCAATCAGAATGCGCGCGTGCCGATCTGCGGGCAGATCTCGCAATACAACGCGAGCGAGCGGCAGGGGCTGCGCAATGTCGGCGTGTTCCTGGACAAGTGCGTCATGCTGCGCGGCTTTCGCGTCGGCAATCATCTCAAGCGCCGCGACCAGGCGCTGGGCGAACTGATGGACTGGCATCGTGCCGGCCAGCTCAAGTATCGCGAGACCGTTGCCGAGGGCTTCGAGTCCGCCCCGGCAGCGCTGATCAACATGCTCTCGGGTGGCAACGTCGGCAAGCAGGTGGTGCAGCTCGCTGCAGCCAAACGCTGAGCTGTTGGCGACGACGTGGTCGCCAGAATAGACGGAATAGGGAATAAAATGGGGACAGCTACCGATTTTGAATGTGAGCGTCGGCGGATCGAGCCAATGGGTGGCCCCGTTCATCCGCTGAAATTAACCAGTGCGGCGCCGAATCAAAGTTAATTCAAAAATCAGCGTGCGGGCAGCGTGCGGCAACGCGTTGGTACCCACCCTAGCCAGGCGCGGGCCGATGGCCCTGCAGCAGCTTGCCTGAGGCTGCGCGAGGCATTTGCGAATCGGGGCATGCCCTCGGACCTGTTCCGCGGGATCGCACCGACATATCAGTCGCGCGCGCTTTTGCCTGCGCGCCTTCGGCAGGAGGGGCTGTGGTTCCACTGCGCCGGATGCTGGGTCGGCAGCCGGAGGGCAACAAGCAAGCCGGCTTGCCGTGATGGGGAACTCGCGTCATCATGATGGCGCGTCGGCGCTGGAAACTCACGGCGTGAGGGCGCTACATCCGCCGTTGCTACAGTCGACTTCAGCCAAGGAAACCTGATCCTCATGCCCCAAGCCTCAGCACCAGACCGTTTGCGCGCCCTGCTGGCCAAACCCGACTTCGTCGTCATGCCGGCAGTGTGGGACGGGCTCTCTGCCAAGCTTTCGGCGGCGGCCGGCTTCGAGACCGCGTTCCTGTCCGGCTCCTGCGTGGCGGCGAGCCGCCTCGGTGGCCCCGATCTCGATCTGATCTCGTTCGCCGAGATGTTCGACAGCTTCAACATGGTGCGCGGCGCGGCGCCGAAAACGCTGGTGCTGGCCGACGGCGACCACGGCTACGGCAACGCCATGAATGTGCAACGCACAGTGCGGGCATACGGGCGTGCCGGCGCTGCTGCCATTCTGATCGAGGACAAGATCACGCCGCGCGCTTTGACCTCGGCCGGCAAGCCGTGCCTGCCGCGTGAAGAAGCGCGCATGAAGATCCGCGCCGCCGTGGAAGCCGCAAAGGAATCCGGCATCCTGATCCTGGCGCGTACCGACTGCCGTCCGACCCAGGGCATCGACGAGGCCGTGGCGCGCATCGAGATGTTCGTCAAGGAAGGCGCCGATATCCTGTTCCTCGACAGCCCCGCCGACGACGCCGAGATCAAGCGGGCGGTTGCCGCCGCAGGCGGCCGTCCGTCATTCGCGGTACTGTCGCCCGGCGCCCCGCGGGCAACGCCGGATCGCACGCAGGCGGCAGCGCTGGGCTTCAAGATCGGCACGTATCCCACGGGCATGCTGTCGCCGGCGACGGCTGGCATCAAGGCCGGTCTCGCAGCGCTGGTGGCGGGAAAAGCGGAGGCGGCCAGCGCCCTGCCGCCCGCTGAGTTGCGGGCCACGCTCGGCTATGCCGACTATGACGCTGAGGCGAAGCCGTTCATCATCAAGGGCTGATCGAGATTGCGCAACAAATAAGGGCGAGGCTCGTCGGAGCGCTCGCCCGTTTTCTTGTTCGTCGCCGCTTCAATCAGATGCCGCGATCCTTGGCGAGCTTGGCCAGCGACGTCTCGGGCCGGGCGCCAATGTGACTGATCACCTCGGCTGCGGCGATCGAGCCCAGGCGGCCGCATGTGTCGAGGGACTTGCCTTGGGACAGGCCGTAGAGGAAGCCCGCAGCGTAGAGATCGCCGGCGCCGGTCGTGTCAACCACCTGACGCACGGGTTCTGGCGTCACCGTGACCGCCTTGTCGCCGGCCATGATCAGTGAGCCCTTGGCGCTGCGGGTCAGGACCGCGATCTTGACATCGCCCTTGGCTTGCCGGGCGGCGTCGTCGAACACTTTGGTCTGATAGAGCGAAGTGATCTCGGATTCGTTGGCGAAGAGGATATCGGTTTCCTTGCGGATCAACTCCAGGAACTCGGCCCTGTGGCGGTCGACGCAAAAAGAATCCGACAGCGTCAAGGCCACCTTGCGGCCAGCTTGGCGCGCCAAGCCCGCGGCCTGCCGGAATGCAGCCTTGGCGGCGGGCTGATCGAACAGATAGCCTTCGAGATAGACGATACCTGACGCTTTCACCATGGCCGCGTCGACCTCGCCCTGGTTGAGCTCGGGGCTGACGCCGAGGAACGTGTTCATGGTCCGCTCGCCGTCGGGCGTGACCAGGATCAGCGAGCGCGACGTCGGTGCGCCGCCCTTCGCCGCCGGGGTGGTGAACGCAACCCGTGCCGCCTCGATGTCATGCGCAAAGATGCGGCCGAACTCATCATCGGCGACCTTGCCGATGAACCCCGCTCGCCCCCCGAACGAGGCGATGCCGACCATCGTATTGGCAGCCGAACCGCCGGAAATCTCGACGGCCGGCCCCATGTCCTTGTACAGCGTCGTCACCGTGTCGGCATCGACGAGGCGCATATGGCCCTTCGGCGCATTGTGCTTGGCCAGGAAAGCGTCGTTGCAGCGCCCGATGACGTCGACGATGGCGTTGCCAATGCCGACGACGTCGTACTTGATATCCGTCATGGAAGTGCCTCCCGGGCCGTTCACCTTGCAGTTTGCGGCGCACTATAGGGCGGCGGCTCGGCGGGACAACAAAAAACCAGGCTTCAGGCCCGGACGCTGGTGAGGCTCTCGGTGTGCCCGGGACGGCCACGGCCGATGTCGAAGGCCCGCTTCATGCCTCGCGCCGAAGTCTCGATGCTGGCCCAGGCGATGGCTTCCTGGCGGCGGGCCATGAACGAAGTCCAACGGCTCTCGTGGGTGAGCATGTCGAAAGCGGCATCGGCCCAGGCCTTGGTCTCCAAGGGCCGCACGAGGCCGAGGCCAAAACGTTCAATGTAGCCCGTGCACGAGGTCGCATGTGGCGAGCCGAGGACCGGGGTGCCGCACTGGACGGCCTCGTTGGCCACGAGCCCCCAGACGTCGCCGCGCGAGGGAAACAGCATCACCTTCGCCGAGGCGAACACAGCGGACATGTCACCGGGCTGCAGGGCGCCATCGAAATGCGCATGGATGTTTGCCGCGGCCAAGCGAGCCTGCATCTCGGCGCGCGCGGGGCCATCGCCCGTCACGCGAACCATGAGGTCCGGTCGCGCCTGCTTGAGTGCGGCCATCACGTCAGCGAAAAACAGTGCACCCTTGATCTCCTCATTGAGACCACCGGCAAACAGGATGTCGAACCGGCGCTGCCCAAAGCTGGGAATGATTGCCGGTGGATCCCAGGGCGGCACCAGCGGCACCACGGTCGAACGGGCGGGGTCAAGGCCCCAACGCGCCAGCAACTTGACGCTGTCCTCGCTCGCACAAATGCCGAATTTTGCCGATGGCACCAACAGCCGTCGCATCAAGCGGTGCGGCCATGACCGCTCGCCTGGATCGATGGATGGAACACCGTCGGTGCTGATGCCGAACGGTGTCCGCGTCACTTTCGCATAGGCTCCGGCCAAGGCCATCGTCGGAGAGAACCCCGCCACGGCGATCAGGTCCGGCCTCAGTTTGGCCAGATGCCGCACAATGGAGGGATTGAAGTAGACGTGGCTGATGTCGGACAGGTGTTTCCTGAAGCCTGGAAGAATGGTGAGCTTGAAGTTGCGGGGTTCGCCGACCACCCAGCTGCGATGTGGTTCATTTTCGATGCATGAATAGACGTACAACTCCTCGCCGGTGAGATCTACGAAGGCCTCGAACAGGCGGCGATTGTAAGGGGTCATGTGGCCGGTGACGATGGCAGAGGGCATGGCGCTTCGGCTCGCGTGACGGAACGTGAATGCAGTTGTCGATGACGGCTCGTGTGACGGTCTAAGACAGCGAAGGTGGCTACTCAATGACAAAGGCTGAATAGCGTTGCCAAGTGTACGTTCTTTCCCTCGTTGTCCGATTGCCGTGCCTTTGATACCGGATGGCGTGGATTATCCACCCATCGCGTGACATTCTTCGGGTGCCGCCGGCCTGGATCACCCAATGCCGGTGGCACGATCGGTGGCGTGAATGGCCGCGCGATCATGTGTCGGGAGTTGCTCTGCATGACCAGCGCTGGACAGGTCGCGATCGTTACGGGGGCCAATCGTGGTCTCGGTTTCGAGATTGTGCGGCAACTGGCCCGTCTGGGTGTGCGAACGGTGCTCGCGGCCCGTGACGGTGCCAAGGCGGCTGCGGCTGCTGCGGCGCTGGTCCAGGAGCGGCTGCCTGTCGAGCCCGCAACGTTGAATGTCGACGATCCAGCTTCGGTCCAGGCGGCCTGTGCCGCGTGCCTGTCCCGCTACGGGCGGATCGATATCCTGGTGAACAACGCCGGCGTGCTGCTTGATCCCGGCGAGGGTGCCGCCAGCGTACTCGACATGACCCGGGATCAGCTTCTCGCCTCCTTCAGCACCAACACGCTTGGCGCTTTCCACACCATGCAGGCGGTCTTGCCGACGATGCGCCAGGCGGGCTTTGGCCGCATCGTCAATATCTCCTCGCGCGCCGGTCAACTCGACGAGCTGCGCTCAGGCTTTCCCTCCTACCGCGTTTCCAAGACGGCCTTGAATTCGCTGACCCGCGTCACCGCTGCCGAGTTCAAGGACACCAACATCAAAATCAATGCGATGTGTCCGGGCTGGCTCAAAACGGCGATGGGTGGTGATCGCGCGCCATTGACGGCCGAGCAGGGTGCAGACACGGCGATTTGGCTGGCCATGCTGCCAGCTGATGGTCCAACGGGTGGCTTTTTTCGGGAACGCAAGTCCTTGCCCTGGTAACTCCGTGCCAGAATGAGCCAGATAAACCTTGGGGCCGGTCACTTCATTGACAGCGGGGTGCGGACTGCCGTTCTATCGGCTACGGGGAACGAAGCAGTGCGCGGCAACGCGCGCCTGACATCAGGACGTTGAGATGCGGAGCGGACCCCGCCTATCCATAGGGATGCCGGTCTTCAATGGAGAACGGTTCATTGCGGAGGCCATCACGAGCCTGCTCCAGCAGACTTATGCCGATTTCGAGATCGTCGTGCTCGATAACGCCTCCACGGATACGACGCCCGAGATCGTGGCGCGGCTCATGGCTAGCGATTCCCGCATCCGCTACCAGCGCAACGAAACCAATATTGGCGCTTCGCCGAATTTTGCCAAGGTTGCCAGCCTAACCTCGGCGCCATTCTTCAAGTGGGCGGCCCATGACGACCTGCACGAGCCGAGCTACCTTGCCGAGAGCATGCGCACGCTCGAGGCCAATCCCGACGTTGTTCTGGCCCATGCCGATATCGTCTACATTGGACCCTGCGGGCGTAATTTTGCTCCTGGTCGCCCCGGTACCTTTGTCGATCCGGACTCCGGCGTCGAATTGCCCGTCGATCGGGTCGATCTTGCCGAACGCGGCACCCCCCTCAGTCGCTTCGCCGACGTCATCTTCCACAGTCGCATCGGCTCGCACATGTTTGGCGTCGTACGCCGGTCGGCGCTCGACCGAACGCGTTCGATCCAGGACATTCCGAGCTCCGACCGGCCATTTTTGGCCGAGCTGGCGCTGCTTGGGCCGTTCAAGCAGACGCGTGCGCCGTTGTTTCGCAAGCGCTTCCATCCAGCCATGACATGGGCCCTGACCGGTGACGAGGAGCGGGCCTATGTCAGCGGTTCGAGCGCTCGCTATTCACCCAGGGCGCGTAAACTGCGGGTGTATCTGACGGCGGCTTTCGGCAAGCCCGTCAGTGCGATGACCAAGGTCGGGTGCTGTGCCGTCGTGCTCGGCTATAGCGCCAAGGTCGCCGTTGGCCGGCACCTGGGGGCAGGCCGGCGTCGCAATATCGGCAGCGCCAATTCCGGTGCGGCAAAGCGCCCGCCAAGCTCTCACGTGCAGGTTCTCTGATGCGTCATGTCGATGAAACCGCCATCTCGGCCAAGCAGCCTGCGGCGCGACTTGGTCCCGATCACAGCCACGGCGACACATGCCGGTTGTGTGGCACGGCGCTGTCGCGCACCTTTGTCGATCTCGGCATGTCACCGCTCTGCGAGAGCTTCCTCGAAGCCGGTGAGCTCGATCGCATGGAACCTTACTTTCCGCTGCGCGTGATGATTTGCGACACATGCTTCCTCGTGCAGTTGCGCGAATACGTGGCCCCCGATCACATCTTCACGACGTATGCCTATTTTTCGTCGTTCTCGACCAGCTGGGTGGCCCACGCCAAGGCCTACTGCGAGATGATTGCCAAGCGCCTGGAACTCGGGTCCGCGAGCCTGGTCGTGGAACTCGCCAGCAACGATGGTTATCTGCTGCAGCACTTCAAGCCGCTGGGCGTGCCCGCAATCGGCGTCGAGCCGGCGGCCAATGTGGCGGAGGTGGCGCGCACCAAAGGCGTGGAAACCATCGTCGATTTCTTCGGCGTTCGCCTGGCGGAAAAGATGGTGGCGGAGGGGCGTGCGGCCGACCTGATCGCCGGCAACAATGTCCTGGCGCAGGTGCCTGACCTCAAAGACTTTGTCGGCGGCATCCGCACGCTGCTCAAACCGGAAGGCGTCGTTACACTTGAGTTCCCGCATCTCGAACGGTTGATCGATGAGAGCCAATTCGACACCATCTATCACGAGCACTTCTCGTACTTCTCGCTGACCACGATCGAGATCATGGGCGCGCGGCACAACTTGAAGCTGATCGATGTCGAGGAGTTGCCGACGCATGGCGGCTCGCTGCGGGTCTATCTGGCGCACGCCGCCAGCGCCAGGACACCGTCGCCACGCGTTGCGGCCCTCCTGGAGCGCGAACGCCGCCTTGGCTATCGCGACGGTGCCACCTACACGGGCTTTGGCCCCAGGGTGCAGCAAGTCAAGCGGGACCTGTTGGCGACGCTCATCCAGTTGAAGCGCGAGGGCAAACGCATCTGCGGCTACGGCGCGCCGGGGAAAGGCAATACGCTGCTCAACTACTGCGGCATCGGCCCCGACTTCCTGGATTTCACGGTTGATCGCAACCCCTACAAGCATGGCCGCTTCACGCCTGGACAGCATGTGCCGATCCACCCCGTGGAGATGATCGACAAGGCGCGACCCGATTATCTGCTGATCCTGCCATGGAACCTCAAGACCGAGATCATGCAGCAGATGCGGCACATCGGGGATTGGGGCGGCAAATTCATCGTGCCGATTCCGACCTGCACCATCATCGACCCGAGAAAGGATGGAGCGCCATGAAGACCGTCCTCTTCTGCGGCGGCCAGGGCATGCGCATCCGCGAGTATTCGGACGCCGTGCCGAAGCCCATGATCCCCATCGGCCAGCAGCCGATCATGTGGCACTTGATGCAGTACTACGCCCAATATGGCCACAAGGACTTCGTGCTTTGCCTCGGCTACAAAGCCAATGTCGTAAAGGACTTCTTCCTGTCAGGGCGGCCGCAGTCGTTCAATGATTGCGTCGTCTCGGGCTTCGGGCGCAATGTCGAGATCATCGGCGATCGGCATGAGGACTGGCGCGTAGCGCTGATCGACACGGGCATCTCGCGCAACATTGGCGAACGCCTTGTCGCGGTGCGCTCTCATGTCGAGAACGAGGAGATGTTTCTCGCCAATTACAGCGACGGCCTCTCCGACGTGAACCTCGCCGAGATGGTCGATGTGTTCGCCAAAAGCAACAAGGTGGCAGCCTTCCTGGCCGTGCGCCCCTCGATGAGCATGCATCTGGTAGGCTTCGGCGATGAGGGGCGTCTCACCAGCTTCCTCGATGCCAAGCAGGCTGACCTTTGGATCAATGGCGGCTTCTTCATCATGCGGCCGGAGATCTTCGACTACATCGAGGAGGGCGATGAATTGGTTGGCGAGCCCTTCGCGCGCCTGATCGCCGAGGACAAGCTGCTGGCCTACAAGCATGAGGGCTTCTGGTGTCCGATGGATACCTTGAAGGACAAGCAATACCTGGAAGACCTCGTCGACAATGCCAAGATGCCGTGGCGGCTGCCGCCGGTTGACGTGCCTTCGCCGCCAAAGCCGCTCGGCAAGAAATGCCGCCCGAAGTCGGAGACGACGACGTGAAAGCCCTGCCGTTGGCGCGGCCAGGCGAACGCCTCAAGGTGCTTTGTCTCGGCGCCCATTCAGATGACATCGAGATTGGGGCCGGGGCGACCCTCCTCGGCTGGATCGCGGCTGGCGTTCACGTCGAGGCGCACTGGGTGGTGCTGTCCGCCAATGGCGAGCGAGAAAGCGAAGCGCGGGCCTCCGCTGCCGATTTTCTTGCAGGCGCGACGGCTGCCACGATTGAGATCGCCGGGTTTCGGGACGGCTTCTTCCCCTATCAGGGCGTCGAGATCAAGACCTGGTTCGAAGGCCTGAAGCGGCGTGTTGCACCGGATGTCATTCTCACGCACACGCGTGACGATGCCCACCAGGACCACCGCGAGGTGGCGTGCCTCACCACCAATACGTTCCGTGATCAGGTCGTGCTCGAATACGAGATTCCCAAATGGGATGGCGATTTGGGTCGGCCCAACGTCTACGTGGCGGCGAGCCAGACGGTGATGGCGCGGAAGATCGAGTTGCTGGAGCGTCATTTCGCGTCGCAGCGCTCGAAGGATTGGTTCGAGCCGAGCACGTTCTTGGGGCTTGCCCGGCTGCGAGGCATGGAATGCCGGGCCCCTGACGGTCTCGCTGAGGCTTTCCATGGGCGCAAGCTCAGGCTCGGTTGAGTTTGGCAGTTTGTTCGTGTGATGGATTGGCCGGCGCGGATCGCCAGCTGACAGTGACGTAGAGGAGTTGGTCATGCGGGTCATGGTGACGGGGCACAAGGGTTACATCGGCACGGTCATGGTACCGATGCTGCAGGCCGCCGGCCATGAGGTCATCGGCTTCGACAGCGATCTCTACGCGCGCTGCACGTTCGAGTCCGGTGGCGCAATCGCTCAGGTCACCGAGGTCAGCAAGGACGTCCGCGATGCCGAGCCCGCCGACTTCCGCGGCGTCGATGCGGTGATCCACCTGGCTGCGCTCTCGAATGATCCGCTCGGTAATCTGGATGCCGAGAACACCTACGCCATCAATCATCGCGCCAGTGTGCGCGTTGCCGAAGCCGCCAAAGTCGCCGGAGTCCGCCGCTTTCTGCTGGCTTCGTCCTGCAGCAACTACGGCCTCGCCGGTGATGACATGCTCGATGAGACCGGCGCGCTCAATCCGGTGACGGCCTATGGCGTCTCCAAGGTTCGCGCCGAGCATGATATCGCCAAGCTCGCCGACACGTCGTTTTGCCCCGTCTACTTGCGTCCCGCCACCGCTTATGGCCTGTCTCCGCGCCAACGCTTCGATATCGTGCTCAACAATCTCGTTGCCTGGGCCGTCACCGAGGGTCGCATCTACCTCAAGTCCGACGGCTCGCCGTGGCGTCCGATTGCGCACATTCGCGACATCTCCCATGCCTTCGTGTGTGCGCTGGATGCGCCGGAGCAGGCCGTCTTCAACGAGGCTTTCAACGTCGGCCAGACCGCACACAACTATCGCATTCGCGAGATCGCCGAGATTGTCGCGGATGTCGTGCCCGGTTGCCAGCTCGCGTATGCGCCGGACGCCGGACCTGACAAGCGCTCCTATCGCGTCAGCTTCGAGAAGATCCGCCGTGCCATGCCAGCCTTCCAGCCGCAATGGGACGCGCGCCGCGGTGCCGTCGAAATGTACGCGGCCTACAAGGCTGCGAACCTCGATCTCGCCTCCTTCGAGGGGCCGCGTTATCAGCGCATCGGCCATATTCAGCAATTGCTATCAACCGGGGTGCTATCACCGGAGCTGCGGCATCTGACGCCGAAAGCGGCTTGAGCCAACATGCCGGACGCCGGGCCAGCAACAGTCGGGGATCTCGCCTCGCTCGCCGTCCCAGGTGAGCGAATCCATGCGCTGGCGGCCAGGCTCTTTCCCATCGCGCGTAGCATCACCGGCGACGGCGTGCGGGCAACGTTGCGCCTGTTGAGTGATCACGTGCCGTTGACGATCCATGAGGTTGCCTCGGGAACCGAGATCCTCGACTGGACGGTGCCGCCGGAATGGACTATGCGCGCGGCCTACATTGCCGACATGAGCGGCCGGCGCGTTGTCGATGTGGCCAATCATTCCCTGCACGTTGTCGGCTACAGCACGCCCATTCGTGCTCGCATGAGCCGCGCCGCGCTCGAAGCGCACTTGCACTCACTCCCCGCCATGCCGGAACTCATTCCTTATCGCACGAGCTACTATGCGCCGGCGTGGGGGTTCTGCCTGGCCGATAGCGTGCGCACCGCCATGCGTGACGATTTCTACGATGTGGTGATCGATGCGACGTTGGCGTCGGGTGCGCTGACCTACGGTGAGTACCTCCATCGCGGCCGGTCCACCGACGAGGTGCTGCTCTCGGCCCACATCTGTCATCCCTCGCTGGCCAACGACAATTGCTCCGGCATCGCCGTGCTGGCATGCTTGGCTGAGGCGATGCGCGGGATTGAAACGCACTTGTCGTATCGCTTCTTGCTGGCCCCGGGGACGATCGGTGCGATTGCCTGGCTGGCGCAGAACCGATCCGAAGTCGGGCGCATCCAGCACGGTCTCGTCGTCTCCAATGTCGGCGATGGGGGAGGTCCGACGTACAAGCGCAGCCGTCGCGGCGATGCCGTGATCGATCGCGCGGCCCAGCATGTGCTGGCCAATTGTGGGCTATCGCCGCGGGTGCTCGATTTCTCCCCCTATGGCTACGACGAGCGCCAGTATTGCTCGCCGGGCTTCGATCTCCCGGTGGGCTCCTTCCAGCGCAGCGCCTGGGGCACCTTCCCGGAGTACCACACGTCTGCCGACAATCTTGATTTCATTCGGCCAGAGCATCTTGCGGCGTCGCTGCAACTCATTGCGCGCATGTTGGCTGTGGTCGATGGCAACCAGATCTGGCGCAACACAATGCCTTACGGGGAACCTCAACTCGGGCGGCGCGGTCTCTATGACGCTGTTGATGGCGTGCGTCCGAGCGAGGCTGAGCGCATGGCGATGCTATGGGTGCTCAATCAGGCGGATGGCCGATGCGATCTTCTGGCCATTGCCGAACGCGCCGGGCTCGGGTTCGAACTTGTGCGACGTGTCGCCTTGCGCCTGGCAGCAGCCGGGTTGCTGGCGCCAGGTCAAGCCTGAGCGAAATCCGGCCAAGCCTCGTCACGCTCGGAGACGACGCTCACCGGCAGCGGCCAGTCGATCGCAAAGGCTGGATCATTGTAGCGCACGCCCGCGGCCGACGCCGGAGCGTAGAATTCCGAAATCAGATAGTTAACGTCGACATCGTCGGTCAGCGCCTGAAAGCCGTGCGCGAAGCCTTTGGGTACATAGAGCTGCAACCGGTTGGCGCGCGACAGCGTGAAGGCCTGCCAGCGCTTGAAGGTCGGCGAGTGCGGTCGCAGATCCACGATGACGTCGAAGATCTCGCCGTGCAGGCAGCGCACAAGCTTGACCTCTTCGTGCGGCGCGCGCTGGAAGTGCATGCCGCGAATGGTGCCCTTGGCAAGCGAGTTCGACATGCTGTGCTGGACGAAACGAGACTCGAGGCCGGCGGCGGTCAGCTCAGCCTTGCAGAAGGTGCGGGCGAAATACCCACGATGATCCACAAATGGATCACTCGCAACGATCCACGCATCCGCGAAGATCGTAGGTTGCAGCTTGAGTTTCATTGCCCCTGCCGGTTTTGGTGACAGCGCCGGCACCTTAGGCTCGGTCTCACGCCGACGGCAATCCGCCGTCCACACTCAATTGCGCGACGTGGTTGACGCCGATTGGCGGGCGAGGCGCGCCAGATCGAGCATGAGCCGCTCGGCGACGACGCTCTCGAGGGGGCCGGCCAGACGGGCCTGCTTGGCGGCGGTGGCGATGCGTGATTGGGCGATGCCGAGTTGTGCCAGGGGCCAGCGTCGCAACTGCTGCTCGAAGGCGGCACGGGCCTTGAAGTAAAGCGGGGGCCGCATGCCGCGGATGACATCGTCCAGGGAGCGTCCGGCATCGAGGGCGGCGCGGGCGCGGTGCAGGCGATGGAACTGGCGCTGGGCCGCGAGCACGATGGTCTGGGGGTTCTCGCCGGAGGTCACGGCTCGATCGAACTCTGCGAGCGCGGTCAGGGTGTCGCCGGCCGTCGCCGCCTCGAGAATGCGGTCGATGGTCAGTTCCGATGCGTCGCCGACGATGGCCTCGACATGGTCGACCGTGACCGTCCCCTCGCCGCTGGCAAACAGCGCCAGCTTCTCAATCTCGGAGCGCGACAGTCCCCGATCAGCACCGAGACGCGCTTGCAGCTCCTGGCGCGCCTCGGGGTCAATTTTAAGGCCGGCACGCCCCAGGATTTCTTGGATCAATTGCCCGAGGGCAGCTCCTTCATCGGCATAGCAACCGATGGCCGCGGCATTGGCGGCCTTTTCGAACAGCGCCCGCAAGGCGTCGTCCGGCCGGAGATTGCCAGCTTCCACGATCAGGGCACCCGGCAGCAGCGGCCCTTCGAGAATGGGCTTGAGCACCGCCGCGGTGAT
Organism: Hyphomicrobiaceae bacterium; assembly: GCA_046154645.1. Classification (GTDB taxonomy): domain Bacteria; phylum Pseudomonadota; class Alphaproteobacteria; order Rhizobiales; family Hyphomicrobiaceae. The sequence continues at coordinate 134,983 of JBJXDZ010000004.1, forward strand.
GCGGCGGCTCTGCTCGGTGCGCACGATCTTGGCGCCGCCGAACATGGGCATTGTGAGCAGTTCAACAGACAGCCGGCCGGCGTCGCCATCAAGATCGGCCTCGCCTAGGCGAACCACCTCACCTTCGGGCTGTTCTCGTGTCGCGAGCGTCTGCGCCAGCTTCTGGGCGCGCTCCGAGACGAGCCCGGGATCGGTGCCAAAGAGCAAGATAGCACGCAGGCCGGGGTCCGGCTTGGCGAGAAACGAGGTGGCGCTTTGCGATTTGATGGCGACCATATCAGCCTCGGTGCGCCCATGGCACTGCCGGCGACAGAGCCGATATGTCAGGCGGACGAGATGCGACCCCGCACTGTTCCGCCTTCAGGATTTCTGCGTCGACAAAAAGGCGGAGAGGCGGCTGCGCAGGTCGTCGGCGATGGTGCGGGCCGACCTGTTCTCGGCGTCGTCCCGGGCGCGGACGTTGGAATAAATGTTGGATGATCGGTCGAAGCCAGCGCGGGCGTGGCTGTTGCCGCGCAGTACCACCTGCTTGGTGGCGAGATCGGTCAGGGTGAAAGTGGCGTCCAAATTGTACACCTGACTGGCCGCCTCGCCCGAGGTCCGGACCAGGGTGGTACCGATGGACTCACGGATGGCGATGTCGAGCCGGAATTTCGGCGTTGCGGCCACCCCGCCGCCGGTGTTCTGGAAGATCAGCTCGTTGCGGATGCGCTGGCCGACGCGGCTTGGAATCGGGGCCGTTTCAATGGCGGCCAGCTTTTCGTCGAGCCGGGGGCCGTCGCCGATTTGGGCATACATGGGCTTGAAGCCGCTGCCGTCGGCGCAGCCTGCCAGCAACCCGGCAACGCCAACCAAGGCAAGCACAACCAAGCCGCCCGACCGAAGCCTGGATCCCAACCGCTGGAGCAGTGAATCACACGACCACATTGACGATCCTCTGCGGCACCACGATCACCTTCTTCGGTGTTCGCCCTTCCAGGGCACGCACCACGCCCTCAAGTGACAAAGCCGCTGCCTGTACCTCGTCGTTGCCTGCGTCGCGCCGAATGGAAAGCTCATCCCGGCGCTTACCGTTGACCTGTACGGCAATGACGACAGTATCGTCAACGAGCAAGGCCGGATCAGCCTTGGGCCAGGGTTGTTCTACCAGCAGGGTGTTGTATCCGAGCCGCGCCCAGCACTCCTCGCCCAGGTGCGGCATCATCGGGCCAATCAATTGAACAAGGATTTCTCCGGCTTCCCGAATGGACCAATCCAGTCCCGGAGCCGACTGCGGTCCGGCCTTGGGCAGCGCCGCCGAGAGCGCGTTGGCCAGTTCATAGACCTGGGCCACCGCCACGTTGAAACGCAGCATTTCCACGTTCTTGCCGACGGCATCGACGGTCTTGTGGGTGGCCCGGCGCAGCTCGATGGCCTCGGGTCCCGGGGCTGCCGGCATTGGCGTGCCCTTTTTCGCGCCCTTCTCGACGACGTCGTCGACCAGGCGCCAGACGCGCTGGATGAAGCGCCCGGCACCGGCAACGCCGGCCTCGGTCCAGATCACGTCACGGTCCGGCGGGCTGTCGGAGAGCACGAACCAGCGCGCGCAGTCGGCGCCATAATGGGCAATGATGTCGTCGGGATCGACAAGGTTCTTCTTCGACTTCGACATCTTCTCGATGGAGCCGATGATGGCAGGTTTCCCCGTCGCGATTTCGGTGGCCGTACGCGCCTCGCCCTCGCCGTCGAAGCGCACCTCGGTCGGCAGCAACCATTGGATCGGCATGGTATCGGGCCGCCGGTAGGTCTCGTGCACGACCATGCCTTGCGTGAACAACGCCGAGATCGGCTCCCGCAGATTGCGCTGCCCCGCGTGCCCGGTCTCAGCCATGGCCCGATAGAAGAAGCGCGAGTAGAGGAGATGCAGGATCGCATGCTCGATGCCGCCGATGTACTGGTCGACGGGCATCCAGTAGTCGAGCGCTTCCTTGACGGTCGGCGTCTTGGCGTCGGGCGCGGTGAAACGGGCAAAATACCAGGAGGAATCAACGAACGTGTCCATGGTGTCGGTCTCGCGCTGCGCCGGCTTGGCGCACTGCGGGCAGGCGACATGCTTCCAGGTCGGGTGCCGGTCGAGCGGGTTGCCGGGCAGATCGAAGGTCGCATCCTCCGGCAGCACGATCGGCAGCTCCTTTGTCGGCACGGGGACAATGCCGCAATCCTTGCAATGGACGACGGGGATCGGGCAGCCCCAATAGCGCTGGCGTGACAGGCCCCAATCGCGCAGGCGGAAATTGACCTTGCGGGCGGCGACCGGCTTGCCCGCGAGCTTCTCCGCCTCCAGCCGATCGGCCACCGCATTGAAGGCTGCGGCCGGATCGAGCCCATCCAGGAACCTGGAATTGATCATGACGCCGTCGTCGGTATAGCAAACGCCTTCGGCGATCTTGGCCAGTACCTGGGCCCGGCGCGGCTCGGTCTTCGGCACTACCACGGGTATGATGGGCAGGCCGTAGGCTTTGGCGAATTCGATGTCGCGCTGGTCGTGCGCCGGGCAGCCGAAGATGGCGCCGGTGCCGTACTCCATGAGGATGAAGTTGGCGACATAGATCGGCACCAGCCACGTCGGATCAAGCGGGTGCACCGCCTTGATGCCCGTATCGAAGCCCTTTTTCTCGGCGGTCTCGATCTCGGCGACCGAAGTGCCCATGCGCCGGCACTCGTCGCAGAAATCCGCCAACGCCTGGTTCTTTTCAGCCGCAACCTTGGCCAGCGGGTGGTCCGGCGCGATGGCCATGAAAGAGGCACCGAACAGCGTATCGGGGCGCGTCGTGAAGATCTCCAGTTCCGTGTGCCCCTTCGGTGCGGTCTTGGGGTCGAGCTTCCAGCGCAGCTGCAGGCCCTCCGAGCGGCCAATCCAGTTGGCCTGCATCAGCCGCACCTTCTCCGGCCACTTCTCCAGCGTCTGCAGCGCCTCCAGCAGCTCCTCGGCGTAGGCAGTGATCTTGAAGGCCCACTGCTCGAGGTCACGCTGGACAACCTCGGCGCCGGAACGCCAGCCCCGGCCGTCGATCACCTGCTCATTGGCGAGCACGGTCATGTCCACGGGGTCCCAGTTGACCTTGCTCGATTTGCGGTAGACCAGCCCTTTTGCCAGCATGTCCAGGAACATGTGCTGCTGATGCACGTAGTACGACGGGTGGCAGGTCGCCACCTCACGGCTCCAGTCCAGCGACAGCCCCATCGACTTGAGCTGCGCCTTCATGGCGGCGATGTTCTCGTAGGTCCATTTGGCCGGATGGACCTTGCGCTCCATGGCAGCATTCTCGGCGGCGAGGCCGAAAGCATCCCAGCCCATGGGGTGGAGAACGTTGAAGCCCTGGGCGCGCCGCGTCCGCGCCAGTACGTCGCCGAGCGTATAGTTGCGCACGTGCCCCATATGAATGCGCCCGGAGGGATAGGGGAACATTTCGAGCACATAGCACTTCGGCTTGGTCGTATCGGTGGCCGTGCGGAAGACGGATTTGTCCTCCCACACCTTCTGCCAGTGCTTCTCGCGGTCGGGGGCGTTGTAGCGTTCGATAGCCATCGGGTACGTCTCTGGTCGTATTCGGGCGCTGCCTGCGCGTTTGGGGCCGTAAAGAGCCCGAAAGGCCGGGGCGGGTCAAGGCTGGCGGTTAAGGCTGTGTCATAGCCACATGTCGATAAATGTCGATTTCGTCGACATCGGGTCCGGCTTATGTCGACGCCGTCGACATGAGGGGCGCTCCATGTCGATGAAATTGGAATTTATCGACATGTAGGGCGATCAATGTCGACGCGGACGACGAGTCGTTGCATAGATGTCGATAAAATCAGATTTCATCGACATGTGATGATGGCCAATGTTCAATCCTGCCAAGCCCCACAATGAACTGCCACTTCTGCCTCCGAAGGTTGATCTTGAGACCAAGGCCGTCCTGAGGAAGTGCGTCGGTGCGCGCACAGCGTTGGCTGAGCTCAAGATTGCCGGGCAATTGATCCCGGATCAGACAGTGTTGAGTTCAATTCCGCTTCTCGAAGCCAAGGTCAGCTCCGAGATCGAGAACATCGTCACGACCCATGACGCCATCTTTCGCGAAGCAAGCCTGCCCGATAACCGCGGTGATCCCTCGGCAAAGGAAGCCGTTCGCTATCGCGCGGCGCTCTACGATGCCTTCCGGGCTCTCGCCAAGCGACCGATATCGACGCGGCTGGCGATCGAGATTTGCCAAAAGGTGAAAGGCGTCGAACTCGACATCCGCACCACCCCGGGCACGACGTTGCGCAACAGCCAGACGGGCACCATCATCTACACGCCCCCGGAAGCCCACCTGTTGCCGAATCTATTGGCCAATTGGGAGAGTTTCATCAATGGGCCAAGCGACCTTGACCCTGTGTTGCGCATGGCCGTGCAGCACTATCAGTTTGAAGCGATCCATCCCTTCATCGATGGCAATGGCAGGACGGGACGCATCCTGAACGTTCTGGTTCTCATTCAGGATGGCTTGCTGGAATTGCCCATCCTCTATCTTAGCCGCTACATCCTCGCCAAACGCAGCGAATACTACCGATTGTTGGGCGAGGTGACGACGCGCGGCGATTGGATTCCGTGGCTGCTCTATACGTTGGACGGTGTTGAGGCGACTGCGCGATGGACCACGCAGAAAATCCGCGCTATCCGGACTCTGATGGACGCGACTTCGGATCATCTGCGCGAGCGAGCACCCAAGATCCACTCCCGCGAACTTGTCGAACTCATCTTTGCCCAGCCCTATTGCCGGATCGCCGACGTGGTCGAGCGAGGCATTGCCAAACGCCAGGCGGCATCGAAGTATCTGCAAACCCTTAGAGAGATTGGCATCCTTTTGGAATTGCCGCGTCTTGGCGACAGGGAAAAAGTGTTTGTGAATGTCCGCTACCGGGAACTGCTCGGTGCGGAGCATAACGTGTTTGAGCCATTGGGGACGTAGATCTGAGGCCGCAACCATGTCATCCATCGACGACCTACAACGCCGGATCGCGGGTGCCAAACGCATCGTGGCGTTCACCGGGGCTGGCATTTCTACCGAGTCCGGCATTCCGGATTTCCGCTCGCCGGGCGGCATCTGGACCAAGTACAAGCCGATCGAGTTCAATGACTTTTTATCCTCGCCGGAGGCCCGCCGTGAAAGCTGGCGGCGCAAGTTCGCCACCGACGCGGTGATGCGCAAAGCCACACCCAATGCCGGTCACCGCGCGCTGGCTCGCCTCGTCGAGACCGGCAAGATGCTTGCCGTCATCACCCAGAACATCGACGGCCTGCATCAGGCCTCGGGCATTCCCGACGACAAGGTGATCGAGCTGCACGGCAATGCCACCTATGCCAGCTGCCTGGAGTGCCAGCGGCGTTACGAGCTCGAGTGGGTGGCGAAGATCTTCGCCAACGACGAGCAATTGCCGATCTGCACGGTCTGTGCCGGCATGATCAAGACCGCCACCATCTCCTTCGGCCAGTCCATGCCGGAGGCCGAGATGGAACGCGCTCGCGACGTAACACTTGAAGCTGACTTGATGATCACGGTTGGTTCGTCGCTGGTAGTCTATCCGGCGGCGGGCTTTCCGATCATGGCCAAGCGCAATGGGGCAGCCTACGTCATCGTCAATCGGGAACCTACCGACCAGGACGAGATCGCCGATCTCGTCATCAACGCCGAGATTGGCGCCACGCTCAGCAAAGCCGTTGGCGTGAATTGAGAGGGCAATTTGACGCGACAGTCGGAATGAGGCCTTGCCTGAGGTCAGCATAGAGCTTGCCGAGGCTGGCGCTGGTTTGTTGAGCGAGCATTGCACCCGTGCAGACGCGCATGTGACAGCTCCCGTCTTCTGGTCTAGCCTCCGTCGCAACAACGCGTAGGAGATCAACGTGAGAAGCATCAAGGGTAAGGTCGCCTGGGTCACGGGCGCCGGGACGGGCATCGGCGAGGCCGCGGCGATTGCACTGGCCGAGGCAGGTGCCATCGTCATTCTGACCGGACGGCGCAAGGAGCCGCTGCAGGCGGTCGCCGAGAAAATCGCCAAGTTCCAGGCCAAGGCCGCGGTCAAGTCCGGCGACCTCACCAAATGGGCATCGGTCGAGCGCATTGCCGGGGAAATCAAGGCCGAGCATGGCCGCATCGACATCCTCGTCAACAACGCCGGCATCAACGTTCCCAATCGCACCTGGGAGCAGCTGGACGCCACCGCCATCGACACGCTCATTCAAGGCAATCTGACCAGCGCGGCCTACTGCGCCCGCGCCGTGCTGCCGATCATGCGCGCGCAAAAGGATGGCCAATTGATCCACACCTCATCGATGGCCGGTCGCTTTATCTCGCCCGTATCGGGGCCACTTTACACGGCCTCAAAGCACGGCGTCGTCGCCATGAGCCATACGATCAACCTTGAGGAATGCCAGAACGGCATTCGCTCCACGGTGGTGTGCCCAGGCGAGGTGGCGACGCCGATCATGGCGCTGCGCGATCCTCCTGAGTTGCCGGAGACGATGGCGCGCATGGTGCAGCCGGAGGACATGGGCTCGGTGTTCGTGTTTCTCGCCAGCCAGCCCGTGCATGTGTGCATCAACGAGATCCTGGTGACGCCGGCGCACAACCGCGGCTACATCTCGCAGATGGCCGGCCGTCGCGCCCAGCAAGCAGAGACGCGCGCCAAGGCCGGGAAAAGCTGAGACGTCGCGACCGCCTCACGAATGATCAATATCAGGGATAAAGCACCATGACCGACAAAGCCCCGCACACAGCCAAACTGCTCGACCAGCTGCGCGCCATCGATACGCCGACCATTTGCAATGCGCTGGAGATTGTGGCGCCGGAGCGCCGCCTGACCGGCTTTACAACCAAGCCGTTGGTCTGTCCGTTCCCGGATCTGGCGCCCATCGTCGGCTACGCGCGAACAGCAACCGTGCGGGCCACGCATGCTCACGAGCTGCAGGGCAAAGAGGCCCGGGCGCAGCGCGTATCGTACTACGAGTACATTGCTTCGAAGCCCGCCCCGACCATCACCTGCATCCAGGATCTCGACGGCCAAGACGTGGGTTTCGGCGCTTTCTGGGGTGAGGTGCAGTCGACGGTGCACAAGGCGCTGGGCTCGCTCGGCGTCATCACCGATGGGTGCATTCGCGACATTCCCGCCTGGGCGCCAGGCTTCCAGGCGTTGGCCGGCTCGATCGCGCCGAGCCATGGCTTCACGCATCTGGCGGGCTTCGGCGTGGAAGTGCGCATTCACGGTATGCTGGTGCGCTCGGGCGATCTCATCCATGCCGACCGCCACGGCGCCGTTGTCATCCCGCACGGGGTGGCCGAGAAAATTCCGGCGGCCTGCGATCTGCTGGCGCGCAAGGAAGCGGCCATTCTCGACAAGGCGCGCAAACCCGGTTTTACGGTCGAGGACTTGAAGCGCGCCTTCGCCGAGCAGGACGACATTCACTGATCAGGTGGCACTGATCAGGTGGTCGAGAACGAGATCACGGCGCTGCCAAGCCGGGCAGCGCCGTAATGTTTTGGACTGAGGTGAGCGTTGGGTCAGGCGCCTTGGGCAGAGCCCGGCACGAGATCAGATTTCGGCATGACGCGATCCTCGCCATATTGGTTCGGGCCGACCGTGCCGCGCATGCAGCCGAGGTACACGAAGCTGAAGAGCGTCACGGCAAAGACGATGCTTCCCAGCACCAAGGTCAGGGTGCTGTTCGGCATCGCAAAGCTCGCAACATTATAGGCCAGTCCCGGTGCCATGAGAGGGATGGCCAGCTGGCCAGACTTGCCGTGGTCCTGGAGGCGCTTGCCCGCCAACGCCAGGGAGGGCCAGATCGAGAGGGCGGAGACGGCCATCAGGGGCCAGAAATAGGTCTGCAGCAACTGGGCTTCGATTTCAGATTGTGACTGTCCTTCCAGGCGCAGCGCGGCGCTGAACAGGAAGGCAAAGATCGGAACGAAGAGCACGGCAAGCATCAGTAGCGAATAGCCCCAGTAGGGCGCGCGATTGAGTCGGCCTCGGAAGCTGAACAGGGCGTACATCATATTGAAACGTCTCCTCGAATGGGGCTGGCGAGCGGGGCCGCCGGCTCGGCGGCGCCATGCGGCCGAGGTCGTGGAGGAGTTTTATTAAACGACGATCAATTGAGCAATGAACGGTCTCGTGAACGACGATCAATATGCGGTGATCAAGGCCGTGCGCCGAGCGACGCCGGCGTCACTGCGAAAGGATCGGCCTTGGCGCCGGTTGGGCTGCCGCCATCGTTACGGGAGCTTGATCCGGGAATGAGGCCGATGACAGCGGTGAGGGCGAGAGCTGCGGCCAAGAAAACCGGTGGCTGCAACGTGTATTCGGGCCAGGAGGCCAACAGCAGCTTGAGCTCGATACAGCTGAGTGCCCCATCCGTGATCTCGCGACAGCAGAGCCAGAACGGCAGCACGCCTGCCAGTTGCCAGAGCTTGTGCAGACCCGTGTCCTGGATGCGCCGATAGCACAGCCGCAGGAGAATGAAGGCAAGTGCGGCGACCACCAGGACGGTGGTGGCGTGCTGCACCATGGCCGCCAGCGCGGCGCAGGCTACAGGTCCACCCTCGCAGGCCGTCCGCAAGGGCAAGATACGGGCCGCGATAGGGCCGCTGAGCCAGATGACGACGCCGCATGTCAGCAACCAGCGGCCAACGAACCGCGCAAACTTCACTCGATCCACAACGCCCCCCGCCCACTAGGCCCCGCCAGGACATTGATCTGACTTGCCTTAAAGGCCATTGAAGGCGTCGGCGACGGCTGCCGCGGGTCGCCATGCAAAGACAAGTATCGTTGACTGCGGGTTAGTGAGCGTTTCGCGTTGGTGACTGGTTCAGCGTTCGGGCGAAAAAGATGTCGGCTTCATGATCTTGTTGTCCTGCAGCAGCACCATGCCTTCAGTCGAGGCCAGGAACTGGGCCCAGGCCGGATCGGCGTCGCGGGCGGCGCGCTTCTGTTCGAGATCGGCCAGGCTCTCGTAGCGCCACAAATGCACGATCTGGTTCAATGCGCCGATCTGGCTGGTGTAGTAGCCGATCAACTGCAGGCCGTGCCGCTTCGTTACCGGCAGCGCCAGACGCTCGAACATCTCGACATAGGCCGGCGTCTTGCGGGGGATCAGCGTATACGTTCGCACATCGACGATCATTGTCGGTGGTCTCCGTTGTCTGGGGAGCGCTGGGTCAGTCGTGGCCGGTCGCCTCGTCGTCCGTCAACGGCTTGAGACCAAGGTCGGCGAGATCGAGGACGAGAGCGGGCAGCAACAGCGGCTCAATGCGTTGGCCCGCGGGAATTTCCTGCACGCTCGCATAGCCGTTGTCGCCGGGCCCGCGATGGACATGCGTCACCAGCCGCTTCGCATCGACCACCCAGTATTCGCGCACGCCGTGGGCGGCATACATGTTGGCTTTGACGGTCAATTCAGTCGACAAGCTCGAGACTGCGACCTCGACAACGAGGAGGGCCGTATCGCCGCGCACCTCCGACACCAGCAGATGGCGCGGAAAGAGCAGAATATCGGGCTCCGGCTCCCAGTGGTCCGAGAGGTAGAAGGCCGGTTCCTGGGCCACTTTCAATGTACCCGCGTGGCGTTCGGAAAAATGCGTGGCGAGTTCTGTGCGCATGTCTTCGTGGCGCGGAGTCTTGGCTGCCATGGTGATGATCTCTCCGTCGATCAACTCCACCTTCTCCTCCGCATCGAGGATGCCGGCGCGTTCCATGGCTTCGAGTTCATCAGCCGTAAAGCGCCGGCGCGTCGGCTCAGCCGAACGTTGCGGGCGTGTGGCCTTGAATTTGGCGTGCAGGTTCATGCGCGCAATCTAGCACGGGGAAACGCGACGAGGCGAGTGCCGGCGGACGACGGTTGGCGCCGTCCGCCTCACCAAGCTTCAATCCCGCAACAGATCGTTGATGCTGGTTTTGGCGCGGGTCTGCGCATCGACCGTTTTCACGATCACGGCGCAGTAGAGGCCCGGCCCCGGCATGCCATTGGGCAGCGGCATTCCCGGCAAGGAGCCCGGAACCACGACCGAGTAGGGTGGCACTTTGCCGACGTGGATACGGCCATTCGAGCGGTCGACGATCTTGGTGGTGGCCGAGATGAAGACGCCCATCGACAGCACCGAGCCCTCGCCGACGATGACGCCCTCGACCACCTCGGAGCGGGCGCCGACGAAGCAGTTGTCCTCGATGATGACGGGGTTGGCCTGCAAGGGCTCGAGGACGCCGCCGATGCCGACGCCGCCGGAGAGGTGGCAATCCTTGCCGATCTGGGCGCAGGAGCCGACGGTGGCCCAGGTGTCGACCATGGTGCGCTCGCCGACGTAGGCGCCGAGATTGACGAACGACGGCATCAGCACCACGGAAGGGGCGATGTAGGCGCCGCGGCGGACAATGGCGCCGGGTACGGCGCGGAAGGCTGCCTTCTTGAAGTCGTCAGGTCCCATGCCGGCGAATTTGGAGGGGACTTTGTCCCACCACGATGCGCCGCCGGGTGCGCCTGAGATCATGCCCATGTCGTTGAGTCGGAATGACAGCAGCACGGCCTTCTTGAGCCACTGATTGACGATCCACTCTTCTCCCTTCTTCTCGGCGGTGCGCGCGGTGCCCTTGTCGAGCATGTCGAGCGCTGAATTGACGGCGTCGCGCACCTCACCTTTGGTCTGGGCATTGACGGTGTCGCGCATTTCCCACGCGGTCTCGACGGTGCGCTGCAGGCTGGCGGTGCTCATGGGCTGGTCCTTCAGAAGGATGGCTGAACTGTCGGACTGACGTTGTGGCGCGGCCTCGGCAAGGCTGTCAACAAACGGCGGGCGGCTTATCGGGCACCCAATCGCTTCAGGCGCTCGCTGGCCTCCCGGCTGCCGAGTTCGGATGCCCGCTCGTACCAGCGCCGTGCTTCGGCTGGGTCCGGACGAATGCCGTGGGCGCGCAGTTGCGCCAGTTCGGCGGCGTCGAACGTGGCGCCCATGGCGAGAGCGGCGGCGGCGAGGCCCTCCTCGGCCGCCCGTTGCAGGAATAGGCGAGCGGAGGCGATGTCGCCTTCCTTCAGCAAGGTGAGGCCGCGATCGAGATAGCCCTGCGCGCGCTTGACACTTTCCGGGCTCTGGGCGGGCTTCGCGTCCTTGGTTGCAGGCGGTGGCGGCAATGGCGGCGGTGCGGCGGACGGGGGGGCGGTGGCCGGTGGTGGCGGCGGAGGCGATGCGGGCGGCGGTGGTGGCAGGGTTGCGGGCCGTTCGAGGGCAACGGGCGGTGGAGGCGGTGGAGGCGGTTGCGCGACTTCCGGTGCGGGCAGGCGGACGGGTGGCGGCATGGTCGTGGCCTGGGGCGGGCGAGCCTCGGGAGCGATGAGCCCGGCTGCTGCGACAACGAGCGCAACCTTCGTCTCGTGGATGACGCGGCCCTCCGAGGTCACCAAAGCGACGGAGATCTCGCGCTTGCCGGCAAGGCCCGTCGGCAAAACCAGTTTGAGCGTTTCGATCGCCGACAGCGGCACGGCCCAGGCGCCGGGCGAAATGGCGTGACCGTCGGAGAGCGCTGCCGTTGGTGGTAGCCCGCGAATGCGCACAAAGCTGTTGGAGGGCGGCGGGGCGCCACCCGTGATGCGCAGGCCAAGCGCCACCTCGCTGGCAGGCGCGGCCAGGATCACAGCCGGTGCCGTCACTTCGGCCTCGGCGGGCGGGATCGGTGCCTGCACCCGCATAGGCGGCGCCAAACCACCTTCCCGCACGCCGGACTGGGCCAAAGCCCAGCCAGGGCTGCCGACGGCAACGGCAAGTGCCACCATCCGCACGTGCCGGCTCACGCCGCGCCATGAGCGCATCGATTTCGTCCCCATCTCTCCCCCCAGTCCCATCCCCTTCCTGCAGCGGCGTCGGCTACGGCTTGCGCTGCTGTTTCGACCACTCGAGGAATTGCTTGAAGAGTCGTTCCTGCTCGACGGTATCGCCGGGGGCGGCCGCTTCGGCCTGACGGCGGGCGAGGGCGGTATCGATCTCCACCGTGCGCGCTACGGGTGGGCGTGGCTGGCTGGCGATCTTGTCGAGCCGATCCTGCAAGGGGCGGAAGCGCTGCCAGCCGGGCACGGTCGCGGCGAGGTTCACGTCCTTCCATTTCGGATGGTAACCAGGCTCGGTCTGCAGTTTCTCGAAGCGCTGGAAGAGGTAGTCGACGAAGCGCACCACGCGGCGATGGCGGTCTGTGTCAGCGGGCCAATCGTAGACGGCGAGGACGGCCGGCACTGAGATGGTGGCGATGCGTTGGCCGGCCGGGATCAGCGCCGGATAGTCCGAGGCCTCGAGATAGCTCGGCATGTAATAGTCGAGCTTGTCGGTGTGCTCGACGGGCAGGAACTTGAAGCCCTCGGGGAACTTGCCCTTGAGGAACGGCGCCAGTGGCTTCGACGATACCCACACCGTTGCAGCATAGGCGGGCCCCTTCTTCATTTCCTCCATGGCGATATTGTGGGGCACGAAACGGGCGTCGACCTTGATGCCGAGGCGCTCGAAGATGATGGGACCGCTGTAGGCTGCCGCCGTGCCCTCGGTATTGAAGTTGACCGGCTTGCCGGCGAGATCAGCCAGCGACTTGATCTCGGGGCGCACGAAGACATGCAACTCCGATGGAAACAGGTTGACCAGGAAGTTGATGCGCTTCGAGATGCCCTGGATATCGGGCGTCTTCTTGAAGTGCTCGAGCACGTCGCCGTAGACGATTGCCGCATCGACGCCGCGCAGATAGAGCAGATCGAAGATGTTGTCGAAGATGCCGCGCGTGACGATCGGGAGCACGCGCATGTTGTCGCCGTCGTCGAGGACGCGGGCGAGTTCGGCGGCAAACTGCAGCGGTGCGCCTTCGGTGCGGCCAGCCGCCAGACCAACCGTCCAGGAGTTGATGGCTTCCTTGCGCTTGGCTTCACTGGTCGCGGCGCGCGTTGGCTGGACCCGCTGTTGTGCGACCGCCTTGTCGCGCGGCTTGGCTTGCGCTTCGGTCTGGCGGCGAGGTTCGGCGCGTGGTGGCGGTTCTGTCGTTTGGGCGACGACGGGTAGCGTCGCTGCGACGAAGACTGTCAGGGCTGACAGCCAGAGCAAAATCTTGCGAGCGTGTGCGGGCACGAGGTTGGCCTCCAAAGTTCATGTCTTGGACGGTGATGACGACGGTCCCCGCAGACCCATCGCCATCGTTGGCTCACTGCGGCGTGCCGCGAGGGCACGCTCGCGTCGTGCTCAGGGGCGGACGTAAGCGAAGCCCTGCTTCTGCAACTCCATGAGGCGGACGACGCCTGAAGGATACAGCTTGGCCTCGCTGACGAGCGTGATCGTCTTCTGCTCGGCCTTGGCGTGATTGGCCTGGGTATTGGCGCAGGCCGTGAAGCGCAGCGACGGCTCCGACAGTGCCATTTCGGCGACGCGGACCTTCACCGGGCTGGTGTCGTCGCGCAGCATGTGCAGGCCCGGACCGAAGGTGACGATCTCGACCTCGACTTTCTCACCGCGGGCCTTGAAGTGCTCGAGCACGTTCTTGGCATTGTTGAGTGCCAGATTCATGATCTCAGGCTTGTTCTCGCCGACCTGAATGGCGAGCTTGTGGACGACGGTCGGGGTCGGCTTGGTCGGTGCTTTCTGCGCCGTGCGCTGGGGCGCCTGATCGCGCGGCGGCGATTGTGCATCGGCTGTCGGCGCAGCGAGCGCACAGGCCAGCAGCAGCAGCGTCATGGAGGTACGAGACGATGGGATGATCGACATGGGTATCCTGTCCAGCAGCGAAAGGGCGGCGCAGGGCACAGAGGTCCGTTCCTCTGTGCGAGCGGCACGAACGGCAAGGCGAACCCTGCCGGCTCCGGCTGGTGGAACACATGATGAAGATCGGCGACGGGCCCATCGGGCCACGTTCTTGCCGCGCGAAACCAGTGATAACCCCCAGCCGCTGATTGCGACTTCGCGCTTGACGCACTCCCCAGTGCCACACACCAAGCGCGTCTCTAGAACGGCGATGCTTCGCGGCACTTTTGCGGCGGCGGCAAGGTCATTTGGGGGCGCGGCTAGGTGGTACCGCGGACAGTCGGATATCGGTTGAAGGCCAACGTGGGCAGCGGCGAGCTTCCGACCTATACTTGGATCTGGCACGAGGTGTGATGCTGGACGCAGGGGGAAACCATGGTGCAATCAGCCGCGAATGAGTCCAGTGGAGCGGAACCCGCGTCTTTGCCGCCGCAGCATCCGCGCAGCGCCATCATTGCCATTCTGCTCAACGTCTTCGGTGCCGGCGCGGGCTATCTCTATCTCGGCCGGTTGCAACGGGCGGCAGCACTGGCCGCCTGGACCGTTTTCAGTCTGGCAGCAAGTTTCCATGGCCTGTGGGGTTGGATTGCCGAGCCGCTGGCGTTTGCCGCCTTCGCTGGGTTTGGTGCACTGGTGCTGCTGGTGTCCGTCATTGATGCCATCCAAATTGCGGCGAGATCGCGTGACTATTGTCTGCGGCCATTCAATCGAGGGCATTTCTATGCCCTACCAGTGGCCTTCTCGGTCGCCGTACCACTCCTGTTGTGGGCGCCCTCGCTCGGATTACCGCCCTTGCTGCGGCCTTTTTATGCACCGGCAGGGTCAATGCAGCCGGTTATCGAGGCCGGCGATTATCTGATGGCAGACATGATTGCATACCGCCAAAGTGATCCTCAACGCGGCGACATTGTCCTGGTCAGGAAAGAAGCGCGCGTGATCTATGTAAAGCGGTTGATGGGACTGCCAGGAGAGACGATCGAATTGCGTCGAGGCGTCGTTTGGCTCAACGGGAAGGAAGTGCCCCGTCGGAAGATCGCCGATGTTGTTAGCCGGGATAACGCTCGCCAGGGCACAGGACGGCCCACTCCAGCATATGAAGAAGTTCTACCCGAAGGGCGGCGGATCATTGTTCTCGACGAAATGCCAAATGGGCCTGGAGATAACTTTGGTCCTGTTAAGGTCCCCGCTGGACACTATTTCTTCCTTGGTGACAACCGTGACAATTCGGCTGACAGCCGCATGGCGGTGAACCGGTATGGGCTTGGCTTCGTGCGTCGAGAGCAGATCCTGGGGCGCGCCTCGTTCGTATTCTGGCCATTGGCACGTGCGGGCAAGCGCCTGGTGCCGCACTGATGGAAAGGAGCGCAGTTTTCAACGCGGCATTGCGCCCTGGAATGGTTCTAATGTTGCCCATTGCGCACCTTCCGGCTGGGCGCCTAGATTGGCCCGGCAAAAGACTTCCAATGAAGTTCGCGAACCCTCCGTCGCCGCCCGACCCCTCAGGCCGGCGATGCCGGACGCGACGCAGTCACATAACCCACGACAGGAGCTGACATGGCTGACGATGCAAAGTGCCCGTTTTCGGGTGGCCAACTGACACCCGCCAAAGCCGGATCGCGGTCGGTGCGCGATTGGTGGCCGAACCAGCTGAACCTCAAGATTCTCCATCAGCACTCCGTTCCGTCCAATCCCATGGGCGCGACGTTCAATTATGCCCAAGAATTCAAGAAGCTCGATCTGAAGGCCGTGAAGAAGGACCTCACCGCGCTGATGACTGACTCGCAGGAGTGGTGGCCCGCAGACTATGGCCACTACGGCGGTCTTTTCATACGCATGGCCTGGCACAGCGCCGGCACCTACCGCACGGCAGACGGACGCGGCGGTGCGGCCAACGGCGCGCATCGGTTTGCGCCTGAAAACAGCTGGCCGGACAACGGCAACCTCGACAAGGCCCGCCGGCTGCTGTGGCCGATCAAGCAGAAGTACGGCAACAAGATTTCCTGGGCCGACCTGATGATCCTCACGGGCAACGTGGCGCTCGAGTCGATGGGCTTCAAGACGTTCGGCTTTGGCGGCGGCCGTGTCGACATCTGGGAGCCGGAGGACGATATCTACTGGGGCGCAGAGACGACTTGGCTCGGTGACCAGCGCTATTCAGGCGATCGGCAACTCGAGACGCCGCTGGCGGCCGTGCAGATGGGCCTGATCTACGTCAATCCGCAAGGACCGAACGGCACGCCGGATCCGGTTGCCTCGGGCCGCGATGTCCGCGAGACGTTCGCGCGCATGGCCATGAACGACGAGGAAACCGTGGCGCTTGTCGCCGGCGGACACACGTTCGGCAAGGCGCATGGCGCTGGACCTGAGTCCCATGTCGGCCGCGAGCCGGAAGGCGCCGACATCGAAGCGCAGGGCCTCGGCTGGCTCAGCAGCTTCCGCAGCGGCAAGGGCGGCGACGCCATCACAAGCGGTATCGAAGGCGCCTGGAAACCAAATCCGACCAAATGGGACATGGGCTATTTCGACGTGCTGTTCGGCTACGAGTGGGAACTCGCGAAGAGCCCCGCCGGTGCGCATCAGTGGCATCCCAAGAACTGCGCCGAGCAGCACATGGTGGTCGACGCGCATGACCCGACGAAGAAGCATCGCCCGATGATGACGACAGCGGATATGGCGCTCAAGATGGACCCCATCTACGAGCCGATTTCACGGCGCTTCCACAAGAACCCGGATCAGTTCGCAGACGCTTTTGCCCGGGCCTGGTTCAAGTTGACCCACCGCGACATGGGACCCCGCGTCCGTTATCTCGGGCCCGAGGTTCCCGCCGAAGTGCTGGTCTGGCAGGATCCGGTTCCAGCCGTCGACCACAAGCTGATCGACGCCACGGACATCACGGCCCTCAAGGCCAAGATCCTTGGCTCAGGCCTTACCATCTCGCAACTGGTCGCGACCGCCTGGGGCTCGGCGTCGACATACCGCGGCTCCGACAAGCGCGGCGGCGCCAACGGTGCACGCATTCGTCTGAGCCCGCAGAAGGACTGGGCGGTCAATCAGCCCGCGCAACTGGCAAAGGTGCTGCAAGGCCTGGAAAAGATCCAGAAGGAGTTCAGCTCCGGGGTCAAGAAGGTATCGCTTGCCGATCTGATCGTGCTGGCTGGTTGTGCGGCCATCGAAGAGGCGGCGAAAAAGGCTGGCCATGCGGTGACGGTGCCGTTTACGCTGGGCCGTACCGACGCCTCGCAAGCGCAGACCGACGTTGCCTCCTTCTCGGTTCTCGAGCCGGCGGCGGACGGGTTCCGCAACTATCTCAAGACCAAGTACACCGTGTCGGCAGAGGAGCTGCTGGTCGACAAGGCGCAACTGCTGGGGCTGAGCGCGCCCGAGATGACGGCTCTGGTCGGCGGAATGCGCGTCTTGAACACCAACGCCGATGGCTCCAAGCACGGCGTCTTCACCAAGACCCCGGAAGCGCTGAGCAACGACTTCTTCGTCAACCTGCTCGACATGAGCACGACGTGGAAGGCCGTCTCGGACGCCAAGGACGTGTTCGAGGGCCGCGACCGCAAGAGTGGTGCTGTCAAGTGGACGGGCACGCGGGTGGACCTTATCTTCGGCTCCAACTCGCAGTTGCGCGCGCTGGCCGAAGTCTACGGCAGCGCCGACGGCAAGGAGAAGTTCGTTCGTGATTTCGTGGCCGCCTGGACCAAAGTCATGAACGCCGACCGCTTCGACCTCGCCTGATTGGGCAACCGAAGACTGGACATGACAGAGAGGCGGCGGGTGCATCGAGCGCCCGCCGTTTTGCTTGGGTGCGGTCTCAGCCGATCGTCGTGATCGCCTTGCCGGTCTTGGTTGCGAGGCGCGCGAGGAAAAGATCGAGCTCCGCCACGTCGTCGGCGTCGAGCTTTGGGCCGGGTGCGCGGACGGCAGCTGAACCAATGGCGCCACGGCGGCGCAGGATTTCCTTGCGGATGGCGAGGCCGATGCCCGGCTGGAACTCGTGGCGCAACAGCGGCAGATAGAGATCGTAGAGATCCTCGGCGGCGTCGGCTTGTCCAGCGGCGAAGAGATTGTGCATGGCGACCAACATGTCCGGGAAAGCGAAGCCGGTCATGGCGCCGTCGGCGCCGCGGCGATACTCCTGCGGCAGGTGGATGCCGCCGTTGCCGCACATGATCGAGACGCGGCGGTGCGCGCGGCCATCGAGCTTGCGGCGGATCTCGCTGAGCTTGCGCAAGCCCGGTGCGTCCTCGTGCTTGAACATGACGATCTGGGGGAACGCATCGACCAGCGCCACGAAGCAGCCGGCGGAGAAATACACGCCCGAAAGCTGCGGGTAGTCCTGCACGCAAACGGGAATCGAGGGGCCGAGCGCCTTCAACATGCCCGTCATGTAGGCGGTCACGGCCTCGTCGGTCTTGAGGCCGGAGATCGGCATGGCCATGACACCGGCTGCACCGGCCTCCATGGCGCCGGACGCCAGCTTGACCAGCTGCGAGGTGCCGGGATTGGTGACGCCGACGATGACGGGCATGCGGCCGCGGGCGGCGGTGATGAAACGCTTGGCGACCGCCATGGTTTCGCTCTCGGAGAGCTTCTGGAATTCGCCCATGACGCCGAGAATGGTCATGCCGTGGCAGCCGCAGCGCACGTAGAACTCGACGAGACTGTCGATGCTGGCGTCATCGATGCGGCCATCGTCCTGGAACGGCGTGGCGGCGATGACGTAGACGCCCCGGGCGTCGGCGGTGAGTTTGGGCGACATGGTGGGCTCCGGCAAAGCTTCAGGTGGTGGCGCTGCGCGTGGCGGCCTGCAGCGTGTTGGCGAGCAGGCAGGCGATGGTCATCGGCCCGACGCCACCGGGCACCGGCGTGATGGCGCCAGCCACGGCGACGGCTTCATCATAGGCGACATCGCCGACGAGACGCGTCTTGCCGCCGCCCGCATCGATCCGGTTGATGCCGACGTCGATGACGGTGGCTCCGGGCTTGATCCAATCGCCGCGCACCATGTTGGGTCGCCCAACTGCCGCAACCACGAGATCGGCGCGGCGGACCACGCCGGCCAGATCACGCGTGCGCGAGTGGGCAATCGTGACCGTGGCGTCCTCGGCGAGCAGCAATTGCGCGACGGGTTTGCCGACGATGTTCGAGCGACCGATGACCACGGCTTCGAGGCCCTTGAGGGAGGCGTGCACCGAGCGCGCCAGCTTGATGCAGCCAAGCGGCGTACAGGGGACGAGGGCGGTCTCTCCCGTTGCCAGCCGGCCGACGTTGATGGGATGAAAGCCGTCGACATCCTTCTCGGGCGCGATGGCCTCGATGACGGCGGTGGCGCGGATGTGGGCTGGCAGCGGCAACTGCACGAGAATGCCATGGACGGTGGAGTCGGCGTTGAGCTTGCCAATCAGCGCCAGCAACTCGGCTTCGCTCGTCGATGGGCTCAGTTTGGTTTCGAAGGAGCGCATGCCGCATTCGACGGTCTGGCGCGCCTTGTTGCGCACATAGACCTCGCTGGCGGGATCATGGCCAACCAGCACCACGGCAAGGCCTGGTGTGATTCCCTTGGCTGTGAGGGCTGCGACACCGGCGGCAACGTCCCGGCGCAGGGCTTCCGCGATTGCCTTGCCGTCGATGATGCGGGCAGCCATTGGGTCCTCCGAACGCTAGCGGGTCATTGCAAGCAGCGCGGCCACCTTGGCTGCCAGGGCACCGGCATCGCCTGTCACCGTGACGCGCTTGATACGGGATTTGGCGCCGCTGGTCACGGCAACGGTGCCTTTGGCAACACCCAGCCAGTTGGCGACCAGCGCCTCCAGGGCGGCGTTGGCGCGGCCGTCCTCGGGAACGGCGCGGACGTGAGCCTTGAGGGCCAAGCCCTCGGCGGTGGCTTCGCTGCCGGCGACCGCATCGCGCGATGATTTGGGTGTCAGGCGCACACGCAACGCAACGCCGTCGGCAACCGGCCGGCAGAGCGGGTCGGATGTCGCCGGCGCCGCCATCACACGCGGGGCAGCAGTTCGTACTCGATGATGTAGCGCAGGAACAGGAGCGCAAAGATCAGCACCATCGGCGACAAATCGATGCCGCGCAGGTTCGGCAGCAGGCGCGACATGAGGCGGCGGATCGGGTTCAGCAACGGCTCGGTGATGGCGTTGATGGCGTTCCAGATGGTGCGAACGACGTTGTTCTGCCCATTGATGACGTTGAACGCGAGCAGCCAGCTCATCACCGCACCGGCAACAATCAGGTAAATGAAGAACTGGATGATCACCTGATCAAAGAACAGCAAGATACCCCGCATTCGCGCTCCGTTCGGTCTGGTCCCATTGGCCAAGGTCTGCGGCAAGCTCTAGACGGTGCCGCCTCGCCCCGCAAGGCTTGGTCTCAGGGGCTCTTGCAGCGGGGGTTGTCCTTGCCCCAGCTCTGGCAATAGAGGCGGCGGGCGCGGGTGTCGGAGGCGGGCACAGGGCACTCGGCGCGCTTCTCCTGGCAGGTGAGCACCTGACGTGCCATGCCGACAGCGAGGCCGGTCATGGAATGCTGGAATTCCTGCTTGTTGCTGACGGCATCCTGGCGGTAGTGCCGATAGGTCTCGGTGTCAGGCTCGGCCATGAAGATGCGTTGCAGCCGGGTCAGCGGGTCGAGATCCTCGTAGGTATGCACGATCAGGGCCTTGTCGTAAGGCTCGGCCAAGCGGAATTGGTTGGACACGACGGAGGAATTGAATACGGCTGCCGACACACAGGGGTAGGAATAGGCGATATGCTTGGCAATGCCACCGCCGAGCGAATGGCCTGCTGTGATGAAGCTGACCTTGCGGCCCTTGGCGGCGGCGTAGGCCTGCTTGCGGGTGGCCTGGAACACCAGCCGGGCCTCGTCGTACTCGGTCGAAATGGGCAGCCAGGCGAGGAGCCACGACGCGTTGGCGAGCCAGTCGGAGGCATCGAGGCTTTCGGTGCCGCGCAGCACGGTGAGCACCGTCAGGCGATTGGCCTCCTCGCGATGATAAACGCGAAAGGCGAGGCCGCTCCTGTCCCAGGTGCCGACCTGCTTCCATTCGGGGCTGTGCTTGTCGAGCGTGAAGCCCTTGGGCTGGCCATTGCTGTAGACGTTGAGGCTGGCGACGGCATAGGCCAGATAATCGTTGGCCGCGATACGACGCTGGTAGGCGGTTTTGGGATAAACGGGCAGCGGCGGCGCTTCGCAGTGCTGCGTTTCATTGGAGGCAATGGCCAAGGCGGAGCGCGGCACTTTCGGGCGGACGTGGGTCAGGGTGACGGCAACAAGAATGGCGACCGCCAGCGTGGCCAAGATCTTGATCAGCTTGCGCATAGGTCGTCTCTCCAGCCTTGTTCGGGGAAGGGCAACGCGCGCCGCGCGCGGACCGGGCTTGGGGGCTGCATGGTGGCAGGTCACGTACGCGGAGCAAGGCACGCTTTGAGCACGGGCCGCAGCTTGCGTCCACCCATGTGCCGCGACGGATGGCGACGCTCGCCTGACCTGTGGGCAACTCCGCCGCCAAAGGCCGAACAGAATGTGAGATTTGGCACGCCGTCTTGCATATCGAATTCGGTTGACAAAATGTCGCAATGGATGCAGCATTCAAGCATACCAACAATGGAGGTCTAGGAAAATGCTACCACCGGGCAGTCCCAGGCCGTCCTGCGAGCAAGACAACGCTAGTCGTGGCGTTGGACGGCATCTCAGAAAATTCGGAAGTACTGTAGCAACTCGTGCTGATCTACTGGAGATGATCTGGACTGGACGAGCGCGTGTATGCCAGCGTCGTGATGGACCGATGCGGCCTGTGCTTGGGAAGACGGATCTAATCTGGACGGACCAACGCTGAGGTGCAGTCGCCCAAAGCTCAGGGCAGGGCAGCCGCGGCAACCAATGTCCGCTTCGCACAGCGCCGCTGGTGGTACGCCACGCACGGCACGACCGCGAGCAAGGACTGACCGCATATCGCCCGCAAGAAAATGGAGCCCGGTGGATCCCTCCTGCCGGGCTTCTTCGCGTCTGGTGCGCCCGAGCGGCCAATCAGGGTGGCGCTACTTGAGCTTACCGTCGTCGGTGATGATGTAGCGCCAGTAGTTTTCCAGCTTCACGCCCTTTTCCGAGCGGGCCCAGCCGCGCACCGAGATCCCGGCCTCATGCACGGTGTCGGGGGAGCCGGACACCAGCGGGTGCCACCAGGCAAGATCGCGGCCTTCCGCGACCAGGCGATAGCCGCACGTGGCCGGGAGCCAGCTCAGGGACCGGGCCTGGGCCGGGTCGATCTGGATGCAATCCGGCATCAGTGCCTTGCGATTGGTGTAGTCGGAGCAGCGACAGGTGCCGATATCCAGCAGGCCGCAGGCCAGCTTGGTGAGGTGGATCTCGCCCGAGTCCTCGTCCTCGAGCTTGTTCAGGCAACAGCGGCCACAGCCGTCGCAGAGCGATTCCCACTCGGTAGCGTTCATCTCCTCCAGTTGCTTGACGCGCCAGAAGGGCGGATCCGGTCGGTGCAAAGTGTCCCCTCGCGCTGCTGCAGACGTTGGTGATAAATAACCACAATTGCGAGGTCACTTCGATTCGTCATTTTGCGTATCCCCCGCTTGGGCGCAGAATGCGGGTGCGGCCGGCACAGGAGCAGCGGCGTGAAGGACTGGTTCTCGAAGCAACAACAGCGCGGCGCCGTGCGACGGCGGCTCGGCGATTTCGATTCCTGGCTCGATTCGAGCCTGGCTGGCTCCTGGCACAACATGCAGGACCGCTGGAATGCCGCATCGAGCTTCTTTGCCCGCTTTCGCCTGTCGGGCTGGAAGCGGATGGTCAACGAGGCCGCGTCCGAGAGCGTGACGCTACTGGCCGGCGGTCTGGTGGTCATGTATGCGCTGGCGATCCCGGCCTTCCTGGAGATCGACGAGTCGAAGGCACTATCGACCGGCAAGTACAGCGTCAAGTTTCTCGACCGGCATGGCAAGGAGATCGGCCAGCGCGGCATCCTGCACAACGACTCGATCCCGCTCGAGGACATTCCCGAGCATTTGATCCAGGCCACGCTGGCGACCGAAGATCGACGGTTCTTCGAGCATTTCGGTGTCGACGTCATCGGCACCTTCCGGGCCCTGGCGACCAACATCAATGCCGGCGAGACGGTGCAGGGCGGCTCGACGCTGACGCAGCAGCTGGCCAAGAACCTGTTCCTGTCCTCGGAACGCTCGCTGACGCGCAAGATCAAGGAGCTGTTCCTCGCTTTCTGGCTGGAGGCGCGCTACACCAAGCGCGAGATCCTCAAGCTCTATTTCGACCGCGCCTATATGGGCGGCGGCACGTTCGGCGTCGAAGCGGCAGCGCAGTTCTACTTCGGCAAGTCGGTGCGCGACGTCAATCTGGCCGAGGCGGCCATGATGGCGGGCCTGTTCAAGGCGCCGACCAAGTTCGCCCCCCACGTCGACCTCGGTGCGTCGCGGGCGCGGGCCAATGACGTGCTCTCGAACCTGGTTGAAGCCGGCTTCATGACGGCAGGCCAGGTGCACGCTGCCCGTCTCAATCCGGCCAAGCCGATCGAGACGCGGCTGCCCTACAGCCCGGACTGGTATCTCGACTGGGCCTTCGAGGAGATCCAGCGGGTTGCGGAAGGCCGCGGCCATTTCGTCATCACCGCGCGCACGACCATCGATCTCGGTCTGCAGCAGGCGGCGGAGCAGGCGCTGATCTCAACCTTGCGCCAGCAGGGCAAGCAGATGAACGCGCGCTCGGGAGCACTGGTGGCGATGGAGCCGGATGGCGCCGTGCGGGCGCTGGTCGGGGGCACCGACTACGGCGAGAGCCAATTCAACCGCGCCACCCACGCGCGCCGGCAGCCCGGCTCGTCGTTCAAGCTCTACGTCTATGCCAACGCCGTGGAGCGCGGCCTCAATCCGAAGTCGGTGGTGCGTGACAATTCCGTGAGCTGCGGCAATTGGAGCCCGAAGAACTACGACGGCAGCACGGGCGGCGGCGGCAGTCTGTCGCTCGGCGTCGCGTTCGCCAAGTCGCTGAATACGGTGGCCGTTGATCTGTCGCTGAAATACGACCGCGACAACGTCGTCGAGATGACGCAGCGGCTCGGCGTCCAAGGCGTCAAGAAGACCTGCTCCATGGCGCTGGGAGACGGCGGCATCACGCCGCTGCAGCACACGGCAGCCTTTGGCACGTTTGCCAACGGCGGCCGCCTGACGACGCCCTACGCCATTCTCGAAATCACCAACTCGCGCGGCGAGGTGATCTACAGCCGGGACCAGCATGAGCCGCCGGCGCCGCAGGTTATCAATGTGCGGCATGCCGAGTTCATGAATCAGATGATGCACATGGTGGTGACCGAGGGGACAGGCAAGAAGGCGCAACTCGATTTCACCTACACAGCCGGCAAGACCGGCACCTCGTCGAGCTATCGCGATGCCTGGTTCGTCGGCTTCAGTGGTGCCTATGTGACAGGGGTGTGGATCGGCAACGACGACTTCCGGCCAATGGGCAATGTCACCGGTGGCAGCATTCCAGCCGTGGTCTGGCAAGGGTTCATGTCGGTGGCACATTCGTCGATGGATATCCCGCAGATCCCGGGCCTGCCCTTGCATCCAACGCAAGTGGCGGAGCGTCAGCGGCTCGAGGAGCTCAAGCGCCAGCAGCCGCAGGTCGCCCAGCCGGCGGCGCAGGCAGCGGGCCAGCAGAAGCGGGTGAGCCTGATGAGCGACCAGGCCCGCTCGGCGCTGAAGCGGGTGTCGTCAGCCATGCGCATGGCTGCCGGCATCGCGGTGCCGCCGGAGCCGGAAGCGGTGCCGGCCCCCGCTGCCACACAGCCGGCTGCTGCCGCGCCACCGGCCGCAGCGCCGCCTGTGGCGCCGCCCGCCACGCAAGGGACGCCGCGCCCGGCCGTGGCGCCATCGGGACGTCAGCCGGTGCCTTCGAGCGGGACGCCGCCGGGTGCAGCGCCGGCGCCACAGACACAGCCGCCAGGGCGGCCGAAACGGGCGGAAGGGCCTCCCGGGGTGGTGCGGCAATAGCCGTGCAGACGCCGGCGGTGTTTCAACCGCGGCTCAGGCGGCCGGTGCCGGCACAGGTTCCAAGTGCGGCTCGGCTGTCACGGCAGACCGAGCGGGCTGCAACAACACGAGGTTTTTGGTGATCGCCAACGTCGTCATGTTCGTCCTGGTCGCCATTGTCGGTGGCCTTACCTCGTCATGGTACATGATCGAGAAGGGCTCACTGCTGACCACGCGCAAGCAAGGTCCTTGGGTGACGTGGACCGCGGCCGGGCGCGCCGACGCAGATCCCTATACACGGGCGCACTTCTTGCGGCGGGGCACCTTGCCGGTGTCCTCGGCCCTGGCGCAGACCTACCAGGCCATCACCGATAGCGATGGCAATGCGCTGTTCTCCTCGTGCGAGTACGTGGTCGAAGGCATCGAGCCCGACGCGGCGTTCTGGAGTCTTGCGGTGTTCGACGATCGCGGCCGTCTGATCCCCAACCCAGCGGAGCGCTACAGTTTCAATAGCGCCAATCTGCTGCGGACGCCCGGTGGACAGTTCGGCGTCACGCTGTCGCGCAGCGCACGGCCCGGCAACTGGCTGCCGACCGGTGGCGGCGGACGGCTGGCCCTGCAGCTGCGCATCGAAGAGCCCAAGGGTGGTGATCGGGCCAATCTGATCATGCCTGTCATCAGGAGGACGGCATGCCGGTGACGGTCGATTGGATGCGGCGCTTGAGTTGGCAGGCCTTGGCGGTCGCCTTCGTGGCGGGCGGCATCGTGCATATCGTGGCGACGCTGGTGATCCCCCAGTTCGCCAGGGCCAGCGCCTTCCAGCGGATCTCAGCGGGCCTGCCGTTCAATGTGCTCCGCGTGCTGCCGCCGGCATCGCCCGAGCTGACGGTGCTGCCCTTTCTTGCCGCCGACGAGCGCATTGCCGTATGCCGGTTCAATGTCGCGAGTGGCCCTGTCGATATCGCCGCTGTGCTGCCAGACAAGGGTTGGACGCTCGGCCTCTATACGGCCAGCGGTGACAACTTCTATGTGGTGCCGGCGCAGGATCTGCGGCGCTTCGAATTGGTGCTGACGCTTGTGCCGGCGCAGGATCGCTATTTCGGGTTCCTGAACATGGGGCGGCAGGCGGATACGTCGGCGTCGCAGATCTCTGTGCCGAGCAATGAAGGGTTCATGATTGTGCGCGGCACGGTGCGCAGCCGCTCACATGCGGCGGAGACCGAGTATGCGTTGCATCAGGCCCGCTGTGCGCCGCGCCAGCCGTGACTGGGCGTCCGTTTCGCAGGCCGTTGCTTGTGCCGACGTCGCAGCGGCAGTTATTCCACCAGCCGCAGCGTGTCGCGCTCGGGAACCTTGGCGCTATCTGACGAAGGCGCGTCTTCCCATCGCTCGTAGCGAATACCGGGAAAGATCACGATCTCGGCCGCCTTGCGCCGGCGTTTGCTGCGCGGCGGTGCGGTCGGTGTGGATTTGACTCGGAACTCGAGGATGTCGGCCATGGGACGCCCCCTCCGGCGGCTGGCATGTTCAGTGCCTGATTCTGCGGCGGCTGCGGAGTCCGGCGACGCAGTGTCATCGGGACGCATCACAGCCGATCGCCGGTTAATGACTGGTTAACGGGTTGCGGGTGGTTGATGCGGCGTGTCTTTCCGGTTACGGAAGACTTGCCGATGGAGTGGGTGGAATCTGGAGCGCGTGGTCTCAGCGACGCGGGTCGGCGCTGGATGGCGGCATCAGCCAACCGTCGAGGAAGTGCTGGCCCGCACGGTCCTCGATCTCGACCACCCAGACATCGCTGTCGATGCGGATCTCGCGCTCAATGGCGAGGGCAATGTCGGCCTCCGGCGCCCGGGTCTTCAGCGGTTGCAAGAGACGCTCGCCATCTGAGCTTTCGAGGCCTGCGGGCGCCGGCCCGTAAAGATCGGCGGTGCCGTCGAGGCGAGCGACGACGACCAGAATGGCACCGGCGTCGCTGTCCCCGCGGCGCGCAACGACGCCCGGGCGACCGGCGCTGGCCGCGCGATGCAACAGGGCCTTGACCCAGATTTCAGACTTCAGCCGCATGGGCGCCAGTTAGCGCGGGCAAGGTACGGGTGGCAAGGCTCAGCGCGGCGGTACCTTGGTGCCGGTGGCGGGGCGGGTGGCACTGTTGGCGCGGGCGAGCTTGACGAGGAGCGGGGCTGAGACGCGGCCGGTCGGGACGAGGCCTGAATCCATCTCGTACTCGCGGATGGAACGCTCGGTTTCTTCGCCGGGTCGACCGTCGATCTTGGCCGAGAAGTAGCCGAGCGCGGCCAGCGACTGCTGCACCGTGCGCAGCACCTGCTCGGCGTTGCTGGCGCGCGACTGGCGACCAGCGCGGACGGCGGCCTCGCGGGCACCCGGCGCATTGTCCATGAGACGCAGCAGCAAATCCGACGGCTCGCCCGTCAGCGGCAGGCCGTGATCATGCTCGTAGGCCATGATGGCGCTGCGCATGAGGAGGCCCGGCACGGCGCTGGGGGCGCCGGGCTCATAGCCGAGCGTGGCCAGACGCTGGTGGACGGCGCGCACCGTATCGGGGGAGCGCTCGGCCTCGACGTCGGCGGCAGGCTGGGGCTTCGCTGCGGCAGGCGGCGGTTGCGGCGAGAAGCGGCCGACGCGCGGGCCGGCCGGCGGGTCCGGTTGCACGACGGCCGCATTGAGGGCCACCTTGGCCTCGGACTTGGCCGCCGCGCGCGATACCGGCTTGTCGGCGGCTTCCTTCGGATCGAGCGCCAGGCGGCGATTGCGATCGGTGAGCGCGCGCTGCTGGGCTTTGTCGAGTTTGGCGCGGTCGGCTGCCGACGCGATGGAGCGGTCCTGGAAATAGAGGACGTTGAGGACGATGCCGGTGCCGATGGCGAGGAAGGCGGCGAAGGCGAGTCGGGCGTGCTTCGGCGTCATGCTCATGGGAGTCTCTGTCGAGCCTGGGGCATTGGCCTGCCCGATGCTGCGGGATAGGCGTGGGGCGGCACCGTTGACTAGCCGTTGACGACGGCGCGAGGTTTGATTTCGGCGGCGGCCAGCGATGGCGCGGGGTTGGCGATTGACTGGTGCTCGGCGTGGATCTGCGCCAGATCGATGATGTGCGGCGGTAGGGCTGCAGCGGCCGTGGCGGATGCGGTGGCGCCTGCCTCGCCAGGGACATCGGCCGGCAGGCGAACAATGAAGCGCGAGCCGGAGCCGGGCTCACTCTCGATGCGCAGTGTGCCGCCATGCAGGTCGATCAGGCCGCGCACGATGGAGAGGCCGAGGCCGACCCCTTCGTTCTGGCGGGCGTAGCTGGTTTCGACCTGGTAGAAGGGCTGCACGATGCGCGCGAGGTCGTCGGGCTCGATGCCGATGCCGTCGTCGGCGACGGTGATCTCGATGTGATCGCCGACGGCGGTGGCGTACACCGAGACGGTGCCGCCGGTGTCGGTGAATTTCACGGCATTGGACACCAGATTGATCAGGATCTGCTTGGTCGCGCGCCGGTCGGCGAGGAGGTCGGGGAGTGCGGGATCGAGCTTCGTCACGAGCTTGAGACCCTTGCTGTCGGCTTGCGGCCGCAACGTCTCGATGGCTGCAACGGCGACCTCGTCGAGGGCAAAGGGCTCGGGCTCGATGCTCAGATGGCCCGACTCGATGCGCGAGACGTCGAGCAGATCCTTGACGAGGCTCAGCAGGTGCTCGCCGCTCTGATGGATGATGCGGCAATAGTCGGCGTGCTTGGGCTCGCGGGCCTTGATGAGCAGCTCGCGGTGCAGGATCTCGGCAAAACCGATGATGGCTGAGAGTGGCGTGCGCAACTCGTGGCTCATGGTGGCGAGGAACGCGGTCTTGGCGCGGTTGGCGCGGTCGGCTTCTTCGCGCGCCAGCGCCAGCGCGGTGGCCTCGGCCTTGGCCCGGGTGATGTCGCGGGTGACGACGACGACGGTACGGCGGCCCTGGCCCGTGCCGGTGGCATCGACGCGCTGGCAGCGCATCTCGACCCAGGTCGGCGGGGCATCGGCGGGGGCGCTGTCGATGGACGCCAGGCAGAAGGCCTCGGCGGCCGGGGCGCCGGAGTCAAAGCAGTGCTGGATGGCAGTCAGGTAGCGCGCATGATCGGCCGTCGCCAGGCGGGCCTGGAAGCCTCGGGCCATAAGCGCGTCGGGTGCGAGGCCAAGCAAGGGGTGGCTTGCCAAAGAGGCAAAAGAGATGGTGCCGTCGGCTTCGTGACGCGTGATGAGGTCGTTGGCGTTCTCAGCGATCAGGCGATAGCTCTCGCGGCTGGCTTCCAGCTCACGGGCGGCGCCACGATGGATCTGCTGCACATTGGCGGCGATGGCGCCGGCATAGGCGACGGCACCGAGGCAGGCGGCGAAGGCGGCGCCTTGGGTGCTGATCGGCAATTGCACGGGGTCGGGGAGCCAATCGGCACCGGCTGCGACATGCAACCCGGCGAGGGCTGCGACGGCCAACGCCGTGGCGATGATCATCATGCGCCGGTCGGTCGAAAGCGCGGCCTCCAACGGCACGATGGCGAGCCAGACAAGGGCGAAGGACTGCGTGCCGCCTGAGAGCGCCGCGGCCAACGTCACCAGCGCCGCCAACTGGGCAGCCGACAACAGGTGCGCGATCTCGAGACGGCCCGTGCGGGACAAGAACACGGCAATGGCGATGGGGGACAGAAAGCAGGCCGCCGCCACCATGGCCGCGACGCCCGGGGCGCCGGTCCAGGCAAAATAGCCGGCAAAGACGAAGGCGGATACGATGCCGCCCAACATGTGCGAGGCGATCAGCGACGAGTGACGGGCCTTGAGCACGGCATCGCCGCGCACATCCGGGTGCACCCATTCGCGGAAGTAATCGTTGGCTCCGATCGCGAAAACGCGAGCTTGTTCGATCATCACGCACCACGTGCAGCCGCAAGTCGGCAGCATCCCTGTCACAGCTGCGGGCACTGTCGCGGATCATGTTTAAGGAAGGTTGAAAGGGTGGTTCGCGGCTGGACGCCGGGGCTATGGACCGAGCGGCGCGAAGACCGTCAAAGTGCATTGAATTTGAGGCAGTTTTGTCTTGGATACGGGCTCAATTCGCGGCTAATCCGCAGGCCCGTCTTGGCCTGGTATTTGCCCGCGGCTGGTAAAACGGAGCCTCACAACAAGGATCGAAACAAGATCCACGTGAGGGGATGGCTCAGATGTTTTTCTTCCGGACCGTGTTCTGGTTGTCGCTGGTCGTGCTGGTGCTGCCGACCGACCAGCAGCAGCAGGCGAAGCTCTATGCGACCGTGTCGAGCGCCGCGCACCAGGCGGCGACGTTCTGCGACCGCAATAAAAACTTGTGCGCGAAGGGCGCCGAGCATTGGGCGACGTTCCGCTCGAAGCTGGAGTTTGGCGCGCGCATGGCGATCGACGTCGCGACCGAGCGGATGCAGGGGCCGGCAGCAGGGCCGGAGCGGCCCGCCGGCGCCAGCCTGAAACCGGCCGTTGGCACTTTGACGCCCGACGATCTGGGCCCCGGCTGGCGTGGCCGCACGACCCGCTCGGGCGCCTGAGGCATCGCTGCCCGGTCGATCGCGACATGAGGGACCCTTGCGTCCCGGGACCGCGCGCGCCAATTGATAGCCGAATAAGGCTTCACCGACCAGGAGCGCGCCCCATGACCGCGTCGCCAACGATCGACGACATCCGCGCTGACTTCGAGATCCTCGACGATTGGGAGGACCGCTACCGCTATCTGATCGAGCTCGGCCGGTCGGTACCGGATCTGCCTGAACGGCTGAAGACGGACGCCAACAAGGTGCGGGGCTGCGCCAGCCAGGTGTGGCTTGCGACCCGGCGCGAGATGGGGCCAGGCGGGGTGCCGGTGCTGCATTTCGCGGGCGAGAGCGACGCACACATCGTGCGCGGGCTGGTGGCACTGCTGCTCGCCGTCTATTCGGGCAAGACCACGGCCGAGATCCTGGCCATCGACGCGCAGGCGATCCTGGCCGGCTTCGGCTTGCGCGAGCACCTGACGCCGCAGCGCTCCAACGGCCTCAACTCCATGGTCGAGCGCATTCGTGCCGATGCCCGGGCCGTCGGCGTCGCCTGACCTCATTGCCGCCAGCGCTCGAGTTTCGGGCGGTAGTCGTCGGTGCCCCAGTGCCGCATGCGCTGGCGCAGAATGGCGTCGGCATTGGCGGCCGGCAGCAGCCCATAGTGGCGGGCCAGCGCGGTGAGTGCCAGCTGCAGCATGAGTTTTGCCGATCGTTGCGGCCAGCGGTTGGCCGTCTCGAGTTCTTCCAGCCCGCGCAGATGTCCGCAGACGTCGATCAGCAGGTTGCCATGTTCCGGGCCGATGGCCTCGAGCGCCCGGTTGATGCGCCGGCGGGCTGCGACGAGGGTATCCGTCATGGTGGCGCTACCGCCCGGCGCGGTGCGAGGGGAGCGGCGGGACTGGGGCATGCCGCTCCAGCTCTGCGTGACACGGGGCGTGAGGCCACCATACCACAAATCCGCGCGCAGCCGCTCGCCGGCCTCGAACTGGGCGTCGCTCAACATCGGCTGTCCATCCCGGTCGAGGCGGCGGCGGAGCCAGGCGATCGGGCTTTCGGCCGGATTGAGCTCGGGTTCGCGGGGTTCGGATGGAGTCGTGCGCTGGGCGCTGGCGGCGACGACAGCTGCGGCTGATGCCAGTGCCCGGGCCCGGCGCAGATGCGACCGGCCTTTGGCGCTGAGGCGATAGCAATCGGCGGCCTTGGCCGGCGTCAGGAAGCCTTCGGCCAAGGCTGCGGCCAGAATTTCCGGTGCAATGGCCGGCGCATCGGCATCGGCTGCGACGTCGGCGCGCGGTTCGCCCTCGGTGGACCAGCGCCCGACAATCCGCTGGCAATCCGCCGCGTCGCTGACCGTTGCAAGGGTGATGATGGTGCCGCGCCGGGCGAGGCGGGCCAGGAACGCCAGATCCGGTCGGAGTGCAGGCTGCAGCAGGACAAATTCGGGTGCGGTTGACATGGGGCAGGCCTCAGGTCTGGGGCTCGAGGGCATCGGGATAGGTGGCGTCGCGCAAATGGCGGAAAATGCCGACCACCAGCTCGATCGTGAGATCGAAATCAGGATCGTCGCGGCGATCCTCGACGGCGCCGCAGGCGTAGCGCACCGTGGTGCGATCACGGCCGTAGGCGCGGCCGATCTCCGACAAGTCGATGCCGCAGATGACGTGGGCCAGATACATGGCGATCTGCCGCGCATGGGCAACCTGGGTCAGGCCACGGTTTGGGCTGAGCAGGTCGCGGGGATGAATGGCGTAGATCTGCGCGATGATGCCTTGGATGAGGCGCATCAGGCGGGTCGAGCGGCGGGCCGGCTCGATGGGGTCGCTGTGCGGACCGACCAGGGGCGGTTGTGAGATCTGGAGTTTGAATTCTTGACAGGTCACGATCAGACTCGACTGCTATTGCACCGAGCAGGATCATACCGCGAAACGATAGGAAACTAAACCTATCGACGACGGATATTCCGTCGCAAGGTGAATAGCGGGGAAAGGAACTTCAGGGTCCGTTAAAGATTGCAAGTGGGCTGATCGACCGCTGGCGCCCTGTTGCTGGCATGAGCTTGGTTTGGCCCCTCCAAGCGACGGCTACTCACACGACATCAAGCGCCAAGTATTTGATTGCGCGGCGAAAGTACGTATAGGCGATGTGCACCGTGCCATCGGGCGTTTGGCGGATCGAGGGGTAGGACAGCTCGCGGTTGAGACCATCGCGCGAGTTGTTGGTCATGCAGTAGCCGTCGCTGACATCGAGGACTTGCGGGGGGCTCCAGGAGAGACCTTTATCCCCGGACAGGGTGAGGCAGAGGGGGGCACGAGGCGCGCCCCAGAAGGCGGTGCGGGCGGGGGCTGCGAGGGCGTGTGGTGCGGCGGTGGGTGTGACCGGCGGGATGTCGTCGGGGATCTCGTCATAAAGCGATTGGCGGCGTTCAGGGGCGTTGGCCGCACTGCTGGCGTTGTAGACCAGGGCGATGCGGCCGTCGGCTAACACCGTGGCTTGGATCGACGCGTTGTTGTTGGGGAGCGCGGTGGCAGCTGGTGGCGACCAGGTGCGGCCGCCGTCGCTGGAACGGCTGGCATAGATGTGATCGGCCCAGCGGCTGCGATAGAGCGCGAGCAAAGTGCCATCCCTGAGCCCCAGAATGTTCATGTGTACGCAGCCCTCGCTCGCCGGCACCGGATGCTGCTCCCAGTTGCGGCCCTGGTCGCGCGAGATCATGACGGCGCTGGTGTCGAAGTTGCCGGTCCAGCGTTCGCCGGGGCGCGTGCGGCACGCGAAGACCGGCAGCAGCCATTCGCCGTCCGGTCCGATATGCAACGGCTGGCGCACGAAGGTGCCGGGCGTGTCGATCAGCGTGGATGGAGGTGACCAGGTCGCGCCGTGATCGGTGGAGCTGCGGTGGCGGACGATGGCGGTGTCCTGGTTGCCGGAGCGCTGCGACGTGTAGAGCAGCATCAGAGGGCCGTCGGGCATCGGGAAAAGGATCGGGTTCTGCTCGGAGCGGGTTGGATCATCTTCGAGGCGGCGGGCTTGTGTCCAACAGTCGCTGCCGGGTTTGAGGCGCGAAAAATGGATCGAGATGTCGGCCATGCCTTCCTGCGTGCCACCAAACCAGACGCAGCCGAGATCGCCATTGCCGAGCGGCATCAGGTTGGCGGCATGGCATTGCACTGAGGTCGAGGGAAGGAGCGCCTCGTATTGGCCGCGTAAGCCCGGGCGTGGCCGCACGAGCCCATCGAGGATCAGATCCTCTGCCGTTGCGTCTGCCCCAACCGCATCTGCCATGGTGCCAATCCTGGTGAGGTTACTTGCGGGCGCCGACGTGGCGGCGATGCGCTGTGCCGGTCGTTGCGGCCTTGACCCGCCGCCGACAGGGTCGAGTATGCAGAGCGGCGGCGCCGCCGCAAGGTGTGGAGCGAGCACATGCGCGGATTGCGTGGAGGGGTGGCCATCATCACGGATGATGGCGGCGCCACGGCGTGGCGGTTGGGTGAGGAAGGGGCCAAGGTCGCGGTGCTGGACGAGAGCGAGGCCTCGGCCGCGGCCACAGTTGCGGCGATCACGGCGGCTGGCGGTGCGGCCTGACGATGGCGGACAGCGCTGTAGCGCACGCTCCATGTAGGTTGGATCTACCGCAGCGCGACCCAACAGCAACGCCTCGGGAATGCATGTTGGGTCGCGCAAGTGCAGGGCTTGACCCAACCTGCATCACCTAGTTGGTTTTCGCGATCGACAGCCGGCGGACAGCGCGCTAGCGCAGCAGCGCCAGCAGCAGGGATCCAGTCAGACAGCCAGCGGCGCACAGCCCCGCATGTAGCGCGAATTGCAGATAGGTTTCGCGCAGTACCGTGGCGATGATCTGCTGGGCGATGGCTGCTTGCGGACGCTCCTCCGGCCGCAGCATAAGCCACACCTCGGTGCGCTTGTAGGGTTGGGTGCGCACGAGTTGGGCTTTGAGCAACAGCACTAGGCAAACCAGCAGGGTGAGGAAACCGCCGGCCTTGAGCGCCAACTGCATGTCACCGGAGAAGCCGACGATCATGGTGCCGATGGCCACGGCTGCAAATCCGCAAGCCCTGGCCACCGAGAGATGCGCCACGCGCTCGATCCGCTCCAGCATGCAATGCT
Organism: Hyphomicrobiaceae bacterium; assembly: GCA_046154645.1. GTDB lineage: Bacteria > Pseudomonadota > Alphaproteobacteria > Rhizobiales > Hyphomicrobiaceae. Next base: position 169,452 of record JBJXDZ010000004.1, read on the forward strand.
CCAGGCGCTGTCGCAGGACAGCTGTCACCCTTCCCAAGGCCTGGATTTGAGACCGAAACCAGCCGTATTTCAATCGCGCGCTGCGCCGATCTCGCAATCGTGAAAAGCTCAATCGAGGCTACTGACCGGCGCCTAGGAGGCCCATCAGGCCCGGAATTGACAGCAGGATGGTGGCGATCAGCCAGATGCCGATCGAGATCGGCGTGCTGTCGGTCTCACCGCGCAGGCGCTCATAGATTGCTGCCGGCACGCCGGCCAGCAGCAGGGTCATGGCGGAGAGAAAGATCGACGTCATGTAGAACAGTACCAGGGGGCTCGAGGCAATCTGCGCCACAAACGGGCGCAGCAGGAAGAACACGGGATCGAACAGCGGCGAGACGCTGGCGCCATTGATCAGCGAGACGGCCGCGGTGGCCACCAGCAGCACATCCTTCTGCAAGGACTGCTCGCGAGACTCCATGCTGTCGTTGCCGTCTTTGGGATCCGTCATGAGGGGCTCCTTCATCCGGCGATGTTCGGTCGCATGCCGAAGGCGACGCAGGTGAGGAACCAGGCCATGCGCATGGCCATCAGCCAGACGATGGAGAGAATGAGGCACAGCCCGTTCGGCACGACGGCCGGCGTGATCGCCCGTACGAGCTTGGCGGCGGGGTCGGTGACGCCACGGAACACGTTCAGGATGACGGCGTCCTTGCGACCGCCGATGATCTCGAACATCAGTTCCAGCACATAACGCCCGATGATGGTGTAGATCAGCGCCGCCATGGCCAGGTTGGGCAGGTGGTAATACCAGTGCGCCAGGAAGTTGTCGCTCAAGCTCATCGCAGACGCTCGCCTCTGGAGTGTGATGGCGGTCGGAGTCGGAGGTGACCATGCCTCAAACGAAGAGCGGGGCACAAGGCCCCGCTCCCGTACGTGTCTCAGAACCGGGGCTCAGTGCGCGACCGCGGCACTGTCCTTGTCCTGGAAGATCTGCTCGCCGCGCGGACGCCGCGTGGCATCGACCATGTCACGGATCTCTTTCGATGGTTCCTTGGTCATCAAGGATACCACGATGATGGTCAGGAAGCCGATCGGCAGCGAGAACAAGGCGGAGGAGATGTTGTTGATGTTCATCCAGCCCACTTTGGAGGCGAGCGGATGGTTGACCGGAACGAACCAGTCGAAGGCGTAGGGCTTCCCGGCCTGCGCTGGAGCCGCCATGAATTCATTGAAGCATTGCATGGCAGTTTTGGTCGCTGTGACAGGGCAACCCGGCACGGCAACAATGGACTGGAACTTGATCGGGTCCACCAGCGGCGCCATGCCGAAGTAGGCGACGCCGTAGCCTGGGAAGTAGCGCGACACGACCAGGTAGAACAGGCAGAGCAGGAAGCCGACGGTCATGCCGACAACGCAACCGGCCTTGTTGGCCCGTTTCCACCACACGCCGAGCACCAGTGCCGGGAAGATGCCTGCCGCTGCCAGCGAGAACGCCCAGGCCACCATGGCCAGGATGTCTGCCGGACGTGTCGCCGCCGTCGCTGCGGCGAACGCCGCCACCGCCAACAGCAGAACACGCGAGATCAGCAACCGTTTGGCCGTGTCGTCTGACTGCGACCAGAGCCACATCGAGACGCCACCAACCAACACGAGCACAGCGCCGAGCCACACGAGCCGTGACACGCCGAGCACGGGAGCGCCCGAGGCAAACAGCCAGTAGAGGCCAACCAGCATGGCGACGAGCGCCAGCAGGCTGATGATCGTCCGAGGCACCACGCTCATGGGCCGGATCGTCTTGTGATAAAGATCGTGACTGAGGGCGTTGGCGATGGCGAGCAGAAGCCCGTCCGCCGTCGAGAGCGCTGCTGCGAGGCCGCCGGCTGCAACAAGGCCGGAGATCACATAAGGCAGACCCGCGATTTCAGGTGTCGAGATCACGATAGCGTCGGTGTTGAGACCGAGATCCTGGAACCGCAGCACACCCGGATGATTGGGCAACGCCTGACAGGCGGCGATGATCTCGGCTTTGACGGCTGCAGCCTTGCCGCAAACGGTAACCAGTCCAACTTTGCCCCAGACGTAGATCCAGTTCGGCAAATCGGTGATTGCCGTCTTCTTGGCGATCAGCGAGTAGACCTCGAGCTTCGCGAATGCCGCATAGGCCGGCGCCGTGAAGTAGAGGAGGAAGATGAAGAACAGCGACCAGGCCACCGACTTGCGGGCTTCACGCACGGACGGCGTGGTGAAGTAGCGCATCAGGACGTGGGGCAGCGATGCCGTGCCGACCATCAGGCAGAGGATCAGCGCGAAGAAGTTGCCGGATGTGAAGTTGACCGGGGCCACCGTCGTGAATGGCGCCGTGTGGATTTTCATTGTCGCCGGCGCGAGACCATCCCGGATCATGGACTGCTCGAGGGCGGCGATATCGGCCAGAGCCTGGCCGTAGGTGAGTTGTGGCACGGGCAAGCCATACTTCTTCGTCGACATGATGATCACGGGGATCAGGTAGGCGACGATCAGCACGATGTACTGCGCCACCTGCGTCCACGTCACGGCCTTCATGCCACCGAGCATCGAGCAGAGCAGAATGCCGGCGAGACCAACATACACGGCAAGCTCGAAGTCCATATCGAGGAAGCGCTGGGCGATGAGGCCGGTGCCGAAGATCTGCGCCACCACGTAGGTGAAGGAGCAGGCGATCAGCACCACGACCGCCAGGAAGCGCGGCAGGTTGCCCTCGTAGCGCGCCGCGAAGAAGTCGGGCACCGTGAAGGCGCCGAACTTGCGCAGGAACGGCGCGATCAGGATGGCGACCAGCACGTAGCCGCCCGTCCAGCCCAACACCCAGGCAAGTCCGTCATAGCCCTGGAAGTAGAGCGAGCCGGCCATGCCGATGAACGAGGCCGCCGACATCCAGTCGGCACCCGTCGCCATGCCATTGTAAAGCGCTGGCACCTGTCGTCCGGCGACGTAGTACTCGCCTGAGTCCGCGGTGCGCGAGAGCACACCGATGACGGCGTAGACGAGGATAGTGAGGAACACGAACCCGTAGCCGATGAACTTGTTGGGTACGCCGAGCTGTTCGAGGATGCCGAGCAGAACGACGAAGACGAAGAAGCCGCCCGTATAGAGCAGGTAGACCTTGCCAAGGTTGTCGATGAACGCGCCCTTGGACTTCGCTTGAGTTGCCATGCTCTCCCCCTCAGATGTCCTCAGCCACGCCCTCTTCGCGGTCGATGGTGTCCTGCCGGCTGGCGAACAGGAACAACATGACGACGAAGATGATCAATGAGCCTTGCGCGGCCATATAGAAGCCGAGCGGGAAGCCCAGAACCTTGAACTGGTTGAGTGTGTCGACGAAGAAGTGAATGCCGAAGCTGAAAAACACCCAAAGTACGAACATGATCCACATGAGGGTGCTGGTGCGCGACCAGTAGCGTTCCTCAATTCGAGTTGTTTCTTGTGCCATCCCTTTTCCCGTCCTCTCCGAAGCGGGTCCCGCCGCGAGGGTTGCGGCGGCGACCTCGTTGTGACCTGCTTGTCTTCCGAGACCTCCGGCGACCGCGACGTGGTCGCGAATCGCTACCCATGAGGTCGCACGCCCCACCCATACGTTAGGCCGCCATAGTTTTGCCGAGAACCACCACTTTCGCAGTATTCACACGAGTTTATCGGGACTTGCGCGGCGGCGATCGAGTCGTACGTGCTGCAATGCAACATCCGCCAGCAAGCGCGATAAATGCGCCGCAAGCGCGCATTCTGCCGAGTTGCGCGATGAGTTTCAGTCTGCCATCAGAGCCTGAAAGGGGATCCGCTGTTCGCCGATGCGATATTGCGGCGCGGGATGATAGGGGGAGCTGAATGGCGTCTGGGTCACCAACCGACGCGACGCGGGCCGAAGCGGCGGGCGCAGGCGCCGAAGCCAAGCTGCCGCTGCCGTTTGCCGAGTTCATCACGCTGATGGCGCTGCTGATGTCAATGACTGCCATGTCGATCGACATCATGCTGCCGTCGCTGCCCGACATCGGGGCAAGCCTGTCGGTCGCCAACGCCAACGATCTGCAGCTTGTCGTCTCGGTCTACATGCTGGGCATGTCGCTCGGCCAGTTGCTGTGGGGGCCGATTGCCGATCGTCTCGGCCGTCGGCCGACGCTGATGCTGGGCCTGTCGCTGTTCATCGCGGCGACCCTGGTGGCCATCACCTCGCAAAGCTTCGTGGCACTGCTGGCGGCGCGATTTTCCCAGGGCCTCGGCAGTGCGGTCGGGCGCATCGTCGTAACGGCCATCGTGCGCGATCTCTTTGCCGGGCGCCGCATGGCCAGCGTCATGTCGACGGTGATGATGGTGTTCATTCTGGTGCCGATCCTGGCGCCGGCCGTTGGACAATTGATCCTGCTTGCAGGCACGTGGCGGTGGATCTTCACGGTGCTGCTGCTGGCGGGCGCGACGGGCTTCGTCTGGGTGGCGCTGCGCCTGCCGGAAACGCGCCCGCTGGTGGCGCCCGGCAGCAAGCGACTGACGTTGCTGGAGGCGGCGGGCCTGGTGGTTGGCACACGGGCGACGCGCGGCTACGCGATCGCCTCGGGCTTCATGTTCGGCTGCCTCGTCGCCTACATCGCCAGCGCGCAGCAGGTGTTCGGCAGCGCCTATGATCTCGGTCGCCTGTTTCCCGTCGCATTCGGCAGTGTCGGCTGTGCGCTGGCGGCCGCATCCTTCACCAATGCGCGCGTCGTCCAGCGCCTCGGCATGCGGCGCGTCTCGCAGACAGCCCTGGTGGCGCTACTGGTTGCAAGTGCGGGGCTTGCAACGCTGGCGCTGGCGATCACGTTGCCGCTCTGGCTGGCACTGGGCGGCATGATGCTGTGCTTCTTCTGTTACGGGCTCATTCTGTCGAACTTCAACGCCATCGCCATGCAGCCGGTCGGGCAGGCGGCCGGCGTGGCGGCATCCATCATCGGCTTCTACAGCACAGCGACGGGCGCCATCCTCGGCTCGCTCATTGGCCGCCAGTTCGCCGGCACTGTGCTGCCGCTCTTTGCGGGCTTCGCGGCTCTCGCGTTCTGTGCTTTGCTGACGGTGATCATCACTGAGGGCCGCGGCGCGATGTTCCGTGGTGAGTAGACGTTGGGCCGCGTGATGTCAGCGGGATTGCCAGCAGGAGAGTGCCCATGAAAGCAGCTGTGGTCGGGACCAACGGCGTCGAAATCCGCGATGTGCCCGAGCCCAAGCCCGGGCCTGAGCAGGTGCTGGTGCGCGTGCGCGCCGCCGGCCTCAATCGTGCCGACCTGATCATGGCGTCGGGGCGCATGCATGGGCCCGCCGGCGGTGTCGGCGCCGTGCTTGGCCTCGAATGCGCCGGTGATGTGGTGGCCGTCGGCGACAAGGTGACGGGCGTCAGGGTCGGCGACCGCGTGCTCTGCTCGGCACCCGCCACCTATGCCGAGTATGCCGTCGCCGACATGGGCCGCGTGCACCGGATCCCCGCCAACAACATGAGCTACGCGCAAGCCGCCACGCTGCCGGTGGCGCTGCAGACCATGCATAACGCCGTCATCACCGCGGGCCGCATGCAAGCGGGCGAAGCCGTCATGATCCAGGGCGCCAGCTCCGGCGTCGGCTTGATGGCCATGCAGATCGCCAAAGCGATGGGTGCGCGCCTCGTTGTCGGCTCATCGACCAATGCCGAGCGCCGGGCCAGGCTCAAGGACTTCGGCGCTGATCTCGCCGTTGATTCCAAAGATCCCACGTGGGCCGATCAGGTGCTGAAGGCCACGGACGGCAAAGGCGTCGACCTCATCGTCGACCAGATCTCGGGCTACGTTGCCAACGCCAACCTCAAAGCCACCAGGGTGCTCGGCCGCATCGTCAATGTGGGGCGCCTCGGCGGCTTTTCCGGCGAGTTCGATTTCGACACGCATGCCCTGCGCCGCATCGACTACATCGGCGTCACCTTCCGCACGCGCTCGGTCGAAGAGGTGCGCGAGATCAACCGCGTCATGCGTGCCGATCTGTGGCCGCACGTCGAGAGCGGCAAGCTGGCGCTGCCAATCGACCGCACCTTCCCGCTGGATCAGGCCGCCGCGGCCCTCGCGCACATGAAAGCCAACGCCCACCTCGGCAAGATCGTGCTGGAGGCCTGACGCGAGCGTTGAAGGTCGTGGCGATGGCGTGGTGTGGTCAAGCCGCAGGCCGCCGCCAGGGGCGGGTGCGAGAGGAGATGCGTCATGAGGGCTGCCACCAAGAAGTCGCCCCGCCGTCGCATGCACCTGGCGCAATTCCTGGTGCACGGGCCGACGTTTCATTCCCTCGCCATGTGGCGACATCCGAAAACGGATCAACGGCTCGCATGGTCGGAGCCGGAGCTTTATCAGCACATCGCGCGCGCGTGCGAGAAGGCCTGCTTCGATATGGTCTTCTTCGCCGATCTCAACTACATCGCCGATACCTATCGCGGCACCTTGGAGCCTGTGCTCAACGCGGCGGCGCAGGCGCCCGAGCACGATCCCATTCCGTTGCTCTCGTTCATGGCGGCGGCAACCAGCCGCATCGGTCTCGGCGCCACGTTCTCGGTCAGCCACCATCAGCCCTTCTATGCCGCGCGCCTGTGGGCGACGCTCGATCATCTGACGCGCGGGCGCGCCGGCTGGAACGTGGTCACGTCCATCAATCGCAATCTCGACGCCAACTTCGGCCTTGAGCGGCCACCGGCCGATGCCCGCTACGATCGTGCGCACGAGTTCATGGAGGTGTGCCAGAAGCTGTGGGCGAGTTGGGAGCCGGACGCCGTCATCATGGATCGCGAGGGTGCCCGCTTTGCTGACGCGGCCAAAGTGCATCGCATCGAGCATGCGGGTCAGTTCTTCAAGTCGCGCGGGCCGCTCAACGTTGTTCGGTCAGCCCATGGGGGGCCCGCCATTCTGCAGGCGGGCACGTCGCCGAAAGGCCGGGATTTCGCGGCCAAGTATGCCGACGCCCTGTTCGCGATCCAGCCGCGCGCCGAGGATGCCGCCCGCTATTTCGCCGACATCAAGGGCCGCATGGCTGAGCTTGGCCGCGATCCCGAGCACTGCCGCATCCTGTTTGGCATGCAACCGATCATCGGCGCCACGGAGCAGGAAGCCCGCGACAAACAAGCCGAGCACAATGGGCTGGTCTCCGACGAAGGCGGCATGGCCATTCTCTCCGCGCATCTCGACTTCGACCTGTCGAAACTGCCGCCGGACGCCTTGATGGCTGAGCGCACCGAGCCCGAACTGCAGCGCCTCAAGACGCGCTACCTGAAACCTGACGGCACGTCGATGACCGTCCGCGAGGTGGCGCGCCGGCATGGCGAAAGCGTTGGCTTGCCGCAGTTCGTCGGCACGGTGAAAAGCATCGCCGATCAGATGGAAGCTTTCATGGCCACGGCGGGCGGCGATGGCTTCATGCTGTCACCGATTTATTCGCCGGGGGCCATCGAGGAATTCTGCGCGCAGGTGGTGCCCGAACTGCAGCGCCGGGGCCTGTTCCGCAAGGCCTACACCGGCACCACCATGCGCGATGTCCTGCGCGAGGGTTGAGGCGCGAAAACTGCTTGCCCTGGTACGGCGAAGGCTCGAAAGTCCGCGCCATATGAAGGCAGCGCCAACTCAGGACCTCACATATGGGAAACAGCATCGACCTCACGGGCCGCATCGGCGTCGTCACCGGTGGCGCGCAAGGCATTGGTCGCGCCACGGCCGAGCGCTTCGTCGCCTCCGGCGCCAAGGTGGCGATCTGGGATATGGATGTGGGCCTAGCCGAGAAGACCGCCAAGGCCATCGGTGCCAACGCCAAAGCCTACAAGGTCGATGTGACCGACCTCGCTTCCGTCGAAGCCGCTCGTGACGCCACGGTGAAGGACTTCGGCCGCATCGACATCCTGGTCAACAACGCAGGCATCGCCGGCGCCAACGCTACCGTCTGGGAAACCAGCCTCGAGGAATGGCGCAAGGTGATGCGCATCAATCTCGACGGCCCCTTCATCTGCTGCAAGGCCGTGGTGCCGGTGATGCTTAGGCAAGACTACGGCCGCATCGTCAATATCGCCTCCATCGCCGGCAAGGAAGGCAATCCCAATGCCGCGCACTACTCGGCGTCGAAGGCGGGCGTCATCGGCCTCACCAAATCGCTGGCGAAGGAATTGGCCAACAAGAACATCTCAGTCAACGCCGTGACGCCGGCTGCGGCCAAGACCGCCATCTTCGACCAGATGAAGCAGGAGCATATCGACTTCATGCTGTCGAAGATCCCGCGCGGCCGCTTCGTCAAGGTCGAGGAGGTGGCGGCCCTCATCGCCTTCGCCGCCTCCGAGGACTGCAGCTTCACCACGGGCTCGATCCTCGACATCTCGGGCGGGCGTGCCACGTATTGAGGGGGGCCACCCAGGGGTCAGACCCTTGCGTTTGACCCCTGCGCTCAGGCTTGACGCCGACCGACGTGCGCTCCCGCCGCATCAAGCTCCCCTGACCGGCGAAGCACGCCAGGTGCGGTCGACCTTGAGGGCGAGGATGCCGAGGATCAGCGCCCATGCGATGAGTGCGGCGATCACCGTGACCGGCCCAGCCTTCTGCAGCAGCAGCGCACTCGACGCCGTCGCCAGCATCAGTGTGTAGGCGGCGAGCGCCATCTGCTTGTGGCTCCAGCCCATGCGAATGAGCCGCTGATAGTAGTGGGAGCGATGCGCATGCCATGGTTTTTCACCGTGGATGATGCGCTTGGCGAGTGTGAGCCCGCTGTCGATGATGAAGTAGGCAAAGACGAGACCCGGCAACCAGAACGGCCACACGCCCCGCTGCCAGCCGAGAATGCCGATCACAGCGGCGAGAAATCCCAACGGAATCGAGCCGGCATCGCCGAGGAAAATGCGCGCGGGATCGAAGTTCCAGACCAGGAAGCCTGCGGCGGCGACAGCGACAATGCCGGAGAGCATTGCCAGGTCACCTGCGTCGACACGGTGTGCGGCGACGGCGAGGGCGCCGAAGCCTATCACCGCCATGCCGCCGGCCATGCCGTTCGATCCGTCCATGAAATTGTAGAGGTTCATGGACCAGACGATGCCGAGGATGAGCAGCACGGAGAGCCAAAGCGAGAAGGGGCCGGCCGCATTGACGAAGGCAAGCGCGGCAGCAAATTGCGCGGCGAAGCGCACCGGCACCGGCAGGCCGCGCACGTCGTCGATGAGAAACAGCAGCGCGACAACGCCAGCCAGCAGCGCCGTCATGCGCACCGCTCCGTCGAGGCCGAACAGGCCCGCCAGCCACCAGCCGATGATTGCCGCCAGCATCAGCCCGATGCCGCCGGTGCGCGGGATCGGCCGATCATGCAGCGAGCGGTCATTGGGGATGTCGAGCACGAGGCGCGCGAAGCGATCGCTGCACAGCAGGCGCACAAGGCCGAGCGAGAGCAGGAAGGTCGCGAGCATGGAGAGAAAGATGGTGGATCGCATTGCGGTCTCGCTTCGTGCTTGTGTCACCGCGCGAACGGGCTATCGCGCGAACCCATTTGGGAGGGAAACCCTGCCAAACCCGCCCTCTGTTCCATTACCAAAAAGTGGGGAATTCGAGGGGGCATCCCTCGAGCGGGTGGAAGCGTCTTGCCGAAGGCGAGCAAGAGAAGCGAAAGCCCTATTCGCGTGGCGGAAGGTTGGCAGCGAAAAGCCGCCGGACTTGATCCCGGCGGCTCTCCGCGACTTCGTTGTCAGAAGCACTCAGTCGTTGTCGCGGGGCGGGCGCCGATCGCGACGTTCGCCGCCGCCACCACCGCCGCCACCTTCGCGCCGTGGACCGCGGTCACCGCCACCGCCGCCACCCCGGAACTCGCGCCGTGGCGGACGATCACCACCGCCGCGATCGCCGCCACCGCCGGTGTCACCACCATCGTCGCCGCGAGCTTCGGGCGGCAACTCTTTGCCGGTCGCCTGATCGATGATTTTCATGGAGAGGCGCGTCTTGCCGCGATCGTCGAAACCGAGCAGTTTGACGTAGACCTCCTGGCCCTCTTTCACCACCTCGCCGACGGTGGCCGGGCGGCCCTGCGTCAGCTGCGAGATGTGCACGAGGCCGTCCTTGGCGCCGAAGAAGTTCACGAAAGCGCCGAACTCCATGATCTTCACGATCTTGCCCTTGTAGATCGTGCCGACCTCGGGCTCCTGCGTGATGCCGCGAATGCGGGCCAGCGCCTTGTCGATCGACTCGCGGTTGGCTGAGGCGATCTTCACCGTGCCGTCGTCCTCGATGTTGATTTTGGCGCCCGATTCCGCAACGATCTCGCGGATCACCGAGCCGCCGGTGCCGATGACTTCGCGGATCTTGTCGACGGGGATCTTGATGGTCTCGATGCGCGGCGCATGCTCGCCAAGCTCGGAACGGGCGGTAACGATCGCCTTCTCCATCTCGGCCAGGATGTGGATGCGGCCGTGATGCGCCTGATCCAGCGCCACCCGCATGATCTCCTCGGTGATGCCGGTGATCTTGATGTCCATCTGCAGGGCGGTGACGCCATTAGCGCTGCCGGCCACCTTGAAGTCCATGTCGCCGAGATGGTCCTCATCGCCCAGGATGTCGGAGAGCACGGCGAAGTCATTGCCCTCCTTGATCAGACCCATGGCGATGCCGGCAACGGGGGCCTTGAGGGGCACGCCCGCATCCATCAACGCCAGCGAGGAGCCGCACACGGTCGCCATCGAGGAGGAGCCGTTGGACTCCGTGATCTCGGAGACGACGCGCAGCGTGTAGGGGAAGTCCTCCTGCTTTGGCAGCAGCGGACGCACGGCGCGCCAGGCCAGCTTGCCGTGGCCGATCTCGCGACGGCCGGGCGAGCCCATGCGGCCGGTCTCGCCGACGGAGTATGGAGGGAAGTTGTAGTGCAGCAGGAAGCGCTCTTTGCGGGTGCCTTCCAGCGCGTCGATGAACTGCTCGTCCTCGCCGGTGCCGAGCGTGGCAACGACCAGGGCCTGCGTCTCGCCACGCGTGAACAGCGATGAGCCGTGGGTGCGTGGCAGTACGCTCACCGATGAGGTGATCGGGCGCACGGTCTTGAGGTCGCGGCCGTCGATGCGCCGCCCGGTGCGGATGATGTCGCCGCGGACCACATCGGCCTCGAGGCTCTTGAAGACGCCGCCGAGCTTGACCTGCTCATCGACAGGCGAGCCGGCTGGCAGCATGGCCTCGAAGGCCTTCTTCTTGGCGGCGCTGACGAGATCCTGGCGCTTCTGCTTCTCAGGCGTCAAGAAGGCGGCCCGCAAATCGTCCTCGATCAGCGCGCGCATCTTGGCCTTGGTCTCGCTCGAGTCCGTCGGCTGGAAGTTCCACGGCTCCTTGGCGGCCTTCTCGGCCAAGCGAATGATCGCCTCGATCACGGGCTGGAAGCCCTTCTGGCCGAAGACGACGGCCTCGAGCATGGTTTTCTCGGACAGCTCCTTGGCCTCCGATTCGACCATCATGACAGCGTCGGTGGTGCCGGCGATGACGAGATCGAGATCGCTCTTGGCCATCTCGTCCAGCATTGGGTTGAGCACCATCTGCCCGTCGACGATGCCGACGCGCGAGGCGCCAATGGGGCCGAGGAAGGGCAGGCCGGACAGCGTCAATGCGGCCGACGCAGCGACCATGCCGAGGATGTCGGGATCGTTCTCCATGTCGTGCGAGAGCACGGTAATGACGACCTGCGTCTCATGCTTGAAGCCGTCGACGAAGAGAGGACGGATCGGCCGGTCGATCAGGCGCGAGGTCAACGTCTCCTTCTCGGAGGGGCGGCCTTCACGCTTGAAGAAGCCACCGGGGATCTTGCCTGCGGCGTAGGTCTTCTCCTGGTAATTCACGGTCAGCGGAAAGAAGTCGATGCCGGGCTTCACGGAGCGGGCGGCGACGACGGTGGCGAGCACGCTGGTCTCGCCATAGCTGGCAAACACCGCGGCGTCGGCCTGGCGGGCCATGCGTCCGGTCTCGAGTTTCAGGCGGCGGCCGCCCCAATCAACTTCAACGCTGTGGATATCGAACATTTCGGTTCTCGTTCTCGTTCATGCTCGCGACGGCCCCTGCCGGGCGAGGTCCAATGCCGGTGGCGCCGTCAACTCCGCCTGTCGGAGCCGGCGCGCCGGTCGTGTTGCCGGCGACGGCCGCATGGGCCGCGCCGAGCGTGATGTCCAGATGTAAGATCTGGGCCTGCATCAGCGGCGCAGATCCAGGCGCTCGATGATCTTCTGATAGCGGGCCGCGTCCTTGGCCTTCACGTAGTCGAGCAGCTGGCGCCGCTGGCTGACCATCTTGAGCAGGCCGCGACGTGAATGGTTGTCCTTCTTGTGCATCTTGAAATGGTCGGTCAGGCTGTTGATGCGCTCGGTCAGGATGGCGATCTGTACTTCGGGCGAGCCGGTATCACCGGACTTGGTGCCGTGCTCTTTGATAACTTCGGCCTTGCGAGCGGTGCTCAGCGACATCGTGGGATCCTTTCGGTTTTGAGGGTCGCGGTGAGCGCACGGCCGCAGCCGTTGTCCCAACGCTGATTGGCGGCCACAGCCAGGATGTCGTCCAGCAGGGTCGCGTGGGTGGGCGCACCCGACAGAGCGGGAAGCGCACGCGCGGCTTATACACGAACGCTTCCGGGTCGCGAGGAAAAAGTGTTTGCCTAGATGGCAGCTGGTGGCTCAAAGCCGGGGCAAGCTGCCTGTGAACGATCGTCAATTTGTCTCGCACCATCGCTGCCGATCCGGTCAGGGCACCCCGTTTGATTCGGGGTCCACCTTGGTCGCGTTTGACTTCGCGGCCGGCGCGCAATATCTCCCGGAGCGGGCCACCTCCCCCCACCGGGAGGCTTCTATCTGGAAGGATAGCCACGTGACCAGCCTCGCCAAGCCGGGCCAACGCCCGAGATCCACCCATTTCTCCTCCGGTCCCTGCGCCAAGCGCCCCGGTTGGACCCCGCAAGCCCTCGACAAGGCCTTTCTCGGCCGCTCGCACCGCGCCAAAGAGGGCAAGGCCAAGCTGAAGCTGGCGATCGACAAAACCAATAGCATCCTCGGCGTGCCCCAGGGCTTCCTGTGCGCCATCGTGCCCGGCTCCGACACCGGCGCCTTCGAGATGGCCATGTGGACCATGCTGGGCCAGCGTCCCGTCGATGCCCTGGCCTGGGAGAGCTTCGGCCAAGGCTGGGTCAACGACACCGTCAAACAGCTGAAGCTTAAGGATACCCGCGTCATCGAGGCCCCTTATGGTCAGCTGCCGGACCTCACCAAGGTCGATTGCGACCGAGACGTGCTGTTCACCGCCAACGGCACCACGTCGGGCGTGCGCATTCCGAACTACGGCTGGATTCCCGCGAACCGGCAGGGGCTGACGTTTGTTGATGCAACCTCGTCGGTGTTTGCACAGCCCGTGGATTGGTCCAAGGTCGATGTGCTCACGTTCTCGTGGCAGAAAGTCCTCGGCGGCGAGGCGGCGCACGGCATGCTGATCCTGTCGCCGCGCGCTGTGGCTCGCCTCGTGTCCTACGTGCCCGCTTGGCCGCTGCCGAAAGTGTTCCGTCTCACCGCCGGCGGCAAGCTCATCAAGGGTGTGTTCGAAGGCGAGACCATCAACACGCCATCGATGTTGTGCGTCGAGGATTACCTGGATGCGCTGGCTTGGGCGGAGAGCATTGGCGGCCTCGAGGGCCTCATGGCGCGGGCGGATGCCAATGCCAAGGTTCTTTTCGACTGGGCCGAGCGCACACCGTGGATTGCCAATCTGGCCGTGGCTCCGGCGACCCGCTCCAACACCAGCGTGTGCCTGAAACTGGTCGATCCCGCGCTCGCGCGCCTTTCGGACGATGCTCAGAAGGATTTCGTCAAGGCAATCGCGTCGTCGCTGGAGAAGGAGGGCGTGGCCATGGACATCGCCAACCATCGCGATGCGCCGGCAAGCTTCCGCATCTGGTGCGGCGCTACCATCGAGCATGCCGATCTCGAAGCGCTGACGCCGTGGCTCGACTGGGCCTACGCCCAAGAGCACGACAGGCTTGCCAAGGCGGCGTGAGAGGGCAACTTCCCCCTCTCCCCGTTCGCGCTCACGACTGAAGCTCCCCCTCCCAGTTTTGCATTTGGCGCAAACAGGGAGAGGGGACGCGATCCGGAGTTCTTCCATGCCCGCCCCCAAAGTCCTCATTTCCGATGAGCTGTCGCCTGCCGCCGTTGCTATCTTCAAGGAGAACGGCATCGACGTTACGTTCGAGCCGAAGCTCGGCAAGGATAAAGACAAGCTCGAAGCCATGATCGGCGCGTTCGACGGCCTCGCCATTCGCTCCGCCACCAAAGTCACCGAGAAGATCCTGGTTGCGGCAAAAAACCTGAAGGTTGTCGGCCGTGCCGGCATCGGCGTTGACAACGTCGACATCAAGGCGGCGACGGCGAAGGGCGTCATCGTCATGAACACGCCGTTCGGCAACTCCATCACCACGGCCGAGCACGCCATCTCGATGATGATGGCATTGGCCCGCCAGATCCCCGAGGCTGACAAATCAACGCAAGGCGGCAAGTGGGAGAAGTCGCGCTTCATGGGCGTGGAGCTGTTCTCCAAGACGCTCGGCGTCATTGGCTGCGGCAACATCGGCGCCATCGTCGCCGACCGTGGCATCGGCCTCAAGATGAAGGTGATCGCCTTCGATCCTTTCCTGTCGCCGGAGCGGGCCATGGAGCTTGGCGTGCAGAAGGTCGAGCTCGACGATCTCTTCCGCCGCGCTGATTTCATCACGCTGCACACGCCGCTCACCGAGAAGACGAAGAACATCATCGACGCGGCGGCGCTGAAAAAGATGAAGCGCGGCGTGCGCCTCATCAATTGCGCGCGCGGCGGTCTGATCGACGAGAAAGCGCTGCTGGAGGCGCTCAAATCCGGCCACGTCGCCGGCGCCGCACTCGACGTGTTCGAGGAGGAGCCGGCGACCGCCAATCCGCTGTTCGGAGTGCCGAACCTCATCTGCACGCCGCATCTGGGTGCGGCCACCAGCGAGGCGCAGGAGAACGTGGCGCTCCAGATTGCCGAGCAGATGTCGGCCTATCTGCTGCAGGGCGCCATTTCGAATGCGGTCAACTTCCCTTCGATTACGGCCGAGGAGGCGCCGCGGCTGCGGCCCTATGTCAAGCTTGCCGAGCAGCTGGGCTCCTTCGCCGGTCAGCTCACCGAGTCCACCATCAAGGGCATCGCGGTCGAATACTCGGGCGCGGTGGCCGAGCTGAACGTCAAGCCGATCACGGCGGCGGCGGTGGCGAGCGTGCTCAAGTGGCACATGGACGACGGCGTCAACATGGTCTCGGCGGTGAGCCTTGCCGAGCAGCGCGGCGTCAGGATCGCCACCACCACGCGTGGGCAGGACGGCGCCTACGAGAGCTACGTCAAGCTCACTGTCAGCACCGACAAGTACGATCGTTCGCTCGGCGGCACCGTGTTCTCGGATGGGCGCCCGCGCTTCATCCAGGTGCGTGACATCAACATGGAGTTCGAGGTGACGCCGCACATGCTGTTCGTGCGCAATTCCGACAAGCCCGGCTTCATCGGCAAATTCGGCACCGTGATGGGCGAAGCCGGCGTCAATATCGCGACGCTCAATCTCGGCCGCGACAAGCCGGGTGGCGATGCCATCTGTCTCGTCTCCGTCGATGAGCCGATCTCGGAGGCTGTGCTGGAAAAGGTCCGCGCCTTGCCACAAGTGATCCGCGCCAGTCGGCTGAAATTCTGAGGCGAACGATACGGCTGGTCGGGGCGAGGCGCAGCGAGCCATGGAAGACACGTCGCTGGTTCACATCACGCTGCTGCTGGCTGCGGCCGCCATTGCGGCACCGCTGGCGCGCTATCTGCGCATCGGCACCGTGCTCGGCTATCTGGCTGCCGGTGTGGCGCTTGGGCCCTATGGCATCGGCCAGGTGTTCTCGCTCTATCAGGCGAAGGAAATCCTGCACATTGCCGAGTTCGGCGTCGTGCTGCTGCTGTTCCTGATTGGCCTGGAGTTGCGTCCCAGTCGCCTGTGGTCGATGCGCTTTTCGATCTTCGGCCTCGGCGGCGCGCAGGTGGCGCTGACGGCCGCAGTGCTTGGTGTCGCTTCGCTGCTGCTGGGTGTGCCCTGGGTGCTGGCGCTGTTCATCGGGTTGGCGTTGTCGTTGTCGTCGACGGCCTTCGCGCTGCAGGTGCTGGAGGAGAAGGGCGAATTGACCGCCCGCCACGGCCGGCTGGCGTTCTCCATCCTGCTGCTGCAGGATCTGGCCGCCATTCCGCTGATCGCGCTGGTGCCGCTGTTCGCCGTCACCGGATTGAAGAACGGGGGCATGTCGCCGCTGGTGGCGCTGCAGGCGCTGGCAACCATTGGTGCCGTCGTGATCGTCGGCCGCTATCTGCTCGGCCATGCGCTGCGGCTGGTGGCGCGGACCGGCGTCAAGGAGGCGATGACGGCTTCGGCCCTGCTGACTGTGGTCGGGACGGCCGTGATCATGCAGTGGGTCGGGCTGTCGGCCTCGCTCGGCGCCTTCATCGCCGGCGCACTGCTGGCAGAATCCTCCTATCGCCACCAGCTGCGTGCCGACATCGAGCCGTTCGAGGGGCTGCTGCTCGGTCTGTTCTTCACCGCCATCGGCATGTCGCTGAAGATCGATCTGCTGATCGCCGCGCCGCTGATGATTGCGGGTCTCACCGCGGCCGTGATCGCCATCAAGGCGGGAGTTCTCTATCTGCTCGGCCGCTGGCAAGGGCTCGACGCGCGGCCGGCCCGCCGTTTGGCCTTGGTCATCTGCCAGGGCGGTGAATTCGCCTTCGTGCTGTTCGCGCAAGGGGTGACGGCCAAGGTGC
Source organism: Hyphomicrobiaceae bacterium (assembly GCA_046154645.1). Lineage (GTDB taxonomy): Bacteria > Pseudomonadota > Alphaproteobacteria > Rhizobiales > Hyphomicrobiaceae. The sequence goes on from JBJXDZ010000004.1 coordinate 186,263, forward strand.
TGTCGCCTGAGATAGCCGATCGGCTGGCCGTCGTGGTGACGCTGTCGATGGCGGCAACGCCGCTGCTGTTGCTGCTCGATGACTACTTGGCGCCGCCCAAGCCGCTGGCGATCGCGGACACTGCGCTCCCGGACCGGGCCGGTCACGTCATCATCGCCGGATTCGGTCGCTTCGGCCAGATCGCCGCCCGCATCCTGCGCGCCAAGCGCATTCCCTTCACCGCCCTCGACCTCGATCCCGAGCAGATCGCACTCGTGAAAAGGTTCGGCGCCGAAGCCTACTATGGCGATGCCAGCCGGCTCGATATCCTTGAGGCCGCCGACGCCGGCAAGGCGCGAGCGCTGGTGCTGGCAATCGACGATGTCGAGGCGTCGGTGCGGACGGCCGAACTGGTGCGGCAGCATTTTCCGAAGCTCAAGATCTACGCCCGCGCCCGCAACCGCGCGCACGTGCACCGGCTGATGGATCTCGGCATCGACAACATCCGCCGCGAAACTTTCCCGGCTGCGCTCGAGCTGACGGAAGAGCTTTTGCAAGGGCTCGGCTATTCGGACCGCGATGTGCGTTTCGCCATCTCGACGTTCGAGACCCACGACGTGCGGCGGCTGATCGATGACTACCGCCATTACACGGATGCCGAGAAGATGCTGGAGCGCGCCCGCTCTGACGGTGACACGCTCGCGAAACTCTTCGACGAGGATGCGGAGGCAGACGCCAAAGGCGAGAAAGCTGCGAAGTAGGTGCCTCCAGTGGCCTCTCCGTGGCGCCACAGGTTCGGGCTCGAGGCCCTCGCACAGGGGTGAGCCTATTGCGTCGTTAAGACTTTGTTTGCCCTCTTTTGAGGCCAGGGCTCGCCACCCCAAGGAATTCGGTCGCAGGTCTGTCTTAAGGCTATCGCGTCCATGCCCCGTCGCCGACGGAGCGTGGCAAGCCCGGATATCCTTTGGAGCCGCCCCATGCGCCTTGTTGCCTCGCTCGCTGCCCTGCTGTTGTCGACCGCCTCGGCCTTTGCCGCCGAAATCGCCGCCACCTCGCGGATCGATGCCGTCACCGTCTTTCCGGCCAGCGCCGAGGTCGTGCGCCTCGCCAAGGTGCGCATCGAAGCGGGCGAGCACACGGTGCGCCTGATCGATCTGCCCGAGCAGGCGGTGCCTGGTTCCATCAGGGTCGAGGGCGCGGGCTCGCAGGCCTTCGTCATCGGGACGGTCGACACGCGGCGCGTGGTGGTTCCCCTCGAGCCGCCGCGCGAGATGCCGGCTGGCGAACGCGAGCGCATCGAGCGGGAGATCGAGCGGCTCACCGACGCGCAGGAGGATCGCGAGGCTCGCCTGGCTGTGCTGCTGGCCAAGCGCGGCCTGTTGCTGCAGAGCGCGAAATTGCCTGACGGTGTGCCGGTCGACAAACAGCCCACCTTCGTTGCCAGCGAGGAAATTGCCAGGAGATTGGCGCTGCTCGACGGCAATCTCGTGAGCATCGAGGACAACATGCTGGCCTTGCGGCGGCAGGGGCGGGCCGAAGCCACGCAAATTACCAATCTTCGCGCGCAGCTGCGGGCCGTGCCGCCGAAGCAGGCCATGCGCACCGAGGTCAAGGTGGCCGTCGCCGCGACGACTGCCGTCGAGGCCGAGTTGACTGTACGTTACACGGTCGATGAAGCGCGCTGGCAGCCGGCCTATGATGCGCGCCTCACCACCGGCACGGGAGCGGCGACGCCGGCTCTCACCCTGGAGCGCCGGGCGGCCATCACGCAGACCACCGGGGAGAGTTGGGAGGATGCGCAACTCTCTCTGTCGACGACGCGCCCGACTGCTGGCACTGCTGCGCCATATTTGACGGCCTGGATGCTTGATTTGCGCAGCCGCGAAACGGTCGGTCAGTTCAGCGATGTCGAGACCGGCCTGAAGAAGCGGGTGACGGATGAGGGGAACTACGGCTCACGCCTTCCTGGGCTGGTCGTTCCAGCAGCTCCGGCGCCGAAGGTTGTCGCCGACGTCGCACCTGTCGTCATCGAATCCGGCGCTTATCAGGCGCTGTTCCGCGTGCCCGGCCGCCATACCGTGCTCAACGTCGCCGAAGCCAAGCGCGTCGTCATCGGCAGCGAGAAGATCGACGCGGAGCTCATGGCGCGCGCCGTACCCAAGCGCGATCCGCGGGCGTTCCTGTATGCCAAATTGAAGTTGTCAAAAGGCGCGCCGTATCTGGCGGGGCCCGTATCGCTCTATCGGGACAACGCCTTTGTCGGCAATGGCGCGCTGCCGCAGCTCGCGGGCGGCGAGGAGCATGAGCTTGGCTTCGGCGCCGACGATGCCATTCGCATTCGCTACGTGGCGCTTGAGCGGCGGCGCGGCGACAGCGGCGTCATTTTCTCGAGCAGCAACGACGAGCGCCGATTCCGCATCACGTTGAAAAGCCACCACGAGCGGCCGATCGCGTTGACGGTGCTGGATCAGGTTCCCGTTGCCGCCAACACTGAGATCAAGGTCGAGCCGACGTTCAGCGTCGCGCCGAGCCGCCAGGACGTCGAGGATCGCAAGGGCGTCATCGCGTGGGATCTGAAGCTCGCCCTAGGCGAAGAGCGCAACATCGACCTTGGCTACAAGATTACCTGGCCAGCCGGCAAGGCCATGCTCGGCGGGCATTGATGATGGCTGCGCCACGACGAAGCTTGTAGCAACCGCGTAAGAACACGGTTGCTACGTGGCTACGCGGCACCGAGCACCGGATCGCGCGGCCACATCGGTACACGGGCGATTAACGGCAGCGATGCGAGGCGGGCCTCAGGCGTGGCGCGCTGCAGGTCCCAGTCGGCGCCACCGGGATAGGCGCCGACCACGGTGAGATCGCCGCTCGCGGCCCTGCGGCAATGACCGACGCCGGCCGGAATGAGCACGGCGTCGCCGGCTTCGACGCGCACGATGGGTCCCGAAGCGCCGCCGAACTGCACCTCCGCCCAGCCGACCGCCAAGCCCAGCACCTCGTGCGCGGTGGCGTGGTAGTGGTGGAACGGATAGATGCCGTTGACCCAGGCATTGCTCCAGCCATTGGCCGCGAAGTGCTTGATGATGCGCTCGGGCGATCCCGTCGGCAGCGCGGCGCGATAGACGACGAGGGGACGTGCGGAATTGTTCGGCACCAGCCCGTCGTCGCGCAAGTCATGCCGCTCGCTCTGCATCGCGCTATGCCTTCGCAGCACTTGGCATCTTGAACGTCGCTTTTGGATCGAGGAAGCGGTCGAGCACGTTCTGGAGCAGCCGCGAGCAATTGTTGTCGGCATTGTTCACGGGCAGCGAACCGCAGAACGTGATCGAGCCGGTCGAGAACACGGCACCGTTGTTCGGCGTCTCGAAGAACGTCATGTCGGCGCGGATGAGCTCCGCCGGCTTCTGTCCTGTCACGGTGGTCAGATGCGTGAGCAGTTCTTCCGGCACCACCACCCAGGGTGCGGCAGGATCATGCCCCTCGGAGGCGGCCAGCACCAGCGCATGCGCGGGCGTGCCGAGCTTGGTGTCCGTGCGATCCAATTCGAAGCCGGCGGCGCCATGGCCCGACAAACCGAAGTCGCCGATCTTCTCGTCCGTGATGCCTTCGAGGATCCAGGCAGCGCGCGATTGTCTCGCGTCCGGCTTCACGCGATAGTAGGAGCCGACAAAATTCCCCTGCGCCGTGAAGCCGACTCCGGCGAGGTTCTGCGGCGGCCGACCATTGCGCCGCCACAGCCCGCCATACTCGCCGTCGAAGGCGTTGTAGTATTCGCCGGCCTCAGCAGCCCACGCTCGAATGCCGCCTTCGCCGCGCCGGATCTCGATCACGGCCGGCAACTCCTTGTGGCGCGCCACCTTCCAGTAGAAGCCGTTGCCGCCGAGATACATGAGACGCCCGCCGCCGTCGCGATAGGCCTCCAGCGCATCGAGCATGGCGCCGGTGTGATACTCGGGATGCGAGCCCGTCGTCACCGCACGGTAGGGCCGCAGCAGCTCGACGCCTTCGCGATCGAGCTCCTCATCGGTGATGATGTCGTAGGCGTAGCCCTTGGCCTCGAGCCAGGCGATCAGGTGCGTATCGGCTGGAAAATGCCTGAGGCCCGAGCCGCGGATGTCGGCGTCGGGATAGGTGATGTAGCCCGAGCGCACGGTCAGCATGGGACGCAGCCATGAGGCATGGCAGATGCCACTGCCGTCAGAATGAAAATTGTACGTGGAGTGGCCGTACTCGGGATGATCGAAGGCGTTGGCGGGATAGGCGCCCCAGGCTTTGGCCTGCCCCTCCCACTGCGCGCGCCACTTGGGCAGGCGTGCCTCGGGCCGCGCGTGATTGTGATAGACGGCGTAGGTGTAGGTCGACATCAGCACGCACAGATCGGCGGTGCGCTTGCCCTTTGGCGGCAGCACAAAAATGGGGATGTTGTCCTCGGCGTCGCCGTGTTTGAGCCGCACCGCATAGACGCCCGAGCGCGTGCCCGCGGGCACCGTCCACGAGAAGTCCGTCGACCAGCCGCAATCATAGAGATCGTCGTCGTGGAAGTGGATCGCCGCATACTCGGCAGGCGCGTGGCGAAAGCACATCTCGCGGCTGGTCCACAATGCCCCGGTCATGGCGCGCGCCGGCAGATTGACGAGACGGCCGTGATAGCCAATGGGACCGGCGTCCGTGATGCGCGTCGTCTCGAAGCCCTGCGCGAAATCCCACCGCGCCAGCAGATCCTGCTTGTCGAGCGAGCGCGCCAGATGCGCGGCGGCATCCCCCGTCAAGGCGCGGCCGTAAATGGCGGGCGCCTCGATCTTGCCGTTGAAGTGGCCGCGCACGGTGTGGCCGCCAAGAACCGCGATGTGCCATGGCATGGACGGCGGCGGCAGCAGCATGCCCGACGGCACGCGCTCATCGACGGACACCACGGGGCCGTTCGGCGCGCCGAGCCGGACCGGCACCTGGCCGACGCTGAGTGTCGCCGTGGCGCGATCGAACGTCGCCCACACACGGTACCAATGGCGCACCGTGAGCGGCACGCGCGTCTTCAGGCGTTGGCTGCTGAGATGCACCTCGACGCTGCCGTCCTCGGCGAGCGCCAGCGCGAAACCGAGCCGCGTGTCGGGATCGTAGGCTGAGAGGATGCCTTGCCGACGACCATTGCCGGGCGTGGTCGGCCACACCATGGCGGTGAAGGTGAGACCCGCCGCCGCCGACAGGTCGCCGGGACGGTCAACCAACGCATAGGAGCCCAGGTGCACTGCTTGCGCCCGCGCCGGATAGGACGCTTCGAGGCTGGCGGCCACGGCCTCCTCTTTCAGGCCCGGCCCGGCCGGGTTCGGATCGGCACAAATGATGCGCACGAGGCGCGCCGAATAGGTGCCCTCCAGCTGGCTCGACACTTTGAAGGCAACGGTCTCGCCCGGGCGGACGGACAGGCGGTCGGCATAGCCAGCAATCGGCAACATCGGCGATGATCCTCGTATCTGGGCTTCGGGCGTCGCGTCTCGACCACAAGTCGCGCGCAAAAGCGAGGGCACGTCAAGAGACTGTCATGAGCCACTTCCGTCTGGAGCCACTCCCGTCTGGCGAGATGGGATGCGATGGCCGCCGTCGAGGGGCACGGGCGACTGTGCTATGCTCGGCCAAACCATGGAGGGCTGCGTCCGTGATTCGCGAGCACCACGCCGTTCCGCCCGATGCGCGGGCCGTTCTGACCATCAGCCTGGCCGCCTTGCGCGCCAACTGGGGCGAGTTGAACCGGCGTTCTGGGACAGCTGAATGTGCCGGCGTCATCAAGGCCGATGCCTATGGCCTGGGCCTCGGCGAGATCGCCCGCGCGCTGACGGCCGAAGGTTGCCGCACCTTCTTCGTGGCGACGCTGCATGAGGCCCGCGTCGTGCGCGAAGCGCAGCCGGGCGCCGCCATCTATGTGCTGGACGGTCTGCTGCCGGGTGCGTCACCGCATTATGCCGGGTTCGATCTACGCCCCTGCCTGTCGAGCCTCGCCGAGGTGCGCGAGTGGGCCGCCTACTGTGATGCGACTGGGCGACGGCTCAGGGCCGCCGTGCACATCGATACCGGTATCAACCGGCTGGGTTTGTCGCCGGGCGAGGTGGAGACGCTGGCCGACAGCGAGCGCCGCCTGTTCGAGGATTTCGAGATGTCGCTGGTGATGAGCCATCTGGCCTGTGCCGATGAGCCGGCCCACCCGATGAACCAGCGCCAGCGGCAGCGTTTCGACGCACTGCGCCTGAAGCTGCCTGCGGCGCCGGCCAGCCTCGCCAACTCCGGCGGCACCTTCCTCGGGCCGGATTATCACTATGATCTCGTGCGGCCGGGCATTGCGCTCTATGGCGGCCGCGCGCTTGAGGACATGCCGAACCCCATGCAGTGGGTGGTGCAACTGCAGGCCCGCATCCTGCAGATTCGCGATGTGCCGGCCGGCGAGGCCATCGGCTATGGCGCCAGCTTCAAAACCGAGCGCGCCTCGCGCATCGCCACCATCGCCTGTGGCTATGCCGACGGGTTCCTGCGCGCCTTGAGCGGCCCTTCGGGCAAGCCGGGGCCGGTCGGCTTCATCGGCGAGCATCCCGTCACGGTTGTTGGCCGGGTGTCGATGGACCTGATCACGGTCGATGTCACCGATGTGCCCGAGAAGCAGGCGGTGCGCGGCGCCTGGGTCGAGGTGCTGGGGGCGCGGACTACCATCGACGACCTCACCGACCGCGCCGGCACCATCGGCTACGAATTGCTGACGCGCCTGGGGCGGCGCGTGTTGCGGGTCTATGACGGACGGGAGCGGTGAGGGGGAGGGACGGCGCACGGTGAGATCCGCAAGCGGTGCGGTGCCCTCGTCCCGACTCGCCGTTGCTTGCGCTGCGATGGGGGAGAAGGGTTGGGAGCGGTGACGTGCTCGAAAGGCCAATCTCACCCATGTCTGCAGGGCCTCCGGCATCGTGCGCCGATTGCACAGGAATGCGACTCGACGCGGAGATATCGCTGGGGACACGCTACACGATTGAGCCGAACCCGACGGCGGCCAGTCGGCGGTCTCGTCTCTTCTCCCCGTTCTCTGCCCTCGAACGGGGAGAAGGGTAGGATGAGAGCGGCGACGTGTAGAGCCTTGCCGATTGATGACGGTAGCCATCGGGGGACAAGCTGTCGTTACATCGGTGCGCGATGGATGGTCGATCGGCGACGTGATTGACCCGAAGCCGCTGTCCAAGCCTCTCTTGCGAGAACTTCTGAAGTCCCCCAGAAAGCGTCCGTCCTAAGAGGCCGATGATCGAAACCGGGCTCGATAGGCCGCAGGTGAGGTGCCGACGACCCGCTTGAAGGCGGCGCGGAATGTCTCAAGCGTCTCGTATCCGCATTGGGCCGACACGTCGGTCAGCGTGAGGTTTGCGGCCTCCAGCAACTCCCGCGCGCGGAACATGCGTTCACGTTGCAGCCATGCGATGGGGCTCATGCCGGTGCTCTCCTGAAACCGCCGCAGGAATGTCCGCTCGCTCATCGCCGCGTGCGCCGCCATGGCACCGATCTCGATAGGCTCGGAGAGCTTGGATCGCGCCCAATCCATCACTTCGCTGATTGTCTTTCCCGGCCTTTCCTGCACCGGAGCCGAGACATATTGAGCCTGACCACCGTCGCGATGTGGCGGCATCACCAAGCGACGTGCAACGGTGTTCGCGATTTTGCTGCCGAAGTCGCGCCGGACGAGATGCAGGCAGGCGTCAATGCCAGCAGCACTCCCGGCTGATGTAATCACGCTGCCCTCATCGACATAGAGTGTATCTTCTTCAACCTCGATGCTGGGGAAGAGCCGCTTTAAATCCGGCATGTGCCGCCAGTGGGTCGTAGCGCGCTTGCCATCGAGCAGGCCGGCGGCCGCCAAGACGAAAACGCCAGAGCAGATCGATAGACAGCGGGCGCCACGTGCGGAGGCTCTTGATATGGCATTGAGCAAAGGTTCGGGCGGGCACTCCATCCGGTCGCGCCAGCCGGGGACGATGATAGTCCGCGCGGTGTCCAACAAGTCCAAGCCGCCGCTTGCCTCGACAATAATACCGCCCATCGCCCGCGAGCGCTGACCTTCCGCCGACACGACGGCGAACTCGTACCAGGGAAATTCAAATTCCGGGCGCGGCAAGCCGAATACCTCCACGGCAATGCCGAACTCAAAGGTGCACAGGCCATCGTAAGCGATGACCGCAACGAGACCGGGCTTGGCCGGTCGAATCCTGGACTGCGTTTCTGTCATTGGCGGATTCTTATCAATCTTTGTCGATCCCGTCACTCTGCAAAATGCCGCTGACGAGCGAAACTGCCTTTGTAGACGCCATCCTTACGGAGCACCCCATGACAACGCACGTGACTGAGACACCCGCCGCCGCCTCACCTTTGGCGCTGAAGCATTTCGAGGAAATGCTGGCTTTCGAGACCGACTGCTGGGATGTCCACGAGAGCCTGAAGTCATCGACGCAGGACTTTATCGTCGTGGATGTGCGCGGGCCAAATTCGTTCGCCAAAGGTCATGTCAGCGGCGCCATCAACATCCCGCACGGCAAGATGACGGCTTCGAAGATGAGCGAGTATCCATCAGATAAAGTGTTTGTCGTGTACTGCGCTGGCCCGCATTGCAATGGTGCCAACAAGGCTGCCGTCCGGCTCGCGCGGCTCGGGCTCCCTGTCAAAATGATGATTGGAGGCATCACGGGTTGGCTCGATGAAGGCTTCACACTGACGCCAAGCGGTTGAGCGTCCATGGCAACCTCATATGAAACCGACGCAGTGGTCCGGACGACGCTTGATGCGTTCGCCCGGGCCTGGGCTGCGCGCGATCTTGACGCGATCATGGAGTGCCTCACTGCCGATTGCGTCTACGGCGCGTCTGTCGGCCCGGAGCCGGGCACGACATATCGCGGCCAAATAGAGGTGCGTGCCGGAATCGCGGCGATGCTGACCCATGACAGCGCGGTTGAGAGCCAGACGACGGGATTGGTGATTGCCGGTGACCGGGCCTTCTGGGAGTGGCGTTATGTACAGATCGGCGCTGACGGAGCGAGACGCTCGCTGCACGGCTGCGATTTGTTCACGTTCGCTGGCGACAAGATCGCGGTGAAACAGGCGTTCCGCAAAGTTACAGCAGGGTGAGAGTGCAATGACGTCAGTTCAGATCCGCCGGGCCACGCCAGCGGAGGCGAGCCTGATAACGCCGCTGTGCGCCGAGCATGCTGGCTATGAAAGGGCAAACTTCGACGTCAACGGACACCCGTCTCGTCTTGCTGAATTGATGTCCGGCCCAGTTCCTCGGATCGTCATCCTGGTCGCTGAGACCACTGGCCTCGGGCTGATCGGATATGCTGCCGTGGCGCGCGAGGCGTCCACGTGGTGGGCAGACGAATACATGCATATGGATTGCCTATTTGTGAGGGAACCACATCGAGGCAAGGCAATCGGCTGACAACTGTTCGACGCCGTCGTGGTGCTGGCTCGGACGGAAGGGCTGCAAGAAATTCAGTGGCAAACACCGTCTTGGAACAGCGGCGCAATTCGGTTTTATCGGGCGATAGGTGCCGAACCGGCGGACAAAGTACGCTTCAGCCTTCCTGCTGACGCGTAGCTGCATGCTGCAAGGCGCGCTTACCCCCAGAATGCGGACGCAGTATCGCAAGATTGGCAGCGCCCGAGATCGTCTGTTGTTGGCTCGAGGCTTCCGGTCGCCGATCGGCAGCTCCCGAACCTATCGCGTCGTCGTTCTCGCTTCGTGCCTCGAACGGTCGGTGATAGGGGGGAAGCGTGAGCACCGAATGCATCCGCTGACGCGGGCACCTGACCCCCTAGGAGACGTCATGTGCACGCCAATGCAGGCTCAAGCATTGGTCTGCTCACCCATCGATAGCTTGACGCCGACTGCCCCAATAGTCCTTACAACGTCTTGGTGAAATGATATCGACGGATGCCGCCGCCGAGCGTCTTGTTCGACGCCGTGTCTGACACTTCCTCTCTCACCAGGACGTAGCCGGAATTTCGATAGAGGGCGAGCGCCGCAGCTTGTAGCTCCGACGTGCTGAGGTCCATCGTTGGGCGATTGCGGCGACGGCATTCGTTCTCAGCAAATGCCAACATCTTTCGGGCAATGCCTTGTTTGCGACGCTCGGGATCAACGTACATTCGGCGAAGTTCCATTCCGAGATCTCCGGATGGCTCAAGCCCGAACATGCCGGCCAAGCCTTGGTCGTCGACGGCGACCCAGAACCCGCCATTCTTTTCCGAGTAGTAGTCAGTGATGCGATCAATCTCTTCCACTAGGGAGCGTTGGATGTAGTTCTCGAATGCCTCCGTCATTTCTGAAGGCGCCAAGAGGCGGTTCACGCGGATGAAAAGATTTCGCACTGCTGCAGCGTCTTCGCGCCTGAAGGCCCGAACGGAGATGGCGTCACTCATTAGGCATCCATTGCAGCATCGCGGTTCGGTGGGTCGTAGGGGTGGCCAATTATTGAGTTGATCGGTGCTCGGCAATAAGCAGACACCCAATTACCCCACTTGCTCCACTCCATGATGGCAGAAAGTGACCCCTCTCGTCGAGTTCCGACTCCATTTCGCCGACGCTCCATGCCGGTGGCACTGCTGACATTGCTCGCCCTGACCGCTCAACCTGTTGCCGCCCTTGCCCCGGATCAAGTGTCGGGGCTCGCCCACGCCTTGTTTGAGCCCCGGGACCGAGGTGAAGGGGGGCGCGCGTTTTTCGGACCGTCGGCAATGGGTCGTGGTCGTGGCATAACGCCGTCATGCGGGTCCGGATCGCCTTCGAACGCCACCGACGACCGAGGGCTGGTCCCGCGTCGCCGAGCTGATAGACTACCTCCATGAACGTACACGCCAAACAGATCCGTCCTGCCGGACTGACGATCGCGGAATTCCTGGCCTTCACCGCCGGGCGCCCGAACGGCGAGCGCTGGGAGCTGATCGAGGGGCAACCGGTCTTGAATCCAAGTCCGATTACGATCCATCAATTGATCGTCGGCAACATCAACAGGTTGCTGCTTGAGGAGAAAGATCGGCAGTCAGCTGCTTGGCTGCCGCTGCCGGGGATCGGCACTGTTGTTCCGGCCTCGCAGAATAGTCTGCCGGTGCCAGACATCCTGGTGATGCAGCGCGAGCCGGCCGATCAGTACACACACGCGACTGACGACGTTATCGTCCTGTTCGAAGTCCTGTCGCGCAGCAACACCAAGGCCAACCGTGAGTGGCGGCGCAAAGCCTACGCCAGCATCCCGAATTGCCAGCATTACATCACAGTTGCCACGCGCAAGATCGAAGTGCGCCGCTACGATCGCGCCAACGACTGGGCCGAGACCGTCATCGACGCGTCGGCCAAGCAGGTGACGTTGTCGGCTCTCGGCACAAGCCTGTCCTTGGCCGATATCTACCGGCACACCAAGCTGGCGCCCGCGAAAGGTCGCTGATCAACCGAGCGCGGCGCATTTACCCACACCTGCGCCCGCCCGCCACCTCGCCAGATGTCGTCGAATCTCGTTGAGGTGAGTCATGGCCAAAGCATCGAAAGCCAATTTCGTCTGCCAGTCGTGTGGCGCCACGGCGACGCGCTGGGTGGGCAAGTGTCCGGCCTGCAACGAGTGGAACACGCTGGTCGAGGAAACCGACGCCGGCCCGGCACCGGGCTCCGGGATCACGCGCTCGACGCGGGGCCGTGTGGTGGCGCTCGAATCGCTGACCGCCCGGGGCGAAGCGCCGCCGCGCATCCAGACGGGCATGCCGGAACTGGATCGTGTGACGGGCGGGGGCATCGTGCCGGGCTCGGCGTTGCTGATCGGCGGCGAGCCGGGAATCGGCAAGTCGACGCTGCTGCTGCAACTCTCGGCCGCCTTCGCTAATGCCGGCCGGCGGACGCTGTATTTCTCAGGCGAAGAGGCGACGGCGCAGGTGCGGCTCAGGGCCGAGCGGCTCGGGCTTGCGGGCGCGCCGGTGGCACTGGCCAGTGAGACCAACCTCGCCAACATCATGGCCACCATGGCCGACGGCAAGCGCCCGGACCTGATCGTCATCGATTCGATCCAGACCTTGTGGGCCGATACCCTCGATGCGGCGCCGGGGACGGTGAGCCAGGTGCGGGCTGCCACGCAATCGCTGATCCGCTTCGCCAAGCAGACGGGCTCGGCGCTGCTGCTGGTCGGCCACGTCACCAAGGAGGGCCAGATCGCCGGCCCGAAGGTGATCGAGCACATGGTCGACACGGTGCTCTATTTCGAGGGCGATGGCGGGCATCCGTTCCGCATCCTGCGCTCGGTCAAGAACCGGTTCGGCGCCACCGATGAGATCGGCGTCTTCGAGATGGGCGCAGCCGGCCTGCGCGAGGTGGCCAATCCGTCCGAGTTGTTCCTCGGCGACCGCGATGCCAAGGCGCCGGGTGCCGCAGTCTTTGCTGGCGTCGAAGGCACGCGGCCGCTGCTGGTTGAAATCCAGGCGCTGGTGGCGCCGTCCTCGCTGGGCATGCCGCGTCGCGCCGTCGTCGGCTGGGATTCGAATCGTTTGGCCATGCTGCTGGCCGTGCTCGATGCGCGGTGCGGGGTCAGTTTCGCCAAGCACGATGTCTATCTCAACGTGGCGGGCGGCTTGAAGATCACGGAGCCGGCGGCCGATCTTGCCGCTGCCGCCGCCCTGCTGTCGTCATTTTCCGGTGATGTGCTCCCGGTAGACCACGTCTTCTTCGGCGAGATCAGCCTGTCGGGCGCGGTCAGAGCGGCAGGGCACATGGGCACTCGCCTCAAGGAAGCGCAAAAGCTCGGTTTCAAGCGCGCCTACATCCCGGCCGCAGGTGATCTCGATGCCACGGTGCCGAAACTCGGTCTTCAACGACTTTCCCACCTCAGAGAGCTTGCACAGATGGTAGGCCCATGCGAGTGAGGGGCACACCTGCAGATCCCGTTGACGCGCCGGGATCGCCGGCCTTGGCGGCGTGTGGTCCAACGGTAAAATGGGCAGCGGTAAAGCGGGCAGCGCCAAAACGGGCAGCGGTAAAACGGGGATCGAACTGAGATGCTTGGGCCTCTGACCTACCTCGATGTCGGCCTCATTGCCGTAGCCCTGATCTCCGGACTGCTGGCCATGTACCGGGGCTTCGCACGGGAAGTGTTGTCGATCCTGTCATGGATCGTGGCTGTGGCTGCCATGGGCTATTTCGTGTTCTTCCAGAAGCCCGCAGCGGAGCAATTGGCGCAGCAGTTTCACGTGCCGACCATCGTTGCCCAGGTGGTGACCGGCGCAATCATTTTTCTGCTCGTCTTGATCATTGTTCACTTGATCACGGCGCGCATCTCGGACTCCATTCTCGACAGCCGCATCGGCATGATCGACCGCATCCTGGGGCTCGGCTTCGGTGTCGTGCGCGGCTTCCTAGTGGTGATGATCCTGTTCCTGTTCTACGAGAACTTTTTCCCCGATCCCAAAGGCCAATACGTCTGGGTTCGCGAATCGAAAACGGCGCCGCTGTTGCGGCAGGTGGGGCGGCCGATCCAGATCATTCTCACCAATCTGGTGCAGAAATATTCCACCAAGCCAGACCAGCAGGGCGCGTTGCCTGAGTGGCTGCATGAAAAGCAGCTGTGGTCTGTTGCCGGCAGGGATGGCCATCGTCATGGATTCGTATTATATGGCCGCGTGAACGGGTGAGCTGCCGGCGGCGACGCAGCGCCCGCTCGCTGACAGAGCTGGTCTCGAGCCATGGAGCGCGGGCATGACGGGTGATCGGCATGGTGCAAGCGCACCGAATTCCGAACCAGCCACGACACCTATGCCCGCGACCCCGCCGCCCCCCCTGCCAACGCTACTCAGCCGCTATGGCGATGATCGCCTGCGCGAGGAATGCGGTGTATTCGGCGTTTTCGGCCACGACGACGCGGCGGCCCTGACGGCCCTCGGCCTGCACGCCCTCCAGCATCGGGGGCAGGAAGGCTGCGGTATCGTCACCTACGACGGCAAGCGCTTCAATCAAGAGCGCCGCCTCGGACTGGTCGGCGACAACTTCAACAAGGGCGACGTGATCGAGCGGCTCAAGGGCCGCATCGCGCTTGGCCACAACCGCTATTCGACCACCGGCGACGTCGTGCTGCGCAACGTGCAGCCCCTGTTCGCCGATCTCGACCAGGGCGGCTTTGCCGTGGCCCACAACGGCAACCTGACCAATGCCCTGACACTGCGCGCCGATCTGATCCAGTCCGGCGCCATCTGCCAGTCGACCTCCGATACCGAAGTCATCTTGCATCTGCTGTCGCGCTCCAAGAAGCGGCGCATCGTCGAGCGCTTCGTCGACGCGCTGCTGCAGATCGAAGGCGCCTATGCACTGGCCTGCATCACCAACGACATGATGATCGGCGCCCGCGACCCGATCGGCATTCGGCCGCTGGTGCTTGGCCGCCTGGGCGACGCCTGGGTGCTCACCTCCGAGACTTGCGCCCTCGACATCGTCGGGGCTGAATTCGTGCGCGAGGTCGAGAACGGCGAAGTGGTGGTCATCACCAGCGACGGCGTCACCAGCCATCGCCCGTTCCCACGTCGCCCGGCGCGGCCCTGCATCTTCGAATACATCTACTTTGCGCGGCCCGACAGCATCGTCGGCGAGCGCAGCGTCTACGACATCCGCAAGGCCATGGGGGCCGAGCTGGCACGACAATCGGCGGTGCCGGCCGACGTCATCGTTCCTATCCCGGACTCAGGTGTGCCGGCAGCGATCGGCTTTGCCAACTACTCCAAGATTCCGTTCGAGCTCGGCATCATCCGCAATCACTATGTCGGCCGCACGTTCATCGAGCCCGAGCAGCAGATCCGCCAGCTGGGCGTCAAGCTCAAGCACAGCGCCAACCCCGGCGTCATCCGCGGCGCGCGCGTGGTGCTGATCGACGACAGCGTCGTGCGGGGGACCACGTCGAAGAAGATCGTGGCCATGATCAAGGAAGCCGGCGCGCGCGAGGTGCACATGCGCATTTCCAGCCCGCCGATCACGCACCCGGATTTCTACGGCATCGACACGCCGCGCACACAGGATCTGCTGGCCGCCAGCCGCACCGTCGAGGAGATGCGCCAGTACATGGGCGCCGATAGCCTGGCATTCCTGTCGGTCGAGGGCATCTATCGCGCCATGGGCTACGAGCGCCGGGATCCACGCAACCCGCAGTTCACCGACCACTGCTTCACTGGCGATTATCCGACCCGGCTGGTCGACCAGGACGGGCCGAGCAACCGGCAGCTGTCGCTGCTGGCGGAGGCGGGCTGAGGCCCGTGGCCACCCATGGGCCCATCCGGAATAGCGTTGCTGGCTGATCGGGGTGTGGTCAGTGTGACGGGCGTCGATGCGGCGTCCTTCCTCGACAATCTGATCAGCAACGATCTGGCCCTGGCCACAGCCCCCGGCGCGGCGCTGCATGCGGGTCTGTTGTCGCCGCAAGGCAAGATCCTGTTCGAGTTTTTCGTGGTCAGGACGACAGCGGGCTTCCTGCTCGAGACGGCGCTCGATCAGACCGCGGCGCTGGCCAAGCGGCTGACCCTCTACAAGCTGCGCGCCAAGGTGGACATCAAGGACGCGGCCGGCGAGGTTGTGGTGGCGGTTTTGCTTGGGGCCGTGCGGGCGCGACCGGGCGGCGTTATCGCTTTCGTCGATCCCCGCCACGAGCAACTCGGCGATCGGCTGCTCATTCCAGCGCCGCTGGTTGGCGATGCGCTGGCCCAGTCGGGCGCGCTGCGCATGACGGCAGACGCTTATCACGCCCACCGCATTACGCTTGGCGTGCCGGCCGCCGGCCTCGACTATCAGCTTGGCGACGCGTTCCCGCATGAGGCCGATTTCGACCTTTTGCACGGGGTTTCCTTCACCAAGGGCTGCTTCGTCGGCCAGGAGGTGGTGGCGCGCATGCAGAACAAGACCGTGGTCAGGAAGCGCGTCGTCCGGGTCACTGGCGCCGACACCTTGGCAAGCGGAAGCGAGATCAAAGTGGGCGAAGCCGTGATCGGAACGCTGGGCTCGGTCGCGGGACGCCAAGGCCTCGCCATGCTGCGTCTCGACCGCGTCGTGGAAGCGCTGGACAAGGGGCAGGCGATTGACTGCGCCGGCAAGGCCCTCACTGTCGACGCCGAGGCTGTGCGGGTCTATCGCGACGCCGTCGCCAATCGTCCGGTCATCGACCTGTGAGCCGCGCCATGAGCAAAGAGCTGACGCGGTGCCCTTGGTCGGGGATCAACGATCCCGAATACATTCGCTACCACGACGAGGAATGGGGCGTGCCGCATGCCGACGACCGACTGCTGTTCGAGAAGCTGGTGCTGGAAGGTTTCCAGTCGGGCTTGTCTTGGATCACCATCCTGAGAAAGCGGCCGGCATTCCGCGCCGCGTTCCATGATTTCGATGCTGAGCGCATCGCGCGCTACACCGATCGCGACACGGCGCGGCTGATGGCGGACGCCGGCATCGTACGCAACCGGCTCAAGATCGACGCCACCATCGACAACGCCAAGGCTTTCCTCAAGCTCAAGGATCGCACCAGTCTCGCAGCCTTTCTGTGGGGGCATCTCGACGGCCGGCCCATCATCCACGAGCGCCAGAGCTTCAAGGAGGTGCCGCCCGAGACGGACCTCTCCAAGGCCATTTCGAAAGCGCTGAAGAAAGAAGGCTTCCGCTTCGTCGGGCCAACCACGCTCTACGCCTTCATGCAGTCGTCGGGCTTCGTCAACGATCACCTCGTTACCTGTCACCGACATGCGGCGTGCGCCAAGCTGCAGCGCGCCTTCAAGGGACCTAGGTCGTGAGCGGCCACGATCCAGAGCCGCCGCGCGCCTGGCAGCGCATGCTGTCGGGCCGCCGGCTCGATCTGCTCGATCCCGCGCCGGCTGACGTGGCCATCGAGGATATCGCGCATGGCTTGGCGCGCGTCGCACGCTGGAACGGCCAGACGCGGGGCGAGCACGCTTTCTCGGTCGCCCAGCATGCCCTGATCGTCGAGGAGATTGCTGCCGCGCTCGATCCAGCGCTCGACCGGCCGGGCCGTCTGGCGGCGCTGCTGCACGATGCGCCCGAGTACGTGATCGGCGATCTGATCAGCCCGTTCAAGGCCGCGATCGGGCTCGACTACAAGCTGTTCGAGCGCCGTCTTCTCGCCGCAATTCACGCTCGTTTCGGTCTGCCGCATCCCGTATTGCCGTCGTTGGCCGACCTCATCAAGCGCGCCGATCGGGTGGCGGCTTTTCATGAGGCGACGTGCCTGGCTGGTTTCTCCACCGCCGAAGCCGAGCGCTACTTCGGCCCGTTGATCTCCTTGAAAGGCCCGGTTTCAAAGGCTTTGTCGCGTCTCGAGGCGATGCCCGTGGCGGCGGCACAAGGCGCGTTCCTGGCACGCTTCGCGGCACTGAGCTGAAGTCGTGGCGGGTTTTCAGTTGCTGCGTCCGTGCAAACCAGTCGTGCCGATATGGCAACGGTTGCAAATCGCGAAGCTTCTGAAAATCGCCAAGATTTGCCGTGACTCTCTCCTCAGGAGAACGAGCCATGCAAGACAACTCGAGCCGTCACGAGTCCGATCAGGATGGGCCCGCCCTGGTTGGCCTGCCGCGTGACCGGAAGAAGCCGCGCCCCGACGAGCGAACGCAGGAACGCATCGAGGTCGAGCTGGTGGCCGCCGTGCTGGCCATGCTGGACGAAGAGCCGGTGGTCATGCTGGGTACTTCTGCGGCAAGCGACGCCGCGTCCGCCGATGCCGCCAGTGTTTTGCAGCTGCCATCCTGTCACTTCGAGCCGTCGCGGCACGAGACACTCGACACTGCCGTGCGGGCCGGTGTGCTGGCCGGTTGCAGCCCGGACGCCACCCATCTCGAGCAACTATCGGCGCACTGCACAGAACGGGCTGGCGGCCAAAGCGGGATTGGTGCGCTTTCGGTCGGCTATCTGGCGCTGGTGCGGGCCGATCGCGTCGGGCATCTGCCGCGCTCGGGATGGCTCAAGCTTTATGATGTGCTGCCGTGGGAAGATTGGCGCCAGGGCCGCCCGACCGGCCTTTCCGAGGTCATTGTTCCGGGCCTCATGCGCTGGCTCGAGACCTCCAACGCCGCCGCTGACAGCGGCACCGGGATCAGTCTGGCGCGCGTGCGCATTGCCTTCGGCCTCGATGAAAGCAGCTGGGACGACGAGCGCGTCATCGAGCGCCTCGAAATTCTCGAGGAAGCGGGCTTGCTGGCGCAGGTCTCACAGCCGGCCTTGCGGCCGACGCACCGCCGTATCATCGCCGCAGCCCTCGGGCGCCTGCGGTCCCGCATTCGCCACCGGCCGGTGGTGTTCGAATTGTTGCCGGCCCAATTCACACTGTTCGAGCTACAGCGCGCGGTGGAGGCGATCCTCGGGCCGCATCTGCACAAGCAGAACTTCCGTCGTCTTGTCGAAGGCATGGGCCTCGTGGAGCCGACCGGGGATGTGCGCAGCCACACTGGCGGCAGGCCAGCGCGACTGTTCCGCTTCCGCCCCGCGGTCATGCTTGAACGCGCCTCGCCCGGCATGCGCATTCGCCCGGGCAAGGCCGCCTGAGCCGACGCCAAAGTCAGTCGGTGCGCAGCACCTGCGGAGCCGGCGCCTCAACGGTGAGTGCCGTCGTGAGGTGCTGGCGTGCCTCGGCATTCATCCAGCGCCGCTCGATCGGAGCCGGCTCGGCGCGGGCCAGCAGCAGCTGGTGAACCTCGCGCAAGGCGGCCGTCAGTTCCTCGCGTGATGTCTCGCCAAGCCATGCGACGCGCAGACCGCGCCACACCACGGTGCCTGCCGGTCCACGACAGCCGGCGATGCAGACGATCTCCTCATCACCCTGGACGATCGCCGTGCCGCCGCCCTTGGCTTCCTGCACGCCGGGCATCGAGTTGCTATCGTTGTCGAGCAAGCGCGGCCGTCGCCAGATGATGCGGCCCGGCCCGGTGCCGCAGCCGCCCATGCAGATCACCAGGTCGTGGTCGGGATGGGCGTCGATGGCGTTTTGCACCGCCGCGGGCAGACCGACCGGGGCTGGATCGTGGCCGGGCAGTGCCCGCACCATGGGTTTGAGATCGCGCACGCGGCGCTCCCGGCCATAGAGATCGCCGCCTTCGGGTTCCTGGCTGAAGGCCGGTTGCAGTGCAGATGCTGCCAACAGCAGCAGTGCCACAGGGGCAACCGCGGACCAGCGAAATCCCCGCTTGGCTGCGGTTTCAGGGATCGACATGCAGGCCGCCGCTTTCTCGAGAAAGCCGCACGAAGCTCGGTCGGACACGGTGACGAACTTCGGGGCTGGGGGGCACTCAACCAGGGCTCAGGCCGCGCTACCGTCAACGGCTGCGTCGGATGACGCGGGGCTTGGGTTTGCTGCGCACGATGCCGGCCGTCTGCGCCGTTGGCACGGCGCGGCGGATCGACGTCTCGCGGGCCTTGATCTTCGGCGCCGAGGCAGGGGCGGGATAGGATTTGCGGCCCGTGTAGCAGCCGGCAACGCAATCGATGGTCGTGGCCGTGCGCATCGCCGCAGGCTCGCCGGACGCGGCCCCGGCCGAGGATAGGGTCACGGTGCCGGGCGCGGTGCTGCTGGTGGCACGCGGTGCAATGAACACGATGCCGGGCGTCGGCGTCCGGCAGCCAGCGACGCAAACCACGACGTTGTGAAATGGGTAAGCTGCGGCGAGGGGATGCGGGGGCTCTTCCAGCACTTTGCCCTTGGCTGGCGGGCTCGCGAGTTGATCGAAATTCGTCCCCGGAGAGTCGCCATCGCTATCCAGGCGGCGGCGCGGCGCCGTCGGGGCGGCCGCACCACGTGGGCTGGTCGAGGGTTGACGCAGATTGGGCGCGGCCGGCGCGTCCGGTGTGGCGGCGGGCACCTCGGCTGGTGCTTCCTGAGCCGCGGGTCCGGGCGCCGGGGCTGCTTCTTGACTGAGGGCGCGCGGCGCCGACACGGTCAGCGTTGCCGCACACAACGCCATCAATGCACCGGCCCAATGCCAGTATTCCGTATGTACTTTCATCACAGCCCCGCAGCACGAACCCCACCAGGAGCAGTCTGCCAGAACGAGGTAAAGCAATCGCTTCAGGCGTCAGAAAAACTGAAACCCGAGCGGTATCAGCGAACCGGTTCGCCGTCGCGCTGGTCATTGCGACGCTGCCGCCTCTGCTCGAAGGCCTGCGTGATCTCGGCCAGCGGCAGGCCACCAACCGGCGCCTTGGTCTCGCCGACGGTAGGCGTTGGTTGCGGCCCAGGTGGCGGCGTCTGCCGTGGCGGCGCTTGCGCGAAGGACCGGGCGCGCCAGTCGGCATTGGCCTGCTCGGCAACCTGCTGGATGGCGCACGCGATGTCGGCAGGCTCCCAGCCGACGACGAGATCAGGCGCCGATGTCGAGGGCGCGGTGCGAGCGTTGGCGTCGGCCGCGATCTCGACGATGGGGAGGCGGCGGCGGAAGCCGTTGCGTGCCAGGTCCAGCTCGATGGCGACATCCTCGGCCTGACTGGCCGGGGCGCCCCTGAGCATCAGCACAGCGTGTGACTGCGTCATGGCGATGCGCACCAGCGCGCGGCGCGCGGCGGCATCCGTCGAGGTCTCGGTCCAGGTGTCGCGCGGCAGCCGGTCGAGCCGGTACAGAAATCCGGGGATGGCATCGAAGCCGCGCACGAGCTTCTGCACGGCAGCCTCGTCGGCCCAGGTGCTTCCCAGATAGATCCGATAGACTCCGATAGCCACGACAGGTTGACGCCAGTTCAGGTTGCAACGGTTCATCCGACCACCTCAGATGACGCTCGACTGCTGAAACCTTCGTTAACGTTCGCCCTCGACTCGTACGATGGCCGACAAAAAAATATCGCGGCCCCTGTCGATCAAACAGGGGCCGTGACGCTGATTTCGGGAATTCAGAGTGCTTCAGCCGCGCAGCCTGGTGCGGACGATGCGCGGGAAGTCGTCACCCGGCTGCTGCTCGGTGGTGGCTGCAGGCTGTGGCGTAGCCGGACGCATCATCGGCTGGCGGTTGTCGCCCAATTGCGGGCGCTGGTCATCATGCCAGTAGTTGCCGCGCGGATCGGCCGGGGCTGGAGCGGGACGTGCCATGGGGGCCTGCTGCGGCACGTGCTGCGGTTGCATCTGGGGCTGCAACGGCATGGGGGCCGCGATCGCCTGCTGGCGGGCCGGCGGCGCGGCATTGGTCGTCGCCGTCCCCGCGAACCAGGCTTCGATCAGGTCGAGCTCATCGGCCGACAGATTGAGCCCCTGGCTGCGGCAGCGCGCCACCACGAAGTTGCGGAAGCGGCCGGCAAACAGGTTGGCGGTCGCACCCTGCTCGAACCAGGGATCGGCCTCGCTCACCACCTCGAGCACGAACCGGGCATCATCGCGACGGACATCGACGCCACGATCCTGGGCGCGTTGCGTGATGTTCAGGATGGTCTGAGCGCCGACGAGGCCGTTGTCGGTGATCTCCTGCGCCATCACCTCGAACAGCAGGCGATACTCGGGCGGGGCCAGCGGCGGCGCCTGACAGGCGTCATGAATGCGGGCGATCGACTGCTGGATGTTGACGGTGGCGGGCAGCTCCGGCTGGCGCGACTGCGGCGGAAGAATCGGGGCTGGCGATTGCTGCTGCAGCGCGGCCCCGTAATCGGGAGCGCGCTGGCGCTGGGCCGTGTCCTGGACAGGCTGGGCCATCGCCTGCACCGGCTGCTGCGGCGGGGACTGTTGCTGCGGCTGCGGACTATAAGCCTGCTGCGGCTGATACTGCGGCTGCGGAGCTTGCTGCACCGGGAGCGGCGACATCGGCGGCGCCTGATTCTGCGGCTGGGCCGGAGCCATGGTCATCGATGCCGGCACGGCGAGATTGCGCGGCGCCGGGATTTCGCGTGCCAGTCCCGAATTGGCGGCGGCGGCAATGGCCTGCTGTGTGGCGTGCTGCAGCGGCGTTGACTGGGGCTGGGCTTGGGGCTGGGCCACCGGCAGCGACGGTGCCGCGATCAGGCGTTCCGTCCGGGTCTCGGTCAGCTCGGCCAGCGCCGGAGCCGGCGTCGACTGCACGGCGATGTGGCGTTTGGTGTCGAGCACCACATAGGGTGGTTCGCCCGACAGGCGCAGGCCCTCAGGGAGGCTTTGCGCCAGCAGGTCGCGGAAGCCGCCCGCGCCGGCCCACGCGGTGCCGATGGTCTTATCGTGGCCGACGGCGCGCACGGCCCGATCGGCGAGCACCTCGAGCGGCACCGGCGCGCTGGCAGCGCGCACGGCGGCGACCACATCGGCCAGGATATCGCGGCGGATGGCGTCGATAGCGGCGGCGTCGGGCTGGGTGGCGATGGCGCCCGGCGCCTGCTCGCCGATGCGGCCTTCCAGCAGCAGGGAAATGAGGTCGGACTCACGCACCTCGCCGTCACTGATCGCTGTATAGGGAGCTGCCGTATAGTCATTGGCGAAGATCACGGTGCGGCGGGCATGGGCGCGCAGGCGATGCAACACGGGCGTGAAATCGGCATCGCCCGACAGGATGATGAACTCGTCGAAGTAGGTCGGATGCGTGAGGTAGTCGCGCACGTCCATGACCATGCGGATGTCGGAGGAATTCTTCAGCTGGGCGGTGAGCGGGGGGCAATCGACGATCTCGAACCCTGAGCGCAGGAAATGATGGCGCACGAAGGGGAACGAGTTCATGTCGGTCGAGTTGTCCGACGTATTGCGGCGCGGCACGGGGTTGCCGTAGCACCGGTTCATGACGATGCGGCGCACGCCTTCGGCGCCCGGCCCGTTGGTCGGTGTGATCAGGCGCCCGGACTCGATTTCGCGGATCCACAGCTGCGCATCTTTGGCGAACCGCTTGGCGGCCTCGTCGCTCTTGCGCTTCAAGGACAGATAGATGTTGTCGTAATCGACGAACACCGCGCTCAGGAATGTCCCCGACTGGTCCCGCTTCATCGTCCACCGCCCCCACTGTGCCGCAATTAATTAACTTCGCCGCGAGCATTCATGAGTCGGGCTTCAGCGGCAAGGACGCTAAGGGCGCGGTGGCGAGAAAACGTGATTGCTTTGAATATTCATAGCGATAGGTGTAAATTGAACAGAGGATGGCATGTGGAGAACGCCGTCTGACAGACCGGAGGGGGCGTGCGGCCCTGGCGGCGCCACGAATCGGCGAGGGTGACGGGGCCGCCTTGAGCCGGCCTGTTACAGCTCCGACTTGGTCCTCCCCGCGCCTCCGACGAGCCTTAAACCTCGTCGCAATTGGGTGCGCCGATTCCGCCGGAATCTCGTATATGCTGGCGGCGACACGCGCGAAGGAGCCTGCCCATGCCCATGGATGCCAACGACATCGAGCGCCTGATCAAGGCCGGGATCCCCGATGCCAAGGTGGAGATCAAGGACTTGGCCGGTGACGGCGACCACTATGCAGCCCACGTAGTTTCCGCCTCGTTCAAGGGCAAGACGCGGGTACTGCAGCACAAGATGGTCTACGACGCGCTGGAGGGCCGCATGGGTGGCGTCCTGCACGCGTTGGCACTGACGACCGCCGTGCCCAAAGATTGACTTTGCGGTCCGGCTACCCACATCTAGGTGCGCTTTCCGAGTGGCAGGCGAACGACCTGCCCCGACAAACGCCGCGAACCCGAGCCGAGGAACCGATCATGAGCCAGCAACCCATCCACGACCACATCCGCAAGCTCGTCGCCGACAACGACGTCGTGCTCTTCATGAAGGGCACCAAGAACATGGCCCAGTGCGGCTTCTCGCATCAGGTCGACTCGATCCTGCAGCATCTCGGCGTCGACTATAAGCCGGTCAACGTGCTCGAGAGCATGGAACTGCGCGACGGCATCAAGACGTTTACCAACTGGCCAACCATCCCGCAACTCTACGTCAAGGGTGAGTTCGTCGGCGGCTGCGACATCATCAAGGAGATGTTCCAGGCGGGTGAGCTGCAGGAGTTGCTGGCCGACAAGGGCGTCAAGCACGCCAACCGCACCATGACGGCCTGAGCCGGCGGCGGCGCACTCAAGGCGTGCTTGCCTGACCGGGCGCCGCTGCCATCTTGCTGCCGTGCCGATCCGTCACGGCCTCGCCGGACGGCTGTGTTTCTCGCTCTGAGGCGGCGGCACGGCATGGTGGGGCAGTGAGTTGCGAGGTGCGCCATGAGCGAGCCGG
The DNA here is from genome assembly GCA_046154645.1 of Hyphomicrobiaceae bacterium. Lineage (GTDB taxonomy): Bacteria > Pseudomonadota > Alphaproteobacteria > Rhizobiales > Hyphomicrobiaceae. The sequence continues at coordinate 210,403 of JBJXDZ010000004.1, forward strand.
CAGATGATGGCGCGACGCGCCGCCCGCTCGGGATCGGGGGGCGGCGTTTCCTTTTGAGCCTTGCCATCATCGGGGCTTCGATCTGCCTGGCGCTCGGCATCTCGCTGCCGTCGATCAAGCTGACCAAGTTCTATTTCATCTCGACCGAGTATTCGCTCATCACCACGGTCAAGACGCTGATCGAGCGCAACCAGATCTTCCTCGGCAGCCTGGTGTTCATCTTCTCGATCCTGCTGCCCGTCTTCAAGATCCTGTATCTGCTCCTGCTCACGACCCTGTCGACGGATGCGCTGGAGCGGCAATACCGTCAGTTGCGGGCGCTTGAGTGGCTCGGGAAATGGTCGATGCACGATGTGCTCGTGCTGGCCCTAATGATCTTTTTCGTCAAGAGCCAGGGTGTCTATGATGCCTCGAGCCTGTGGGGAGTCTACTTCTTCACGATGGCCGTGGTGTTCATGATCCTGGCCTATGCTTGGCTGAACATCTACTCGCTCAATGCCATCAAGGCGCGGGCGCTGCGCCGTGAGGCGGAGGCCGCCGAGCGCTCGCGGCCGCCGTCGAGCCTGCGCAATTTCCTGTTGGCGCTGCTGATCCTGTCGGCCGCCATCTGCTTCGCGCTCGGCATCATCCAGCCGGCGATCCGCTTCACCACCATCTACGTGTGGACCAACGAGCACTCGATCGCCAGCATCATCTGGGCGCTCTACACGAGCCAGGAGTACTTCCTGTGCACCGTGATCGCCATGTTTTCGGTCATCTTTCCTTTCCTGAAACTGCTGTACCTGCTCACCCTCTGTCTGTCGCCGAACCTGTCCACCGACTTCCGGCAGAAATCGATCTCGGTGATGGAGTGGCTCGGGCGCTATTCGATGACCGACGTCATGGTGCTGGCGCTGATCATTTTCTACATGAACTCGCAGGGCTATACGGAGGCCCGCGTCATGCCCGGCATCTACTACTTCGCGGCCTCGGCGCTGATGACCATGTTCGCCTATGGCTGGGCCAATGCCGCCGCGCCACACGTGCCGCTGCCGGCGCGGGAGAGTGTGCCGCCGGCCGCCGAAGCGGTGCCGCGGCCAGCCCGCCGCTTGGCGCATAGCCATGCGGAGGCGGCTCCCGACGCGCCGGGCTCGCAAGCGCAGTCCGTCCGATGAGTAGCGAACCGCGAGAGGCAGAGGCGCTGCGTCCGGGCGACACCCGGCTGGCCACTGATCCTGCGCAGATGCCGGCTGCCGCCCATCTGGTGTTCATTGGCGAGGTGCGGTCGCAGCTCGCGCCGGAGCAGGCGACACCGCACAACCCGACCGAGGCGCGCGCCCGTGGTGCCGGCGCTGCAATCGAGATTGCCGCGCCCTATCGCCAGGGCCTCGACGGGCTCAGCCACTACTCGCACGTCATCGTGCTGGTCTGGCTCGACCGCTCCCGCCGCGACATCATTCGCCATCAGCCGCGCCATCTCGATCATCCTCGCGGCGTGTTCGCCATGCGCTCGCCCTTGCGGCCCAATCCGATCGGTTTTTCGGTTGCCCGCATCATCGCCGTCGACGTGGCAGCCGGTCGCGTCACGCTCGATGCCCTCGACTTCAAGGACGGCACGCCGGTCATCGATCTCAAGCCGTACCGGCCCGGCATCGACGCCATCCCCGACGCTCTGATAGGCTGACCCTCCCCGCAGCGTTGAAGCCGGAGTGTCCCCATGCCCGATCTCGAGATCATTGGCGTCCCGTTCTCGAACTACGTGCGCTCGATCCGCATGCTTTGCGAGGAGAAGGGCGTCGCCTACACGCTCACCCCCTCGCGTCCACATACGCCCGAGGTGCTGGCGATCCATCCGGCCGGCCAGATTCCGGTTGCCCGTCACGGTGATCTGGCCCTGTTCGAAACCAAGGCCATCGCCACCTACATCGACAAGACATTCCCGGGACCGAAGTTCATTCCCGAGGCGGCGCGCGAGGCAGCGCTCGTCGAGCAATGGGTGTCCTACGGCAACGCCAAGGTCGATCACTGGATCATGCGCCAGTTCGTGGTGCCCTCGGCCTTCTTCGACAAGGCCAAGGGACCCGACACCGCCAAGATCAACGCGGCCGTGCCGGAGATCGACAAGGTCGCCAAGGTGCTCGATGACCAGTTGGCCAAGACGGCCCATATCGCTGGCGCGAACCTCACCTACGCCGACATGCACATTCTGCCCATGCTGACGACGGCGCAGATGTATCCGGCCAGTAAAGAGGTGCTGGCGAAGTACGGCAAGCTCACCGCCTATGTGGCCAAGCTCAGCGAGCGCTCGTCGTTCAAGACCACCGCGCCGCCACCAAGGAAGTAGTTTTCCAAGTGATCCACGCACGCAATCGCGTTCGGCGCGTCGCCCCGACAGATGTCATCCTCGGGCGCATCCCAAGGATCCATCGTGCCGCATTTTCGAGTGATTAAGCGGGTTGCACCATGGGTCCCGGCAATAAATGCCGGGATGACACCTTTGAACGAACCGGCGGGGGCGGCGCTTGCATTGCTGGCGGCGCCCGCCTATCCCGTTCGCCCATGACCATGCCCCGCCGCCCCTTGCGCACACCGAGCGAGCTTGCCTCGGCTGGCTTCATCGCAGCTGACCGCGTGGCCGATCTGGACCGGGTGGCGGCCCGCTATGCCGTGGCCGTGACGCCGGACATGGCGGCCCTGATCGATCGCCGCGATGCCAATGACCCCATCGCGCGCCAGTTCATGCCCGACGCGCGTGAGCTCGACACACATCCTGATGACCGCGCCGACCCGATCGGCGATGCCACGCATGAGAAGCTGCCCGGCCTCATCCACCGCTATCCCGATCGCGTGCTGCTCAAGCTGACGCACGCCTGCCCCGTCTATTGCCGCTTCTGTTTCCGCCGCGAGGTGGTCGGCCCCGGTGGCGAAACGATGCTCGCTGGCGATGCACTGGAGCAGGCGCTGGCCTATCTCGCCGCGCGTCCCGCCATTCGCGAGGTCATTCTCACCGGCGGCGATCCCTTGATCCTGGCGCCGCGCCGCATCGCCGAGATCACGCAACGGCTGTCGGCCATCGCGCATCTCGATATTCTGCGCTGGCACTCGCGCGTGCCGGTGGTGGCGCCCGATCGCGTGACGGCGGAGCTGGTCGCGGCCCTGCGCTCGGAGGCCAAGGCGGTCTACATCGGCATCCACGCCAATCATCCGCGCGAGCTGACCTCGGCCGCACGGCACGCTATCCGCCAACTCGGCGACGCCGGCCTCGGCCTTGTCAGCCAGACCGTGCTGTTGAAAGGCGTCAACGATGATGCGGCGATCCTGGTGGAGCTGTTCCGCGCCTTCGTCACGTTGAGGGTGCGGCCCTATTATCTCCACCATGCCGATCTGGCGCCGGGCACGGCGCACTTTCGCACCACGATTGCCGAGGGCCAAGCCTTGATGCGCGCGTTGCGCGGCCGCGTTTCGGGGCTGGCGCTGCCGACCTACATCCTCGACATCCCCGGCGGCTTCGGCAAGGTGCCCGTTGGCCCGGCGTATGTTGATGCAGCGACAGGGGCCATCACGGACATCGACGGCGGCGTGCATCCGCCTTCGAGCAGTGAGGCCTGATGCAGTCAACAAGTGTATCTGTACACTAAGGTCGATTAGACATGACTTAGATCGCATTGGCATCCCCCTCCCCAGCGGGGAGGGGTCGGGGGTGGGGAGATGATCGGCGACGGAAGTTGGCGTTCGGCCATCAAGCTTGCGGTGTTCACTGTGATCGTTGCTCCAAGCTCGACACCCCATCCCTACCCCTCCCCTGATGGGAGGGGGAACAAGTGGCGAGTTCACGAGTCATTGTGGGGGCCTGTGGCCCACGAAACCTTCTAAATGCTCGTAATGGCGGCGCTAGTGGTCGGGCTATAGGGCGGGTGTTGCGCTGGGGCGCTTGCTCGCCTCAGCAGCGCAAAGTGCGGTCTCCGCTCTTGTTGAACTTGGCTCACCCATGAGGCTTAGCGCATCAGCTTCGCGCCGGCGCCGAGGGCTGCGAGCTTGGCTGTCGCCACCGCACGCGACAACGGCGCCATGCCGCAATTGGTGCAGGCCTGGATGCGCGCGGAATCCGCGTGTTTCGCCGCTTCCTTGAGCACCGCCGCCACGGCCTCGGGCGTTTCCACCTTGGTTGAGGCGACATCGATGGCGCCAACCAGAATGTCCTTCGAGGGCAGATGCCGAATGAGCGAGATCGGCACCTTCGAGCCCTGACATTCGAGCGACACCTGCCCGACGCGCGATTTGTCGAGCGCGGGGAATACCTCCTCATATTGCCGCCACTCAGTGCCGAGCGTCTCCTTCCATTTGACGTTGGCCTCGATGCCATAGCCGTAGCAGATGTGCACCGCCGTCTGGCACTTGAGGCCATCGATGGCGGCATCGAGTGCGGCGATGCCCCAGTCCTTGACGTCTTTCATGAAGACGTTGAACGCGGGCTCGTCGAACTGGATGACGTCGACGCCGGCCGCTTCCAATTCGCGCGCTTCCTGGTTCAGGATCTTGGCGAAGGCTATGGCCATGTCACTGCGACGGCCGTAATGCGCGTCGGCGATGGTGTCGCAGATGGTCATGGGACCGGGCAGCGTGAACTTCAGCTTGGCCTTGGTGTGGGCGCGCATGAAGCGGGCTTCGTCCACATGCACGGAGCGCTTGCGCGTGATCGGTCCGGTCACCGTCGGCACTTCGACGACGTAACGATTGTCGCGAATGCCCATCTGGGTTTTCTTGGCCCAGTCAATGCCGCCGGCATGTTCCAGGAAACCATGCACGAAATGGATGCGGAACTGCTCGCCATCGGTGACGATGTCGATGCCGGCATCCTCCTGGTGCTTGAGCCACAACAAGGCTGCATCCTGCTTGGCCGCTTCCAATTCGGCGCCCGTCGTGCGCCATTGGCCCCACAGTTTCTCAGGCTCGGCGAGCCACGCCGGTTTTGGCAGGCTGCCGGCAATCGTCGTCGGGAAGCGGGGGAGCGCGGACATGATGGGCCTTTGGGCGTGAGGTGGTGGGTGGTGGGTGGTGCTTGGTGTGTGGCGTAGGGTGCAATAGGCCTCTGGGCCGTATTGCACCAGCGCACGCGCCGCCGACGAGCGCAACGGCGCACTACGGCCTGCCGGCCAATTGACGCCCTATGCCGGGTGTGCGGCCGCTGTTCCGTCCCACCCGTCGGCGCGATTGTTCTCGCTGGCCTGCGCCTTGCGCACCCGGCAGCGCTGGCCACGGATGCTGGCGGAACCGGTGACGGGGTCGAACGGCCCTGAGTAAGACAGCGCCGCATTGATGTTGATGTCCAGCACGCCGTGATCGGGGGATGCCACCTCGGGCCGCCACCAGCCCATGCCGGTGGCGACGACGGCCTCCGGCGTGGTGTCGGAAAGCTTGAGCTTCAGCCGCGCCGTGCCGCGCACGCCCGGCGTTTCCAGCACCACCCAATCGCCATCGCTGAGGCCCTGCGCCAGCGCTGTCGCGGGATGCATCAACAGGCGCGGATCGGGCGACACCTTGCGCGCCCACGCCTGCTCGCGGAACCGGGAATGATGGTACTGCTTCTCGCGATCGCCGGTGATCAATTCGAAGGGATAGTCCGCGGCCGCCTCCGGCACGGTCGCAATCGGCATTGCTTCCCAACCGGGCAAGGCATCGAGGCCATGCTTGGCCAGCCGCGACGCCGCCAGCTCCAGCTTGCCAGACGGCGTCGGAAACGGCTTCATCGCGAAATCACCGAGCGCAAACACCGGCCGCGCATAGCCCTTGGCTTCCAGCTCGGCGAAGGTGATGCCGGAATCCCCGAGCAGGTATTCGTTGAAGGCGCGCTGGCTCGGCCACGGAATGAAGTTCTGCGTGAGGGCCTGTCGCTTGGCCATGCGCTCGATCAGTGGCCGGGCGATGTCGATCTCGGTGCGTGCTTCGCCTTTCGGCGCCACATTGGCGCGGGCCAGCAGCACGATCTGCCCGATGCCCTGATAGGAAACCTCTTCCTCCTCGAGTGACGTTGTCTTCGGCAGCACGATGTCGGCCAGCTCCGCCGTCGGGTTCATCTGGTGTGCGGCCACGGCGATGAATTCCAGCGACCGCAGCGCTTCGATGGTGCGCCGGGTGTCGGGGTAAGTGAGCAAGACATTGACGCCGCTGATGTAGGCCGCCCGCACCGGATAGGGCTTGCCCGTCAGCATGGCCTCGATGACGGTCGGGTTGTGGCACGCCGTCTGCCAGCCGTCCGGCCCAGCCCACAGCGGATACTGCGCCGCGCCAATGGTTTTCTGCTCGGTTGCGAGCGGCAGGCGAAACTCCGGCCGGTGCAGCAAATCGAGATAGTTTGAGAAACCCTTGGGCTTCTTGTTGCGCAGGTTGCCGCCGGCCCGGTCGACGTTGCCGCTGATGGCGACCAAGCAATGATAGGCCCGGAAGGCCTGTACGCCGCCGGCGAAGGCATCGATGCCGTGACCGGAGAGAAACGTCGAGGGGCCATCGGCATACATGCGGGCTGCCGCCACGATGTCGGCGGCGGGAACGCCGGTGATGCGTTCGGCGACCGCGGGTGGATAGGCGGCGGCGCGTTGCGCCAACGCGTCGAAACCCGTGGTCCAACGGTCAACGAAGTCAACGTCGAACAGCTGCTCACTGATCATGACGTGGATCATCGCCAAGGCCAGGGCCGCGTCAGTGCCGATGTTGGGTCTGAGCCACAGGTCGGCCAGGTCCACGGCCGGCGTGCGCTTGGGATCGATGACGATGACTTTGGCGCCGCGCTTCCTGGCGATCTTGAGATCGGCCCATTGCACGGGATCGGCAACGGCGAGGTTGCGCCCGACGATCAGCGCGCATCGGGTGTGCTCGATGTCGCCGCCATTGTCGATGTCGAGGCCGGTGACCTTGGCGCTCACCGCGCGGCAACCGCCGCACAGGTCCTGGTTGATCATCCAGTTGGGCGAGCCGAACGAGCGCAGCATCAGCGCCGTCATCAGGCTGCGGCTGAAGTTCGCCCCGCTGGTGGCGCCGACCAGCGCTTCGGGGCCAAAGCGGCGGCGCACATCGGCGAAGCGATCGGCGATCTCGTCGAGGGCCGTGTTCCAGGAGATGCGTTGCCACTGGCCGCTGCCGCGCGGTCCACTGCGGCGCATGGGATGGAGCAGGCGGTCGGGATGATTGCGGATACCGGGGCCGCCGCGAATGCCTTTGATGCAGTAGTTGCCGCGTGAGTAGGGATTGGCTGGATCAGGGGCGACGTTAACCACCTCGCCATCCTTGACCGTGATCAGCCCGCCGCAGTTGACGGAGCACTCCCAGCAGGCGCTGGGAAAGGTACCCTCAGGATAGGCTGCCGCAGGATCGACGTTGGTCATGGAGGCCCCACCTGTTTGAGCGGCTATCACCCCGGCACAGTGCCACTTTTGCCGCCCTCGGGGCAATCTGGCGTTTTTGGTCGCGTTAAGGTGGCGGCAGTGCCCCTGCGCTATGCTGGCCGGCGATGTCCGAGCCCTCACAACCCCAGCCATCCGAGCCGCCGCGCCGTGGCCTTAAGCGCACCGCAGCCCGGGCGGGCCTGGTGGCGTTTGCGGCGCTGAGGGCGATCCGGGCCACCCGTGCCGTGGTGCGTACCGCGCTCGAGGTGCTGCTGGCGGTCGTCATCGTGTTCGAGGAGTGGGGCTGGAAGCCGCTGGCTGCGGCACTGGCCCAGTTGGCGCGGCTCAAGTCGATTGCTGCCCTCGAGGCCGCCGTGCAGGCGCTGCCGCCGTATCCATCGTTGCTGGTGTTCGCGTTGCCCTCCGCCTTGCTGTTTCCCTTGAAGCTCGCCTCGCTCTGGCTGATCGCAACGGGGCATCTGGTGCTGGCGACCTTGCTGTTCGTCGGCGCCAAGGTGGTCGGCACGGCGCTGCTCGCCCGCATCTTCCAGCTGACGCAGCCGAAGCTGATGCAACTGGCCTGGTTCGCGCGCCTCTATGGCATCGTCATCCCGTGGAAGGACGCCCTGGTCGCGCGCGTCAAGGCGACACCGGTCTGGCAGGCGGCGAGCGCGTTGAAAGCGCGGTTCAAGGTGGCCGCTAAAGCAGTGTGGGCGCGCCTTAAGCCGCAAGCCATGGCGGCGCTGGCCCGGATGCGGGCATGGCTTGGGCACGGCTGAGCCGGTCCTCTACAACTTGATGATTTCCTGGCGCCGATAGCCCTGCAGATACAGCAGCGCCGTCAGATCGCCATGGGTGATGGCCGCGTGCGCTTCGGCCGCCACCACCGGTTTGGCGCGATAGGCAACGCCGAGGCCGGCCCGGCTGATCATGGCCAGATCATTGGCACCATCACCAACGGCGAGTGTCTGCGCCGGTGCCAAGCCTTTGGTTTGCGTCAGCTCCTGCAAGGCGGCAAGCTTGGCTTCGCGCCCCAGAATGGGGCCAACGACGTGGCCGGTCAGCTTACGCTGCTCCAGCGCCAACGTATTGGCACGGTTCTCATCGAAGCCCACGTCGGCGGCGACCCGGCTGGTAAAGAACGTGAAGCCGCCCGAGACCAGCGCCGTATAGGCGCCGTTGGCGCGCATGGTGGCGACAAGCGAGCGGGCACCCGGCATAAGCGTTACCCGCTGCCGGTAGACGCCCTCGAGCTCCGCCTCGCTGATCCCCGCCAGCAGGCCGAGGCGCTCCTTCAGCGCCGCTTCGAAGTCGAGCTCCCCGCGCATGGCGCGCTCGGTAATGGCGGAGATGGGCGCCTTCAGGCCCAGCACATCGGCCATCTCGTCGATGCATTCCTGCTGGATGATGGTCGAATCCATATCCGCAATCAGCAGCCGCTTGCGGCGTCCATCTGCCGGCACTACCGCGACGTCGATGGGGTGGGGCAGGGCAGCCTGCGCGACCTCGTTGCGGATGGCCGCCGCTGTCGTTGCATCACCGACGGTGAACGCGATTTCAGCGGCCTCACCCTCGCTCAGCCACACCGGCGCCGACCAGGCCGCGCCGTTTGCTGATTGCGCCGTCGCGCAGGCCAGCGCATCGAGGGCTGCCGCGTGGCCGGGCGGCGCAATGAGAACCAGGACGAAGGTTGGCATGGGGAATCCGGTGGATGCGGGCGGCGCGCCGTGCAGCGCAAGACATGTTTATGACGACCGCGGATGGCAGCGGCAAGGCAGCGGACGCTCGCCTCGCCCTCTCGCTCTCCCGGACGAAGGGAGTGCACGCACCATTTGCGCCTCGGCCTGCCCACCGCGCATCCGGCGCGCGCGGCTTCGGGGATCAGCGCGACTGGGCTGGACGCCAGCCGGCCTGCACAGCCTCATCCTCGCTGCAGAACCAGCGCTTGCCCTTGTCGCCGTCCATGCGGATCTTGTCGTACCAGGGGCTCCACGGCATGTGATAGATGCGGTCGTTGCGCGTCACGTTGCCCTTGATGGCGCAGCCCTCCGGCGCCTTCACCTCGGCCACCTGCCATTTGCCGGCGCGAAAATCCCAGGCCGGCTCGGCCGGTCCCTGCCAGATGCCGGTCCGCCGCTGGCGGGCCTCGGCTTCCACGGCCACATAGGCCTGCGAGTACTTCACGAACGCCCAGGCGTGGCCAAGCCGCACCATCTCGGCGTTGAGTTCGGTCGCGCCGGCGAAGCACACGCCGAGCATGCGGCCATACTTGTCCGTGCCGCGGTTCTCACAGCGCACCTCGTTGCGGCCGATCAGGCGGCCAAGCTCACGCGTCGCAATGGCGCCGCAGGGCCAGGCATGCCCCATCTGCGTCAGGCAGGTTTGCGCGGCCTCCGGTGCGTCGATGCCCTCCAGGCGCACCTTGGTGCCCTCGAAATGCAAGGTGTCGCCGTCGACGATCGTCGGCCGGCCGGTGACGTCGCTGCCCGTCGGCGGCGTCGTTCCGGGACCCGGTCGGGCCAGCGAGACACCGACCAACACCACCGAGGCCGCGATACCCAGCGCGAGTGTGACTGCAGCCAGTTGCCGTGTTGCATAGGTCTTCAAGGTTGTGTCGATCATGACAGCCTCCACTTTCGGTAGAGTCTGTCTGATTCGGGTGGCGCTCGCGAGGCTGAACCGTGTCCAAGCTGTGGACGGCAAGAGCGGGTTGCGAGAGCTAACACTCTGGCAAGTAATGAATTATAATCGGTTCGCCAGGTCGCGAGCGGCGCCTGGAAGAAGCACAAACTCAACTTATGATAGTATTAAAGCCGAGATCGCACGCAAGTGAGTTTGGAGATAAAATCAATCAATAGTTGTGGTTGTGCCCGCGATGCAGCAATCTAAGGGTGCGATTGATCACGCCTTGGCACGCGCCAGCCGGTCGGTCACAATGCCAACGGCGACCAGCGCCACGCCGGCCGCCTGCAAAGGGCTCAGCACCTCGCCGAGCACCAGAACGCCAAGCAGCACGACGGTGACCAGCTCCATGCTGACAATGATCGAGTAGCCGCTCGAGGACAGGCGCGGCAGGGCGTAGGCGAACGAGGAGATCTGGATCACGCCACCGATGATGCCGATGCTGAGCAGGCTCAGCCAGCCGGTGCTGTCGACGGGGAACTTGAGGCCGATGCCGGCGGCGATCAGGGCATAGCCGCAGCCCAGACCAGAATAGATCGAGGCGGCGCCGGCAAACGGCGACACCTTGAGGGTGAAGCGATAGGCGATGGCGATGTAGGCTGCGAACCCGAGCGGCGTTGCCAGGGCGCAGGCGAGGCCGACCGGATCGCCGCCATCCAGCCTGAGGCTCGGCCAGCCGGCCAGGGCGGCACCGATAAAGATCAGGCTCACGGCAATGACCGAGCCCATCGCGATGCGCTTGCCGAAAATGAAGCGATCGATTGCCAGCGTCAGCATGGGATAGGTGAAGAACAGCGTCACCACCACGCTCGAGGGCAGCGTCTGCACGGCACGGAAATAGGTGAAGGTCTGCAGCACGCCGAGCGTAATGCCGTTGAGGAACAGGCCCCGTCCGCCACGCCGCCAGTCTTCGCCGAGATTGGCACTGGTAGCAGCGGCCAATGGCCAGAGCACCAGCAGGGCAATGCCATAGCGCCAGAACAGCAACGACACCACGTCCATGCCCTGCGCATAGAGACCGACGGCCAGCATCGGCACGGTGCCGACCAGCGACGAGCCGGTGGCAGCAGCCAGCACGGCGCGCCAGTCCGAGGCTTGGGGCGGCGGCTTGGGCGTGGCCGTCACAGAGCCTCCACAGAGCGGTCGCGCATGGCCAGCAGTTCCCGTCGGGCCTGACCCATTCAGACGTCGAAGAACACGGTTTCGCCGTCGCCCTGTACGCGGATGTCGAAGCGATAGCCCGCCCCATCGCGGCGCGCGATCAGTGTATCGCGGCTGTCGGCTGGGACTTGGGCCAGCACTGGGTCGGTGGCATTGGCTGCCGCCTCATCGGCGAAATAGATCCGCGTGTAGAGGTGGTTCTGGCCGCCGCGGGTGAACAGAATGAGCGTGATGTGCGGGGCTTGCCCGTCGCCGATGGCACCGGGCTTCACGGTATCGAACGTGAACACGCCGTCCTGGTCCGCGGCAACCCGGCCAAAGCCCGTGAAGGTGGCGTTGGAGTGGCGCGGGTCGGCGCCATGCGCATAGCGCCCGCTGGCGTCGGCTTGCCAGATCTCGACCAGGGCATCGGCCATGGGGCTCCCCTGTCCGTCGCGGATCAGGCCGCTGATGCGAATGCGCTCTCCCGCCGTCGAGGCATCGGCCAGCGCCGGCCCGGCGATGCTGCGCTTGTCGTAGCCGCTTTGCGTCGGCGTCAGCATGTAGTGGAAGAACGGGCCGGCCGTCTGTGACGGTGTCTGCTTCAAGGCCATGCCGCTCACTGCTCCATCGGTGTTTCGGCGCGCCCGCGCAGCACGACATCGAACTGGTAGCCGAGCGCCCACCCGGCTTCCGTGACGCCGAGGTCGAAGTTCGCAACCAGGCGTTGGCGGGCGGTGTCCGGCACGCTCATGAAGATCGGGTCCTGCGGCAGCAGCGGATCGGCCGGAAAGAACATCTGCGTCACCAGTCGGGTGGCGATAGAAGGTCCGAACAGCGACAGGTGGATATGCGCCGGCCGCCAGGCGTTGTGATGGTTCATCCACGGGTAGGCGCCGGGCTTCACCGTATAGAATTTGTAGCGCCCTTCGGCGTCCGTGACGCACCGTCCGGCGCCGAGGAAATTGGCGTCGACCGGCGCATCGTGCTGATCGTTGACGTGGATGTAGCGGCCGGCGGCATTGGCCTGCCAGATCTCGACCAGGGTGTTGGCCACGGGGCGGCCGTCGTCCCCGAGCACGCGGCCCGTCACCACGATGCGCTCGCCGATCGGCTCGCCGCTTTTGCGCGCGTTCTTGGTCAGGTCGTGGTCGAGGGGATCGAGGGACTCGTGTCCGTAGGCCGGGCCCGTCAATTCCGACAGCGACTGCTTGATCGGAATGAGCGGCTTCTTCGGCGCCCGATAGAGCGTCGACTTGTAGTCGGGGCTAATCATCGGCGGGTGGCTTGCCCAATCCCGCGGTGAAACCGTCTCGGCTGCCATGCCGCACCTCCCTGCGCTCTCTGCCGTTGCGAGTCTTATGTCCATCAGATTAGCCGATCGCGCTGGCGCCGCCACCCACTTGTTGCCGGCATGTTCGACAGGCTTGCTTTGTCGTCCGGCATTTGCCGGCTTTTCCCCGGCTCAGGGCTGCGGTATGACCCACTCATGCTGAAAATCCGCATCATTCCCTGCCTCGACGTCAAGGACGGCCGCGTCGTCAAGGGCGTCAATTTCGTCGATCTGATCGACGCCGGCGATCCCGTCGCAGCGGCTGCCGCCTATGACGCGGCCGGCGCCGACGAATTGTGCTTCCTCGACATCACGGCCAGCAGCGACAACCGCGCCACCATTTTCGACATCGTCGAGCGCACCGCCGAGCGCTGCTTCATGCCGTTGACCGTGGGCGGCGGCGTGCGCACGGCCGACGATATCCGCAAGCTGCTCAAGGCCGGCGCCGACAAGGTCTCGATCAACACGGCAGCCGTCACCCGGCGCGAGTTCGTGCGCGAGGGCGCGGAAAAATTCGGTGCGCAATGCATCGTTGTCGCCATCGATGCGAAAAAGGTTTCACCCGATGGTGCGCCCGCGCGCTGGGAAATCTTCACGCATGGCGGCCGCAAGCCGACCGGGCTGGACGCCATTGCCTATGCGCGAGAAGTAGTGGCGCTCGGGGCCGGCGAGATCCTGCTCACGTCGATGGATCGCGACGGCACCAAGGCCGGTTTCGACATCCCGCTGACGCGGGCCATTGCCGACGCGGTGACGGTGCCCGTGATTGCATCAGGCGGGGTGGGCACGCTGGACCACCTTGTCGACGGCGTGCAGCAAGGCCACGCCAGCGCCGTGCTGGCCGCCTCGATCTTCCATTTCGGCACCTACACCATCGGCCAGGCCAAGCAGCACATGGCTGCCGCCGGCCTCAAGGTCCGCCTCGACGCCTGAAGCGGTCAGGCGCCGCGCTCAACGCGCCAACGTTCCGCCTCACGCAGATCCGGGATCGCGTGGGTCGGGCTCGGGCACGCGCTTTTTGCATTGCGCCTTCGGATGCCCACTTGCGCATCCGGCGCGTGCGCCTTCGGTTGCCCACTGGCGCAATCGGGCCGCGGCAACCGGTGCGCGCACGCGGCTTCCAAGGTGAAGTGGAGGGCTCCCAACCATCCCTAGACTCTGTCTTCCCGGACGAAGTGAGCGCACACCGTGCGCCTCACGCAGATCCGGGATCGCGTGTGTGAAGCTCGGGGCCGCCGCGACCGGCGAGATCCCGGATAGCCACGCGCACTTTTTGCTTGCGCCTTCGGTTGCCCAGTGCCAACCGGCGCGTGCGCGCGTCTTCCGGGAAGACAAGTGGTGGGGTTAGGGTTCCGCGAAACCAAATGCTTGGTTGAGGTGTTCTCCAAACTCTCCCCAGCCGCTGTCTTCCCGGACGAAGTGGGGACACGAGCAGTGTCCCCACGCAGATCCGGGATCGCGTGGGTCGGCTCGGGCACATCGCGACCGGCGAGATCCCGGATAGCCACGCGCTTGAGCGCTCAACTTTGCCCGCGTCGCCTCGACCTGCGCGCGGCTTCCGGGAAGACAA
>JBJXDZ010000005.1:0-75894 GCA_046154645.1 Hyphomicrobiaceae bacterium
ACCGATCTCAAGCATCTCACCGCGTGCAACTTGAAGAGCTCTCGAGTGCACCCTGGTCACCGCGGCGGGACAGCCACAGAATAACCCCGCCACCCCCGCCCGGGGATAACTTTGCCAAACACAAAACGGCGCCGTGGTTAAAAATCGCAATGGCGGGGCGGCGGGGCGGCGAACGGCTCGGGGAACGGCCGCGGGGTCAGACCCCTGACGATTGCGTCAGCAATTCATCTGCAGCTTCGCGTGTCAGGGGTCTGACCCCTGTCCAAGCACAAGCGGCCGTCGCGTCGCCGCCGTCGATGCGGAGCATCGCCAACAGAGACCGCGGAGCATCGCCAACAAAGACCGCAGGCTCCGGGTCTGACCCCTGTCCAAGCGCAAGCGGCCGTCGCGTCGCCGCTAAGTGCAGGGCTTGACCCGACCTACGAAGAATCCGCCATGGTTGCTCGTCGCAATACAGGCGCAGCAGTCGCATCACCGCATCTGCGTGCTGACGACCCGGCCATCACATGCGATCCGCCGGACAGTCATTTCAACTCCGGAAAGTCCTCCTCCCGGAATTCGCCCGCTGGCGCGCGACCATCGCCAAACGCTTTCTCCTCCCGTTGCCGCAGCTCCACGCGCCGGATCTTTCCGGAGATGGTTTTCGGCAACTCGGTGAACTCGATGCGGCGCAACCGCTTGTAGGGCGCCAGTCGCGCCTTGCTGTGGCGGAAGATGGCGAGTGCTGTCTCGCGCGTCGGTGCATGCCCTGCCGCGAGCGCCACAAAGGCCTTGGGCACGGCGGTGCGGACGGCATCAGGTGCTGGGACCACAGCGGCTTCTGCAACGGCCTCGTGCTCGATGAGTGCGCTTTCCAGCTCGAACGGCGAGATCCGGTAGTCAGATGCCTTGAACACATCATCGGCGCGGCCAATGTAGGTGAAATAGCCATCCGCGTCGCGCGAGGCGACATCCCCGGTCCGGTAAGCGACACCGCTCAAGGCCTGAATAGTGCCGTCATCGGACTGGTATCCACGCATCAAGCCGACGGGCCGTCGCTCGAGCGGAATCGAGATTTCACCCTCGTCGACATTCCGTCCATCCGCCGCGACCAGCTCGAACCGGTAGCCCGGCATCGGCTTGCCCATCGATCCGGCCTTGACCTCCATGCCCGGCGCGTTGCCAATCTGCAAGGTGGTTTCAGTCTGTCCGTAACCGTCACGGATCGTCAGTCCCCAAGCGTTGCGGATCTGCTCGATCACTTCCGGATTCAAAGGCTCGCCAGCGCTGCAGACCTCCCTCAGGGCAATTTTCCACTGGCGCAAATCCTCCTGGATGACCATGCGCCACACTGTCGGCGGCGCGCAGATCGTCGTCACACCGTGATTGGCCAGCACATCGAGAAGCGAGCGGGCCGAAAAGCGCGACTGGTTCAAGACGAACACCGTGGCCTCGGCGATCCACGGAATGAAGAACGAGCTCCAGGCGTGCTTGGCCCAACCCGGTGATGAGATGTTGAGATGAATATCGCCCGGCTGCAGGCCGATCCAGTACATGCCGGTCAGATGCCCGGCGGCATAGCTGCGATGGCTGTGGAGCACGAGCTTGGGCTTGGCCGTGGTGCCCGACGTGAAATAGAGCAGCAACGGGTCATCGGCGTGAGTGACGCCCTCAGGCACAAACTCGGCCGAACTCTGTCGGAGCGCGTCATATCGATGCCAGCCGGCAGGCGCGTCGCCAACGGCGATCCGCGTCACGCCCTCGGTCAAGCCTTCGAGCTTGGGGGCATCAGCCGCACCGATCACCAGATGGCGCACCCGCCCGCGCGCAACGCGGTCTGCCAGATCGGCCGGCGCCAGCAACGTGGTCGCTGGGATCACCACGGCACCGAGCTTCATGGCCGCCAGCATCGTCTCCCACAGCGGTGCGATGTTTCCGAGCATCACGAGAATGCGGTCGCCTCGGCGCACGCCGACGCTGCGGAGGCCGTTAGCCAGGCGGTTCGAGTTCTCCGACAGTTCGGCAAACGTCAGGCGCGCTGCACCTTCGCCCACGATCTGCAGGGCGGCACGATGGGCGGATGGCCCTTTCGCCAACACGTCGTCGAACCAGTCCAGCGCCCAGTTGAAGTTGTCGAGCTCGGGCCAACGGAAGTTACGATATGCCGTTTCGTAATCAAGGCGATGAGCGAACAGGAAGTCACGCGCCGCAATGATCGATGTCGCTGTCATTCTCGAACTCCGCAACGTGCTCACGTGCTACGACGCTGGTCCCGCGCCTCGTCATTCAAGCCGAACGATCAAGCACTCAACCGGGATATCTGACAGGACATCAGGCACGTGACCTTTACCCGTCGTGTCGGTTTCGAGGAGCTTGTCGCCCGGTCGCATGATAATGGCATCGCCTGGGCTCATGACAAATCGAAACTCACCCGTGAGGCACAAAACCAGGCTTTTGAAGAGCTCTGGGTGCGCGTCGCCAACCCACTTGGGAGGCAGCAGGAAAAACGGGTAACTGACAGCGGACTGATGCTCTGCTGCCAGAAGGGGGCCTGCAAGCGGAGCATGTGCTTTGGACGCCATCGGCAGAGCGAACGCGTCGAACCGGGTGTCACCCGCCTCGTCCGTGAACATCCACGGCACAGTGATCGAAGAGGGCATCACCGCAGGCTCCAATCATGCACAATGGAATGTGAAGGCTACGGTGGATGGATTTCGCCATCAAGCATGTCCCTGACGGCCGCTTCAGGTGGGGCCTCTTGGGCAGCCAACAGCCGCTTGACTGCGAACGCTGACATTGGGCCGATGCCGAAAGACTTGCGCCTCCCGTGCTGCCAAGCATGGCGCATGATCCTGCTGACCGAAGAAACGATAAGCGACCATGCGCGATGGTCGCGTCAGCCCAGCAGATTGACGTCCGGATTGGCGGCGGTTGTACTGAGCACCCAGCTGCGCTCGCCAACGCGGAATGGCAGCATCAGCCGGGTGTAGCGATGACGAATGCGGCCGTGGCCCGGCCAATGCACCAGCGCATCGACATCGTCGAGGCAAGGTTCGAACCGGTCCTCTGCCTCCTGGTAGGCCAGCGCATTGCTGCGCAGGTAAAACTTCTCGGGGCTGCCCCCGCAACCTTCGCTCGTCTTGCGGCGGTCAAGATAGGACTGGAAGTAAGCCGGAAAGCCTGGACCGAAGCTGTCGAGCGCGTAACTGGCAGCTTGCCCCATGTTCTGGAACAGAACCATTCGGTTCGGCAGCAGGGGGGGCCAGTTGTGCCGACGCAGCCTTGGGGTCGAAACGATCGCGATGGGCGCGCCAGTACTCGATGGCGCGACGGGCCCCGGTGCTCAGTTGCGGGTCGTGGAGGGATCGAATTTGCCGCCTGACCAGGCTGCCACCCGCCGCACGCGCGATCAACCGGTTGATGCGATGCGCAATAGTCTGGGCCCCGCGCAAGTACTCGTAGTCCCAATCGCCGCCATCGCGATAGACCAGCAGCGCCCGTTCAAGCTTGGTGTCCGCCAGCCATGTCATCAGCCGCTCTTGCGCGGCAGGTGTCGTCAATGCTGGACTGAGGCAGATGCGGGTATGCCCGGGCCGCGCCTGCCACTCGATATAGCCAAGTCCCGCGATGGCTTCTTCCGCGGCACGTCCTGAGCGACCGGCGAGCGCGCAAGCACTGGCAGCCGCGGTGTTCAAGACAACGTTGCCGTTATCGCAGATCAGGAAGGACTGGAGCCACCGCATCACAACACCTCTCTGTAAACGTACCACGACATCGCCCCCGATCGTCAAGCTTCCGCCGGCGCCCTCCGCCGCAGCACCCTGATAGGAGTAGAGTTTTTCGCTGCAGCTGAGTTGACCGTTGCCGGTCGGCAACTGGAAGCCTTAAGCAGGTTCGCGCACCAATGGCGGCAATGGGCGCGACGCGATGCCAGAGCCGAAAGCGTGGCGACCAATCTGCACGACGACGTTGATTTGCGCGGCACGGCAGCCCAGGGTGGCGACCATGCCGATGCAACGCCCCATTCTGATTGCTGGCCCGACCGCCTCGGGTAAGTCGGCGCTGGCTGTCAGCCTCGCCCGGCGCACCGGCGGCGTTGTCATCAATGCCGACAGCATGCAGGTCTATCGTGAGCTGCAGGTGCTGACCGCGCGGCCCTCGCCCGAGGAGGAAGCGCAGGCGCCGCATCGCCTCTACGGGCACGTGCCAGCGACGGAGACCTATTCTGTGGCGCGCTGGATTGCGGACGTGCGTGGCGAACTCGCGGCCTGTGCAGCCAGTGGACAGCGCCCCATCATCGTTGGCGGGACGGGGCTCTATTTCAAGGCCCTGACCGAGGGTCTGTCACCGATACCGGACATTCCGGCGGAGATCCGGGCGCGCTGGCGGCAGGCGGCAGCGGAGCAGGGCGCGGCGGCTGTGCATCGCCAACTCATGGCCCGTGATCCCGTGATGGCAGCTCGCCTTGCCCCCGGTGACAGCCAGCGCATCACGCGGGCCTTGGAGGTGCTCGAGGCGACCGGACGATCCCTGGCTGCGTGGCAGCGCATGCCAGGCGAACTGGTCATCGCAGCGGAGCACGCTCATCGGCTGTTGCTCAATCCGAGTCGAGAGTGGCTGAGCGCGCGGTGCGACCGGCGATTCGACCTCATGATCGCTGCGGGTGCGCTCGATGAAGTGCGCCATCTGGCGGTGCTGCAACTCAAGGCAGGGATGCCGGTGCTCGGGGCATTGGGCGTGCGCCCGTTGCTTGCGCATCTGGCGGGGCAAATGCCGCTGGAGGCCGCCGTGCAGGCTGGCAAGCTCGAGACGCGGCAGTACGTCAAACGACAGCAAACCTGGTTGAAGAGACATATGATTGCGTGGAAGAGTGTTAAACTGAACGAAAATGGCGAAATCGATGCCAATTTCAATCAATTAATTGACGAGCAACCGATTTAGAGCCTATCTGCCCTGCCGAGGGAGCCGCCGGCTCCAGACCCCGCACCGACCCGGCGACAGCACGAGGAGATCCGCCATGGCCCGTATGATGACTGGTGCCGAAATCGTCACCAAGGCGCTCGCCGACCAGGGCGTGGACTTCATCTTCGGCTATCCCGGCGGCGCCGTGCTGCCAATCTACGACGAACTGTTCCAGCAGGATAAGGTGAAGCACATCCTGGTGCGCCAGGAAGGCGGCGCCGTGCACGCGGCGGAAGGCTACGCGCGGTCGACAGGCAAGGTCGGCGTCGTGCTGGTGACCTCGGGACCCGGCGCCACCAACGCTGTCACGGGCCTCACCGACGCGCTGATGGACTCGATCCCGGTCGTCGTGCTGACGGGGCAGGTGCCAACGCACCTGATCGGCAACGATGCCTTCCAGGAATGCGACACGGTCGGCATCACGCGGCCCTGCACCAAGCACAATTGGCTGGTGAAGAACGTCAACGATCTCGCGCGCATCCTGCACGAGGCATTCCACATCGCCAAAAGCGGCCGCCCCGGTCCCGTCGTCGTCGACATTCCGAAGGACGTGCAGTTTGCCTCAGGCAACTATGTGGCACCGTCGAATGCCGTTATCGCGCACAAGAGCTACCGTCCCAAACTGAAGGCTGAGCCGTCGGCGATCCAGAAGGCCGTGGAGATCATGGCCGCCGCCAAGCGTCCCGTGTTCTACACCGGCGGTGGCGTCATCAATTCTGGCCCCAAAGCCAGCCAGCTGCTGCGTGAGCTGGTCCGCCTGACGGGCTTCCCTATTACCTCGACGTTGATGGGGCTTGGTGCCTATCAGGCCTCCGACAAGCAATGGCTCGGCATGCTCGGCATGCACGGCACCTACGAGGCCAACATGGCCATGCACGACTGCGACGTGCTGATCAACATCGGTGCCCGCTTCGATGATCGCATCACCGGCCGCGTCGATGCCTTCTCGCCGAACTCGGTGAAGATCCACGTCGATATCGATCCGTCCTCGATCAACAAGAACGTCAAGGTGCAGCTGCCCATCGTCGGCGATTGCGGTTATGTGCTCGAGGATCTGCTGCGGGCCTGGAAGACCAAGTCACCGCAGGTCGACAAGGCTGCGCAGAAGACGTGGTGGAAGGAGATCGAGGGCTGGCGGGCCAAGCGGTGCCTCAAGTACAAGCCGCAGGCCGACGTGATCATGCCGCAGTACGCCATCGAGCGCCTCTATGAGCTGACCAAGGATCTCGATACCTACGTCACCACGGATGTCGGCCAGCACCAGATGTGGGCGGCCCAGCTTTATCGTTTCGAGGAACCCAATCGCTGGATGACGTCAGGCGGTCTCGGCACCATGGGCTATGGCCTGCCGGCGGCCATCGGCGCACAGATCGCGCATCCCAAGTCAAACGTCGTGTGTGTCTCGGGTGACGCCTCGATCCTCATGAACATCCAGGAGATGTCGACGGCTGTGCAGTATCATCTGCCGGTCAAGATTTTCATCCTCAACAACCAGTACATGGGCATGGTGCGCCAGTGGCAGCAGTTGCTGCACGGCAACCGCTATTCCGAGAGCTACACCGAGGCGCTGCCTGATTTCGTCAAGCTGGCGGAGGCCTACGGCGGCGTTGGCATGCGCTGCGAGCGTCCGGCCGATCTCGACGATGCCATCCGAGAAATGCTCGCCGTCAAAGACAAGCCGGTCATCTTCGATTGCCGCGTCACCAAGCTCGCCAACTGCTTCCCGATGATCCCCTCGGGCAAGGCGCACAACGAAATGCTGATGGGCGATAACGTCACCGACGAGGATGTCGGCCGCGCCATCGGCAAGGAAGGCAAGATGCTGGTGTGATGCGCGATCTATCCCGCCGCAATTCGACCGACGAGCTTTAAGGGGGACTTCCCATGGACGCTGCGATAGCACGTTCCTTGGCCGAGGATTGGATCGACGCTTGGAACGCCCACGATCTCGATAGAATCCTTTCCCACTACGCTGATGATATCGTGTTCTTGTCTCCTGTGGCAGAGCGTCTCGTCGGCAACGGCCGTGTCGAGGGGGTGCCGGCGCTGCGCAGCTATTGGCGCCGCGGCTTGGATGCCTTTCCTGACCTGACGTTCAGTCTGGTCGACGTCCTCGTCGGGCACACTTGCCTGACGATCCTTTACCGAAATCAGCGCGGCCAGTTGGTCGCTGAAACCCTCGAGATCGGCGGCGGCGGCAAGTTTGTGCGCGCGTCAGCCTGTTATGCCAATTGAAGTGAGACTCGCATGCACCTCTACATCGCCAACAAGCTCCACTCCTCCTGGTCGCTCAGGCCATGGATGCTCATGACGGCGCTCGGCATTCCCTTCCAGGAAACCGTGATCCCGATGTACTTCCCCGACAGCAAGGGCCGCATGCTCGATGTGTCGCCCACCGGCAAGATGCCTTGCCTGCACAACGGCGATGACAAGGTCTGGGAAAGCCTTGCCATCATGGAATATCTGCACGAGCGGTTCCCGGACAAAGGCGTCTGGCCCAAGGATCTGGCAGCGCGAGCCCATGCCCGTGTCATTGCGAGCGAGATGCACGCCGGCTTCCAGGCCTTGCGGAATGCCTGCCCCATGAACCTTGGCAAGCGGTTCGCACCGAAAGAGCCCTCCTCGGACGTTGCCGACAACGTGCGCCGTATCGAGGGCATGTGGGCCGATTGCCGGCGTCGTTTCGGGGCGGGCGGTGATTTCCTGTTCGGGCCGTTCTGCGCGGCGGACGCCATGTTCGCGCCAGTCGTCACGCGCCTCGACACCTATCAGTTCCGCGTCGCACCGCAGACCCGCACGTACATGGATGCCGTCCTGCGCCATCCTGCATTCCTCGCATGGCGAAGCGCGGCGCTGGTCGAGCCGTGGGTGGTGCCGCACTACGACGAAGGCTGGACCCCCGTCGAGGTATTCCACACGCCGAAAGCTTGAGACGTGCACTCCGGCCCTCCACTGCACATTGCGAAAGCCACGTTCATGTCCCAGAAGCCCACGGGTTCCGCCTACTTCCTCGAAGAGAAAACCGAGGTCATCGCCTCGCATACGCTGTCGATTCTGGTCGACAACGAGCCGGGTGTGCTCTCCCGCATAGCCGGGTTGTTTTCGGGGCGCGGTTACAACGTCGAAAGCCTCACCGTCTCCGAGACTGAGCACCAGTCGCACCTGTCGCGCTTCACTATCGTGACCAAGGGCACCGCCATGGTGCTCGAGCAGATCAAGCATCAGCTCGAGCGCATGGTGCCGGTGCACTCCGTCGTTGATCTCACGGTAATTGGCGATCCGCTGGAGCGCGAGCTGGCGCTGGTGAAGGTCGCGGGCAAAGGCGAAAAGCGGATCGAAGCGTTGCGGCTGGCTGAAATTTTTCGCGCCTCGGTGATTGATGCCTCGACCGAGCATTTCGTCTTCGAAATCACCGGCCGATCGTCGAAGATCGAGCAGTTCATTTCCATCATGAAGGACTTGGGCTTGGTCGAAATCTCGCGCACGGGAATTGCGGCCATTGCCCGGGGCAAGGAAGGCCTGGCGGCAAAAGCCGGAGACTGAAGCGTCAAGAAAACGGCTCAAAGTGCTGGGCAGCATGCGGTCGGACGCAGTGATTCGCCATGGAGAGGTTCATGATCAAAGCGCGTTGGCTTCGAGCCTCGCAGGCCCTTGCACTTGCCGTGATGTTAGCTGCCGTGCTTGTTCCGCCGCTGGCGTTGGCGCAACGGGCCGAGATCTTTACCGGCGGCCGGCAGCAGTTCGGCGCCGATCTGGCCGCCGCCGGCTACGATACCGTCGCCTATCATACGCAAAGCAAGGCTGTGCCGGGCACCGGCGAATTCCGCGTCAACTGGAAGGGCGCTGAATGGCGCTTCGCCAGCCAGCGGCACCGGGATCTGTTTGTCGCCGATCCTGACAAGTACGCACCGCAGTATGGCGGCTGGTGCGCATTTGCCGTTGCCGCCGGCGTCAAGGCGACGTCCGATCCGCTACTGTTCGATCTCGTTGGCGGACGCCTGTATCTCAACCAGAGCACCGGTACCCAGGCCAGCTGGCGACGCGATCAGGCCGGCATGATCCAGCGCGGCGACCAGAATTGGCTGCGTATTGCCAAACAGTGAGGCACCGCACCAGGCTCCCATCGCGCGTGTGTCTGCAAGCGAGGCCGTGGTGGCCACGGTGGGCTCATCTGAGATGCTTTCTGCTTGCAGGCCTGTCGACGAGCGGTTACGCGTTGGACCTCGATTTCTTCCAGGAATTGCGGCCCCACTGCGACGTTGGCAGCTCAAGCGCCATGCCGGCGGTTGCGCAGCGGGCAGTCGAAATTCAAGGATCCTCGATTGCGACGTGGGCAATCGCGGGTCAAAGATCAAGTCATCAACCCGCGCCAGCTGAAGGGGAGTCCCATGCGCGTCTATTACGATCGTGATGCCGACGTCAATCTGATCAAGGGCAAGAAGGTGGCCGTCATCGGCTACGGCAGTCAGGGCCATGCCCACGCCCAGAACATGCGCGACAGCGGCGTCAAGGATGTGGTCATCGCGCTGCGCAAGACCTCTGCCGGCGTGAAGAAGGCGCAGGACGCCGGCTTCAAGGTGATGGAAGTCGCCGAAGCCGCGAAGTGGGCCGACGTCATGATGATGGCGACGCCTGACGAGCTGCAGTCCGACATCTACAAGGATCATCTGCACGGCAACATGAAGCAGGGTGCGGCCATCCTGTTCGCCCACGGCCTCAATGTGCACTTCAACCTGATCGAGCCGCGCGCTGATCTCGATGTCGGCATGGTCGCCCCCAAGGGGCCAGGCCACACCGTGCGCTCCGAATATGCACGTGGCGGCGGCGTGCCTTGCCTGATCGCCATCCACCAGGACAAGAGCGGCAACGCCCACGACCTCTTCTTGTCCTACGCTTCCGCGATCGGCGGCGGCCGGGCTGGCATCATCGAGACGACCTTTAAGGAAGAGTGCGAGACGGACCTCTTCGGCGAGCAGGTCGTGCTCTGCGGCGGCCTCGTGGAGTTGATCCGGGCCGGCTACGAGACCCTGGTCGATGCAGGCTACGCTCCTGAGATGGCCTATTTCGAGTGCTTGCACGAAGTGAAGCTGATCGTCGACCTCATCTACGAGGGCGGCATCGCCAACATGAACTACTCGATCTCGAACACGGCCGAGTTTGGCGAGTATGTGACCGGCCCCCGCATCGTCACCGATGAGACCCGCGCCGAGATGAAGCGCGTCCTTGCCGATATCCAACAAGGCAAGTTCACGACCGAGTGGATCCGCGAGTTCAAGGCCGGCCTGCCGAAGTTCAAGGCCACGCGGCGCATCAACGACGCGCATCCGATCGAAGAGGTCGGCGTGAAACTCCGCGCCATGATGCCCTGGATCAAGGCCGGCGCCCTCGTCGACAAAGCGAAGAATTGACCGGCATTGTCGCGGCAAGTTGAGAACAGGGCGGGTCCTCGGATCCGCCCTGTTTTCTGTCGGGCTTGGCGCGAGGAGCGTGAGCTTGGTTGCGGGCCCCTTCGCTTCGCGCTGCGGAAAGCTGATTGCCGCAGCACTCTCGGCCGTGTTCAGCCTGTGCGGGGCAAGACAGGCGGAAACGCCAGGCCCATGATCTAACTCGGTGTTGCCGCGACAACGGCACGTGAGGCGATGACCTGTTGAATGGCTGGCGGGATCAATAGGGCAAGCGCAATCAAATCGGTGACGTTGCCCGGTGCAATCATGGTGACGCCAGCAAGCCCCAGCATGATCCGAAACAACATCGGCATCGGTGCCAAGCCGTAACCGATCAGTGCGGCGCCAAGGATGATCGTGCCAAGGGCACACGTGAGCGTCGTCTGCAGGAATGCAGCCCATGTGAAGTACTCGGGCAGGACGATCAGCATGGCCGGCGAGTAGCAGAACACGAACGGCACCATGATCTTCGCGTTCGATAGCTTGAACGCGGTGTTGCCGGTGGTCCAGGGGTTGGCGCCGGCAATTGCGGCAGCAGCGAACGCCGTCGAGCAGACAGGCGGCGTGATCTCGGCGATGATGCCGTAGTAGAAGACGAACATGTGAGCCGCCAGCGGTGGCACACCGAGTTCCTTGAACGCCGGCTGCGCCACGGTGGCAAGCATGATGTAGAGCGCTGTGGTCGGCACCCCTGAGCCAAGCAGGATGCACGTGATCGCAATCAGAACCATGGACAGGAACAGCGCTGCATCCTTGACTGTGAACAACTCGAACGGCAGCCACGCGAAGGCGCTGTGAACACTCTGCGCCATTTGCAGCGCACCACTCGTGACCTTGAAGCCGAGCGTAAAGGCGAGCCCTGAGAGTGTGATCACGCCGACGACAATGCCGACTGCGGCGCTGATGGCACCGACCGCCAGTGCATTGCGACCGCCTTCGTAGAAGGCATCGGCCAACTCGCGCACGCTCATGCGGTGATAGGGATTGACAAGGCCGATGACGATGCAGGCGGTGATGCCCCAGAAGGCCGCCATATAGGGGGTGTAACCTGAGAACAGCACATAGAGCAGCACGATCAATGGCACGACGGTCAGCCAGCCGCGCTTGAGCACGTCCAGCAAATTCGGGATCTCTTCCTTAGTGAAGGTTCTGAGGCCCAAGCGCTTGGCCTCGAAATGCACCATGGCCAGCACACCGATGTAGTGCATCGCCGCCGGGACGGTTGCGGCGAGCGCGATCTGGGAATACTTCATGCCGAGAAACTCGGCCATGATGAACGCGGCCGCGCCCATGATTGGCGGCGTAACCTGGCCGCCAGCACTTGCAGCGGCCTCGACGCCGCCGGCGAAGTGTCCGGGATAACCAAGCCGCTTCATGTTGGGGATGGTCAGCGTTCCGGTTGACACGGCATTGGCAACGGATGAGCCGGAGATCATGCCGAACATCGCCGACGAGGCGACGCAGACCTTGGCCGGGCCGCCCGTGAACCGCCCGGCGAGGATAGTCGACAGATCGACGAACAACTGCCCAAGCCCCATGCGATGCGCGACGGTGCCGAACAGGACGAAGTGGAATACGACGGTTGCAACCACCCACAGTGTGACACCGAAGATGCCTTCAGCCGGGAAATAGATGTTGTTGATGAACTGATTCCAGGTGACGCCCGGATGCTTCAGGATCTGGAAGGGCATCGACGGCCCCCATAGGGCATAGGCGATGAAGAACAGGATGACGATTGGCATCGTCCAGCCGATCGTGCGCCGCGTCGCCTCCAGGACGAGCACGATCATGACGGTGCCCATGACGACGTCGAGGGGCGCTGGATTGCCCTGCCGCATCGACTGGTCGCTCAGTTTCAACCGGTAGCCGAACAGACTGAGATCGACGCCTTCCCAGGTCAGCCCAATGTAGAGGGCTGAGATGGCGCCGACGATGCCGAGCACCCAATCGGAGATGTGAATTCCGCCGGGGCGAAGGCGGCCTGCTGCGATCGCCGTTTTGGCGCCGATATCGATCTTGCGCATGGGATAGAGCAGAAACACCAGAAACAGCACACCGCCGAGGTGAATGCCCATGTGCCAGTGATCGATCGGTATGCCGATGCCGGCCGTGATGTAGTGATAGACGCCGAAAATGATCAGGAACAAATACGTGAACCAGCGTGTTCCACTGCTGACTTGCCGCGTCTGGCGCTCGGAGTCGTATTGCGCCTCGAGCGCTCGCAACCGTTCGGGATCGACCACCGAGTGCGCATCAGCGGGAGCCGACGTCGGCGTTGGCGAGGTCATGGCAAGGTCCGAGGTTTGGTTGAGACGCGCGATATAGACGAGCGGCCGGAACCCGATCGAGGGTTACCGGCCGCGACTGACCTCATGCGTGCATGAGCGCTACTTCGCCAAGCCTTTTTCCTTGTAGTATCTCTCAGCGCCTGGATGCAGCGGCGTGTTGACGGCCTGAAGCGCTGTTTTCAGCTGGATATCCTTGGCTTTGATATGTCCTGAGTCGAGCAGCTTGCGCGTGTTCTCGTTCCAAAGCGCGGCCGTCACGTCGTAGACCAGAGCCTCAGGCACGTCTGAGCCCACAACCCATTGCGCGCCCACCGCTACCGTCTTGATGTCCGTCTTCTGGCCATCGTAGGTCCCGGCCTTGATGACGTCCTCGTAATAGTAGGGCACTGCCTTCAGGAACTTCGCACGCTCGTCATCAGAGAGCGCATACAGCTCCATGCCCTTGAGCGACGCGAGCTGCGTGAGGGCCGAGAGCGGCGTGCCGCCAACAATGAAGAACGCATCCAGCTGGCCGTCCGCCATCCTGTCAGCGCTCTGCTGCGGATTGAGTTCCGCTGCCTGAATGTCCTTCTTCTCGATGCCGTAGATCTTCAAAAGCTCAAGCACCACCACCTGCGTCCCGGAGCCGGCCTGGAAGATGCCGACGCGCTTGCCCTTCAATTCGGCGATGCCGCCGAGCTTGCCGCCTTTCGGCAACACAATGTGCATATGCTCGGGAAACAAGTTGGCGATGACGCGCACCTTGTCATATTTCTTGTCGAACCGACCCTGGCCATTGACGGCTTGGAATACGATGTCGGCGGCCGCGAGGCCCGACTCGATCTGGCCCGTCTGGACCGAAGTGACATTGGCAACCGATGCGTTGGTTGTTTGCGCGATGGCGACGAGGCCTGGCACGCCGCAGGCACCGCCCTTGTCACAGGGTGTCGAGCCCGGAGGTGCCGAGATGGCATTGGCGAGGAGGCCACCGATCGGGAAGTAGGTGCCGCCGGCGCCGCCAGTACCGATGCGGAAGAATTTTGTGTCCTGTGCGTGCACTACGGCGGTTGCGAGCGTGGCGGCAAACGCCAAGATGGCGCCGGCAATCTTCATGTGCTTCAAGAAGTCCTCCCTCGGTCACGGATTTCCAAGTGTCAACTTATCGGCCGGAGCCGACATCGCAATGTGTATTTTCGTGGCTCTGTTCAGTTCTGTTTCGCCGCTGGCCGCCGTGTCGCATCAGAGTAAATTAAGCCATCGATTTCCCTGACGGAACAACCGAGGGCTGCGGCCGAGGCTCGTGCAGATTCGGGGTTCCGAAGTCTGAAGGGTTTCGTCAAGACCTGAATTACCGTGCGGGTCCCATGGCCTCGGCGTTGATGAGCGTTGACGCTCTGCACGTGATGGCCGCCATGCCCATGCTCGGCGATGCCAGTACCGTCCGCAGCCCCGCCTTTTTTGTCAGATCGCCGAGTTGCGCGACGTATGCAGCGATATTGAGGGCTTCCGTGCTGCTGCCATTCACATTAAGAGTGCCCCTCAGCTGAACGCCAAAGCCGAACCAGTAGAAAGGTAGCTTCTCCAATATTGGCTGCTACGATTTTTGAGTATCGGTTGCGGATGCTTGCTGCAGTACCAATGGTGCTTCATTGGAGCCCCTGGCTTCTATTGCACCTCTACTGTGCCTGAACTGATTGACTGAGGTGGCGCCACGATAAAGTCGAAATTATTGATATATAATAATTATTCCGCACTTATAGCCCGCACGGCCACCCGCTGGCATATCTCTCGTCGCCAACTCCGGTCGCCTGGTACCGCTGTTGGTGAAATTGATCGTGTTGGAGAGCGTCACCGTCACGGCACTGTCGTGTCACCGACACACGCGTTGCGCCACGCCCTTTGCGGCCACGTCCGGCGACGGGCATCGTTTACCTGGGTTCGCCTTGGCACTGCTGACGCTCAGGGTTCATATCGGCGGCCCTGCCTGCTCCCTCCGGACCGATGCCGCCCATCGCCCGGCCGCAAGTCGCCGGTTGCACTCGCCCGTTGCCTGCCGTTCAATGCGCGTCGAACCCATTCTCACACCACCGCAGCCGCGACCGACGGAGAGACCCCATGGATCTGCGCTTCACGCCCGAGGAAAACGCCTTCCGCGCCGAGGTGCGCAAGTTCTTCCAGACCGAGATCCCGCTGGCCATCCGTCGCAAGGTGATCGAGGGGCGTGAGCTTTCCAAGCAGGACATCGTCACCAGCCACAAGACCCTGCACAAGCGCGGCTGGGCAACGCCGGGCTGGGCCAAAGAGTGGGGCGGCACGGGTTGGACGCCGACGCAGTTCTATATGTTCGGTGAAGAAATGCAGACCAACGGCGTGCCGCCGCCGGTCGGCTTCAATGTCTCGATGCACGGGCCGGTGCTGATCCAGTTCGGCACCGAAAAGCAGAAAAAGCACCATCTGCCGCGCATCGCGGCCTGTGACGACTGGTGGTGTCAGGGCTTCTCGGAGCCAGGTTCGGGCTCGGACCTGGCGTCGCTGAAGACGTCGGCTGTCAAACAAGGTGACCACTACATCGTCAATGGCCAGAAGATCTGGACGACGTTGGCCCAGCATGCCGATTGGATGTTCCTGCTGGTGCGCACCGATCCCGCCGCCAAGAAGCAGCTCGGCATTTCCTACCTCATGCTCGACATGAAGACGCCCGGCATCACCATTCGCCCGATCATCACCATCGATGGCGGCAAGGAGGTGAACGAGGTCTTCTTCGACAACGTCAAGATCCCCGTTGAGAACCTCGTCGGCGAGGAGAACCGCGGCTGGGACTGCGCCAAGTATCTGCTCGGCAACGAGCGCACCGGCATCGCCCGCGTCGGTACCTCGAAAATGCGCATCGCCCGCATCAAGGAGCTGGCGCGCAAGGTGCAAGCGGGCTCAGGCTCGCTGATGGACGACCAGCGCTTCGCCGAGAAGGTGGCGGCTGTTGAAGTCGAGCTGAAGGCACTCGAGATGACGCAGCTCCGCGTCGTTTCCGAGGATGCAAAGTCCGGCCGTGGCGGCAAGCCCAATCCGGCGTCGTCGATCCTGAAGATCAAGGGCAGCGAGATCCAGCAGGCAACCACGGAACTGCTGATGGAGATCGCCGGGCCACTCGCACTGCCGTTCGTCGACGAGGACGACATGATCGGCCACAACGAAGCGCCGGGCGGTGCCGATTGGGCGGGTCCGACCGCGCCGGTGTATTTCAACAACCGCAAGGTCTCGATCTACGGCGGCACCAACGAGATTCAGCACAACATCATCGCCAAGGCCGTGCTGGGGTTTTGAAGGTACTTTCCTGAGAATCATGGTCAGACCCAAGGGTCTGACGCCATGTGCAATCAACACGTCAGCACGGACACCCCATGGATCTCGATCTCTCCGACGAGCAGCGGCTTCTCAAAGACAGCGTCGACGGCCTGCTCAACCGCCGCTATCCCGACCTCAAGGCGCGACAGACTTTGGCCAAGGAGCCGAAAGGCTACAGCGCCACCCTCTGGAAGGAACTGGCCGACCAGGGCTTGCTGGCCATTCCGTTCAGCGAGGCCGACGGCGGCATCGGCGGCGGCCCGGTGGAATTGATGATCGTCGGCGAAGCCATCGGCCGGTCACTGGCGCTGGAGCCCTACATCGCCACGGTCGTGCTCGGCGGCGGCATCTTGCGGCATGCGGCAAGCGCCGAACAGCGTGCCCGTATCCTGCCCAACGTGATCTCCGGTGCCACCACACTCGCCTTTGCGCATCAGGAGCAGCATGCCCGCTTCGATCTGGCCGACGTTGGCGTTTCGGCGAAAAGCGACGGCCGCGGCGGCTACGTCCTCGAAGGTGAAAAGAAAGTCGTCGTGCACGGCGACAGTGCCGACAAGCTGATCGTCTCGGCGCGCATCTCTGGCGATCGCCGCGCCCGCGACGGCATCGGCTTGTTCGTCGTCGACGGCAAAGCGGCCGGTCTCACACGTCGCGGCTATCCCACGCAAGACGGCCAGCGCGGCGCCGACATCACGCTCTCCGGCGTCAAGGTTGCGGCTGGCGACGTGCTGGGCGAACCCGGCAAAGGCTTGCCCGCCATTGAGCGCACCATCGACGAGGCGATCGCCTTCCTCGCCGCCGAAGCGGTTGGTGCAATGGACAGCTTGAACGCTATGACGCTCGACTACGTCAAGACGCGAAAACAATTCGGCGTGGCTATCGGCTCGTTCCAGGTCATCCAGCATCGCTGCGTCGACATGTTCACGCATCT
The DNA here is from genome assembly GCA_046154645.1 of Hyphomicrobiaceae bacterium. GTDB lineage: Bacteria > Pseudomonadota > Alphaproteobacteria > Rhizobiales > Hyphomicrobiaceae. The sequence goes on from JBJXDZ010000005.1 coordinate 16,926, forward strand.
CGAGCAATCGAAAAGCATGATGTACTACGCCGCCATGATGGCCGCCGACGATGATGCCGTGGAGCGGCGCAAGGCGATGCATGCCGTCAAGGTGCAGATCGGCAAGTCGGCGCGTCACATCGGCCAGGACGCGGTGCAACTGCATGGCGGCATCGGCATGACGCAGGAGTACAAGGCCGGCCACTATTTCAAGCGGCTGACCATGCTCGAAATGGCTTACGGCAACACCGACCACCATCTGGCCTTGCTCGCCAAAGCCGGCGGCATCATCAATGCGGCTGCCTGATTCGCCGCAACTTGGTGCTTTAACGGACGACCTGAGCCTTGTCCGCGGGCGCCCTGGCCAGCATCCGGTCGAGCGCGCCGTAGAATGCTTTTCCACCGCCGGGATAGCCGCGGAGGCGATCGACCTCGCGGCCTTCCCGATCAATCAGGATGAAGGTTGGAACGGCGCGCACCGATGAAGTCATGCGATAGCCGGTGCTGTTCAGGTCTTGCAGCAGCACAAAGCGCAGCGGCGCCCGATGGGCGTAGCCGGATTCCGGGTACGTTGGCGCCACATCGCGGCGGAAGCGTTTGCACCAGCCGCAGCTCTCGGTCTCGACCACGAGCAATGTGGCGGTCTCCGACGTGGGAGGCGGAATGGCATCGGCATCTGCTGCAGGCGAAAAGATTTCACCAAAGTACATGATGCCAGCCAGCAGGACGCCCGCGCCGAGTAACACGGGTGCGCCCTTGTGGATCAACTCCTGCGCCTCGTCGCTGGTCATTGTTCGCCTCCACTGAGGGCAACATTGTTGCCTGCGCGAGTTCGCTGGAAAGTTGATGGCGATGGTTTCGATCATCTCGGATTGCGAACGCGGTTAATGCGACACCAAGCACTGTGCCAATGCCACTTGTCCTTGTCGGGCAAGTGGTCGACACTTGGCAGGAATCCGACCTTGCGCATCCCGGAGCACACCTATGGCCGACTTTGACATCGTAGTTCGCGGCGGCACCGTCGGCACGGCCAGCGAGGTGTTCGAGGCCGACGTCGGTATCATCAAGGATCAGATCGCCGCCATCGGACGCGGCTTGCCGAAAGGTAAACGTGAGCTCGATGCCAAGGGCAAGCTGGTGCTGCCGGGCGGCGTCGATGCGCACGCCCACATCGAGCAGCTCTCCGGCATGGGTGTCATGAATGCCGACACCTTCGAGAGCGGCACCGGCGCTGCGGCGTTCGGTGGCACCACGACGGTGATCTGCTTTGCCGCCCAGCACCATGGCAAGAGCCTGACCAAGGTCGTTGACGACTATCACAAGCTGGCCCGCAAAGGCGCAATCATCGACTACGCCTTTCACATGATCCTGGCCGATCCCAACGAGCGCGTACTGACCGAGGAATTGCCGCCGCTGATCAAGGCCGGTCATTCGTCGATCAAGATCTTCATGACCTACGAGAAAACACGCGTCGCCGACGAGCCGCTGCTGGAAGTGTTGGCCACGGCACGCGAAAACGAAGCGCTGGTGTGCGTGCACGCCGAGAACGACGGCATGATCGCATGGATGGGGAAGCGCCTCGTCAAGCGCGGCTACACGGCGCCGAAGTACCACGGCATCTATCACCCGCGACTGTCCGAGGTAGAGGCGTTCCACCGCATCTGCGCGTTTTCCGAGCTGCTCGACCAGCCGGTCATCATCTATCACGTGTCGACGGGTGACGGCGCCAAGGTGATCCGCGAGGCGCGCGGGCGCGGCGTCAAAGTGTTCGGAGAAACCTGCACGCAGTATCTCACCCTGACTATGGACGACATCGACAAGCCCGGCCTCGAGGGTGCGAAGTGGGTGTGCAGTCCGCCGCTGCGCACCAAGGCCGATCAGGAGGCCTTGTGGCAGGCTCTGGCGCTGGGCGATCTGCAGTTCATTTCATCGGACCACGCGCCCTACACGTTCGACTCGAACGGCAAGCTGCGCGCCGGTAAGAATCCCGCCTTCAAGGATATCGCCAACGGTATGCCGGGCCTTGAGCTGCGGCTGCCGCTGCTGTTCGACGCCATGGTGTCGAAGGGCCGCTATGGCATCGAAAAGTTCGTCGAGTGGACGGCAACGGCACCAGCCAAGATGTATGGCCTGCATCCGAAGAAGGGCGCCATCGCGATCGGCTGCGATGCCGACGTGTGCATCTGGGACCCGAAGCGGAAGACCACCATCAGCGACGACGAGGTGCACGACGGCGCTGGCTACACACCTTACACCGGCCGCAAAATTGAGGGCTGGCCGGTCACGGTTCTTCGCCGCGGCGACGTGATCGTCGAGCAGGGGCGGCTGTCGGCGACGGCGGGCACGGGCAAGTTCCTTCCCCGCGCCGCTGGCGCCTCGGCCAAACCCACCGGACGCCTTTCGCCTGAGTTCGATCCGAAGCGGAATTTCGGCGCCAAGCTCTATTGAGTTGGCGGACACGCCTCATTCGCCAGACGGCAGGATGATCATCCAGGCGACGCCGAATTTGTCGGCGACGGCGCCGAACCTCTTGGCGAAGAAGGTTGGACCGAGCGGCATCTGGACGGTGCCGTCTTTGGCCAGCGCATGGAAGATGCGGTCGGCATCGGCTTCGCTGGTAACCGTCAACGACAAGGACATGCATTGGAAGTCGAGCGGCCCGGACTTCATGCCGTCCGAAAGCATGATGTTGGTGCCGGCAATGCGGATACACGCATGCATGATGCGATCGGCGAATTCGACCGGGACTTTCCCGGGTTCAGGCTGGTCGGGATTGTCCTTGAAGCGCATCATCATCAGGATCTCAGCGCCAAGCGCGGACTTGTAGAAGTTGATGGCCTCTTCGCCGCGACCACGGAAGAACAGGTAGGGCTGGATTGCCGGCACTGCGGCCTGAGCTGCGCCGACGAACGGCTTGAAGCCGCCCCAGAACATGCGCTTGCTATCGAACGGCATCGTCTCCGGTTTCATGCCGGCCATGCGCGGGTCCTGCATCGCCCGGGCGTTGACCTCGTCGCGATGCGCGCGCGAGCGGTAGGTGATAATCGCCACGATGATGAACTCATCGTCCTTGAGTGCGACGCTTTGCGGGAACGATGTCCACTTGCCCGCCTTCACGTCGTCGCCTTCGACCTCGATGTATGAAAGGGCGCCATGCTCGCGCCAGATCTGGGCAGACAGCTCGGCGAGCTTGCGATAATCGCTGGTCTTCTGTTTCGGCACGGGAACGATGAACAGATCGGTGTAGCTGGTCATGACGCTCTCCTGGGCAATGTATGCGGTTAAAGCTGCAATTGGATCGCCGAGGACGTGCAGGGACAAGTTCGCCCGCGGTCCACGCCCGATTGATCGCGGTCAAAGTATCGCGACCAGCGCTGCTGCAGCGTTGTACCCGCCTCTATGCATTCAGCGGCGAGCCGCGACCTTGAGACGGAACGTCGAATTATGGCCTTGGAGACCCTGCTGATCAATGCTGACAGTGAGCACAGCCTGCCACGCCTGCTGGAGGTTGCGCAGGCCATCGCAGCGCGTCATCACTCGCACATTATCGGTCTCGCCAATCTGCAGCCATCCTGGATGCTATCGGCTTGGCTCCCGGCAGCCGGCATTTCCGGCACGCCAGACCCGGGCGCGATCACGGCGTTGCGTGCCGCCGTTCAAGTGGCGGCGGGGCAACTGCGGCAGGTCTTCGAGCGCTTGACCGCGGCCAACGGGCTGCATTGCTCATGGCAGGACGATGAGGATGGCGTGCGCGACGATGTCGACGCCATTGTCAAAGTCGGCAAACTCGCAGATCTGGTCGTCACCAGCAACGTCAGCCATGAAGGTCACGAAGCGCACGATGTGCAATTGGCCGGACGTCTCGTGGTCGAGTCTGGGCGACCGGTGCTGCTGGTTCCCAAGGGCCTGCTACCCACCCGCTGCGGCCAACGCGTCCTTGTGGCCTGGAATGGCAGCCGCGAAGCAACCCGCGCGGTGTTCGACGCCTTGCCATTGCTGCGCGGCGCGCGGTACGTGAAAGTGCTGCAGGTTGGGACCAGCGACCAGTCCCGGGAGGTGGGCCTGAGCGGCAGCGAAGTTTGCAGCATGCTGGCCCGGCATGGCGTTCGAGCCGTGGCGGCGTCCCTGTCGCTGCCGCGCGCGACTGCAGGACCAGCCCTGCTGTCGGCAACCAAGGCGGAGAATGCCGACCTTCTGGTGATGGGCGGCTATGGCCGGTGGCGCTACCAGGAACTGGTTCTTGGCGGCGCGACGCGGCACGTCTTGCATCACATGGATGTGCCTGTTCTGATGTCCCACTGACGTCGCGTGCTGCCCGTGCCTACAACTAGCCGCCACGACATTGCTTGGCACGACACTCGACGATACCACTACACCCTCACAAAGCACCCGGCCGGCATCATGAAAGACCTGTTCCGCCGACTCGCCGAGCGCACGGCGCATGCCGTCGGCTCGTCGTGGGCCTTTCTGCTGGCGCTGATGACGATTGCGGTCTGGGCCGTGACGGGGTCCTATTTCAAGTATTCGGATACATGGCAGCTGTTCATCAATACTGGCACGACGATTGTCACGTTCCTGATGGTATTCCTGATCCAGAATACCCAGAATCGGGAGACGCGCATCGTCGCCTTGAAGCTCGATGAATTGCTGCGTGCTGTCGAAGGCGCACGAACCGGGCTGGTGCAACTCGATCATATGACCGATGAGGAACTCGAGATTGTCCAGCAGGAGTTTTTCCGGCTCCGGGATCGCTACGCGCCGTTGATCGACGACGATCTGGCACATGTCGAGCGGGAGCTGGAGGCGCGACGGCGGCGGGATTGAGCGGCTTCACGCCGGTGGGCAAGACTTCCGGACATATGGGGCACTTGCGACAATCGTGATAGGGTGCCTCGCACTCATGGCTCGGTGAACCCGGCCTCGAGAAGCGCTGCCGCAGTCCGTTAGTTACTTGGAATATGCTCATGCCGTCCGGTCCGCCCATCAGTATTCTCGTTGTCGATGACGAGGCCGAGGTGCGCACGCTGTTGCGCCGCTGTTTCGAGCTCGAGGGCTACCAGGTCTCGGAGGCGAAGGATGGCACCGAGATGCGCGCGGCGATGCGGGCCCAGGCGATCAATCTGATCACGCTTGATCTGACGCTGCCGGGCGAGGATGGTTTGACGCTGGCCCGCGAGATCCGCGCTGCCAACAACGTCCCCATCGTGATGATCACCGGCAAGGATGATCCGATCGATCGGGTCGTTGGACTGGAACTTGGCGCCGATGACTACATCGCCAAACCGTTTCACCTGCGCGAGGTGCTGGCCCGCGTGCGCGCCGTGTTGCGGCGCTACGAACCCTCGACGAAGGTCGGCGCGGCTGCAACCGGTGCGACTCCCGGTCAGCGCAGCCTGTCGTTCGATCGCTTCCATTTGCGCCCCGAGAAACGAGAGCTGACGGACACGAGCGGGCGTACAGTCGAATTGACCACGGCCGAGTTCAACATGCTGCTGATGTTCGCCGAGCGACCGAGCCGCGTCCTGTCACGTGACAACATCATGGACCTGCTGAAGGGACACGAATGGTCGCCGTTGGATCGATCGATCGATTCCCTGGTGGCGCGGCTGCGGAAAAAGATCGAGGCCGACAGTGAGCATCCCCGGCTGATCAAGACGGTGCGTGGCATCGGCTACGTGTTCGCCGCCGACGTGACGCAGGGCTGACCACTGGCGCCAGTCGGCGTCATCCGTGCAGCGCCTCGCGGATGGCGCGGGCGAGATCAGCTTGCACATAGGGTTTGCGCAGCAATTTGACGGCGGCACCGGTCGCGTCATCGGGCTTGGCCATCTCAGGCGTAAATCCCGAGGTCAACAGCACTTTCACGTCCGGCCGGTGCTGGCGAGCCCAACGCAGGACATCGAACCCGGACATGCCACCCGGCATCACCACATCGGAGAACACAAGATCGATGTCAGGGTGGCGTTCGAGCATGATGATGGCGCTCGCGCCGTCCTCGGCGACCAGTATCCGGTAACCGAGAGCGTCGAGCCGTTTCACGGTCAACTGGCGCACCTGCTCGTTATCCTCGACAACGAGCACAGTCTCGCCAACCGGTGCCGTCGTCGACACCGGACGTTCCACGGTTGACAGGGGCGCTGCGCCACTTATGTCGCGCGGGAAAAAGAGATCGACGGTCGTTCCCTTGCCGACCTCGCTGTGGATGACCGCGTGGCCACCCGATTGCCTGACGAAGCCATAAATGGTGCTCAGACCGAGGCCGGTGCCGCGGCCGGCGTCCTTGGTGGTGAAGAACGGCTCGAAGGCGCGTGCCACGACCTCGGGTGTCATGCCCGAGCCGTTATCGGATACCGACAGCTTCACGAAAGGCCCGGGCACGGTTCCTGGCGATTGGGAAAGATCGTCGCGGTTCAGCACCACATTGGCCGTCGTAATCCGGATATGGCCGCCATTCGGCATGGCGTCGCGGGCGTTGATGGCGAGATTGAGGATGGCGTTCTCGATCTCGCTGGCATCGGCGCGGATGGCCCATAGATCAGGCGCCAGCTCCGGGGCCACGCTGACCGTCTCGCCAAGCGTGCGGCGCAGCAACTCGGTCATGCCCAAGGTCACCTCATTGAGATTGAGCACGGTCGGCTGCAAGGCGCGCCGACGGCTGAACGTCAACAGACGGCCGGTCAGCCGTGCCCCCATGCGGGCTGCCTCGTCGGCACGGCGAATGAGGTCGCGCTCCTCTGCCCCCTCGACGCGCATATCGAGCAGCTCCAGATTGCCCGTGATAACTGTCAGCAAATTATTGAAGTCGTGGGCGAGACCGCCGGTCAGCTGCCCGACGGCTTCCATCTTCTGGGCCTGCGCCAACTGCCGCTCGGTTTCGCGCAGCGTCAGCTCCGCGGCTTTGCGGTCGGTCAGATCCGTGATGATGCCAGTGAAGTAGCGCCGGCCGTTGACTTCGAATTCGCTGATCGAAAGATAGATTGGAAATGTGATGCCGTCCTTGCGGCGCGCCATCACCTCGCGGCCAATGCCGATGATTTTCTTGCGCCCGGTTTGCAGATACGCCTCAATGTAGCCGTCGTGCCGGCTGGCATAGGGCTCGGGCATGATGATGCGGACATTCTGGCCAAGCAGCTCGGCCCTGCTGTAGCCGAGCAGACGGGTGGTGGCTGTATTGATGGACTGAATGAGCCCACGCGGATCGATGGTCAGGATGGCATTGACCGCGGCATCGTACATCGCCTCCAGCTGGCGCGTGCGTTCCAGCACTTCGGCTTCGAGGCGCTCGTTGCTGCGGGCCAGAACCGCCTCCGCCGATTTCCGGGCTGAGATGTCACGCACCGTGCCGATCATGCTCGTGGCCTCGCCGTGCTCGAACTTCGCCTGGCCGCGCACAGCTACCCAACGCTCCGGCTGTCCATTGGCGGCGGCGATGCGATACTCGATATCGTAGTGGCCACTGCCGTGCGGATCGAGCGCGGCCTGCTGCACCGTATGGCGCCGGGAGCGATCATCGGCATGCACGACGGCGTCGAACTCAGTTTCTTGACACGAACTGGACCCAGCCAGGCCCCAGATCCCACGGGCGCGCTCATCGAAGGTCACATGCTGGGTCTTTGGATCGTACGACCACAGGCCCAGATCACCACTGGCCAAAGCCATTTCGGCCCGCTGCACTGAGTCTTGCAACGCCTGCTCGACCAGCTTGCGATCCGTGATGTCAACACAGGCACCGGCAAGGCGGATCGCTTGGCCTGCGTCATTCTGGACGGCGACGCCTTGGGCCCGAACCCATACTGGTGCCATCTCCGGGCGGTCGAGGCGGAACTCGGTGGCGAAGGCGCCATTCTCGCGTCCCACCTGCGCCAGCAGACGCCGCAATCGTTCCCGATCGCGCGGATGCACAGCCGCAAAGAATGCAGAAGTGGACATCGGTACACTGGCATCGATGCCCAGCAGGCTAGCGCTGTCGCCACCCCAGACACAGCGATCCGACGCGCGGTCCCATTCGAATACGGCGATGCCGCGCAGGTGCCGCGCAGTGAAGATATGTGTGTCAGCCGACGCCGGCATGCCGGCCGACAGGCCCCGATATATGAACCAGACGGCCGCCACCGCGTAAGCGTGCCCGATGAGAGTGAAGACGCTGCCAACGTCGGCAGTAAACGCGACGCTCAGGCCTCCCAGTGCCGCAACAGCGGCGGCAGTCACGAAGGTTGCGGGATCGTAGCGGTGCGGAGGTGTCAACCGATCCTTGCCAAGCATAGCTTGCTGATAGAATCCATAAGTCGCGGCTAAGTTGACGCCGATGATCAGCCATTCGATGAAGCTTTTCAGTCGCGATGCGCCATAACCCGAAATGAGCCAGGCAAGCGCGCCGACGAGCGCTATCCCTGCCAGCAGCCCGTTGCGCGCCGACCCGACCCGGAGGCGCGGCCATTGCTCCGTCCAGGCGACATAGGCGAGCGCCGCCGCCATCAGGAATCGGCCTGCGAGTGAGAGAGAGATCGCCTGTGATGTCCTCGCAGGTGTCGCCATGGCTGACATGCTCACGGCCGACGCAAACTCGAGTAAGGCCAAACCGAGAAACGCCGATCCCAAAACGACCATGGCGCGCGACGGCAGCGCGGTGTGTTGTCGGCGAACGATCTGGACACCCAGAATGGAGACTATGACGGCGCCGATCGCCAGCCCCTGGTGCAGGACGATGAAGCTATTGGGCAGCCACGTGCGACTGGGCCCACCGAGCCACGCCGCGATCAAGAGAAGGACTGTACTCCCGAGCAGGACGGCAAGCGCTGCGCTGTTGGCGCTGGACCGCAGGGGCGTCAGGATGGCGGGCATTGTCGACGGCATGCGGCGCCCTGCTTCCGATGGAGACTGTGCTGCGATCAGCTTATATATCGCCGACAATGGCGTTGCACGGGGCCTTCCCACAGCCGCAAGCCGCCTGGGGCTCGCTACCCGAGGCACGCGGTGTTCTGGCTCAGCGACGATAGCGCCGCTGGACGATCAGATTGGCGATGGCCGTCAGGATCAGGGTCGCCGCCATCAGGATGAACGAGATCGCGGCACCGAACGGCCAGTTATTCAGCTGGAACTGGCCATAGACCAGCGGTCCCATCATCTTGAATTTCGGTCCGCCAAGCAGCACTGGCGTCGCATAGGCGTTCATGCCGAGGATGAAGGTGAGGATGGTGCCGGCGATGATGCCGGGCAGCGCCAAGGGCCACAGCACACGGCGGAACATGGCGAACGGCCCCGCGCCGAGCGAGAACGCTGCTTCCTCGACATTGCGCGCGATGCCTTCGATCACGCTCTGTAAGGTCAGCACCATGTAGGGCAAGTTGACTGCGATGATCCCGGCGATGACGGCACCCTCGGTAAACATGATCTGCAGCGGCTCGGTGATGAGGCCGATCTGCATCAGCGTCACATTGAGAAAGCCTTTCGAGCCGAACACCGTCATCCAGCCGGCGGCGCGGACCGCATTGCCGACGAACAGCGGCAGCACCACCAGCATGATCAGGATATTCTTGTAGCGCGACTCGGTGCGCGCCAGCACGTAAGCCAGCGGGAAGCCCAAAAGCAGGCATACCAGCGTGCAGATCAGCGCCACGCGCAGCGTCGTGAAAAAAATGTTGGTGTAAAACGGGTCGGTGAAAAAGCGGATGTAGTTCTCCGCTGTAAAGGCCTCGACCATCATCACGCGTGGGCGGAACTGATTGAGGCTATAACGAAACAGAATGGCAATCGGCAGCAGCAGACCGAGCACGACAACGAAGGTCGCTGGACCCAGCAGCGTGCCGGCGGAAAGGAGGGAACCGCCCCTTTCCTCCAAGACCACGCGTTGGGCGGCTGTCGACGGTGTCGCGCTCACGGCGGGCGCCAAACTCAGCTCTTGAGCTCCTTGTCCCACCAGTCCTTCAAGGCCACGTCGTTCTTGTTCATGTAGTCGTAGTCGAGATCGACCAGTTTCTTGATCTCCTCGGGCGGGAAGCCGATGCGGGCATTGAGGTCGGGCGCAACCGTAGCGTTGGTAACAGTCGGGCTATAGCCCATGTCGATGGCGAAGGCTTCCTGCGCGCTCTTTTCCAGCATGGCGTCGATATAGGCGTAGGCGCCTTCCTTGTTAGGCGCGTTCTTCGGGATCACGAGGCCCGAGACATAGGCCAGCGCGCCTTCGGACGGCGTGATGGATTTCACGTTGATGCCGGCATTCTGCCATTGCACCACGCGCGCCTTCCACATCACACCCAAGCCAAACTCGTCGGACTTAAGGCCCTGCGCGAAGGCTTCGTTGGTCGGATAGATGCGCATGCCGGCCTTCTTGCATTCGAGTAGCAGCTTCTTGCCGGGCTCGAGATCGCCAACCTTACCGCCGGCTGCCAAGGCCGCGCACACCAGCGTGTACTGGTATTGGATGTCGATGATGCCGAGTTTGTTACCGTGCTTGGGATCGAAGGTTTCCTTGTAGCTTTTGGGAGCGTCCTTCACGACCTTGTCGTTGTGCGCCACAACTTTGCCCGAGTAGATGTGACCGACGCCATAAGGATAGCGCATCGTCGGCAGCAGATTGGGCGCATTCTTGAGCTTGGCATAGTCGATGACGTCGATAACGCCCGCGTCGTGCATCTGAAACATGTTGACCGCAGAGAGGCCTTGCACATCGGTGGTACCGCGCGGCAACCGCTTCTCAGCCAGCATCTTCGAACGCCGCTGTGGATCGCCGGCCTGGTCCTGCACCACCTCCCAACCTTTGGAGATCAGCAGGGGCTGCTCGATGTTCTTGTTGAGCAAGCGGGCATAATCGCCACCCCAGGTGCCGATCACGATCTTGCCCTTGGCCTGAGCCCGCGCGATGTGCGGTGTTGCCACAACTGCCGCACCAGCGACGGCCATTGAGCCTTGCAGCAGGTGGCGCCGGGTAGCTTTGGTCGGTGTCGTCCGGGTCATTTGCTCCTCCTGAACGTTGTCGCGGACAGATCGTGGCACTCGCAAAACATCGAAGCTTGCCTCATGGCGGGGCAGCGTCCCGCGGCTTGCCGGCAAATAGCGCGCCTGTCGCTGCTGGCCAGCCGACAGTTACTTTGTCGCCGGCTGTTCGCTGGTGTCCGTCAGCGCGGGTGGGCATCTGGACGACGACACGCTCCTTGTCTGAGAGGCGGACGTGCACATCGAGGCTGCCCCCGAGATACGACACGAACTCCACCACGCCGGGAAGCGCGTTGTCCATGGCTATCTCGGCGCCGTCGACGATGGTCAGGCGTTCAGGGCGCAAGGCGAGCGCGGCCGGTCCCGGCACACCCCCGCTACAGCGAATGCTGAGGCCGCCCTCTGACACGAACCGTCCCGGCGCCTCGATGCGGCCTTCGATGAACGACGAGCGGCCAACGAAGCCGGCGACGAAGCGATCGGCCGGGCGCTCGTAGAGATCCTGCTGGGTACCAAGCTGGCAGACGGCGCCCTCGTTCATCACCACGAGGCGGTCGGCCATAGTCAATGCCTCCTCCTGGTCGTGCGTCACCATGATGGTAGTGAGGCCGAGCTGGCGTTGCAGCTCGCGGATCTCGATGCGCACCTCCTGGCGAAGCTTGGCATCCAGGTTCGAGAGCGGCTCGTCGAGCAGCAGCACGTCGGGCTTGAACACCAGCGCGCGAGCCAGCGCGACCCGCTGCTGCTGGCCGCCTGACAGCTGGCGCGGCAGGCGATCGCCGAGATTGGCGAGCCTCACGAGGCGCAACGCCTCCGTGACGCGCGGCGCGATCTCGGCAGCAGGCACCTTGCGCATTTCCAGTCCAAAGGCGACGTTCTCGGCGGCGGTCAAATGCGGAAACAAGGCGTAGCTCTGGAACACGAGCCCGGCATTGCGCTTCCAAGGCGGCAACTCGGTGACGTCGCGATCCCCTAGCCGCACGTGACCCGCGGTCGGTTCGACGAAACCCGCTACAATACGCAACGTCGTCGTCTTGCCGCAGCCTGATGGTCCGAGCAGCACCAGGAACTCGCCGTCGGCAACGGCCAGCGACACGTCCCGGACGGCGTGGAAGGCGCCGTAACGCTTGGTCACGTTCTGAAGGGTGAGGCCGGCCATGTCACACCACCCTCGAGATCTTCACGAACCTGTCCGTCACCAGCATGGCCACGGCAATGAGCAGGATCTGCAGCACCGAGACGGCGGCAATGGTCGGGTCGATCTTCCACTCGAGGTACTGCAGGATCGCGATCGGCAACGTCGTACGTCCCGGACCGACCAGGAACAGGCTCATCTCGAGATTGCCGAACGACGACACGAACCCGAACAGCGCCGCCGCCACGACTCCCGGCAGGATCGAGGGCAGCGTAATGCGGCGAAAAGTGATCCAACGGTCAGCACCGAGGCTCTGCGCTGCTTCCTCGATGGTGCGATCCATGCCGGCGAGGCTTGCGGTGACGAGGCGGACCGTCCACGGAATCACCACCAGCACGTGACCAGCAATGAGGCCGCCGAGCGAGCCGAGAATCGGGATGCCCGTATTTATCTCGGTCTCGACGTGGAAGACGTAGATCGCCATGCCGAGCACGATGCCAGGGACGACAAGCGGCAGCAGCAGCAGACTGTTCAGCGCTTCACGGCCACGGAACTTGTAGCGAGAGAGGCACATGGCAGCGGGCACACCGACCAGCAGGCCGATGGCCGTGGCCAGGACCGCCACCTGCAGGCTGAGCAGGAAACCCGACAGGAAGCGATCGTTGCTCGGAATTGCGGCGAACCAGCGCAGCGAGTAGCCTTCGGGCGGGAACGACGGGATCTCTTGTTTGAAAAAGGCCAGCCAGGTGACGAAAAACAGCGGCGTCAGAATGTAAGCAAGCGCGAGTGCCGCCACCCCTTTCAGCGCCAGCCGGCCCAGGCGTCGCGATCCGAAACCAGACAAGCTTGAGCGGTCACGCGGCAGCGGGTGCGCAGACGTGGCGAGTGTTTCGGCCATGCACAGCGCCCCCTCCCGGGCGCTCAGACGAGGCGGTGCTTGTGGAACCGCCCACCCTTCATGATGACGGTGAGATGCTCGCCTTGGCCCGAGAGCCGATCAAGCTGTTCTAAGGGGTTGCCATCAATGACAATGATATCTGCATAAGCGCCGGGCGCAAGCGTACCTAATAGGCCGTCCTTGCGCAAAACCTGGGCACCGATGGTCGTGGCCGAGCGGATGATCTCGATTGGCGGCACCACCTCGGAGCGCAATGCGAACTCACGCGACTGGTCCCAGTGCAGTTCACCAAGCAGGTCGCTGACGAACGCCACCGGCACGCCGGCACGCCGACAGATCTCGAGCGAGCGCAAGCCACCGTCGATGACGAGGTCGTTCTTGGCCAGGCTTTCAGCCGTCATGCCGAACTGTGCCGCGCGATCCTTCATAGCGTAGTAGGCGACCAGATTGGCGACCAGGAACATACCCTTCTCGGCCATCAGCTTGGCCGACGCGTCATCGATCAGATTGCCATGCTCGATGGTGCGCACGCCAAAGTGAGCCGCCCGCGTGATGGCCTCTGGCGAGTAGGCATGCGCACAGACGTAACGCCCGAAGGCGTGCGCTTCCTCGACTGCAGCGGCCACCTCGTCGGTGGAGAATTGCATGCTGTCGAGAGGATCGTAGGGCGAGGCGACGCCGCCTGACATCATGATCTTCACATGGTCGGCGCCCTGCCGCATCTGCTCGCGGGCGGCCTTGCGCACCTCGTCGGCGCCGTCTGCCGTTGCCGACTTGAACTGCAGGCCGTCGCAGCAGATGCAGGCGCCACCCCGATCCGTGCGCCGCCGGCTGTCGGCGTGACCGCCGGTCGGCCCGATCGACTTGCCGGCGATAAAGAGGCGCGGGCCAACCACTAGGCCTTGATCGACGGCCTGCTTGATGCCCCAGTCGCAACCACCGGTGTCGCGTACCGTGGTAAAGCCACGATCCAGCATGGCTTTGAGGCGGATGGTGGCGCGCGCGGTCAGCAAGGTCAGCGGCATGGCCTCGAGGAAACGGATGTTGACCTCGGAGTGCATGACGTGGACATGGGCATCGATCAGGCCCGGCATCAGCGTGCCGCCGCGGCAGTCGATGCCGGTGGCATTGGCAGCCTTGATCGGCTTGTCCGACACCTCTTTGATGCGATCGCCTTCGACCAGAAGCTCGTGCCCGCCGCGCACCTCTCCGTGCATCGGCTCCAGCATCGCAAAGTTCTTGAACAGGATCTGGGTCATGGTGGCAGATCAACCCAACCGGTTCTTGTGCAGCTTGCCGCCCTTCATGATCAGTGACAGATGCTTGCCCTGATCCTGGAACAGGCCGAGGTCTTTCAACGGGTCGCCATCGATGACGATCAGGTCGGCATAGGCGCCAGGCTTGATGCACCCGAGCTTGCCGTCCTGCCGGATCACCTTGGCGCCGATGGTCGTGGCTGCGCGAATGATCTCGATCGGCTTTAGCACTTCGGAGCGCAACAGAAATTCGCGGCCCTGGTCGACCTGCAGCTGTCCGAGCAGATCCGTGCCGTAGGCGACGGGCACGCCGGCCCGCTTGCAGATCTCCAGCGATCGGAGGCCGCCGTCAATCACCAGATCGTTCTTCTCCAGCATTTCGCCACTCATGCCGAACTCTTTCGCGCGCTCGCGCATGGCGTAGTAGGCGACCAGATTGGCAACCAGGAACATGCCCTTTTCCGCCATCAGCTTGGCCGATGCGTCATCGATCAGATTGCCGTGCTCGATGGTGCGCACCCCACCCGTGGCAGCCCGCGTGATGGCCTCCGGCGTATAGGCATGGGCGCACACATAGCGGCCGAATGCCTGCGCCTCCTCGACGGCGGCGGCCACCTCCGGCATCGAGAACTGAATGCTGTCGAGCGGATCGTAGGGGCTGGCAACGCCGCCCGACATCATGATCTTGATCTGATCGCAGCCCTGGCGCATCTGCTCGCGCGCGGAACGGCGCACATTGTCGGCGCCGTCGGACACTTCCATGGTGAACTTGAGCGCGTTGCAGCAGAAGCAGCCACCGCCGCTGTCCGTGCGTCGCCGCCCGTCGCTGTGCCCGCCGGTCGGGCCAATGGCACGGCCGGCAATGAACAGGCGCGGGCCGGCAACGATCCCCTGATCGACCGCAGCCTTGATGCCCCAATCAGCACCACCGGTATCGCGGACCGTGGTGAAGCCGCGATCGAGCATGGCGCGCATCAGGTCGATGGCCCGCGCTGTCATCAGGGTCAGCGGCACATTCTCGAGCTGGCGGATGTAGACTTCGGAAAGTGTGACGTGAACGTGGGAATCGATCAGTCCCGGCATCAGCGTGCGTCGGCCGCAATCGATCACCGCAGCGTAGGGCGCCTTGATCGGCTTGGGCGAGACCTCTTTGATGCGGTCGCCCTCGACCAGCAGCTCGTGTCCGCCCTGCAGCGCGTCCGCCTCGGGATCGAGCAGCTCGAAGTTGCGCAACAGCGTTTGCGACATCTGCCGTTCCTCCGTGGCCTACCCCAGCCTCGGACAGCCCGCCAGCGGCGTCAACAGCTATTCGATGCACGCAAGCTCATGCCGTCGCTTGCCGCTCGCAAAACTGGAACCCGCCTGGTCGGGAGCGGCGTTGCGCGCCGCTTACCGGCAGATCAGCACCGGAATTGTGCTGTGTGTCACGACTCGGTTGGCCTGGCTGCCAAGCAGCATGCGCGACAGGCCACGCCGGCCGTGCGACGCCATGACGATCAGATCACAGCCGCGAGCCGCAGCCGTCTCGACGATGCCTTCCGCGGGGAAGCGGTCTTTGACGTGCAAGGTATCGATGGACACGCCGGCCTTGCGTGCGATGTCGAGGCTGCCGGCCAGGATCCGGGAGGCGGCCGCGGCGGCGCCTGCCGCATACTCGTCGGCCGGAAATGCGATGGTCATTTCGCCCGACACCATGGATGACCACGGCTCGGTGACCGTGACCACCAGCACCTTGGCGTCGAGGGCGCGAGCCAACGCCATGCCCTGGCCAACAGCCTTCTGCCCCAGTTCCGAGCCGTCCGTGGCGATGAGAATATGCTTGTACATGCCGGTCACCTGTCTTGGCTTGTCGAGGTCCATGCCGATCGTTGCGGCCGACATGACCACACCCGCACTCGACCAGGCTTGATCCAGCGCAAGCTACGGCGCTTGCCCGTGGCTGTTACATTTGCTCACAATTCGCCACGAAACTGCCATACGCCACGGACACGAGGCTGATTGTCTACCCCCCATCAACCGGTCGATCCCAACTCTGAGGTCGCCCCGAGCACCAAGGGGTATCAGCATGCTCGCGACAGCTCTTGCCAACATACCAACGCCTGCCCCGCATGGCATTGATTTTGCGCAAAGGCGGGGCCAGCGCACACCGAGGCTACAACCCCTGACCTTCGCGCAGAGCCTCAGCGGGGGCACCTGCCGCATTCTGGGCGCCAAGGAACACCTCTTTTGCGAAGGCGATCCAGCCAGCCATGTCTATTTGGTTGAAGCTGGCCATCTGTGCATCTACCGGATGATGCCGGACGGCCGCAGACAGGTGATCGATTTCGCCTATCCAGGAGACGTCGTCGGCCTTGGCGCCCTTGGCGAGCATGCCGCCAATGCCCACGCCACCACCAAGTCTCGGGTGCGCTGCTTGCCGATCGCAACACTGCACGACGTGGCAGCTAAAGACTCGCGTCTGGGACGCAGCCTGTATGAGGCGCTGGCGTTGGAACTGCAGGCGTCCCGCGAGCATCTCTTCACCATCAGCCAATGCACCGCAGCCGAGCGGTTGGCCACATTCCTGATGGTCTTGTCACGTCGCAATGCGCGCCGCCACGAGGATCCTAACGAGATCGTGTTGCCGATGACGCGTACGGATATCGCAGATTTTCTTGGTCTCACCATCGAGACGGTCAGCCGGACGCTGACGAAATTCCGCGCCGATGGGCTGATCGATATCGCGCACTGCGTCCTGGTGACGATCCTGGATCCCGAGTCGCTGGCGCAGGTGGCTGGCGGTGATGGCCACGGCCGTAAGTGAAGTCTCGGTTGGGTGCCGCAAATGCGGGTTGCGAAGCACCCTTTCCGGCAGGCGCCCTGGTCAGAGACAGTCCAAATGTCTCCCCCTCAGCCAAAGGACTGTTGCGATCGAGGTGCCTGCCGGACTCCTCGCATTCCCAATCGACAGAGGCAACCCATGACCATCAAGACTATCCTCGTACACATCAACGACGAACGCCGCGTGCAAGGACTCGTCGACGCCGCAGCGCATCTGGCCACCCGTCATGAAGCGCATCTGATCGGCTTGTATGTCATGCCGCCCATTCCGGTGTATGGCTCGACGGCGGCCGGCGTTGGCATGGTCAGCAGTGGCCTCGCCTCCTTCCGCACAGAGGCCAAGCGCGCGCAGGCCGTGTTCGAGGCGGCCTGCAAGGGTCACCCGTTCGTCAGCGAATGGCGCGTTGTCGATCCAAAAGCCCAAGGGCTTGCCGAAACCGTGATGGACCACGGCCGCGCTGCTGACCTGATCATCGCCAGCCAGCGGGATCGCAGTTTCGATTTCACGCATGTGCTCGACGTGCCCGAACGACTGGCGATCGAGAGCGGCCGGCCTGTACTGATTGTGCCGCATAGCGGGCGCTTCCCGCAGTTCGGCACCCGCGTCACGGTGGCATGGAATGGCCGGCGGGAGGCAGCGCGAGCGACGTTCGACGCACTGCCACTCTTGCAGGCGGCAGCGAACGTGCGCGTCATCTGGGTCAATCCGCAAGCGGAGAGCCGGGCTGCCGGCGATCTCCCGACCGCGGAAATTGCCGCCAGCTTGGCGCGTCATGGCGTCAAGTGCGATGCCGCCACAGCTGTCGCCAGCGACATCAAGGTGGGCGATACGCTGCTGTCGGGTTTGACCGACGATGGCTCCGATCTGCTGGTCATGGGGGCCTATGGTCATTCGCGTCTGCGCGAATTCGTATTTGGCGGCGCCACGCGGCACATCCTCGATCACATGACGGTGCCGGTCTTGATGTCGCACTGATGCGGCTCATGCGACCTGCGGACCGCGGACCGCCAAACGACAGGTGCGGCCTATGTCATTGACCGAACGATCGGAGCGGCCAATACCAATGTCGGCGCCCGGTCCGGGTCTCGCCCGCTCGCTCAGCCTGCCGATGGCCGTTCTGTTCGGCCTCGGCGTGACCATCGGCGCCGGCATCTACGTGCTGATCGGCGCCACGGCAGGGCGGGCCGGCATGCATGCGCCGCTGGCCTTTCTGCTGGCAGCGATCGTCATGGCACCAACGGCGGCGTCATTTGCCGAGTTCGCGACGCGGATGCCGGTGAGTGCCGGCGAGGCTGCCTATGTCGAAGCGGGTTTCGGCTCGGTCTGGCTCGCCCGCATCATCGGCCTGCTGGTGGTGTCGGTCGGAATCGTATCCGCTGCGGCCATCGCCAAGGGAAGCGGCGGCTACCTGCGTGAGTTGCTGCCTTTGTCGCTTGCCACCATAACCGTTGGCGTGGTGCTGACCATGGGCGCGGTCGCTGCCTGGGGTATCGTGCAGTCGGTTGCCATCGCCGCACTCATGACACTGATCGAGATCGCGGGTTTGCTCGTCATCATCGTGGTCGGCGCGGCGACGTCGCCCGACCTCGTCACGCGTCTACCCGAGATCTGGCAAGGCTTCGGCAGCATGGCAACGGTCGCCGGCGTGCTGTCAGCATCACTGCTGGCGTTCTTTGCATTCATCGGATTTGAGAGCCTCGCCAACATCGCCGAGGAAGTGAAGCAGCCGCAACGAACTTTGCCGCGGGCGATTTTCCTGACCCTGGCGATCTCGACCCTCTTCTACATGCTGATCGTATGGATCGCACTGATCTCCGTGCCGCGTGCCGAGCTGGCCAGCGCCCGTGCGCCCCTGAGCCTCGTGTTTGAACGCGTCACCGGTGCCTCGCCGCTGGCAATCAGCCTGATTGCGATCGTCGCCACCATCAACGGCGTCATCGCGCAAATGGTGATGGCCTCCCGCGTCATCTACGGCATGGCGGATCGGGCTTGGCTGCCGCCGATTCTGGCCCGTGTCCATCGGCGCACGCGAACACCCCTCTACGCAACGGCCCTGACCGTCGGTGCCGTGCTGTTGCTGGCTGTCGCCGTTCAGCTCGAGAGGTTGGCCGAGCTCACCTCCGCATTGACGCTACTGATCTTCACGGTCGTCAATGCGGCGCTGGTGCTGTTGAAGCTTCGCGGCGGGCCGCCACCGGAGGGCACACTGGTGATGCCGATCGCAGTACCCATGCTTGGCACGGTGCTGTGTGCCGGGCTCTTGATCGGCGGCTTGTTCGGTTGACGGTGCTCTTGGTGGCTAGCGGCCTCAACATAGATTTGCTGCGCCCAGCGACTTCGCACGACGCATCGCGGCCTCGCGGAAAGCATCGCCGACGCGCAATGGCTCATGGAACTGGATGCCGCAGCTGCCAGCCAGCCACCAGCGCACGATACCGGTGCGCATGTCGCCGGTGACGAGCGCAATGCGGACTTCCGTGCCCGGATAAAGGCCTGCGGCCCCGGTCAGACCGACGCCACCCTCCGACATGTCGCGAATAATGGTTTGCTGTGCCGACAGGCCAGCGTGCACCACGGCGCGGACGTTGATGATGGTGCGATCATAACGCCGCAGCAGACGGAGGCGGTTTTCGACGTCACCGGGCGCGGCACTGCGCCTGTTAGCCGGCTTGCCCGTGAGTTCCTGGCCGGCAGAGCCGGCAGACGCGTTCGACATCGATGGCCTCGAAATGATGACTGGCGGGCAGTGCAGTCCGGCCGCGGCAACAAGCGAACGGGAGGCGCGGCGAATGAGCCTCCACGAGCGCTGTACGCCTAGGGCCAGGACCTTGCGCATCATGCGGACCAATCGAAACGCCGAAGCGTGCACTCGCAATCGTTCATGCGCGAATGCCCAGCTGTCCATCAGCCGATGCGATCTGGATCAAGGTGCTCAGAGAGATAGCAGATCAGCTCTTAAGGTCAGCTTACCGGGCCGCACGGCTCACGGTGCGCCGGTGCCATCCAAAGCCGGGCTCACCGACGCATCGCCACTGACGCGATCAGTTTGACGTACGAGTTCCAGCAGATCGCACAATGCGGCGCGGTAGCCCAGATGCCAATAGGCCTGGGCCGGGGTGCCACCGTCGAGATGACCCTGGTCGAACTGGACGTAAGGAGACTCGCTTTCGAGCCAGCTCCCGAGGAGGGCTACACGGTCTTCCAGCAGTCGCGATATCTGATCTGTGCTCATGCGCACGATGATCAGCCGATCGCCTTGACGGGATGCTAAAGATAAAATTCGACGCACTTTTGTGGTCAACAGATCGCCACCGAAACACAGACAATTGTCGCTATTCTCCCATAGCGCGCACTTCGGCGCCGGCGCTGCCAGGTACGCAGCGCCGGCGTGCTTCAGACCATCGTCTGCGCGGTCTTGACGGTGACGGGGGCCGCGTCGCCGCTTAACAGCATGGACCGCCCGACCAGCCGGTAGCCGAGATGACGCTGCGACTCGATAGGATCGTAACCGAGCCTGTCACGCAGCCGACGGCGCAACTTCGAGATATGGCTCTCGATCACGTTCTCATCGATCTCGTGGTCGAACAGACCGTAAACAGCGCTGAAGATTTGCGATTTGGTCACTCGCCGCGAGCGCCGGCTGGCAAGGAATTCGAGTATGCGCAACTCCCGGCGCGGCAGCGACATCGGCCTGCCTCCGACGATCGGATCCCGGCCGTCGCGAAAGGTGTGAATGTCGTCGCGATAGGTTTCAATGGCTTTCGTGACGCCAGCGCGGCGGCGAATGGCTTCGATGCGGGCCAGGATTTCACGAACGTGGCACGGCTTGACGATCACATCGTCGACGCCTTCCGCAAACAAGCCCAGCGTCGAATCGAGGTTCTTGTCGTCCTTGAGAGCAATCACGGCCGCGGCACATCGTTCCTTGATGTGACTGGTCAGAGTGTGGGCACCGTCGCATTCTCCGATCAGGATGGCCTCGACGACATCGATGTCGTCCTCGGTCGCCGTCGAGATCCATTCCTCGAACTCGTCGAAGGACAGCCCGGACGCAGAGACCCCCTCGCGGGCAAAGGACGCCCGCAAGGCGTCGGCCACCAGACCGCGATCCTCCACGATAATGATCATGTCGACTCCATGCCTCCGAATGTCGAGAAACGCGTTGGTGCACGGTTGCCATGAACTCCCGTCGACCGCGGCGATCCGCCAAGCATGGCGGCACGACCCGTGGCTGCCCAGACGGAGCCCATTTACGCAATGCCGGACGTTGCGCGATGACTTTGCTACTCACGCCATGCAGACGGGCCGCAGACGTCGCGAGGCGCAATACTCATCGCCTCGCGAAGACTTGCGCGTCTGATTGCGGCACGTGTCCTGATCGGCTCGATGTTGACCGGCGCTGGACCGTCCGAATCCGATGTCGACGAAACTCTCACGCGATCAATGAAATGGCAACGAACCAAAACACGGTCCATTCCCGGGCGTGGCCTATCGGAAACGAATAATCAGAGGTTATAGATTAAACTATAGACATTATCCGCAAGGCCACCCGTCGGCACGGGCAAAGGCGTTGCACAGTGGCGAACACTCAAGCCATGGCCAGCCGGGTGAGCAATGCGGCGCGAGCGGCCTGTTGCGGCTCGGACCAGGTTGCCGTGCGGGAAGCGACGAGATTGGCCTCCGACTTCAGGATGATGCCATCATCGAGAATGCGCAGGCCATTCGCCTTCAAAGTTGAACCGGTCGACGTAATATCGACGATCAATTCGGCGGTGCCGGCGGCCGGTGCCCCCTCGGTGGCCCCCAGGCTCTCGACGATGCGATACATCGAGACGTGGGCCGGCGATCGCGCAGCACCCCCGAAGCGTTCTCCGGCAAAGTAGCGCCGCGTCAGGCCGGTATATTTCGTTGCCACGCGCATGCGCGCGCCGTGGCGGCGGCGATAGAGGACGGCGGCTTCCTCGAGATCGGCCATGGTGCGAACGTCGATCCAGAACTCCGGCACCGCGACAATGACGTCGGCGTGGCCGAAACCGAGCTTGCTGGCGAATTCGACCTTTTGATCGGCGTCGGCCATCATCTCGCGGACGAGATCCTCGCCGGTGACGCCCATGTGCACCTCGCCCGAGCGCAGCAGCTTGGCGATCTCCGATGCCGATACGAACGAGATTTCGACACCGTCGATGCCGGTGATCTCGCCGCGATAGCCGCGGCCGTTGCCGGTCTTGGCGATGGTCATGCCACCTTTGGCGAACACGTCGCTCGTGTCCTCCATCAGGCGGCCTTTCGAGGGCACGGCGAGGATCAGGGGGGCGCTCATGGCCGGCCTCCGCGGACGGCCAGCAGCAGGCGCTCGGTGTGCACGGCGGCGCCGACGGCAGGCACGCGCAAGTTACCGCTGATGGCCTCGACCAGCGTGTCGTAGCGACCACCACCGCCGATCGGCGTGGTGTCGCCGATGGCCGGCGACAGGATCTCGAAGACGAAGCCGGTGTAATATTCGAACGCGCGGCCAAAGCCGCCGGAAAACTGCGCTTGCGTGAGGTCGACGCCCTCTTCGGCGGCGAGCGACAAGCGCCGTTCGAAAGCCGTCACCGCCGGCTCGATGCCGATGCGATGCTCGCGCGCCAGTTTCCGCACCCGATCGGCGGCCATCGGCGCTGGCGTCGCGACCGCGAGATAGGCGTCGAGCGCGGCTGCCGCGGACGCACCGAGCGGGGGCGCGCGCAGATCCGCGATCTCGCCCAGCAGCTGCTCTGCAATCTCATCGATGCCACGCGTACCGGTTGCCTCGAGGCCGAGTTCGACCAGATGATCGCCGACAATGGCGGCGGCATCTTCGGAAGGTGCTGTCTCAAGCGCGGCGACGAGCGCGGCCGGCAAACGACTGGCGCTCGACCCGCCTGCAACCAGACGTGCCAATTGCGCTCGGAATGCCTCGGGCCGCCAGAAATGATGTTTCAGCCGTGCCCGCCAGCGCAGGGGCATGTCCAGGCCTTCGAGCAGCGCATTGAAGATGCCGAGATCGCCGATGCGCAGGCGAAATGCGCGCAGGCCCGCGGCCCGCACCGCCTCCACCGACAACGCCAGGATCTCGGCCTCGGCGCGGCCTGGATCAGCCGCAGCAAAACTCTCGATGCCGGCCTGACGGATCTCACGGGGATGCGTGAGGCTACTGCCGGCGGGTTGGTAGCGAAACACACCGCCGCTGTAGGTGTAACGCGCCGGGAGCGTGCTCTCGCGATGGCGATCGAGATAGAGGCGACAGGCGGGTATGGTGAGATCCGGCCGCAGGCAAAGTTCGGCGCCGTCAGGATCGGTGAACACATAGGTGCGCGCCCGCAGGTCCTCGCCGATGAGATCGAGGAAGACGTCGGCAGGCTGGATCACGGCCGGTGCAATTGGCTCGAAGCCAGCCGTGACGAAGATACCCATGATGATGCCGGTTTGCCGGTCGAGCGCCTCGATCCAGCGCGCGGACTGGGGCAACTCGCTCGGCAGCAGGTTGTCGTTCGACGGCGGGCGCGGCGCTACCACGCTCAGCCTCCGTGCCGCGCGAGGATATCGCGCACGGCGGCGACCAATCCCGTTTCGGCGATGGACAATTGCGCCGGCCGTGCCGCTTTCCATTCGGCATTGTCCTTGATCGAGGCGGCGGCCTTAGCGCCTTCTATCAAGTCCTTGATCTGCACCTCGCCTTTCGCGCGCTCGTCAGAGCCCTGGATGACGACACACGGCGCGCCGCGCTTGTCGGCATACTTCATCTGCGCCTTCATGCCCGAGGTGCCCAGATACATTTCGGCGCGGATGCCGGCCTGCCGCAGATCGTGCGCCATCTTCTGGTAGCGCGGCAACTCGGCGCGATCCATGACGAGAACGACGACAGGACCGGGCACGGCCTTGCCGCTGCCCTGCACGATGGACAGTGCCGACTGCAAGCGTGAGAGGCCGAGCGAGAACCCGGTCGCCGGCACGCGCTGGCCGGTGAACCGCGCCACCAGATCGTCGTACCGGCCGCCGCCGCCGACGGAGCCGAAGCGGACAGTTTCGTTGTCCTCGTTCTTGACCTCGAAGGTAAGCTCGGCCTCGAACACGGGGCCGGTGTAGTAGTCGAGGCCGCGCACCACGGAGGGGTCGAAGGCGATGCGATCGGCGCCATAGCCTGCCGCCCGCACCAGCGCTTCGATATCGCGGATTTCGGCCAGGCCCTGCTCGGCCACGGGCACGCCCTCCACCAGCGGTGCCACGCGCTCGGCGGGCGTGCCGGCTCCGGCCCCTGCCGCCTCGAGGAAACCGACGACAGTTTTGATGGCGGCCAACTCGAGATTGGCGCCAGCCGTGAAGTCACCGCTCTCGTCCTTGCGGCCCTTGCCCAGCAGCAGTGACACGCCGGCACCGCCGAACTTGTCGAACTTGTCCATG
This sequence comes from Hyphomicrobiaceae bacterium, assembly GCA_046154645.1. Taxonomy (GTDB): domain Bacteria; phylum Pseudomonadota; class Alphaproteobacteria; order Rhizobiales; family Hyphomicrobiaceae. Next base: position 41,369 of record JBJXDZ010000005.1, read on the forward strand.
GCGCGCAGCACGATGAGGCGCTTCTGCGCGTCGGCTTCCGAGGCAGGATCGATGCCAACTTTGGTCAACAGGCCATCCAGCAACTTGCGATTGTTGAGTTTGATCTTGAACTGGTTGGCGGGCAGCCCCAGCGCCGTGATCACATCGGCCATCAGCATGCAGGCCTCGGCGTCGGCGGCCACGCTCTCGGTGCCAACCGTATCGGCGTCGCACTGCATGAACTGGCGGAAACGGCCGGGCCCCGGCTTTTCATTGCGCCAGACCGGCCCCATGGCATAGCGGCGGAACGGCGTCGGCAGCGATTGCTTGTTCTCGGCGACATAGCGAGCCAGCGGTGCCGTCATGTCATAGCGCAGGCTCATCCACTGGTCGTCTTCGTCGGCAATCGAGAACACCCCCGCATTGGGCCGGTCCTGATCGGGCAGGAATTTGCCCAAAGCGTCCGTGTACTCGAAGGCCGGTGTTTCCAGCGGTTCATAGCCATAGCGCTCGTAGACATCGCGAATGATGGCCAACATACGGGTCATGGCCCGCACGTCGTCGCCGGCGAGGTCCTGGAAGCCCTTGGGCAGGCGGGCCTCGGGACGATTGTCTTTGTTTTGTTTCGACATCGAGGCTCGACGTTCCTTTGACGCGGATTGCGGACAGGCGGCACGTGCAATGTCCCCACAGCTACCGACTGTCATATCAGGTCGGGCTTATAGCCCATGGGGACAGGGGCGGGAAGAGATGGATCGGGCCCGGCAGCAGCGTTGCGGAGGTCAGCCTTTGACTCCGTTGCAAGCTTTCATAGTCGTGGCATTCCTCCGCCCCCGTATCGTTGGCGCCTGACGATCATGGTGCGTGTAGGCTTTGATGCCCTCTGGAACGCCATGACTGCCTCTGTTGCTTGGGCCAGCCTATAGGGCGGCTGCCTTGGCACCCACCGACGACCAAAAGGGTTGCAGTGACGGCCGGGCAGCGCCACAGTGCCGCCTTCCCGTACCCACCCTGCCCGTTCATCCTTGGAGACCTCTCATGAAGCTCTGCTACTCGCCGACCTCACCTTATGTGCGCAAAGTGACTGTGACGGCTCTCGAGAAGGGGCTCGATGGCCAAATAGAGCGGGTGTCCATGAGTGCGAGCCCGATCAAGCCGGACACGGCGCTCACCTCCAAGAACCCGCTCGGCAAGGTGCCGTGCCTGATCACGGACGATGGCCGCGCGCTGTTCGACAGTCCCGTCATCTGTGCCTACATCGACAGCCTGAAGGCCCCGGCGCTACGCCCCAGTGGCAACGCGCAGTTCGACGACATGACGCTGGAAGCGCTGGCCGACGGATTGCTCGATGCAGGTATCCTGCTGCGCTACGAGGCAACGCTGCGGCCCGAGCCCAAGCGGTGGGACGAGTGGGTCAATGGCCAGATGGGCAAAATCATGGGCGCCATCAAGGCCATGGACACAGTGCACGCCAAGCAGCTGACCGGGCCGGTGACGCCGGGACAGATCGCGGTCGGCTGCGCGATGGGCTGGTTCGACTTCCGCAATGGTCACATCGATTGGCGTAAGGACCACCCGAAGCTGGCCGCTTTCGTCAAGACGTTCAGCGAGCGGCCGTCGATGCTGGCGACAAAGCCGATGGGTTGAACGGTAGCGGTCCTGGCGCTGCCGCAATGGGTGGCGACAACGCTCCGATGAACACCTCATCCCATGCCCCGAACGCATGGGATGAGGACTGCGGCGACGCAAGGGCACCATGGACATTCTAGGCTGGATCGGCTGGCTGCTGTGGAAGATCGTTGGACTCGCCTGGAGTCTGATCTGGTTTCTGCTTGGCGGCTGGGTGTCGACGCTGGCCCAGATCGCCGTCATCGCGCTGATCATCTTCGGCTACAAGTACGGCTGGCGGCAGGCGCCCCAGCAAATCCTGACCCGCAGCGCGGCCTTCGGCCGCTTCGTGTGGGCCTGGGTCCGGGCCCGCGAACTGCCTGCCGGCACGGCCAGAACCGAAGTCCGCGAGGTTTATCGCGACGTGCGCGTCAAGGAAATCGGTGACGTCAACGTCTCGACCCTGCTCTCGCTCCTCGTCTTGGCTGGCTTGAGCGCCTTGCCGCTGTTGTAAATGCGAGGCCTTGGCCCGTCTGCGATTCCTGGCATTATGCGCAGCGAGATATCCGCACCAGCATCAAGAGGGCACGAACCATGGCCGAGGAGCTCACGCATTTCATCGGCGGCAAACGCGTCAAGGGTACCTCGGGCCGCTATGCCGATGTGTTCTGGCCGATGACCGGCGAGGTGGCGGGCCGCGTGCCGCTGGCATCCAAGGCCGAGGTCCGCGCAGCCGTCGAGAACGCCCGGACCGCGCAACCTGCCTGGGCTGCCACCAATCCGCAGCGGCGCGCCCGGGTCATGATGAAGTTCGTCGACCTGCTCAACCGCGACATGGACAAGCTTGCCGACAAGCTGGCGCGTGAGCATGGCAAGGTGATCGCTGACGCCAAGGGCGACATCCAGCGCGGTCTCGAGGTGGCGGAGTTCGCCATCGGCATTCCACATCTGCTCAAGGGCGAGTTCACCGAGGGCGCCGGTCCTGGCATCGACGTCTACTCGATGCGGCAACCTTTGGGTGTGGCGGCGGGCATCACGCCGTTCAACTTCCCGGCCATGATCCCGATGTGGAAATTCGCGCCGGCCATCGCCTGCGGCAATGCCTTCATCCTGAAGCCCTCCGAGCGCGATCCGTCGGTGCCGCTGATGCTGGCGGAACTGATGCTGGAAGCTGGCCTGCCGCCGGGCATTCTCAACGTCGTCAATGGCGACAAGGAAGCCGTCGACGCCATTCTCGACGACCCCGACATCGCAGCGGTTGGCTTTGTTGGTTCGACACCGATCGCGGCCTATGTCTATGGCCGGGGGGCGGCCAGCGGCAAACGTGTCGCCTGCTTCGGCGGCGCCAAGAACCACATGATCGTGATGCCCGACGCCGACATGGACCAGGCCGCCGACGCGCTAATCGGCGCTGGTTACGGCTCGGCTGGTGAGCGCTGCATGGCGGTGTCTGTCGCAGTTCCCGTCGGGCAAAAGACCGCGGATGCGCTCGTTGCCAAGCTGATCCCGAAGATCGAGGGCCTCAAGATCGGCCCGTCCACATCGCTCGATGCCGACATGGGACCGCTCGTCACCAAGGCACATCTCGACAAGGTCCGCGCCTACGTCGACACTGGCATCAAGGAAGGTGCCAAACTGAAGGTCGATGGCCGCGGCTTCAAGATGCAGGGCTATGAGGCCGGCTTCTACATGGGCGGCTGCCTGTTCGACGACGTGAAGCCCGACATGCGCATTTACAAGGAGGAGATCTTTGGCCCCGTGCTCTCCGTGGTGCGCGCCCGCGACTACAACGAAGGCTTGAAGCTTGCCATGGACCATGAGTACGGCAACGGCGTTGCCATCTTCACGCGTGATGGCGATGCGGCGCGCGACTTCGTTTCCCGTGTCAACGTCGGCATGGTCGGCGTCAATGTGCCAATCCCCGTGCCGCTCGCCTACTATACGTTTGGCGGCTGGAAGAAGTCCGTGTTCGGCGACCTCAACCAGCACGGCCCCGACTCCGTGCGCTTCTACACCCGCACCAAAACCGTCACCTCACGCTGGCCAAGCGGCGTGAAAGAGGGCGCAGAGTTTTCCATTCCGGTGATGAAGTGAGGGTCGTCCTGCGCGCCTTCTGTCCCTACGTGGTTGGTTACGAGCGCTGTTCGTTGTTCCAACCGGCGACGTTGTTGAGATAGTTGACGCAGGTATCGACGCTCTCGACGTCGGCGAACTTGGCATCGATGTCGTAGAGGTTCCACGCCACGGCCCCCGGCACCCGATCACCGATGCACTCCTTCACGGCGATGGTGCGGAAGCCATCCTGGATGCCATCGCAGATGGTGGTGCGCACGCAAGCTGTAGCGGTGACACCGGTCACCAGGATGGTGTCGACGCCACAGGTACGCAGATACCCCGCCAGAGGCGTGCCTGAGAACGAAGACGCCCGCTTTTTCATCATGACCCATTCACCCTTGATCGGCGCGATGCGCGAGTCGATGGCCCACAGATGCTCGTCGGTGAGGTTGACTGCCTCGACCGGAATCTTGTTGTGCCACTGCCCCATGTCGGTGTGAGGATCGTTGCGGTCGGTGTTCTGGTAGGCCGTCGTCACATGCACGACGACATGGCCGTTCTTGCGGGCGGCCTCCAGGAGGCGCTGCATGCCGGGAATGATCTCCTTGTCCATCTTCTCCATGTCGCAGGAGAACGGGTTGCCAGGCCGGGTCCAGGCATTGGCCAGATCGACCGAGATGATCGCCGGCTTCTTGCCGAAGCCGATGCGCCGCTGGAAGCCGCGCTGCTTGTAGATCTTGCTGCTCTCGTCGAAGGCCCTCTGCAGCATTGCGTCCAGGTTTTCGATGGTCATCTGGTATCTCTCAAATTGTTGTTCTGGCTCGTGTCACAGATAGAACAGTGCCAGCATGGCCCTGGCAATGGCCATCGCAAGTTCCGCCATCGACACTTGAGGCGCGTTCGGATGCAGGGCTGACCCAGCTTTGGCGATGTAGCGGTTGTTTGCCATCCCGTGGCAGCATGTCGGCATAAACAACAACCCGGGAGTCTGCCATGGCCGCAAAACCGAAACTCACATTGACCAATCCCGCCCTCGAACGCATGCGGTCCGGCGGCGTCGCCCTCGGCCTTTCGGTACGTCTCGCCCGCTCACCGGAGATTGTGCGCATTGCCAAGGCCACCGGCCATGATTTCATGTTCATCGATGGCCAGCACGCCGTCTTCAACGTCGAGACGGTAGTCAATCTGGCGAGCACCGCCATCCCGCTCGGCATCGCCCCCATGTACCGGGTGCTCGGCCTCAACGATCCGAACGTGCCGGGCCTGCTCGACGACGGCGTCACCGGCATCATCTTTCCCGATATCAATACGGCCGAGGAAGCCCGCCGCGCCGTCGAAATCTGCAAGTTCGCGCCGATTGGCCGCCGCTCAGTCGGCGCGGTGTTCCCGCAGTTCAACGGCGAAACCGTGCCCCTCGCCGAGGCCTTGCCCGCGCTCAACGCCTCAACCGCCGTCGTCATCATGGTCGAGACTGCCAAGGGTCTGGAAAACATCGAGAAGATTGCCGCTGTGCCCGGCGTCGACGTCGTGCACATCGGCACCAACGACCTCATGGTTGATCTCGGCAAGCCCGGCAAGCTCGACGATCCCGCCGTCGAAAAGGCACTCGACCGCTGCGTCGCCGCCTGCAAAGCCAACAAGATCTTTGCCGGCTGCGGTGGTATTCGCGACATTCCCCGGCAGGCCGCCATCGCTCGCCGCGGCATGCAGTATTTCACAACGCAGAGCGACACGGCGCTGCTGCTGGCCGCCGGCAAGGCGTGGGTCGATGGTGTTCGGGGCGGCTGAGAAAAGTAGCGCGGCAGTTCTTGCCTGCGAGCCTGAGCATGGCTTAGATTTTGGGTGCCCGCGGTCAAACCGCGGGCCATTTCACGGATGGACACCGACAGTTGATTTCAGCGGAGAACGACAATGCGGCTCAAACTCTCAATTTTTCTCGTCTGCCTTCTGACCATGGGGACTTCGGCCAGCGCCCAGCGGCAGTCTGATGGCTTCAGGATCACCTGCATCAATGCCAATTCCTACTGTACCGTCGAGCGACTGCGCGTGAATGTGGGCAACATGCGCTGGTATGCCGGCGTCTACGTCGAGGGTGACGGTGACATCGGCAGATTCACGGCCAACAGCGAGGCACAGTGCGAGGCGATGTGCGAGAACAATCCGCGCTGTGTCATGGCTGAGTTCTACTTTGGCAATCAGTCACGGCGGCCTGCATGCAACCTGTTCTCATACATGAAGCGCCTCAAATACAATGAGAGCGGCGACGCCACGGTTGGCGTTTGGCAATAAACTGATGGTTGGATGGCGGTGCCGGGTGACCGACCCGGCGCCGCCGCGATCTACCCGCGACTGCGGCCCCGTTCCCAGCGCGGCTCGGGTCCGCGTTCTGGCAGCGGGGCGACAGTCGCATCGCGTGGCAGCTTGTCGACAACGACAACCGTGGTGCCGACGCCGACCCGACCGGCAAGATCGACCACGTGGCCGTTGAGCATGCGAAAACATCCCGACGATGACGCGTAACCGATGGTGCGGGCATCGTTGGTGCCGTGAATGCGGTACAGCGAGGAGCCTAGGTAAAGCGCCTTGGCGCCCAGTGGATTGCGCAAGCCCCCGGTCATCATCTCGGGCAATGAGGGATCGCGCTTGCGCATTTCGGCGGGGGGATGCCAGTCAGGCCAGTCGGCGATGCGGGAGATCTTCTCGCTACCGGTCCATTGAAAACCTTCGCGGCCAACAGAAATCGGGTAGCGCAAAGCCGCACGCTTCGACGTCACCAGCAGCAAGTGGCGCCCGCGCGTCTCGATGATGATGGTGCCGACAGCATAGCTGGAATTGAAGGGAATGAGCTGCGGGGGCATGGGTGTGATTTCGGGCCGCGGACCACCGTCGCGCTTGTTCGCCGATGGCGGCTCGGCCGATGCATTGCGCCGCTCATACGGCGACAGCGGCGTTGCCGGCACGGGGCGGCGATCATACGGCGGCTCATAGTCCGGGCCGCGCCAGGGGCGGATTGTACTGTAGGCTCGAGGCGGCTCTTCCCGCCAATAGCGCGGCGGCGCGTAGCGATCATCCTCGCTGAAGGGGCGCAAATAGCGAGGGCGTGGCTCACCATAGCCATACGATGGATAGGATTGCGCGGCAGCCGGCATCGCCTCTACCATGACCGAGGTGGCGAGCGTGACGGCAAGCAGCGGCTTCCAGTGTTTCGGCGACAACATCGAGCCTCCTGTGGCGCGAAGGTTTCGTTGAAGGGAAACCTGCCACGTTTCCGCCAGAATTGCGAGCGGTTGCCCGCCTCAGGGCGAGCGCCGCCAACGCCGCACTTGCAATCGGATCGAGCAGAAGGAAGCCCGAGATGGCGAACGAAACCCAAGCGATCGAAGCCGTGGTGCAAACATACTTCGACGGCCTACATGAGGGCGACACGAAGAAGCTTGGCCAGGCCTTTCACGAGGTCAGCCACCTCTATTCGATGACCCCGGACGGCGTGCAGGATCTGCCGCGCGCCAAATGGTTCGAGATGGTAGCCGGACGGCCATCGGCAAAGTCGAAGGGCCTGGCACGGCGCGACCGCATTGTCTCGATCGACATGAGCGGCCCGGAGACGGCATTTGTGAAGGTGGAATGCCAGATCCCGCCGCGCTATTTCACAGATTACTTGCTGCTGCTCAAGGGTCGGGAGGGATGGAAGATCGTCTCCAAGTCGTTCCGCGCCGACGTCAAGGAATAAGCGGCGGCTGCAACGGCCAAACAGCAACGGCGGGCAATGCGGCCCGCCGTCCTCGTCCTGTCATCGGCGTTGGGGCTCAGAGCTTGCTCTTGACGACAACCGTGGTGCCGACGCCGACCCTGTTCGACAAGTCGACAACGTGGCTGTTGGTCAAGCGGAAGCACCCTGACGAATTGGCCTGGCCGATGGACTGGGCATTGTTGGTGCCGTGAATGCGATAGAGCGAAGAGCCGAGGTAAAGTGCTTTGGCGCCGAGTGGATTGCGGATGCCGCCGCCCATCTTCTCGGGCAATCCGGATTGGCGGGCACGCATCTCGGCCGGCGGATGCCAGTCCGGCCAGCTGGCGACGCGGCTGATGGTCTGCGTCCCGGTCCAGGTGAAGCCGACGCGGCCGACCGAGATCGGATAGACTAGCGCGGTGTTCTGCGACTGCATGAGGTAAAGGCGGCGGGCGCTGGTGTCGATGACGATGGTGCCGGCACCATAGCCCGTCGTGATCGACATGCTCGACGGCGCCGACGGCGAGATCGAGGGCTGCGGGCCACCATCGAGATAAGCGGGGCTCGGTTGCGGCTTGGCGGTCGGTGGGGCAGCAAACCCCGGAATAGCGCTGACCGGTTGCCCGCGCGGCGTCGTGCCTCTGGGGTCGGCCTCCGGCCGCGACGGCTGCAGCAAGCTCGGCTGATGCCACGGCGCCCACGTCTGCGCCGAAGCCGGCAACGTCAGTCCAGCCAACAATGCCAAGGCGGCGAGCGGGCGCAGCATCCAGAATCTCCATCGATAGCGAGGCGATGGAAAGGGGTAGCAAGCCTGAACCGGCGCTGGCCATCACTGTCGAGGGTTAGGGTTATTCGGTAATCGTGCCGCCCAAAAAATCCATCACAGTCATGACCGACCAGGATTGCGCTGCGCCCGTCACTTGCGCAGGAAGTGCCACACGCCGTCCGCTCCGATGCCGAGGCTCCAATACGTGTAGCGGCCGCTTTCGCGCATGGCCTTGGCGCTGGCGGGCGGCACGAGGCGCAGCAATTCCACCTCGCGCTCCGGCGTCAGATTGGCGACGCCCGTCTCGGCGAAGTGCGGCCAGATGTAGACCTTGCTGTTTTCAACATCGCGCCCGAGAGGCAGCGTGACGTAGCCCGCGTCCAAGATATTGGCCAACGCTGCCAGCACCTCGCGCCCTTCGCCGTCGCCTGAGGACTGCCTCAGCCAGGCGATCGGATCGCCGACGGCACCCTCGCCAAACGCCGGCTTCATCTCGTTGAGCTCGATCGCCACCTTGAGCTCCTCGATCCGACCCGAGCGGACGGCGGCCTGGATCGCCTCACGCATCTCGATGACCGGCTGTGGCAAGCCTTCCATGCCATAGCGAACGGCCGCGGGTGCCCCTTGCGGCACTGACTTGGCAGCAGGCGGCGGGGCGGCCGGAACCGCCTTGCGTTGGGCGTAAGTGATCTCGCTGAGGGATACGTGGACAAGGCCGACCATCACCAGTAGGAATACGCCGGTTCGCTCGAACCTGGGATATCTGGCGGGCTGCATGCGGGAGGCTCCGGTTGAGCGGGAAATGTGACGGCGGTGCGGTGTCGGCGTGGCACGCAATTGCGGCAACCTTGCGTGGGGCTGCGCCATGAGCCGTGTGCCGTCGCTCAGGAGGCCCAGGTTCCACCGATGAGCTTTATCCCCAATCCGCTCATCATTCCCATTGGTTTCCTGATCGGTGTTCTGATCGCTCTGCCGGCCGGGCCGACGAATGTCCTCGGCCTGCAGCGGGCAGCCGAGCGCGGCTTCTTCGGTGGCTTGGCTGCGGGTATCGGGATCATGCTGGGAGACGGCATCATCGCCCTTGGCGCTGCGCTTGGCGTCAATGCCATTTCGGGCGCCATTCGCCAGTATCGCACCGTGATTCAGATCATCGGCGGTCTCGTGCTGATGGGGGCCGGACTTAAGCTGTTCCTTACACGGCCGAGCTTCACCAGCGTGTTGGAGGCGGAAAAAGCCACGTTGAGTGACTACATCTGGGACATTCCCAAGATGATGTTCGTCACCGTCACCAATCCAGCCGCTGTGCTGAGCCTGATGGCCATCTTCGGCGGCGTCAGCTCATTCGTCGAAGTGGAATCGCATATCGATGCCATCACCATGGTTGCCGCGATCATGGGTGGCAGCTTTTGCTACTGGCTCGTCGTTTCGCGCCTGATCTCCAGCATCCGCCACACCTTCGACGAGGTGCAGATGGCGAAGCTCAACAAGATCGCCGGGTTGATTCTGATCGGCTTCGGTGGCCTCTTGATCGGCGAGATGCTGGTCAAGCGCTTTGGCTTGCTGCCACTGTGGTAAACGGCAGCCAAGCCCCGCGCTGTCATTGATGCAGACTGGCCTTCGGCAAGGTGAACTCACCGGCAGACACACGCGCACCGAGGCCTTGGACCAGCTTGGCGACGGCATCCTCGCCATAGGTGCCGACCAGATCGCTCAGCGCCGTATAGATGGCGGCATAAGCCACCAGTTGCGGGCGGATACCACTATCTGAGGCCTCTTCCCAAGCCTCGAGAATGAAATTCAAAGCGCGCAGACTTTCGTCGCTGCTGTCGGCCAAGCCGAGCCCATCCATCGTATGCCTCCCGTACTATCATCAAGGCCCAGTCACGCAATGACAGTGTGCCCGCCAGACCATTTTTGACGTCTAGCATGGCGAAAACGAAATGCCGCCTGTGACAATCATTGAAAGTAAATCCGTTCGCCGATCGTTTGCCGCCTTCACGGCACCGTCTTGACCAGCTGGTCGGCGATCACCGCACCAGACTCGAGAAAGCGATTGATCGCCGTTTGAGCGGTTGCCGAACAGGACTGATAGGTGCGGCTGTAGCTGCGATAGCCATTGTTGAAGCTGCGCGTCAGCTTGGCGCGGCGCAAAGCCGAGGCGCCGCCCTCGCTCTCGATCAGGTCGCGCATGCGGTCGCGCCAGAGTTGCCCATCGTTAGCGCCACACAACTCGCGCAGATAGTGCACTGCGCCCAGGATCTCGGCCAGCTGAACCAGCTTGTCGTCATAAGGCTTGGTCTCGGGCTGTTGGGCGCCGGCGCGACCTACGGCCGCCAGCGTCAGCAGCACCGCGACAACAGCGGCGACGGGCGACGCAATGCGTCGTTGCGGCAGCGATGGTCCAAGCATGCTCATGGCGGCCCCGGGCGGGCGTCGTCCTCTGGCAAGTGAGCGAATCCTAGTGCAGGCAATGTAGCGGATTTCCGCCCGGGCGCGAATGTGCAACGCGATCGCATCGCAAGTGTGGCCGTCGTGACTGGGAAACGCTGGGCTTGAGCGTTGTTCAATCAAGTGCCTGGAGACGCATAATGGTTGCCGTCGCAACGCGATGACACGAAGCCGTCACAAAATTGCTGACAAACCGTCGCAGTTTGGCTAGTGTCCGCCGGTTGGTAAAAGGGGCCTAACGACCAATTGGTCAACAGGTGCTCAAGTCTGGGGAGAATACGCGACCGAACCCGTCGTGGGAAACGGGACGGTCGGCAACCATCGTGGGCGGAATGGCGAAATTCCCTTCTGCCGATCAGGTGTCATAAGACCCGGCGCGATGCTGACCTTGTATTCGTGCGTTTTGAGGGCCGAGCCAGCTGCTCGCGCCCTCGTATTTTTTTCAGGCCCATGCCAAGCTTCGTGCGACCCCACCGCTAAGCCTGAAATGAGTCCGCCCTGCATGTCGAAGATCAAGAAGGTGACGGCCCACGTCGTCAGCGCGCCGATCGCGCACCCGTTCCAGTCTTCTCGCGGCTGGCTCTACAAGACCCGCGGCACCTGCCTGATCGAGATCGAAACCGCCGATGGCATCGTCGGTTGGGGCGAGTGCTATGGGCCTTCCGCGGTTGCCAAGGCGTTTATTGATACGCAATTGGCGCCGCAGGTCATCAGCCGCGATCCCTTCGACGTCGAGGTGATCTGGGAGCACCTCTACAATCGCATCAAAGACTACGGCATGAAGGGCATGGCCATTGCCGCCATCAGCGGCATCGACATCGCCTTGTGGGACATCATGGGCAAATCCCTGGCTAAGCCCGTGCACAAGCTGATCGGCGGCGCCTTTCGCAGTGAAGTCGAGGCCTACGCCACGGGGCTTTACTTCACCGACATGGACAATCTGGTCAAGGAAGCCGTCGAGGAGGCCGAAGGCTACGCGCGGGCGGGCTTCAAGGACATCAAGATGAAGATCGGTCTTGGCAATCAGGCTCGCGATGTCGAACGCATCGCAGCCGTGCGCAAGGCCCTCGGCCCCGATATCGCGCTGATGGTTGATGCCAACCATTGCTTCACGGTGCCCGCCGCCATTCGCTTGGGCCGCAAGCTCGAGGATCTCGACATCTTCTGGTTCGAGGAGCCCATCTCGCCGGAGGATATCGACGGCTATGTCGAGGTCTCGCGCGCGCTCGATATGGCCGTCGCCGGTGGCGAGAACGAGTTCACCCGCTGGGGCTTCCGCGAGGCCATCGCGCGCAAGGCCATGGATATCGTGCAACCCGACGTTTGCGCGGCCGGCGGCATCAGCGAATGCAAGCGCATCGCCGCATTGGCCTCGGCACACGGCGTCGAGTGCGTGCCGCACGCCTGGGGCTCCGTGGTGGGCTTGGCCGCGACTGTACACTTCCTGGCCTCGCTGCCGGCACAGCCGCCCTGCCTCATTCCGGCGCCGCTCTATCTCGAGCTCGAGCAGGAGCAGAACCCGTTCCGCGACCACCTCGCCAAAGAGCCAATCGAGCAGAAACGCGGCGTCGTCAAGGTGCCGACCGGTCCGGGCCTCGGTATCGAAATCGACCGCGCCATCATCGAACGCCATCGCTTCGCCTAACAGTCATCGCCGCATCAGGAGTCCACCCGTGACCGCACCTCCGATCAGCCGCTTTCCCGTACCAGACATCAAGGATCTCCCCGCCGACGTGCGCGACCGTATTCTCAAGGTGCAGGAGAAATCCGGTTTCGTGCCCAACGTTTTCCTCGTGCTGGCGCATCGCCCCGAGGAGTTCCGCGCCTTCATGGCCTATCACGACGCGCTGATGGACAAGCTCGGCAACATCACCAAGGCCGAACGCGAGATGATCGTCGTCGCCACCAGCGGTGCCAATCACTGCATGTATTGCGTCATGGCGCACGGTGCGATTCTGCGCATCCGCGCCAAGAACCCGCTCATCGCCGACCAGGTCGCGGTCAACTACCGCAAGGCCGACATCACGCCACGCCAGAAAGCCATGCTGGATTTTGCCATGAAGGTGGCGCTCGAGTCCTACACCGTTGGCGATGCCGATATCAAAGCACTCGGCGAGCACGGCTTCGCGCAAGAGGATATCTGGGACATCATGGCGATCGCCGCCTTCTTCGCCATGTCCAACCGCTTGGCCAACGTCACCGGACTGCGGCCGAACGATGAGTTCTATAAGCTGGGGCGGTGACGAGTTGCTGCGCAATTGGGCTGCCGCCCAAACCCGCTTGGGGGACGTGTCCCCCAACCCCCCTCCTTTTTGAATCAAGAAAAGGGGGCGGGTCCGGGAGGGCCTCCCTCCCGGCTGGGCGCGGGCGAGAGCCCGCTCGCGTAGCGACACCGACGGCAAACATAACAACACACGGTTCCCGTACACCCATGCAATCCAAGACCGAATGGCCCCCATCGCTGTGGGCCGCAGTGACACCGGGACTGGCGCCTCTGCCGGCCGTGACCGGTGACATCACGGCCGACGTGGTGGTGATTGGCGCCGGCTTCACGGGGCTTTCGACGGCGCTGCATCTGAGACGTCAAGGCATCGACGTTGCTGTGATCGAGGCGGCGGAACCCGGCTGGGGCGCGTCTGGCCGCAACAACGGCCAGGTGATCCCGACACTCACTCGCCCGGAACCTGACGACATCATCAAGCGGCATGGCGCGGCGGGCGAGCGGCTGGTGCATCTGATCCGCGATTGTGCCTCGATCCTGTTCGATGTCGTGCGCGAGGAGGGCATCGACGCGGAGGCCGAGCAGACGGGCTGGGTGCAGCCGGTGCATTCGCCGGGCCGCATGAAGGTGGCCGAGCGGCGCGTGGCGCAGTGGTCGAAGCACGGCGCACCGGTGAAGCTGCTGTCACGCGACGAGGTGCGGACCATCACCGGCTCCGACGCATGGTTCGGCGGGTGGACCAACCCAACCGGCGGTCATATCAATCCCCTCGCCTTGGCGCGCGGATTGGCTAAAGCCGTGCTGAAGCGCGGTGGCCGCATTTACACGCGCTCACCGGTCAAGAGTTTTTCACGCGAGGGTGCGGGTTGGGTGGCACGCACGGCGGATGGCAGCGTCCGCGCCCGCGCGCTGGTGCTCGCCACCAACGCCTACACGGGCGAATTCTCGAAACAGCTGGCGCCGAAAATCGCGCGGCAGGTGGTGCCGGTGTTCTCGTGGCAGATGGCGACAACCCCACTCTCCGACAACGTGCGCAAGTCGATCATCCCAGGGCGACAGGCGGTGTCGGATACGCATCGCGAGTTGTATTTCACCCGCTACGATAAGCGCCATCGGCTGGTCACGGGTGGCGCCATCCTGCTGCCGTTCAAGCGGCGCGAGCGCATGCAGCCTTACATCGCCGCGCGGCTCGAGCGACTGTTCCCACAGCTCGGGCCGATCAGCTTTGACTACGTGTGGAACGGTTATGTGGGCATGACCCGCGATTTCTTCCCTCGCATGCATAAGCTTGGCCCTGACGGTTTCGCGTGGGTGGGCTGCAATGGCCGCGCGGTTGGTCTCTCCGTTGCGCTCGGTCGCGAACTCGCCAAGGCTGTGACCGGTAAGGCGATCGATCAACTGGCCTTGCCGATCACCGAACCCGATCCACTGCCTCTGCACGGTCTCGTGCGCACCCTCGCGCCGCTGATGCTGATCCCCTATCGCCATCTCGACGCGAAGGAGATTTGAGCGCAACCCTCACGGAATGAACTTGTCCTCGCGGTAGCGCTTGAGATGCGCGAGGATCTGGGCTTCGGTGTCGACGGTGTCGTGGAAGCCGGCTTGGCGGATTTTTACTGTGCTGGAGACGACATCGCGCTCGAGGCCCCACATGAAATCACCGAACGCCCAGGTGACGACCTCGTCCATGCGTTGTGGTTTGAGGCCGTAGCGCTTGACCATGGCATCCCAAACCGGCGCCTTGTCCGACATCCAGTCCGCGAGCTTCATGGGGCGGATAGAGCCGATCTCGAGGCCGTAAAGCTTGGCCACCTGCGGCCACAATCGGCACCAGCGGAAGAGCGCGCCGTCCATAGTGTTGAAGGCTTGGTTGCGGCCATGCTCGCTGGTCGACATCCACTTGATCGAGCGTGCGAGTTGGCTGGCGTCAGTGGCCTCGAACAGCGACGTCCAGCAGGCGGGCTTGCCCGGAAAGTCGAGCGCCATGCCGTGCTCGCGGCACATGGCGGCCCACATCCCGAGTGTCGGAACGAGATTGCGCGCCCGCTCCGGGGCGTAGTCGTAGAGGTAGCCGGGCCGGGACGCCGACCACGACCAGCCCTTGCCCCGCTGGCGATCGCGCAGGATATCCTCCTGCGCATAATAGAAGTTCGGCGGCATGTGGCGCGGATCGTCCTCGCGAAAGGGCGATAGAGCAGAGCCGATGTGCATGCCGTACCACTTCGTGCCCTCGACGAGATGGATATGCTTGAGGCCTTTGCAGCCTGCTTCCGCGGCATCGACGAGGTTGCGCACCATCGAGGCGTTACCCTCGACGTCCTCGACACCGACGGTGGCGTCGGTGAACTTGGCGCGCGCCGTATAGAAGACGTGTGTCGCATCGGGGATCTCGGCCAGCGCCGCGCGCGTGTTGGCGGCGTCGGTGAGGTCAGCGCGGCGATAGGTTAGGCGCGGGTTGTCCGATTTCGGGGGATTGCGCGAAAGGCCGACGACGCGCCAATCGGGATCGGCGACCAGCACCTCCACCAGCCGCTTCGATGCCGCCCCCGTCGCGCCTGCGATAACGGCTACGTTCTTGGTCATGTTGTTCTCCCTGGACCGGGGCATGGAGTCAGCCCCGATGGTCTGCCCCCTACTCAGAAGCCAACTTCAAGCCGGCTCGGCTTCGCGCTTGGCCATCATGTCCTTGAAGGCTGGACGCGCGTGGCAGGCGGCGAGCCACTTCTTGACGTGTGGTGCGGCCTCGAACAGCTCCGTTGCCGGCATGGCGTAGCGTACACATTCCGCGACGTTGATGTCCGCCACCGTAAAGCGATTGCCTACCAGATGACCGGTCTTGGCCAGGGCAGAGTCGAGTACCGCAAAAGGTTTTCTCAGCTCGGCGATGGCAGCAACGGCGACCTTTTCGTCGCGCTCGGCCGGTGGGCGCGCCACGCGATGGTAGAGAATGTTGAGGGCGTGCGTTTCGACTTCGGTCAAGACCCACGCCGTCCACATCGCCATCTGCCCGTCCTCGGCGACGTTGGCCGGCGCCAGCGGACCATCGTGCTTCTTCGCCAGATAGAGATTGATCGCGAGGGACTCGTGCAGGATCAGGCCGTCGTCATCGACCGAGGGGATATGGCCGTTGGGATTGATCTTCAGGAACGCGGGCGAGCGCGTATTGAGGGGAGTACCTGCTGCAAGCGGATCAGCCAAGCGATAGCCCTGGATCACCGGCACGATCTCAAAGGGCTTACCCAACTCGTTCATCAACCAGATGTTGCGCGAGGCGCGGGAACGATAGCAGCCGTAGATCTTGAGCATGATAGGACTCCGCAGGTTCAACTCGAGCAGTTCGGAGAGCAGCTTTACCGTGGCGCGCGGTCGCTTGCTACTGTCGTCTACGAGACAAGCAGGCCATGGGCCGATTCCTTCACGAGGGCGACATAACGCTGGCGCCGATGAAGCCAGAGCGCGGCCAGATCATCGTGACGGAGCGACTGCGTCCCTTCCTCAAGCACTCCATCGTCGCCCGGAGTCAGACCGACGAGGGCACGGTCATGATCGGCGACGGCAAGGAATAAGGCACGACGCCCGAGGGGCCGAATCTCGAAATCACGACCATGATGGCGGCACGTGCGGTGCGCATGTTTCCGCTGCTCGGCAGGGTCAATGTGGTAGGGACATAGCCAGCCATGCGCGTCATGTCCGCTGATGGCTTCCCTGTCCTCGATCAGTCGGCAACGCACCCGGCGCGATCCTGGTCACCTGCCATTCGCACGTGATGCTGGCCAGCATCGGTGCCTTGCACTCGGTGACCATGATGGTCAAAGGCGATTTCGACATCGCACAGGATGGCGCATTCAGTGCCAAGCGGTTCTGCGCCACAGCCCTGGCGTCCTCGGTCGCCGAACGGACACACTGCCGCGCGATCTCAACGCCCGGGCTGCTTCGCCGCCTGAATGGCAGCCCACACACGCGCCGGGGTGGCCGGCATTTCGATGTGCTTAACGCCGAGCGGGCCCAACGCATCGCAGATGGCGTTGATCGTCGCCACCAGCGAGCCGACGGTGCCTGCTTCGCCGACACCCTTGGCGCCGAGCGGATTGACCTTGGTGGGCACAGCACGCGTCTGCAGGTTGACCATCGGTACGTCCTCGGCGCGCGGCATCTGATAGTCCATGAACGAGCCAGTCATGAGCTGGCCAGACTCCGCGTCATACGAGATCAGTTCGCCGAGCGCTTGGCCGATACCCATTGCAACACCGCCCTGGATCTGGCCGCGTGCCAAGGTTTCATTGATGACATTGCCGATGTCCTCGACGATTGAATAGCGGATGATCTTCACCGTGCCGGTTTCGGGATCGACCTCGACCTCGCACATGTGGCAGCCGTTCGGGAAGGTCACGGCCGGCGGCATGAAATCGGCGCTCTCGGCGAGGCCTGCAGGTGATTTCTTCTCGGCGAGCTTGGCCACGTCGGCGAGACCCGCCGAGTGGTTGGTGCCGCGCAGATGGAAACCACCATCGCGGAAATCGATGTCGTCGACGTTGGCCTCCAGCAACTCAGTGGCGAGCGCTTTACCCGTGGCAATGACTTTATCGATAGCGCCGAGCGTGGCAGCACCGCCGACAGGAATTGAGCTGGAGCCGCCATTGCCGCGCCCCGTCGGCAAATCGTCGGTGTCGCCGAACACATACTTGATTTTGTCGCGCGTCAGGCCAAGCTTTTCCGCAACCATGTCGGTGAAGGCGGTCTCGATGCCTTGACCGACCGACATGACGCCCGCGTGCAGGGTGGCCGTGCCATCGCCGTGCACGACGAGCTTGGTGTGATCCTTGCCCGGCTTGGTGAAGGGGCCGCCAGCCACCTCAATGGGATTGGCCATGCCGAGGCCGCGCAGTTGGCCACGCCGTTCGGCTTCCGCGCGCCGCGCCGGAAATCCCGCGAGATCCGCGAGCTTGGCCACACCCGTCATGTTACCCTCGAATTCACCGCAGTCGTATTTGAATACGAAGCCGGTGTCGTAAGGCATGGCGGAGGGCGGCACGAGGTTGCGGCGGCGCAACTCGAAGGGCTCGATGCCCATCTGGCCGGCAGCGATGTCAATCAGGCGTTCCAGCACGTAGGTCGCTTCGGGCCGGCCGGCACCGCGATAGGCCGCATTGTTGGAGGTGTTGGTGAAAACACCCACGACATCGGCGGCGATGATGGGAATGCGATAGACGCCGGCGATGCCGCCGATGTTGTTGATCAGGAACGTGGAGCGTCCGGACAGGAAAGCTCCGATGTTGACGTCGAAGTTGATGGCCAGCGCCAGGAACATGCCGTCCTTGTCCAGCGCCAATTCACCCTTGATGGCGATGTCGCGGCCATGATCGTCGGAGAGGAAGCTCTCGCGGCGCTCCGAAATCCAGCGCACGGGGCGCTTCAGGCGGCGGGCCGCGAACAGCACCAGCACGTCCTCCGGGTAGGCGCCGCTCTTCATGCCGAACGATCCACCGACGTCACGCGCGACCACGCGCACCTTTGCGGCCTCGATGTTCATCAGCTTGGCGACGGCCGACTTGAGGTTGTGTGGGCTCTGGTTAGCGGCGTGCAGGACGAGACGGCCGTTAGCATCGACCTCGCCGATGCAACCACGGGGCTCCAGCGATAGCGCGGCGACACGGGTGACATGTGACTCGAGCCGGGCAACCTGCGGCGCAGCCTTGATGCTGGCCAGGGCGGCTTGGAAATCACCCTTGCTCCACGTGAAGGCGACGTTGTCGGCAACCTCGTCCCAGACTTTGGGCGCGTCGGCCGCGCGGGCAGCGTTGTGATCGACGACGGCGGGCAGATCGTCGGTGTCGACGGTCACCAGTTCGGCGGCCGCGTCGGCTGCAGCTTGGGTCTCGGCGACTACAAAAGCCACACCTTGGCCGACGGCGCGAATGCGATCGCGGGCGAGCACCGGACGACGGGCCGGAAAGACTTTGCTGCCGTCGCGTTGGGTGAGGGCCACGTCGCAGGGAAAATCGGGGAGGCCGTCGTCGGCCAAATCCTTGGCGGTGAAGACGGCGAGGACGCCTGGATGTTCCAGGGCTGCGGCTGTGTCGATCGATTTGATCTGGGCATGTGCCACCTGGGCGCGCACGACAACGCCGTAGCTCATGCCGGGCAGCGCCAGATCGGCCACGTACTGGCCTTTGCCTGCGACGAGGCGATCATCCTCGATACGGCCCTGAAACTCACCCCAACGCTTGGTCATGCCCAGCTCCTAAGTCGCAGAGTCAAGTGTTTCGCAGCTGGCGTTTCGTACCCTCAACGTCAGTCGGCCCACAAGCCTGTTTGTTTGCGTGCTCTTCGTTCACCCTTATCCGGTGAGCGTTGGCTGCATGAGCAATTCGATGCCTTGTGTTGTCAAACCTCGTGGCAATGATCGTACAGTCGGAAGCCCGCGAGCTTCGCATTCTGGAGCGCTTTGGCAGTGCGATCGGCCATAAATTGAAACGGATACTTCAGCTCTACCCAAGCACTGAGCGAGCCAATCTTCGCTTTGTCTACTGCAACCTGCCAAGGCCCTTTTTTCGGCGAATAGAGCCCATAAGGGGGGAGGGGCTTGTTGAGGTTGCTTTTTTCGATGAGGATTGAATCGATAATATGCGGGATGTTGAATAAATAATGAGTCTCAGGAGAGAGGGTGCCGCTCGCGAGGACGACGTCAACCGGAAAAAACTGGTGCTGGCCGGCGCCCAAGCCCTCGATGATGTCTTTGAATGCGTGGCTGACCAAGTTGCCGCATCTGGCTGAATGCCAATCGTAAAGCCTATCTTGTCCTTCGATGATCTTCACTCGTCTGGGCACCAAGTCGGGAGGAATCGTTGCACCATTCGTCCATGACGAGTCGGCCGCGGTAGCTGGGTGGGGCGGCGTGTCGCGGAAAAACTGCGTCAACGCCTGGTCGCTGTCGGCGAACTCAATATCATACTGATCGTACGGTGGGTCGTAAGATGGTCCAATCCTATAGGCCATAGCGTTCTCCCAAATCCCTGGGGGATGGAAATTCGATTTTCTCGTGATTGAGGTTGGCGAAAGCCGCATCAACCAAAGCATCGCTCTCGACAGGCCAGCATGCACGCCCGTGCGATGCAAGCACGACCGATCTGCGCCACCGGCGTGCCGCGTATGCATCGCTGAATTCATTCGCCGAAGTTGCAATGGCGCCGATAGCACCTATTCTCCCGGGATTGGGACGAGCTTCGTCTACGCTTGCTCCCGCAGCGGATGCCATGGCAATGCAGCCCGACGGAGACGTCACTTGAAGATGTTTGCGGACCTGAGCGAACAGGAAATCCTGGCGCTGGCGATCAGCCTCGAAGAGGAGCATGGCCGCATCTATGCGGACTATGCCGATGGCCTGAAGGAGTCGTTTCCTGCATCCGCCAAGGTGTTTACGGAGATGGCCGAAGAAGAGAACGTGCATCGGCGCTGGCTGATCGACCTCTATCGGGAGAAATTCGGCGAGCATATCCCGTTGATCCGGCGGCAGGATGTGAAGGGCTTCATCAAGCACGAGCCGATCTGGATGGTGCGGCCGCTCGGGCTCGACAAGGTGCGCAAGCAGGCCGAGGCCATCGAATACGAGACGAGGCAGTTCTATGAACGTTCCCTCGAGCGCACGTCGGATGCTAGCCTGCGCAAGCTGCTCGGGGATCTGGTGGCGGCGGAACGAGAGCATGTCTCGCTCGCGCAGAAGTTGGGTGACGTGCATCTGACCGGCGATGCGCGGTCGGTGGAGGAAGAGAGTAAGCGGCGCATGTTCGTGCTGCAGGTTGTGCAGCCAGGGTTGGCTGGCCTTATGGACGGGTCGGTCTCGACCCTGGCGCCGTTGTTTGCGGCCGCCTTTGCCACGCACGATTCCTGGAAAGCGTTCCTGGTTGGCATGGCAGCGTCAGTAGGTGCGGGGGTATCGATGGGTTTTGCCGAGGCGCTCTCCGACGACGGTGCTCTGACAGGTCGAGGGCATCCCTGGTTGCGGGGCGGCATTACGGGCCTCATGACCATGATTGGTGGCATCGGCCACACTCTGCCGTATTTGATCAAGGACTTTTGGACCGCAACTGCCATAGCCATAGCCGTTGTTTTGATTGAGCTTTGGGTCATCGCCTGGATCCGCTCGCGCTATATGGATACGCGATTTCTACAAGCTGTTTTCGAAGTTGTGGTGGGAGGCCTCATTGTTTTCACAGCAGGTGTTTTGATCGGAGGAGCGTGAGTTTTTCAACCTGAGATAGCGGAAAAAATAGGAAATCAATCCTTGGTTTCGTGACTTTCACAGTCCGTCGGCAGATGACTCACGTCAACGGCCCCCTCACGCTGGGGTGAGCCGATGTGCTCTTGCCTGGTGCAATGTCCGTGTCTGACAAAGACGAAATCGAGAAACCTCAAGCGCGCCTCGATTTCGCGCGCCGCTTGCGCGAACGCCGCGTCCTGAACGGCTTCCGAACCGCGCGCAGTCTGGCCAAGGCGATGGGCATCGACGAGAACCGGTATACGCGTTACGAGCGGGCCGAGGTCGAACCGGACTTGACGCTGATCCGGCAACTGGCGGCAGCGCTGAAGACGACGCCGAACGATCTGCTGGGCCTGGGCGGGAGCCCGATGCCGGGGTTCCAGGATGGCGGAACCAGCGCCACACCAATAGATGGCAGCGCGTCGGGGTCGCGGGCAGGGCAACCGTCGCGGGCCGAGCGGGCCGCAGCCTTGTCATGGGCGCTGGCCAACGCCATTGCTGACGCGCGCAGCGCAGGTGGGGATCAGGGCGAACAAAACATGTCCATGAGATTGCAGGCCGTATCGAGCATCTATCAGAAGCTCTCGCCTGACCCCTTCGGTGCCATTGCCGTGATTGCCAATGAGCGCGCATTGGCCCGGGCACCCGCGGCGCTGCAGAAGAAGATCCAATCCCTCATCGACGACCTCGCCCGCACGTTGGGGGATGCCGGGCCGATGCAGGACTGAGCCCCGGGGAGGCGCACGATCAACGATCCGCGCGGGCGAGAACGGCGGCGAGTAGCACATTGGCTGCCGGTAATGCTTCCCCGAGAGTCATGTCCTCGGCCTCGTTATGTGTGATGCCGCCGCGGCAGGGCGTGAAGATCATGGCCGTGGGGCAGATGGTAGCCATGTGATAGGCGTCATGGCCGGCCTCAGAGAGAAGGTCCATCGTCGCGTGGCCCTGCGCGGCTGCCGCCTGCCGCAAGAGGCCGATCAATCCAGCGTCGAAGGTCAAACCGCCAAAGCCCCAGCGCTCGGCGATTTCGACCGTGCAGCGGCCTAGCCGGGCTGCATTCTTGAGGCCGATGTCCACCTCCTCGACCATGCGGGCGAGTTGGGTCGGATCGGGGTGGCGCATGTCGCAGTAGAGCGTCGCGCGCTCCGAAATGATGCCGGGCAGGTTTGGCCACAGATCCAGGCGTGCTGCGGTCGTCTTGCCGCCACCGCCCGAGTAACGCCAGCCCACATCGTCGATGGCGATTGCCGCATGCGCCGCGGCAACCAAGGCATTCCGGCGCCGCTCCATGGCCGTCGGCCCGACATGGGCGGTTTCGCCCGTAATCTCGATGCGCATGCCTCGGGTTGGAAAACCACCGGTGACAATGCCAATGGGAATGCCGGCGGCGTCGAGCCGTGGGCCTTGCTCGATATGCAACTCGAAATAGGCATCGATGGGTCGGCCGCCAACAGGCGCGGCGCCGGCATAACCGATGCGGTTGAGCTCATCGCCGAGCCGGTGGCCCTCCTTGTCCGTGCGATCCAGGACCCACTCCGGCGTCGTCTGCTTGGCGAAGGCCTGAGATGCCATCATCGGTGGCAGGAAACGGGCGCCTTCCTCGTTGGTCCAGTTCACCACCTCGATGGACCGACGTGTGGTGATGGCGGCGGAGTCGAGCGTGCGCAGAACCTCGAGGCCGGCCAGGACGCCGAGGATGCCGTCGAAGCGGCCGCCGGAGGCCTGCGTGTCGAGGTGACTGCCGATCAGCACCGGTGGTAGCGTCGCATCGCGACCTTCACGGCGCACGAACATGCTTCCGAGCTGGTCGATCGAGAGCTGATAGCCGCTGTCCTTGGCCCATCCCGCGAAGATATCCCGCATGCGTCTATCGTCGTCCGTAAGTGTCAGGCGCCGCAAACCGCCCTTGGGGCCCTTGCCGATTTGGGCTGAGGCCATGATTGTGGCCCACAGCCGATCGCCGTCGAGCGTCAGATTGCGATTCGAAATGTGGGACAATGTTGCCTCCCTTTGGCCGGCAGAATGTGGCCCGACAACATGGCATAGTCGTTCAGCGAAAAGCCATAGGACGCCTGAACCGACACATCCCGAGCAGCGGCTACGCCCGCAGATCGACGCTAAGGCAATCGACAACAAAGATCATCGACACTGCTGCCTGGCTTTTAACCTCAAATTATTCATGCCGCTCTAGCTTCGGATACGGATCAAACCAAGACGGGCGCAATCAAGCCTCATGATTAGCGGTGCAATCGGAGCTGGTAAGGGCAACACGCTGATGGGCGAGTACTCGCTCAGGCTCGGCGAAGCCGTCTTGCGCAGCCGGACCCGGGAAGCCGAGCAGAACGCCCGCCTCGAAAGCGAAATCGCCAATCGGGTCAAATCCGAATTCGTCTCGAACATGAGCCATGAGTTGCGGACGCCACTCAACACGGTGATCGGCTTCTCGAAGCTGCTGGCCGAGAGCGAGCGACGCAAGATCAAGGAGCAGGACATCGTCGAGTACGCGCGTCTGATCCAGGATGCGGCGAGCCATTTGCTGTCGCTGATCAATGACATTCTCGATATCTCGAAGATTCAGAGTGGCCGCTACACCATCGAGGCCCGCGAAGTCAGCCTGGAGGAAGTTCTCGAGGCCATCGTGGCAAGCTTCCGGCAGCAGGCAGAGGACGCCGGCGTGACGCTGGAGCTGCATTGCGCGAACGGAGCGATGATGGTGCGCGGCGACCAGGGCAAGCTTCGGCAAGCGATTTCCAACATCGTGTCCAATGCCGTGAAATTCACCGGCACCGGTGGCCAGGTCATCATCGACGCCCAGCCGACGGTCGATGGCGGCACGCGCACCATCGTGCGCGATACCGGTGTCGGCATGAGCGACGAAGAAGTTCGCATCGCCGCGACACCGTTCGGGCAAGTCGACAGCGGCCGCACCCGTTGGCGGGAAGGTGCCGGACTTGGGCTGCCGATCGCCATCGCTCTCATCGAGCTGCATGGCGGCAATATCGAGATTACCAGTGCCAAAGCCATGGGGACTGAGGTGGCCATCCACCTGCCGTCGCCGCAGTTTGTTTCCGTAATCCAGCGCCAGGACGTGGCGCTCGGGCCTAATGCCAGCCGAATCAGCGATCAGATCGCAAGGTGACAGTCATGCAGCTCAAATCGGCAGCAATGGATCGCAACGGACAGTTCGCTGACGGCTCGATCGGCCGCATCGTTTCCGTAACCGGGTCGAAAGCCATCGTGCTTCTCGATGCGGCCCAGGATGGCATGGTTCGCGATCCGACGAACCGGCCGGAGATGGGCACGCTGCTCGCCATCGAGACCGCCAAGACGATCGTGCTTGCGATCGTATCGGCGCTCAATGTGCCGGTGCCGGCACAGCGCGAGGGCGAAATGGAGATCTGGATCGCCGAGCTCGGTCTTGTGGGTGAGCTGAAAAAGGGCAAAGACAACAAGCCCGAGACCTTCAATCGCGGCGTCACCATCTATCCTGCTCTCGGTGATCGCGTCCGCGTCGCCGTCAAGTCCGAGCTGCAGATCGCCTTCTGCGGCGACATGGAGAAATCTGTCCGCGTCGGCACCATTCGCCAGGACAGCTCGATCCCGGCCATGATCCGCGTCGACGACCTGCTCGGCAAGCACTTCGCCATTCTCGGCACCACCGGCACAGGCAAATCCTGCACCACGGCGCTGGTGCTGCGCTCGATTCTGGAGCGCAATCCGGCCGCGCACATCGTGCTGCTCGATCCGCACAACGAATACTCGACCGCATTCCCCGAGTGGGGTGAGGTGATCTCGCCGCGCAACATGCAGTTGCCATTCTGGTTGTTGACCTTCGAAGAGCTGGTTGAGGTCGTCATCGGCGACTCGGCCGAGAAGAAGCAGCAGGAAATCGAGATGATGCAAGAGCTCATCCCGATCGCCAAGAGCCGCTACAGCACAGGCCGCGGCAAGGAGCAGCAGTCGGTACGCACGCGCATCCTCGACACTGGAAAATTCACAGTCGACACGCCGGTCCCCTATCGCATCTCGGACCTCACCTCGCTCATCGACGAGCGCATGGGCAAACTCGAGAACAAGCGTGATATCGCACCCTACCGCAACCTGAAGACGCGGTTCGAGACGCTATCCATGGACCCGCGCTATAGCTTCATGTTCGGCTCTTTGACCGTCTTCGACGGCATGGCGCAGATCCTGTCGCGGCTGTTCCGCGTGCCCGTCAACGGCAAGCCGATCACCATTCTCGAGCTGACGGGCCTGCCGACCGAGATCGTCAACGTGGTGGTGTCCGTGATCTGCCGCATGACGTTCGACTTCGCGCTCTGGAGCGAGGGCAAGGTGCCGGTCACGCTGGTGTGCGAGGAAGCCCACCGCTATGTGCCCGCCAATCCGGCGCTCGGCTTTGAGCCGTGCAAGCGCTCGATCGCCAAGATCGCCAAGGAAGGCCGCAAGTACGGCGCCTCGTTGTGCATCGTGACGCAGCGACCGGCCGAGATCGATCCGACCATCCTGTCGCAATGCAACACGGTGTTCGCCCTGCGCATGTCCAACGATCGCGACCAGGAGATCGTCACCTCGTCGATCTCCGACACGGGCTCGGGCCTGCTCGAGTTCCTGTCGGCCCTCGGCCAGCGCGAAGCGATCGCATTCGGCGAAGGTGTGGCACTGCCGGTGCGCATCCGCTTCGACGAGTTGCCCAAGCACTGCATGCCGCGCTCTTCGTCGGCCAAGTTCACCGACATGTGGCAGCAGTCCGCGGGGGACGAAGGCTTCCTCGAGAGTATTGTCGAGCGCTGGCGCCTGGCCTCAAGTGGCCCGATCGGCGATGCCAACCAGCAGATGGCGATGCTGGCCGATTCCGTCGGCGTCACCGGGCAGGCCGAATTGCAGGCGGCACCGCGCGTGGTTTCCGAGACGGCCGGCCTCCTGCGCCCGCGCGAGATGGTGGAGCCGGCGGCATACATGCCGGCAGCAGCCGTTGCCCCGGCAGCCCAGCAACGGACGGGTGACCCGGTTGCGGCGGCGCCCGCTCAGCCCGTCGCTCCAGCTCGCGCGACGTTGCCGGGTATGGGTAATGCACCACGTCGCGAACCGGTCGTGGCACGGCGAGAACCCGTCGCGGCAGGTGCACCGGGACAACCCGCACCAGCTCCGGCCGGCGGTGGCAACTGCGGCGCGCTGCGCTCGCTGCGGGATCGCCTCTCGCAGCGCCGGTAGAGCATAGGCCTCACAAACCGGCTCTTTTTAGAGACGAAACGCTCATGGCGCGCCCGCAAGGTGCGCCATGAGCGTTTCGGCGGGAGGCGGCGCTCTGGCCTTGCGCAGCCCGCCCCGCGTCACCGTGGCCGCCCGCCGTACTTGCGGGGCAGCGGGGGCTGCCTATAGTGCCGGCCATACAGGGATCGGCACTGGAAAGGGTTGGGCAGATGGCGGGCAAGAGCGGCAAGGGCAAGGTCAAGAAGGTGGTCCTCGCCTACTCGGGCGGCCTCGATACCTCGATCATCCTGAAGTGGCTGCAGGAGACCTACGGTTGCGAGGTGGTGACGTTCACCGCCGATCTCGGCCAGGGCGAGGAGCTGGGGCCGGCCCGTGACAAGGCGCTGCAACTCGGCATCAAGAAGTCCAACATCTACATCGAGGATCTGCGCGAGGAATTCGTCGCCGATTTCGTCTACCCGATGTTTCGCGCCAACGCGCTCTATGAAGGCGTATACCTGCTTGGCACCTCGATTGCGCGGCCGCTGATCGCCAAGGCGCAGATCGATATCGCGCGCAAAGTTGGTGCCGACGCGGTCTGTCATGGC
Organism: Hyphomicrobiaceae bacterium; assembly: GCA_046154645.1. Classification (GTDB taxonomy): domain Bacteria; phylum Pseudomonadota; class Alphaproteobacteria; order Rhizobiales; family Hyphomicrobiaceae. The sequence goes on from JBJXDZ010000005.1 coordinate 68,234, forward strand.
GCCACCGGCAAGGGCAACGACCAGGTGCGCTTCGAGCTCAGCTACTACGCGCTGGAGCCCTCGATCAAGATCATCGCGCCGTGGCGCGAATGGGCCTTCAAGGGCCGGGCCGAGCTGCTCGAGTTCGCGCGCGAGCACGATATCCCGATCGCCAAGGGCAAGGAGAATGACGCGCCTTACTCGGTCGACGCCAACCTGCTGCACTCGTCGTCGGAGGGCAAGGTGCTGGAGGATCCGGCCATCGAGGCTCCGCCCATGGTCTATCAGCGCACCATCTCGCCCATGGACGCACCCGACAAGGCGACCGACATCCGGATCGGATTCACCAAAGGCGACGCCGTCTCGCTCAACGGCAAAAAGATGAGCCCAGCGACGTTGCTGACGGCGCTGAACAAGCTTGGCCGCGACAACGGCATCGGCCGCATCGATCTGGTCGAGAACCGCTTCGTCGGCATGAAGTCGCGCGGCATCTACGAGACGCCCGGCGGCACCATCCTGCATGCCGCACATCGGGCCATCGAGAGCATCACGCTTGATCGCGGCGCCGGCCACCTCAAAGACGAGATCATGCCGCGCTACGCCGAGCTGATCTACTTCGGGTTCTGGTTCTCGCCGGAGCGCGAGATGCTGCAGGCGCTGATCGACAAGAGCCAGGAGCATGTCGAAGGCGAAGTCAGCCTGAAGCTCTACAAGGGCAACGTCATGGTCACGGGGCGCGAAAGCCCGAAGTCGCTCTATTCGACGAACCTCGTCACCTTCGAGGACGACAAAGGCGCCTACGACCAGAAGGATGCCGAAGGCTTCATCCGGCTCAATGCGCTGCGGCTCAGGACGTTGGCGCTGCGGAATGGCAAGAAGAAGTGAGGGGGCGAGGGTGGAGCGATGCGCTGACAGTTGGTTGCTGCGGCCTGACAATTGCTTCCAAATTCGGCTCATCCCTACCGCAACTGGCAGTAGGACAGAGTTTGGATTATGGAGACGACTATGCAACCCGTTCTGTGCATCCTCCGGATTTCCACCTTTGCATGCTCCGCATTGATCTGCAGTGTTTGCTTCGTTGTACCTGTTCAGAGCCAGGACGCGCAGAGGGTGAATGAGATCCGGCAACAGATGCGCGTGCTGGGGCGGGGTTATAGCGATAGTGTTCCGATTTTCGTCACCGAGACTCCCCTTGAAGAGATCATTCGTCGGCAACCGAAGTCCGAGCCACTTGTCATCGCCCTAAAAATGATGAAGGACGAGACGCGAAAGATTACAGCGTTCTGCAAGCCGGATTGCCCGCCTGTCGAGATGAAGTTGCTCGACCACCGGGGCAATGTCATCGACGAGGACACCGACTACCCGGCACTTCTACTCCACACGGCGGAACGAGACGGTGACTACAAATTGAGCATCCAGTTCACTGGCTGCAAGACGGCAAGTTGTGACGTCGGTGTTTTTGTTCGCTCGATTGCTGATGCAGCAAATTGAGTCTGCGCACTCGATGCCGGTTGCAGTGCAACCGGTCTCTCACTGCAACTTCTGAATCACGCCGGCCTGCTCGTCGACCAGGGCCTGGCCGGTGCGCCAGACGTCGCCGCGGCGCATGGCGTTGCGGGTGACGGTGATCCAGGTGTCGGAGACGCCGGCCGGCTTGAAATAGTCGGCGAACAGCTTGTCGGTGGCGCGGATCTTCGCCTGTTCGGGGACGGGCGCATCCTTGTCCGAGAACTGCTCGCGGAAGCGCACCTCGTGGAACATCCAGCGCGAGCGGGGGGAGGCGACGCGCGTGGTGCCCTGCAGATAGATCGGCACGCACATGGAGAGGCAGCGTTCACCGGCCAGAACCACGGTCTCGACCTCGTGCGTGCGCCGAAGATCCCGCAACTGGCGGATGACCGCGGCGCCCTGGTCGAGCGAGCCGCCGGGCGATGAGATCTCGAGGACGAAGCGCCGTTTGCGGCCCGCCCAGGCGCTGATCTCCTCGCGGAAGCGTGCCGACATGGGCGCCTCCACAGGTCCGACCCAGCGCAGGCGCACGGTATCCTGATCCTCGCCCTCTTCGCTGGCCGTCAACGTGCCGGTGGTGAGGAAGGCCAGCGTGTCGCGAAACTCGTAGGAGAGCCACACGATCGCCGCCAGCATGACCGCCCACACCAGCCGGTTGGCATTGCGCGACAGGTTCATCAGGGGTCCAAGCGCTCCGTACTTCGCGAGCGGCCGGGCTGCGCCCTCTGTCACGCGAAATCTGCCGTTGAATTGGCGATTGTCTGGCCGCAGTTCAAGCCGCCGCCGTAGCCTGGCGTGCGTCCTCCAGCACCATGGCGGCGCCCTTTTCGGCGATCATCATGGTGGGCGCATTGGTATTGCCCGAGGTGATCGTCGGCATCACGGAGGCGTCGATGATGCGCAGGCCCGAGAGGCCACGCACACGCAACCGCGCGTCGACCACCGCCATGTCGTCGGTGCCCATCTTGCAGGTCGAGACGGGGTGGAAGATGGTCGTGGCGATGTCGCCAGCAGCCTTGGCCAGATCCTCGTCGCTGTTGATCTCGGGTCCGGGACGGAACTCTTCGGGGCGGTATTTCTGCAGGGCTGGCATCGAGATAATGCGGCGGGTGACGCGCACGCTATCGGCAGCGACTTGGCGATCGTCGGCGGTGGCCAGATAGTTGGGCCGGATCTCCGGGTGAGCATACGGGTCGGGCGAGGTAATGCGCACGCTGCCGCGGCTGGTGGGGCGCACGTTGCACACGCTCGCCGTGAAGGCTGGGAATGGATCCAGCGGATCGCCGAACTTGGGCAGGGTCAAAGGCTGCACGTGATATTGGATATTCGGCGTCTCGCGCGAGGGATCGGACCGCGTGAAGCAGCCCAATTGGGAGGGTGCCATGGTCATGGGCCCGCGCCGCTTGAAGGCATATTCGAGCGCGAAGCCCGCCCGCTTGATCAGGCTCTGGTATTGCTCGTTCATGGTCGGCACGCCTGAGACCTTGTAGGCGCAGCGGATCTGCAGATGATCTTGCAAGTTCTCGCCGACGCCCTTGAGCTCGTGCAGCACCGTGAGGTTATGCTTCTTGAGCAGAGCCCCCGGCCCGATGCCAGAGAGTTGCAGTATTTGCGGCGTGCCGATGCTGCCGGCCGCCATGATCACCTCACGGCGGGCATAAGCCATCAACGCTTGGCCGTCGCGCCGGTAAGCAAGGCCCTTGACGCGCTTCTTGTCGATGATCAGCCACTCGGCCATGGCATTGGTCACCACCTCGAGATTGCGGCGGTGGCGGATGGGATGCAGGAAGCCTTTGGCGGTGTTCCAGCGCACGCCGGACTTCTGGTTGACGTGGAAGTAGCCGCAGCCTTCGTTGCTGCCGCGATTGAAATCATCGGTCTTCGGGATACCGGCTTCATGGGCGGCGTCACGGAAGGCGTCGAGGATTTCCCAGGCGATGCGGGGCTTCTCGATGCGCCATTCGCCGCCGCGATCATGCAGGCCGTCGAAGGCATCGGGCTCCAGCGCCCATTGGTCCTCATGCATCTTGAAGTAAGGCAGGATGTCGTCCCAGGCCCAGCCCGGGTTGCCCATCTGCCGCCAGGTGTCATAGTCGCGGGCCTGGCCACGCATGTAGATCATGCCGTTGATCGAGGAGCAGCCGCCGAGCACGCGTCCCCGGGGATAGTTGAGCGCGCGCCCATTGAGGCCCGGCTCCTGCGCCGTCTTGAACTGCCAGTCGGCGCGCGGATTGCCCATCAGATAGAGGTAGCCGACCGGGATATGAATCCAGTGGTAGTTGTCGCTGCCACCCGCCTCGAGCAGGAGGACGCGCGTAGCGGGGTCGGCCGACAGGCGATTGGCGAGCAAGCAGCCCGCCGAGCCCGCACCAACAATGATGTAGTCGTAGCTTTCGCCCGCCTCGTCCATAAGCGACTCCGTGCCCGCGCCCTCTCCCTCGATTGATAGACGAGGGTTGGACCAAAGGGAACGCGTCTTGGTGGTGGCCAACGCTGGATGGCGCGCAAACCCGGAGGCAACGCCTCTCCCTCCGAGGCCCACGCACTGTCGACACCCGTTGTCGACAGCCTTTGGTTTGGTACGACGGCTTGCCATCTCACGTCCGGGCGACGTGCGGAGCCTTGCCTGCCGATCGTACGTAACATATAGGTTACGTCATGTTGCATCCACTCGACGCGCTCGGCAGTCCTATGCGCCGTGCCATTCTACAAGAGCTACGCGCCTGTCCGCTTGCCGTCGGTGAGATCGCCGACCGCCTGCCCGTCAGCCGTCCGGCAATTTCGCGCCACCTGAAGATTCTGGAGGAAGCCGGTCTCGTCGAGGCGCAGGAGGAAGGAACACGGAACGTGTACTCGGTCCGCCTAAAAGGCTTCGCCTCGGTGCGCGAGTTCATGGACGACTTCTGGACATCCGCCCTCGAACGTCTGCAGGAGCTTTCGCGGCAATGATCATCAACTCCGTGCTGCTTGATATGGAACTGCCGAAGGCATTCACCTTCGTGACCGACCGGATAGATGCGTGGTGGCCGATAGAACGGCGACACACGGGCGACAGGAGCAGCCACATTTTCCTGCTGGCGTCGGGACGCTTCTTCGAGCGTGCAGGCGATGGACGCGAGGTCGAGTTGGGCAAGGTCACGCATTGGAATGAACCGCATTCCATCGTGCTCGATTTCTATATCGCAACCGGTCCGGACCATCCGACCGAGGTGGAGATGCGCTTCGAGGCGGAGGGGCAACAAACACGCCTCACGGTCATCCACAGGGCGAGACCCGAAAGCGCTCATCTTTGGGACGAGCGCTCACCGCGTTATGCAGCGTCCTGGTCGATCGTTCTCGCTGCGCTCGCCCGTTGCGTCGCCTTGGGCATGGAGCGTCCGTAGGCGGCGCTTGCCATTGGTCGAATTTCTGTTACCAATTGCGGATGAAAGCTTTCGCGACAGCCATCGTTATCCGGGCGCCGGTCGAGCGCATCTGGTCGCTACTGACCGATGCCGCTGGCTACCCCACGTGGAATTCGACGGTCGAGCGCGTGGTGGGGGCCATCGCTGCCGGCGAGAAAGTTACAGTTTATCCGCGCGCAGCTTCCGGGCGTGCCTTTCCGTTGGTGGTGACCGAGCTTGAATCCAACCGACGCATGGTTTGGGCTGGCGGCATGCCACTTGGATTGTTCAAGGGCACGCGCACATACTCTCTGACACCCCGCTCCGCACATGACGTGGAGTTCTCCATGCGTGAAGAGTTCAGCGGTTTCCTGGCGCCGCTGATCACGCGATCAATTCCTGACCTGCAACCAGACTTCGATCAGTTTGGGGTCGATCTCAAGGCGAAGGCTGAACAAGGAAGCTGAGGTGGTGATGGCAAAAGGAACGACGAAAAGGACGGCTGCATCGGCAGCGAAGCCAGCTGCGGCCTCGGTCGCCGGCAATGGAACACGTGCTGCACCCTGGACACTGCAGACGCCGAGCCTCGCATCGGAGTTCAATGCTTATCGCGACGAGTTGCTCGACCCGCCGGCCCTCGTGGTGCACGTCGGCAAGACTGAGCTGCGTTATCACCTCAGGTGCATCGAAGATCTGCACGCGATGCTTAAGGCGCACGGCGATTGGATGCCGCTCGGCAATGCCGACGAACAGAAGCCCGCGCCGGACGGGTCAGTTGAAGCCTGGGCGCGCTCGCCCGGCAATCCGGTCGGCGGCTGGTATGGATTGAAGAAGGGCCTGCGCGGGCGTTTCGGCACCTATGTGCCGCCGGTGCTGGAGGCGCTGGGGCTTGCCGAGGTGGAGCACAACGCAAAAAACAATCGTATGCGCGCAAAATAGAGCGTCGAAGCCTGACCGTTGCATCATTCCTTTGGTCGAGACGCGTCGGTGCTGGCCGCCGCGCCGGAGCCGGCACACGTCGGCTTGGAGGATTAACCATATGGTTCGACTGATTTTTATCAGTTGACGAGTAATGTGCGCTCCGGAGCAAGACGCGGAGCACAGAATGTCCAAGGTATTGCGGAAAATCATGCTTGGCGCTGGAGCGCTGCTGGCAATCTTGGCCGTTTACCTTCTTGTCGGACCTGAAAGCCGAAAAACGGTGTTCCTGAAGCGCTTGGAAACCGAAGGCGTTGTGGCGCAGGCCAAAGTGCTCGAAAAGCATGTCGAGGAGCATACGAGCTACGACAATTCAGGTTCGCGCCCCGGAAGACGCTCAGCGGTTCGGATCATCAACGATCACAACCGTCAGGTCCAGAATGCAACCGTCGACTACACTTTTTACGTCGACGTTGAGTTCAAGACGGCTCAAGGTCAAACAGTTCGTACCAGAGAGAACATTCTCGGACAGCATTTCGACCGCGTCGCTGTCGGAGCCCTATTGCCCATCCTTTACCATCCGGAAGCTGCATCAGAGGCGAGCAGGCTGAGGGATCACGCATTGCCCTATCAAGACATGAGCGAGATGTTTCGTATCATGGCGATGTTTATCCTGGCAGTCGCAGCACTCCTGCTCTGGTTTGGGCGGCCGAGGGGCGATGATGCCGTTGAGGCCGACGATAGCGGCAATCAGGGTTGGCAGAAGGCCGCCAGCAATCGGATGGCAAACGTTCGCGAAACGCGAAACGTCCCATCGCAGGCGCCCGCCCGCCGCGCTGCAGCGGCACGGCCGGCTGCGCCAAAGGGGTTCGGGCAGACGAGACGCAGCGCGCGGATCTGATTTGGCCGTCGTCTGGGGATGGAGGCATTGGCTCAACTTCACCCCGACCGATGGCATCCGTTGGCCAACCGATGGGCCGCCGTTCGAGTCCACCCCGATTGCGCGCCCGACCGCAATCTCGCCAGCCCGAAGAAAGTGCATGGGGGCTTGTGCTCGCGGACCATGGGGCCGGTTGACGACAGCGCTGCGCTGCGTTGGCACGGCGCGGCTAAGCTTCTTAATGCAACGGCCGGCCAAGCATGGTGACGGTCTTGCCGTTCCACGACGCGCGGGCGGCCTCGACGAAACCCTGGCGACGATAAAAGCCGACGTTGCGTGCGTCCGGCGCTGTGACCACGTGCAGGCCAGGGGCACCGGCTTGGCGCGCTGCGGCCGCGAAAGCCTCGATCAGGCGACCGCCGAGCCCGAGGCCACGCACGGACGGGGCCAGATTGATATGCAGATGGGCCGGGAAGCGGGCGCATTCCGGAGCCAGATCCTGGAAGTAGCCGAGGTCGGAGAAGATCGGGCTCTGCGCCGGATTGTCGAGGCAACCGACGAGGTAACCCACGACCGCTGGCTCAGCGGCACGGCCGTGCTGGGGCGAAGCGAGCAGCACGAAGGCCAGCTCTGGCCAGCGCTCGAGATAGCGGCCAAGCCAGCGCTCGCGGAAGGATAGGCGCTCGGGGCAGGTGGTGAAGGTACGGCCGCTCGCCGCGAAGAAAATGGCCTCAATGGCGGGCTCGAAGCGTCGCCAATTGCCGATCGCGGCCAGCGATTGGACTGCGCAATCTCGGGACGTGAGAGCCGGTGCGGCCATGCGGGGTCCTTTCCGGCGGCCCAAGTGCCAGCCGCCGCCATCGACAGCTAGGAGCCCGTCCAGATAGCTGCTGAAACGGGCTTTATGCTGTACGATAGTTCGCTCAGGCGGCCCTGGCGAGCTTGACGAGGTTGTGGGCGGTGCAGATCATCGCCCACTCCGCACACACTTT
>JBJXDZ010000006.1:0-7512 GCA_046154645.1 Hyphomicrobiaceae bacterium
CGGCCGCGCCGACCGGGCCATCGAGTGCCTTCACGTCCGGCGTCAGCTGGATCAGGTAGCCCGATACGAAGCGGGCGGCCAACCCGAGATTGCGCAGGATCTGCACCAGCAGCCAGGCGCTGTCGCGGCATGAACCGGCGGCGGTCTGCAACGTCTCCTCCGGCGTCTGCACGCCGGGTTCCATGCGGATGAGATAGCGCACGTCGCTTTGCAGGCGGCGATTGAGGTCGCACAGAAAATCGATCGTCACCTGGGGCGTGCGGTCGATGGACTTCATGTATTTGGCGAGCAACGGACCCGGCGCATCCGGCGCAAGATAGGGTCCGAGTTCGTGCTTGAGCACGTCTTCGTATTCGAACGGGTATTGAGACGCCGCTTCCTCGACGAAGAAATCGAACGGGTTGATCACCGCCATGTCGGCGATGAGATCGACGGTCACCGAAAACTCCTCGGTCTCGTCGGGAATGACGACCCGACCGAGGAAGTTGCCGAACGGGTCCTGCTGCCAATTGAGAAAGTGCGCCTTGGGTTCGAGCGTCAGCGAATAGCTCAGGATCGGCGTGCGGCAATGCGGTGCGGGCCGCAGCCGGATGATCTGCGGGCCCATGCCGATGCGCCGGTCGTAGCGGTAGGTCGTCTGGTGGGTCAGCGCGACGTGCAGCGTCATGGCAACGGTTCCTTGTGGCTTCGCACGCGCACGAATTCGTTGAAACTAGAGCGCGCGACGAACAGCTTCTATCTGCGTTATCTTGCCCGGGCGGCAGCGACAAGCGCGACCGCAGGGAAAAATGCCGATAATCAGGCAGTTCGCATGTCGTTTAGGCAGGCTGCCCGTTTGTTGGGGAGAGGCTGCGCATGAATTGGGCAGGGCGTCGGGCAGACTATGATAAGGCGTGCTACGCGGGCAGAGTGTGGAGCGCTGTTCGCCTTAGCAGGGCGCGGTCATCGGAATTCGGAATGAAAAATTTCGCCTGTTCGAAATGCGGCAACAAGGTCTACTTCGAGAACTGCCGTTGCGTGAAATGTGAGACGGCGCTGGGCTTCGATGCTGGCCGGCGGATGATGGCGGCGCTCGCCAAAGTCGACGGCAGCCCCGGTGTCTACCAGATGATCGGTGGCAAGGCGCCGCCGCGCGTTCGCTATTGCGCCAACAAGGCGCACGGGGTGTGCAACTGGCTGACGCCGGTCGATGATGCCACCGGATTGTGCGTCGCGTGCGATCTCAACCGCACCATTCCGAACCTCGCCGAGCATGGCAGCCTCGCCGCCTGGTACGACCTGGAACGGGCCAAGAAGCGGCTGGTGTATTCGCTGCTGCGCTTCGGCCTGCCGCTCGATGCGAGCGCTGCCGGCAAGGGGCATCTGACCTTCGATTTCGCCCGCAACACCGTGACCGGCCATCTCGACGGCGTCATCACCATCGACATCCTCGAAGCCGACGCCGTCGAGCGCGAGCGCCAGCGCCAGTTCTTCGGCGAGCCCTACCGCTCGCTGCTCGGCCATCTCAGGCACGAGAGCGGTCATTTCTACTGGATGGTGCTGGTCGAGGCCGCCGGCCGGCTCGACGAGTTCCGCGCGCTGTTCGGCGACGAGCGTCTCGACTATGCGATGGCGCTATCGCACTACCACGCCGGTGGCGCGCCGGCCGACTGGCAGGAGCGGTTCGTATCGTCCTACGCCAGCGCCCATCCGTGGGAGGACTGGGCCGAAACCTGGGCGCACTATCTGCACATGGTCGATGCCGTCGATACCGCGGAGGGCGTCGGCCTCGAGCCGCGCGCCGTCGGCCTGATCCTGGGCGCGATCTGGCCGTTCAAGACCTATGATCTTTATCGCGACGAGAGCTTCAATTCGCTGCGCGAGCGCTGGATTCCACTGACACTGGCATTGAACAGCCTCAGCCGCAGCATGGGCCACAACGACTTCTATCCCTTCATCATTCCCTCGCCCGCCTACGACAAGCTCGCCTTCGTCCATCGCGTCATCCGCGAGCATGTGAAATGACGGCATCCGCGCGAAGGTTGGCGTGGCGGCTGCGCGCAAGCTGGTATGAGGAGCCATGCGCGGGCGACGGTGGCGCAATGCTGGCAAGCCGCATGGGCTTCAACTAACATCGCCGCCAACGAATTCGAACACGCCCGAGGGAGCCCCGTCATGCGCGCCGCCGTTCTGACCGCCGCCAACAAGCCGCTGGAAATTCTCGATCTTGAGCAGGAAGGCCCGAAGTTCGGCGAGGCCCGCGTCAAGGTGAGGGCGGCCGGCGTGTGCATGAGCGACTGGCATATCATGAACGGCGACTGGCCGCTGCCGCTGCCGATGGTGCTCGGCCACGAGGCCGCCGGCGAGGTGGTCGAGGTCGGTCCGGGCGTCACAAACGTGAAAAAGGGCGATCACGTCATCTTCTCATTCCGCCCCCATTGCGGCCATTGCAGCTATTGCTCGCGGGGCCGCACAGTGCTGTGCACCGGCCACGACGACACGCCGCGCTGGGGCATGCACGACGGCACCAGCCGCGTGAAGCTCAATGGCGAACCGGTCAATGTCATGGCCCGCATCGGTACGTTCACCGAATACTCCGTTTGCCCGGCGGAGCAACTGGTGCCGGTGCGCAAGGATCTGCCGTGGACGCACGCCGCGATCATCGGCTGCTCGGTGGCGACAGGTGTCGGCGCCGTCATCCGCCACGCCAATGTCGAAGCCGGCTCGAGCGTGCTGGTGGTCGGTTGCGGCGGTGTCGGCCTCAACGTGGTGCAGGGCGCGAAGCTTGTCGGCGCCCGGACCATCATCGCCTGCGACCTCGTCGAGGGTAAGCTCGACTACGCCCGCCAGTTCGGCGCCACGCACACCATCAATGGCAAAACCGAAGACGTGCTCAAGCGGGTGAAGGAGATCACCGGCCTCGGCGTCGATTATGCTTTCGACGCCATCGGCACCGGACCGACCGTGGTGCAGATCGTCGACGCGCTGGCACCAGGCGGTCACGCCGTGATCGTGGGCATCCCGTCGTTCACCACCAGGTCGCCGATCGCGCCGCACCTGATGGTCTACGGCGAGAAGACGCTGTCGGGCACCTACTACGGTTCGGTGCGGCCGAGCGTCGATTTCGGCATCCTGGCCGATCTCAGCATGGACAAGCGCATCAACCTCGATAGCCTGATCAGCCGCACCTACAAGTTCGACGAGATCAACGAGGGCTTCAGGCAGATGATCGACGGCAACGTCGCCCGCGGCGTGATCCTGTTCGATGCCTGTTCACACTAGTGGCCCGTCGCGCCAAAATCGAAGCATAGCGGCACGCGGGGGGACAAGGTTCGACGCCGATTGACAGCCAGCGAGCCATAGCCGCGGCAGCGGCGTTATGGTGCCACGATCAAAGATCGCGCTCGTTGCGCTATGCGGGAGAAGAGGTTTGGACATAATGCGACATCGGGCTGCGGCACTGCGGAATTTTGAAGTGAGTGGGCACTCGTTCCCGATAGTTCATCCCCCTTTGGAACGTCTCGATTGCACATTCGCAGCCAGCGTCGTCCGCAACCTTGGCACCGCGAAATCGATGAAGGCGCGAACCTTGGGCGCGATGATCCGGCGCTGCGCATAGATCAGGTGCACGGGCACGGCTGGAGGCGAATAGTTCTCCAGCACAGGCACGAGCCTGGATGCCTTGAACTGATCGGCCACCATGTATGAGAGCACGAGCGTGATCCCCTTTCCGCGCTCGGCCAGGGCGATGTTAGCGTGGGCGTCGTTGGTCTCGATGCTCGGCCGCACTGCCATGCGTGCCGATTTCCCATCACTCATATGGCGCCATTCGCGGCCCGGCATCAGCGTCGTATGAGAGATCACCGAATGCGTCTTGAGATCGGCTGGCTTTGAGGGTGAGCCCCGCTTCTTGAGATACTCGGGGCTGGCCACCAGCATTCGCCGAACCTCGCCGATGTGCGTGGCGACCAGCGCGGAATCGGGCAGATGCGCGATGCGCACCGCGAGATCGAAGCCCTCGTCGACGAGATCGACGACCCGGTCGAACAGTAACATCGAAACGTTGACCAGCGGGTGCGCCTCGACAAAATCCGCCACGATCGGCCGCAGGACCTCGCGGCCGAATGCAACAGATGCTGTAATCGCGAGGTGACCGGACGCCAGCCGCGCCGCGCCCCTGACATCCTGCTCGGCCGTATCGAGGTCACCGAGTACGCGCTTCGCATCTTCCAGGAACCGAGTACCCGTCTCGGTCAGGTGCACCGACCGCGTCGTACGGTCGAACAGACGCACACCAAGTCGATCCTCAAGGGCCGCAACCGCACGCGTAACGGCGGGCGGAGAGCTGTGAAGGGCGGCTGCCGCTTTGGCGAAGCCCTTCATTTCGGCAACCGCTATGAAGACACGCAGCTCCTGAAAGCGGTCCATCGATAATTCCACAAATCGGAATGAAAAGTTCCACTCTTCTAGCATTCTTGTAAGGGCTTGCGAGGCGTATCTCAATGCCATCGGGAACGAGTTGATGCCCCGGTCGCAACCCCAAGGAGATCGCTCATGTCACGTATCGCAACGCCCGCCTCAATTGAAACAAGCCCCGCCGCTTCGCAGCCGCTGCTGCAGGCCGTGAAGACCCAACTCGGCAGCGTGCCGAACCTGTTCCGGGTCGTCGGCAACTCTCCCGCCGCTCTCGAAGGCTACCTCGGCCTCAACGGCGCGCTCGGTAAGGGCAAACTCGACGGTAAGACCCGCGAGCGGATTGCGCTCGCCGTCGCTGAGATCAACGGCTGTGGCTACTGCCTCGCGGCGCATTCCTATCTGGCCAAGAACCTCGCCAAGCTCGACGAAGCCGAGATCGCCGCCAATCGCGGTGGCGGTTCAAATGATCCCAAGGCCGATGCTGCCGTAGCGTTCGCCGCGAAGATCGTCCGTGAGCGTGGACACGTTGCAACGGCCGACCTCGAAGCCGTGCGTGCCGCCGGCTACGGCGACGCTGAGATCATCGAAATCGTGCTGCATGTCGCGCTCAACACGCTCACCAACTACGTCAACGAAGTCGCCGGCACCGACATCGACTTCCCCGTTGTCGCTGCGCGCACCGCTGCTTGAGCCAATTTACTCCCACCCAATTTTCCCATTGAAAGGAAACCGGTCATGCCCAACACCACCACAATCAGACGTACCCTGCAGGCCAGCGCCCTAGCCGTAACATTCATCGGGTTGCCCATCGCCTTGTTCGACGCCGCGCCGGCGACGGCTAAGCAGCAAGCCGCTCGGGCGAGTCAGGTGCTGCCCACTCAGATCCGCTACAAGAGCGCGACGATCGACGGCGTCGAAGTCGCCTACCGTGAGGCGGGGCGCGAGACCGCGCCTGCGATCATCTTGCTACACGGCTTTCCGACGTCATCGCACATGTTCCGAAACCTGATCCCGGCGCTTGCCAGCAAATACCGCGTCATTGCGCCCGACTATCCGGGCTTCGGGCAGAGTGCGGCGCCAGATCGCGCGACCTTCAAATACACATTCGACAACTACGCCAGGCTCGTCGAGGGCTTGACCGAGAAGCTCGGCGTCAAGCGCTACGCACTCTATGTGATGGACTACGGCGCACCGGTCGGCTTCCGACTGGCAGCCAAGCATCCCGAGCGCGTCTCGGCGCTGATCGTCCAGAACGGCAATGCTTATGACGAGGGTATCCAGAAATTCTGGGAGCCGATCCAGAAGTACTGGGCGAGCGGAGCCACGGCGGATCGCGAAGCAATCCGCTGGCTGACGTCGCTGAAGGCAACCAAGTGGCAGTACACGAACGGCGTGCCCGACACTTCGTTGGTCAGCCCCGATGCTTGGACCCACGATCAGGCGTTGCTCGATCGGCCCGGCAACCAGGAGGTCCAGCTCGATCTGTTCTATGACTATCGCACCAACATTCCGCTTTATCCGCAGTGGCAGGCCTACTTCCGCAAGCATCAGCCGCCGACGCTGGTGCTGTGGGGCAAAAATGACGCGATCTTCGTCGCCGATGGCGCTGCTCCCTACAAGCGGGACATCAAGCGTGCCGAGGTGCATCTGCTCGACACTGGCCACTTCGCCTTGGAGACACACGGACCGCAGATCGCAGGACTGATCAGGGAGTTTCTCGGTCGCAAACTTGCATCGAGGTAGGGCGGGAAGCGCTCATTCAACCGCGACCGGCCGAGCCATCTTCAAAAACTTGATGGTTCGGCCGCGCGCTCATCATCGCGCTGCACCAGGAGAACCCAAATGGAAACGAAACCGCCACTTCCCCCCTTCACGCTCGAAACGGCCATCCAGAAAGTTCGCATGGCCGAGGACGGCTGGAACTCGCGCGATCCCCATCGCGTGGCGCTCGCCTACACGCACGACAGCCAATGGCGCAACCGCTCGGAGTTCCCCAAGGGCCGCGATCAGATCGTCGCGTTCCTGACTGCCAAGTGGGCGCGCGAGCTCGACTATCGTCTGATCAAGGAAATCTGGGCGTTCACTGGCAATCGAATTGCCGTGCGGTTCGCCTACGAATGGCATGACACCGGTGGCCAGTGGTTTCGCTCCTACGGCAACGAGAACTGGGAGTTCGATCAACGCGGTCTCATGCAAAGGCGCTTCGCCAGCATCAACGATCTGCCGATTTCTGCAAACGATCGCCAATTCCATTGGGCGCTCGGACGCCGTCCGGACAATCATCCAGGCCTCAGCGATCTTGGCCTCTAAAGATCAACTCGAGAAGGACAACCATTGTGGGACACAAATTCGCAGAGATCGCCTTCACGCCGACTGTGAAGGCGATGCAGGAGCAACTGGGTAGCCGCAACTCTTACGCCCGCATGGAGAGCGGGGAGACGCGCAACGACCGGCTGGGCCCCAGCGAGGCCGGCTTCATAGCTGCGCGCGACAGTTTCTACATGGCGAGCGTCGGCGAGACCGGATGGCCCTACATGCAGCATCGCGGCGGACCTGAGGGCTTCGTCCGCGTGTTCGACGAGAAGACGCTCGGCTTTGCCGATTTCCGCGGCAATCGCCAATATGTCAGCGTCGGCAATGTCATGAAGGACGACCGCGTTTCTCTGTTCCTCATGGACTATGCCAACCGCACGCGACTGAAACTACTGGGGCGCGCCAGGCTCGTGGACGTTGCAGATGAGGAGACCTTGGAACGTCTCAATGTCTCGGGCTACCGCGCTGCGGTCGAACGCGGTTTCCTTATTACGGTGGAAGCGTTTGACTGGAACTGCCCGCAACACATCACTGAGCGCTACTCACTCGCCGATGTGGAGGAAGCAACCGCAGGCCTCCGCCAGCGCATCGCCGAATTGGAAGCGGAATTGGCGCATTCGCGTGCCAATGGCGCGTGAAGGCTGGTTGCAGACTCTGAGCGATGGGGAAGGTAATGCAGATCGACGCGTATTGGGCTGAGCTGCAGGCTCTGCTGACTGGCATCATCGTTGAGCTTCCAGGCAAGTCCTTAACCGATAAGACCGGTTTGCTTGCCAACATCGTCGGCATCGCCGGCTTCGTTCT
>JBJXDZ010000007.1:0-44288 GCA_046154645.1 Hyphomicrobiaceae bacterium
CGACAGGTTGCCACGTTCGATGATGCTTCGCAACCTGCCCGGTTGACGAACAGACCGTGTCCGTCGGAAGGTCATGCCCCGGGACCGACAGGAGCGGCGTCGCTGTCGTTCCGGCAAGGTCGGGCCAAGAAGAGACGAAATCGCAAGTGACTTCAACATTGTCGGCTTTTTCCACGTGCGGACATTTGGACCGGTATCGGTCCATAGACCCAGTCGCGGTTACTTTGGTTGCCTAGATCCTGCGTTCCAACCGAACGGCTCATCGCGAAATCAGTGTTTTGGCAGCAGCAGGTGAGCGCCATTTTTCATCGTGAACACATCGAGGTGGGCCGTGCGTGTGTGCCCGACGTCGACCCAGTGATAGTGGAAAGGCTGGCCAGGATGCGTCACGACGCCCTGCAAATCCGGCGGTGCATAGAAGCCAACAACGCTGCCATCGATCGACTTGGCGACAATGTTCTCCTGATCAGCCATGGCATGCCCCGAACCGTGTCCCTTGAAGCTCGAATTGAACGCTCTCATCACATGCATGGTGACGTTGGTCAGCGTACCGCTGAGACGGACTGGAAAGGGCTTGCTCACATCGATGCCTGCACGGGTCGCCTGATCGACAATCCACGCATCGAGCGCTGGCCCTTTGAGATCTGAAGGAAGCGCCACGGGCGTATGCCACGCGACAACTCTTGCGCTAGCGAGAAGCGTCGCCTGATCATTGGCCGGACGGCAAGTGGGGCACGGGGTGCCATAGGTCACGAGCAGCTTGCCGTCGATCACCGTGATCTCGCCACGCAGCCCCGAGACGGCGCCAACGGCGTCGGTTGCACCGCCTTGGATGACAGCACTAAGCTGAGCCTTTGCTCCTAAGTCCTGCAGGTGCATCATTCTCCGGAAGGCGCCATAGACGGTGAAGGCGAATGGGCTGGCGGTCTCCGTCCCATCAGACGTTGTCCTGTGGGGGGAGCCTTGGTGCTGTTGCGCCGGTGCCTGCCCCGCCGAAAGAGCGACGACGGCGATGAAAAGGACGTAAGAGAGTTTGCTGACCATGATCCACCTCTTGATCGTACCGATGCAGAAGTAGTCGTGACAGTTTTTGCCAACGTATGATCCTGATCATATGCGACAATGTTGCTCTTTCGACGCTCTTGAGGACGAAGACAATCCAATGACGCGACTTGTGGACTGGTCTGCTTTGACAGGAATCTCCCCGCTCCTCGCGGCACTCCCGCTGGAGGCACGAAGCGGCACAAGGACGCTCGAATTGGATGTGTCGGAGTACGTGTTCCGGAGTCAAGATCGGCCGGCTGCGATGTTCTTCATCGCTTCAGGAGCCGTAAAGCTTGTGCGCCGCTCAATGAGCGGCGACGCAATCGTGCTGCAGCGAAATAGCGGTGGGTTCCTGGCCGAAGCCAGTCTGGACCAGCCCGCCTATCACTGCGATGCGGTGGTGGTTTCTCAATCACGGATGCTCGCAATTCCTCTGATATCATTTCGAGCCGCGCTCGATGACGCAGGCTTTCGGCAAGGATGGATGAGCCATCTGGCGCGGGAGTTGAGACGAGTGCGGGCACAAGCCGAACGTCTCGGACTGCGATCGGCGCAAGAACGGATTTTACATTACATCGAAGTCGAGGGAATCGGCGGCTCAGTCGTGCTCGACCGGTCGAAAAAGGATTGGGCCTCAGAATTGGGGATATCCCACGAGGCTCTTTACCGGACCCTGGCGCGCATGGAACGTGGTGGCGAGATCCACATCGATGGAATGATCGTATCGCGCCTGACGTCCACGCTCAAGCACGGCAGAGCTACTTGAGCACCAGCTTGATCATCATGCCGACAATCGTGACGGCGAGGACGCCGCCGCCCCACAGCAGCACTAACCAGCCGAGACGCCGTGCGAGCGAAGGTGTTTTTGGGTCATCGTTCAATGATATCCTCCCTCGGTATCGACCTTGCCGCGGAACACCCAATACGAGTAGGCCGTATAGGTGAGGATGATGGGGAGCAGGACGACCGAGCCGACCAGCAGAAACCACAAGCTGGTATCGGGGCCGGCCGCATCCCAAATGGTGACGCTCGGCGGCACGATGTTGGGATAGAGGCTGATACCGAGCCCGATATAGCACAGCACGAACAGGCCAAGAGTGGCCAAGAACGGCGTCAGCTCCCGGCGATCATTCAAAGCGATGACGAGTTTGGCCGCGATTGCCAAAGTCAGTAGCGGCACGGGCGCTGCGTAGATAATGCCGGGCCATGTGAACCATCGCGACAGAAACTGGGGATTGAGGAACGGGGTCCACAGGCTCACGATGCCGATGCAGGCGAGCAAGGCGAGGGTCAGCACCCGCGCGAACCCATAACCGCGGTCCTGGACATAGCCTTCGGTCTTCCAGATCAGCCAGGTGGCACCGAGCAGCGCATAACCGATGACTAAAGAGAACCCGGTGAGCAGACTGAACGGCGACAGCCAGTCGAACCAGCCGCCGGCATAGGCGCGGCCGTCGACCTTGATGCCTTGGATCAGCGCGCCGAGCATGATGCCTTGGCTGAGCGCGGCAACAAAGGAACCGCCGGCAAAGGCCCAGTCCCAGATGAACTTCCCGCGATCGGTTTTCCAGCGGAATTCGAAAGCGACACCACGCAACACGAGTCCGAGCAGCATGGCGATTACCAACGGATAGAGTGCTGGCAGAATGATCGCATAGGCGAGAGGGAACACGGCAAACAGCCCCCCACCGCCGAGCACCAGCCAGGTTTCGTTGCCATCCCAGACCGGGGCGACCGAGTTCATCGCGGTATCGCGATGGCGGGTTCCGTCGAGAAACGGAAAGAGAATGCCGACGCCGAGATCGAATCCATCGAGAACGACGTAGGCGAGAATAGCGAAGGCGATAAGTAGCGCCCAGATCAGTGCAAGATCGAGAATCATGATCAGCGTCCTCCCTGCGGCGCGTTTGCCAGTACCTGCGAGGGGCCCGGCGTGATGCCCGCCGCACGCACAGGCACGTGCGGATCGAGCGGATCGTCGCCGGCTTTGGGAGTGATCGCCATCTGACGCAACAGATAGAAGGTGCCGGCGCCGAACACGAGGAAGTAGACGATGACAAAGGCGAGAAGCGAGGCCCCGACGGCTGCCGCAGCGATGGGGGATATGCTGTCGGCGGTGCGGAGCAAACCATAGACCGTGAACGGCTGTCGCCCGACCTCAGTCGTGATCCAACCGGCGAGCACGGCGATGAAGCCGGATGGCCCCATCACAATGGCCACCCGCTGCAGCCAGCGCGCTTCGGGAAGACCGCCGCGCCAACGTGCGTAGAGGCTCCAGAACCCGATGCCAAGCATGGCGAAACCGATGCCGACCATGACGCGGAAGCTCCAGAAGACGAGCGGGCCGTTGGGCCAGTCCGATTTTGGCCATTCCTTTAGGCCCTTCACGGTACCGTTCCAGTCGTGGGTGAGGATGTAGCTGCCGAGCTTTGGCACTTCAATCGCGTAGCGAACAGTCTCACGGGCATGATCGGGCCAACCGAAGAGGATCAGTGGCGCGCCACTCCTGGTTTCATAGTGTCCCTCCATGAGGGCGACCTTCATCGGCTGGTGCTTCAGCGTGTTAAGTCCGTGCAGGTCGCCAGCCAGAATTTGCAGCGGCGTGACCACAACCGCCATCCAGAGCGCCATCGAGAACATCAGGCGGGCGGCAGGGTTCGTCTTGTCGCGCAGCAAGTGATAGGCGCCGACGGCGCCGACCACGAAGGCCGTGGTCAGATAGGCGGCGAGCACCATGTGGACGAGGCGGTAAGGAAAGGACGGGTTGAACACCACCGCCCACCAATCGGTCGGGATGAACTGTCCCTTGTCGTTGATCGCGTAGCCAGCCGGCGTCTGCATCCAGCTGTTGACCGAGAGAATCCAGAAGGCGGACATCAGAGTGCCAATGGCAACCATCAATGTCGCGAGGAAATGCAGGCGTGGTCCGACCCGCTTCAGCCCGAACAGCATGACGCCGAGGAAACCGGCCTCGAGGAAGAACGCTGACAACACCTCGTATCCCATCAAGGGGCCGAGCACCGGTCCGGTCTTGTCCGAGAAGACGCTCCAATTGGTACCGAACTGGTAGCTCATGACGATGCCGGAAACCACGCCCATGCCGAAGACGACGGCGAACACCTTGATCCAGTAGTTGAAGACCTGCAGATAGAGTTCGCGTCCGGATTTCAGCCAAAGGGCCTCGAGCACGGCGAGATAGCTCGCCAGGCCGATCGAGAAGGCCGGAAAAATGATGTGAAAGGCGATCGTGAACGCGAACTGGAATCGCGCCAGATCAACCGCAAGGGTATCCATGAGTGGTCTCCGCGAGCATGGCGTTCAGGGTCTGGTGGAAAGTCATGACTGATCTCAACTGTTTCGGGTGAGTTCGGGGGCGAGCGCCACGATCGCATCGTATTGCGACAGAAACACCTGGCCCGAGAGATCGTCGAGGAAATGCGAGCGTTTCAGCCGATCCATCACCGGCCCCTTCACCTCGGAAAGATGAAACATGACGCCTGCGAGATGCAGGTTGCGATTGATAGCCTCGAGGCTTTCGAGTGCGCTGGCGTCGATATGATTGACGGCAGAGCACATGAGTACGACGTGCTTGAGCTTCGAGTTCTCGGTGAGCAAGGCTGAGATGCGATCCTCGAGAAATCGTGCATTGGGAAAGTAAAGGCTCTCGTCGACCCGAAGCGTCAGCATCGTATCGCTGGTCAGAACTTTGTGACGCTCGATGTTGCGGACGTGCTGGGTTCCCGGCATCAACCCGACGATGGCTGTATGCGGCCGCGATGTACGCCAGAGATGGAGAGCGAGCGAGAGCACGACGCCCGTAACGATCCCAGTTTCCACGCCCACAGTGAGCGTCGCGAGGATCGTGCCCGCCATAGCGGTAAAGTCGCTGCGCGAGTAGCTCCACGTCTGCTTGAAAGCGTTGAGATCAACCAGCGAGAGGACGGCGACGATAATGGTCGCGGCAAGGGTTGCCTGGGGCAGGAAGTAGAGGAATGGCGTCAGGATTAGTGCTGCCAGTAGGATGCCGATCGCAGTCAGTACGCCGGCGGCGGGCGTTTCAGCCCCAGCGTCATCGTTGACGACCGAACGGGCAAATCCGCCTGTCACCGGATAGCCGCCGGTCAGCGAGGCTGCGATATTGGAGGCGCCGAGGCCGATGAGTTCCTGGTCGGGCACGATCCGCTGGCGTTTGCGCGCAGCGAGCGTCTGTCCGACAGAAACGGACTCGACGAAACCAACGATGCTGATCAGGAGGGCCGGTCCCGCAAGCGCCGACCAGAGCGACATGTCGAGGCTCGGCAAGGTGAGGGGTGGTAGACCCTGAGGGATCGTGCCGACGATCTTGACGCCGTGGCCGGCCAATCCGAACAGCCAGGTGACCAGCGTCGTGACA
Organism: Hyphomicrobiaceae bacterium; assembly: GCA_046154645.1. Classification (GTDB taxonomy): domain Bacteria; phylum Pseudomonadota; class Alphaproteobacteria; order Rhizobiales; family Hyphomicrobiaceae. Next base: position 5,438 of record JBJXDZ010000007.1, read on the forward strand.
AGAATGGCAGCAACGGGTGCGGCGCGTGACAAGACCGTTGCGGTGCGCTCCGTCAAGCCGCGCGCGATGAGCAGTGGCTTCAGGCCACTGCGGCTCCAAAACAGGAACGCCGTCGCGCTGACACCGATGATGAGCGTGATTAAGTTGGTCGAGCCGATACCCTTCCATAGCGCGGCAAGCAGTTGGACAAGGTTCTCGCCATCCGCCTTGATGCCGAGAATGTGCTTGAGCTGGCTTGCCGCGATGATGAGACCGGACGCCGAAATGAAGCCCGAAATGACCGGATGGCTCAAAAAGTTCGCGATGGCGCCCAGGCGAAACACACCCATGGCGATGAGCATGATACCGGACATGAAGGCGAGCAGGACAGCGGCCACCACTGGATGGACCTGAATGGCTGGCGTGATCGTGCCGATCGCCGAGGCTGTCATGAGGGAAATAACCGCCACAGGTCCGACCGCGAGGGTCCGGCTGGTTCCGAACACGGCGTAAGCGATCAACGGCAAGATGCTGGCATAGAGCCCGACTTCGGCCGGAAGACCTGCGAGCAGGGCGTAAGCCAAACTCTGCGGAATGAGCATGATGGTGACGATCACAGCCGCGAGCAGATCGTTCTCGAACGTTGCGCGCGAATAACGCGTGCCCCAATCGAGAATTGGGAATGCTCGGCGCCAAGCGGCCGGTGTTTCGGCAAGACGCTGCTGTAGGGTCGGCGTTGGGAGCGTCATATGGTGTGCCGCCGCGCAGCCTCGGTGAGCGACCACAGCGAAGTCGAACGTGCTCCGCTGCGACAGTAGGCCAGCACAGGCTTCGGCAATTCTTGCAACAGCGCATCGAAGGCCGCCGCATCGACATCCGACATCTTGCCAGAAACGATTGGCTGATGGCGGATGACAAGGCCCTGGGCCGAGGCCGCTGCAGCAATCTCATGGAACGGCGGCTGATCAGCGCTTTCGCGGTCGGGGCGATGACACACCACGGACCTGAAACCTGCCGCCTTGACGGCGGCAAGGTCCGCGGCTGCGATCTGCGGCGATACGCTGAGGTCGCGCGTCAGCTTCTTGAGATCCATGGGTGTGTCGCTCCCTCAGAGTATCGTCGCGGATTCCGCCTACGCGATCTTCTTCTTGCTGAAGTACCAATCGGTGTACTCGTAGCCCTGTTTCTCTCGCGCGCGGGCCTCATCGACGGTCTTGGGTGGTGGGACGATGACAGCCTGTCCTGGACACCAGGCCTCGGGTGTCGCTACCTTGTGATCATCGCTGGTCTGAAGCGCCTGCAACAGCCGAACGAACTCGGCGACCGAACGGCCGTTCGTCATGGGGTAGTAGGCCATGGCCCGCAGGATACCGTCGGGGTCGATGATGAAGGTGGCACGCACGGCGGACGTATCGCTGGCACCCGGTTGGATCATGCCGTAAGCGGATGCGACCTTCATCGAGAGATCCTCGATGATCGGGAAAGGAATGGCGACGCCGAAGTGTTCCTCGATGTTCCGCACCCATGCGATGTGGGCAAAGTTGCTATCGATCGATAGGCCGAGGAGCTCGCAGTTGAGCTTCGCGAACGTGTCGTGTGCTTTAGCAAAGCCAATGAATTCGGTCGTGCAGACCGGCGTGAAATCAGCCGGATGCGAGAACAGGATCAGCCACTTGCCCTTGTAGTCGGCCAGCGTCCTGGGCCCATGCGTCGTGATGGCATCGAAATCGGGTGCCGGCCGATTGAGACCGGGCATGGCAGCGTTTTGCATCTGACCATTGGCTCCATTGCATAAGTCTTGACGTTCGGGTGTCATGAGATCAGCTCCTTTACTCATGTATCTCTTGAAGACGGTTGGATCGCAGCTCATTCCATTGCCCTTACAATGCGTTGACTGGTACTTTCAGGAAGCGCTTGCCGCATTCATCGGGTTCAGGGAGATGACCGGCTCGAATGTTCACCTGGATCGACGGAATGATCAGCCTGGGCATGCCGAGGGTTTTATCGCGCGCCTCACGCATGGCTACGAACACGTCCTCGGTGATGCCGTCGCGTACGTGGATGTTGTGGGCGCGCTCTTCGGCGACGGTCGTCTCCCAGCGGATCTCGCGGCCGTCCGGGCCATAGTCGTGGCACATGAAGAGACGGGTTTCCGCCGGCAGCGACTCGAGAATCCTGCGCATCGAGCGGAACAGGACGCGGGCGTCGCCGCCGGGAAAGTCGGCGCGTGCTGAGCCACCGTCGGGCATGAATAGTGTGTCGCCGACGAAAGCGGCGTTGCCGATCACGTGCGTGGTGCAGGCCGGCGTGTGCCCAGGGGTGTGCATCACCCGCGCGGTCAGCGCACCGATCTGGTAGGTGTCGCCATCCTTGAACAGGCGATCGAACTGACTGCCGTCACGCTTGAACTCGGTGCCTTCATTGAAGACCTTGCCAAACACGGTTTGCACTGTCGTGATGTGCTCGCCGATGCCAATCTTGCCACCGAGCTTGCCCTGGATATAGGGCGCCGCCGAAAGATGATCGGCGTGGGCATGCGTTTCGATCAGCCACTCGACGGAGAGACCCTGGGCCCGGACGTGCGCGATGATCTTGTCGGCCGACGCGTACGAGATGCGGCCAGCCGCATAGTCGATATCCATGACGGAATCGATGATCGCGCAAGCGTTCGATGAAGGATCCTTTACGACATGGCTGATCGTATTCGTATCGGGATCGAAGAACGGGGCGACCGTAGGCTTGACAGTTTGGTCGGTGGGGCCGGACATTTGCCATCTCGCTTCTTGTTGTTTGGGCAGCATTGGGCGATCGCCGTCGTCGACGTCACTCGGATGCGTTAAGCGGTCGAACAGTTCAGCTACTCGGCGCTTCCATCGATCGGAGGTGTGCCGCTGCCGAGGTGGTGAGCGATATAGGCCGGCTCGCCGATCCGCTTGATGAGTGCCAGCTGCGCCTCGAGCCACGCCATGTGCCCCTCCTCGTCGAGCACGATGCTCTCGAACAGATGTCGAGTTCCGATATCCCCCACTTCGGCAGCATTACGGGCAGCGGCCGAATAGAATTCGATCGCCTCTTTCTCGTCTGCGAGATCTGTCTGAAAGAGTTGATCGAGTGAGGTGGCGCGAACCGGTGTCTTTGCGGACTTCATCAAAGGATCGCCCTTGAAGAACATGATGCGGCGCGAGAACGCATCTGCATGTCCCTGCTCCTCGCTCATTTCTTCTCGCATCTTGGCGGCCAGCCCAGCGATGCTCCAATCCTCCAGAACGTGGGAGTGCAGCATGTATTGGTGGATGGCGGCCAGCTCCATGGAGAGCGCCTGCTGCAGGTCTTCCATGACTTTAGTGTTGGATTTCATGACAATCTCCTGTGTCATTCGAAGGGTTCTTTCACCTGGAACGTCCGGCGGTGAACGCAGTGCTTTCAGATGCGGGCCGGGGCAGCCTTGCGGCTCTCAGGTACGGGCGTGGCCGCCTCCTTGCCGTCGAGGCCGTCATTGTCGGGGCCAATCTCCTGACGCCACGGACGCCACCCTTCGATGATGACGAGAACGCCAGTAAGCGCGGCCGCCAGTCCAAGCGCCACCGTCCAGAACGGCAGCCCCAGCATCTGATCAAAACCGAGCTTTGCACCTTTCTCGGCAAATAGCGCCGTGATCGGGGCATCGAAATATCCGTAGAAGAGGGCGCCTGCGATGCCGCCGAGCAGGATGAACCAGGCATCCCGATATCCCGCTCCGATCTGGGCGAGCGTCGTCCCTGGACAGGCGCCGGCGAGGGCAATGCCCGCGCCGAGAATCAGGCCACCGATGATGTCGGCCTTGTAGAGCAGCGGCTTGAGGCCGAGCTTGACGCCGAACATCCCATTCATGATCGCGAGCACGACGAGCCCCGTGATGACGGCTGCCAGAAAGATCTTGAGCATCAGGAAATTCCGGAGCTGCATCTGCCCCAGGATCACGCCGGGCTCGAAAACGCGGCTCTTCTCGAGCGCAAACCCGAACACGATCCCGGTCGCAAGGCCGATGAAAATTGCATTCAAGAGTGACATGACTGCCTCCGATTGATCGTGTTGTCAGGCGCGCCTGAGAAGGGTTGCAGCTAGGATGCCGCCCGCGAACATGGACGCGACCGCGACAGTCGAGCCGACCGACAGCTGTGCCATGCCGGAGATGCCGTGCCCCGACGTGCAACCGCCAGCGATGCGGGCTCCCACCAGCATGACGAAGCCGGCCAGAAAGGCTATTGGCGCGCGCGCCGCCAGCGTGGTGGTACCCATGGCGCGGCGCCACACCGGCGAGATCGGCTGCCGCCGGGCACCGGACAACCGCATCGACAGGAACGCGCCAATGGCAATGCCGACGACGACAGCGACCTGCCACCAGTTCTTCGGCCCCCACATGTGAGACGCCAGATACTTGACCTCGGCGACGCGACCGTCGAACAGCGAAGCGATGTGGGCCGCTACCGTCACGTAGGACGACGAGGCGCCGAGCGCCGTGTCCATCAGCAGGAAGGTCGGGATCTGCAGAAGTCCGATGATCGCGCCTGCGACATAGGGCGACCATGCCTTGGTTCGTGGATCGAGCATGTCCTTGTCCTCAATGGGTTGCCGGCGGGATGACGGGCCACAATCGGGGTGCCGTCCCGCCGCTAGAGCATCACCTTCAGCGCAATGCCGATGCTGATGGCGCCCCAGATCATCATGTTGAAGAAGCTCCGGAGGACCTGCCGATGATCGCTTTCACCCTTGAGACCGAAAGCGTCGCAGATCAGGTCGCCGGGCAGCAGAAAGAACCGGGTCATGTCCGGTCTCCGGTCTGCGGGTTCTTCGCGCCGCAGGTGTTGATGCCGAGCAGCGCGTACGGCGGGCACCAGCCGACCACGGCGGTCGCCAGCGGGACAAGGCCGAGCCAGCCCCAGGGCGATTGCGGTCCGACGAAAACGAGGCTGATGATGCCGAGGCCGACGATGGCGCGCAGCACACGTTCGATATTGCCGATATTGCAGGTCATGAGGCCTCTCCTTGATCAGTTGCAAGGAGAGGCTAACGGATGATCCAGATCAGCAATGTAACTAAGTCACCAAGGCGGATCCTGCTCGTTCTTCACCGGGAAGTCCGGCCCATCCCCGCGCCCCACTGCGAATTCAATCAGTGCGCCTGCTCCGAAAGCCTGGTTAGAGCTGCGTGGTCGCTGATCTCGACAGAGCCACGCAGTACCTTGATCCAGTCTCGTCGCTGGAACTCGGTCAGTTGCCGGCTGATGACCTCGCGTGCACTGCCGAGCTCGCTCGCGAGCTGCTGGTGGGTGGCTTCGACACGCCCTTGCGGATCGGCGAGTTGAAGGAGCCGCTGGGCCAGTCGAGCATCGATGCGTCCAAACGCCACCTCATCGATCACCCGGAAGAGATTCGTCACCCGCTGGCTGAAGGCGGTGAACACAAAGCGGCGGAACTCGATCGACGAGGCGATGAGATCGTCGAAGGCAGACCGTGCGATCGCAACCGCCCGGACATCGGTTTCAGAGATGGCTTCGGCCTGATAGTCCTCGTAGCCCATCAGGCAGGCCGTGGTCAGCGCACAGGTTTCGCCGGCTGCTACACGGTAGAGCACGATTTCCCGACCGTTCTCGGACACCTGCTGCACACGCACAGTGCCATCGAGCAACAACAGAAAGCTTTCCGGGGCCTGACCAGGACCGAAAAGTCTGCTTCCCTCGGGGAGTTCCACGACTTTGCTGCTGCGGATCAGCCGGTCACGCACGGCAACCGGCAAGAGAGAGAGGCTCGGAAATTGCACGGTCCAGGGCTCAACGGTGGGCATGTGGCACTCCCAGGACTGTCCGCAAGTCTGACCTGAGATGACAGTATCCCCTATAGGCAGCTGCTCAAAGCACCGTGCAGATTCCTTGGCGATCTGGTCGGCCGCCGTGGCCCGTTTGGGCGGCATCGATCGGCGCAAGGCGTTCTACGCGTCCGCTCAACCACCAATGAGCAGACGAAATTCCGACCGCTTCGCTCTACCGGCGCACGGTCGGATTGGGTCAAGACCGCCGAATGGCGACCGTCGCCGCCACTCATCCTCTACACCTGAAAGCGACCGGTCAAGGAACACTTGACGAACCCCGACGCGATAGGTTCGATACCGACCGTGGCTGTCGAGACGCGCAAACGTCGAAGAGGGCCAGCTGCAGACTGGTGCAGCGCACCAAGTATCGCACCGCAGAAATGTTGTGTGATTTCATAAGCGGCCATCGGTAGATGCGCCGACAGGGACGCGGGCGCAGTAGCCGTCCGAGTCCGCTCATTGTGGCTCCGCGTCGTCTTATTTCTCATCTGTGTGAAATCGTCGCGGCGTGCTGCCATCATTCAGGAATAAACGGACCAGCATAACGGCTCCTGCTGGCCGCAGCCGTTTGCCGTCACGTCACGCCCACATGCGCGACGAACTGCAATCAGTGTTGGCGATACCGCTGTGGTCGCAGCGAGGGCAATGGCCGAGGAGAGTGATGGCCATGTCATCTGCGCCACTTGATTCGCCTTCGCCCTGCAGACTTGCCGCCTCATGTCGCGTGCGCGGTGATCATCAAATGTGCCCGCAACAGCCGATTGAAGGCCTCAACATGTTCAAGGGTTGCAAGGTGACGCGCCGGGGTCAGCCAATGCAGTTCGGCATTCGGGATATCCTGGGCGAGCTTCTCGGAAAGCTCCGGCCGCACGCCCGGATCATCAGGAGCTGCCACAACGAGTGTCGGGGCCGATATCTCGCCAAGGCGCTTCGTCGTATCGAGCTGGCACATGGCTGCCGTGACGGCATCGAAGCTTTGCGGCGAAAAGCGATGAGCCATTTCCGCAATGTAGCGATAGCCGGCATTGCCGCCGGCGATGGCTTCGTCCGTGAACCAGCGTCGCATCAAACCGTCATGGACGGACGCGATTCCATCACGGAGCACCACGTCTGCGCGCTCGCGCCAGGCGATGCGCTGAGCGTCGCTGTAGACCGGCGTCGTGTTGATCAAGGCGAGCGACGCAAGCCGTTCTGGATGAGACAGGGCCACGGTCTGGCCGATCATGCCACCAATTGAGACGCCGGCGAAGTGAACGTCGTCGATCCCCAGAACGTCCATCAATCCGATGGCGTCGTCGGCAAGCATGTCGAGCGTGTACGGACCTGGTGGCCGGCCCGAAGCTCCGTGGCCCCGCGTGTCATAGCGCAAGATCCGAAACCCGTCGCATGCTGGCAAATGCGGATCCCAGAACCGATGGTCGGCGCAAAAGCAATGGCTGAGCATGACGACCGGCGCATCGACCGGTCCGTCGAACGCGTAGGCGATATCGACGACGCCGACACGAGCTATCCGTGTTGTCATGTCCGGCCCCCCTTCTTAGAGTTGCTCGCATCCCGACCCCGCGTTGCAGGTCGATCGAGCGCGAGACCATTCATGCGACCGCTACCGCCATTCAATCGTCGTTTCGTCCTGAAGTCACGCCCGGTCGAACTGCCGGAGAGCGACAACTTCGAGATTGAAGAGGTTCCCCATCCCGCACTCGGCACGGGCGACGTGCGCGTGCGGGTCGCCTACGTCGCGCTTTCGCCCTGGCAGGGCCAGCGCCTCAAGGACTTCAAGAATTACACGAAGCCCTTCGCCATCGGCGAGCTCATCGACTGCGACATCCTTGGCGAGATCATCGAGGTCGGCGGAGGCGTTTCCGACAACAGCAGGGTCGGACAACTGGTGACGGGACGGCTTGGCTGGCAGGAGTACGCCGTTGCCAAACCACACGAGCTGGTGGCGGTGTCGAACGAGTTCGCCCCACCGCTCTGGTTGACGGCGCTGAGTTCACCGGGGCTGACGGCTTATTGCGCCATGGACATATTTGGCCGCCCCATGCCCGGGCAAACGATGGTTGTGACCTCTGCTGCCGGCTCCGTTGGCAGCTATGCCGTGCAACTCGGCAAGCTCGCCGGGATGCAGGTCGTCGGCGTGGCTGGCGGTGCCGACAAGTGCCGGCATGTCGTCGAGAACCTCGGCGCCGACGCCTGCGTCGATCATCGCGCGAAGACGTTCGCCGCGGATCTCGCCGCAAAGCTGCCGGAGAATGCGCATCTGGTCTTCGACACAGTGGGTGGCCCCATTGCGGACGCCGTTTTCGACAACCTCGCCAAGTATGCTAAAATTCTGATCGTCGGACGTACTGCGTCCAACAACAGCGACCGACCGGATCTCGACGCAATCAACATGCGCCAACTCTGGGCGCGCGAAGCGTCGATCCAGGGGTTCTCGCGGTATTCCTATCCGGAGCGCTGGTCGTTTGCGCGCGAACGTATGCAGGCGCTCTGCCGGCGCGGACTGATTCAGTCCCAGCACAATGAAGTCGTCGGGTTCGAGCAGACGCCGGGCGCTTTGCGCGGGATGCTTTCCGGTCAATTCACAGGCAAGGTCCTGGTTCGGTATGGAGAGGTGGCAGGCTCATGAGCACAAGCGCAACCGGGATTCGAAAGCAGCGCGTCGGCGGTATCGACATCGCCTACCGCTGGGACGGTGCCCCCGACGGACCGACCGTCATGATGGCGCATGCGATGGGCACCAGCCATCGCATCTGGGACCTGCAAGTGCCCGCGCTGGCGAGCCGGTATCGATTGCTGCGCTACGACTGGCGTGGCCATGGCGACACGGACGCCCCGGAGGGACCTTACACGCTCGCGCAATTCGAGGCCGATGCCGTTGGTCTGATGGATGCGCTTGGCCTCGAGAAGGTGCACTGGGTCGGCATCTCGACCGGCGGCATGATCGGGCAGGGGCTTGGCATCAATCACGGCCACCGGCTTGCTTCGCTGACGCTGTGCAACACCACCTCGCAGTCGGATGACTGGTATCGTGGTTGGGTCGTCGAGCGGCAGGCCGTGGTCCGGCGCGATGGAATGGTGCCCGTCTGGGAGATGACGAAGCGGATGTGGTTCACGGACCCCTATGTCGACGCCGAGGGACCGGACTATCGGGCCATTCGTGACGTGTTCGTCGCAACGAAGGTGCCGGGCTATCTCGGTGGTACGTCTGCCGTCGCCGATCTGGCGTATCGCGATCGCCTGCACCGGATTGCCTGCCCGACGCGAATCATTGCGGCTGGCGCCGATCCGGCGACACCCATCGAGAAATCGCAAGCCATCTACGAACGCATTGCCGGATCGAAGCTTGCGGTCATCGAAGGCCAACGGCATTTCTCGAACGTTGAAGTGCCACGGGCTTTCAACCCGATACTGCGCGCTGGCCTGGACGAGATGTCTGTAGGATCCACGTAGCCGCCTAAATGTCAGCTGTGATCGTTGACACTGTGAGTGTCACCGATCGAGTTCGAGTTGCGACGGGGGACAGAGACGCGGTCATCACTTCTGCTGTCGCTGCTATGCTGCGAATAAACCGTGCTTTTGCATCCAATCCTGGATCATCCCGGCGATCTGATCTGAGTTCGTATCCAGCATCGGCATGTGCGTGTTGCCCGTCACGCCTAAGCGCGGCAGGTCGAGCCACGTGGATGACGTGCCTTGAGCGACCAAAACTGCATGATACTGCGCCGAAGCCTTGACGATGTTGTCCTGCCACACGGGGTATTGGTCGAGGTAGTCGCCCCAGATGAAGAGGTGCGGCATCGACCTTAGCCGCGCGAGGCCTGGAGCATCGGCAGCGGGAGCACCAGAAGGCTCGACTGCCACCACGGCTCGGACAAGGTGGGAGTTGCGCAGCGCCGCGCGCAGGCCAAAGTTCCCGCCTTGACTATGGGCGATCAAAACGCACGGCCCGACCTTGGCGATCAACGCGTCATAGGCGGCTTCGGTCGCCACATCGTTATCGATCCAGCGCGGAACGCATTGCATCGTGAACTGATCGAACGCAGCAATCGGAAACTGCTGCCCAGGGTTTGCGACGCGTTTGGCAGGGTCGCGATGATAGCTGCCCGTCGCCCCGATCCGAAACAGCTCCCACGTCTCGCGCTTGCTGCGAAACATGGGCTCGCTCTTGTAGATCTCAGGGTAGCGGGCCCACGATGCGCGCCCACGCTCGACGGCATCAGAGACGTAGACGTTATGCCCTGCCTTGAGAAAGAAGCTCTGCCAACCGGGCGCCCCGTCGGGCTTGGTTTCCCAAAGCGCGCCCGTGTGGCCGCCGCCGTGCCACATCAACAGCGGAAAGCGCGCCTTGGGCTTTACGAGCTTGATATACTGCACGTACATCTGCTCGACGTGGAACTCTCCGTTGGGATCGACCACAGTTGGCGCCATGGTCGGCGACCATCGCACCTCGCGGGGCGCCAGCCCATCAAGGGCAACCTCACGGCCGCCGATATGGAATGAGCCAATCTCCTCGACCTCGTACGACACCCGAGCCTCCTGATCATCACGTTGGGGCGTGGAGCCGCATTCAATCCGGGATGATGCCGCCGTCGACGTTGAACGACTGCCCAGTGATGTTGCGTGCGCCCGGTGAGGAGAGAAATACGACCATGGCCGCAATGTCCTCGGGGTCGTTGACCCGCTTGAGCGGGATCACCTCCGCGCGCCGTTGCTCCATCACCTCGACGGTGACGTTCTGCTCCTTGGCACGCACGCGCAAGCTGGCCTCGGAAAGAGCCGTGCGCGTTACGCCGGGACATACCGAGTTCACGTTGATGTTGTGCTGCCCGAGTTGTTGGGCCGCCGTCTTGGTCAGACTGATCACAGCACCTTTGCTGGCGCCGTAGGCAGCATTCGATAGCCCCGCGTAACCCTTGCCTGAGATCGAGGCGATGTTGATGATGCGGCCACTCTTGTTCGGGATCATGGTGCGTGCGACCGTTTGCAAGCAGAAGAAGACTCCCTTCGCATTGACGCGATGTATGCGGTCCCAGTCCGCCTCGGTGATGTCCATGATTTCGACTCGGCGCGTGACGCCCGCATTGTTGACGAGGATGTCGATACGACCGAACTCGGCGATGGCTCGATCAACCATGCGCTGAATTTCGGCAACGTCGCCGACATCGGCGGTGACGGCGAGGGCGCGACGTTGGTGTGAGGTGATGGTGCCAGCCACATCCTCAGCGTTCGCGCCATTGATGTCGGCAACGATAACGGTCGCACCGGCTTCTGCCAGTGCCTTGGCGCAGGCCTCGCCGATGCCTTGGCCTGCCCCCGTAACCAGCGCGATCTTGTCCTTCAGAATCATGGGTCAGCACTCCCTCGATTGCAGGCCTTCGTGACGCTCTTGCCACAATAGCCGCAGGCCTTGCACTGCGCGTTGTATTCGCCGAGCGAAACACCAATTCGACCCGCAGCGTCAGGAAGGTGCGTGTCGGCCGGAATTTCGAGCCTGCCGGCTTCTAGCCCGACCTCGAGTGTCGAAAATACCCTCTATCGTGGCGACGATCAAAGTTGCACTCTTCGGTTGGCCGTCGCAGCAAGCTCGCGAACACTGCGCGCAAGTCGCCTTGGAGCTTGCTCATGATGGTTCAGTCGCCGATGTGCGACGCTAAGCGACGAGAGAGGGACGTATGAGACTGAAGGGCAAGGTTGCCATTGTTACCGGCGGCGCGCACGGGATGGGCGAGGCGGAGGCGCGGCTGTTTGCCAAGGAAGGTGCAGCTGTGGTTATCGCCGATGTACTGCAGAAGGAAGGCGACGCGGTCGCCGCCGATATTTGCGCTTCACAGGGCCGAGCGATCTTCGTGAAGACTGATGTGACGTCGGAGCTGGCGTGGGACAAGCTGGTCGCGGACACGATCGCCACCTACGGCAAGCTCGACATCCTTGTCAACAACGCTGGCATCAGTGGCAGCTCGGTCGGCGATGAGCAGGCGCTGGCGGGTTGGGAACGGCTCATGGCCGTCAACGCCACCAGCGTGTTCCTGGGCACCACCCGTGCGGCGGCCGTGATGGCCAAGTCCGGTGGCGGCGCAATCGTCAATATCTCTTCGATCATGGGCTTCATCGGCGGAGCCGACAGTCACCCGGGCTACAGCGCGTCCAAGGGTGCGGTGCGCATCTTCACGAAGACGGCGGCCGTTCGCTTCGGGCCGAGCGGCGTGCGTGTCAATTCTGTGCATCCGGGCTTTCTGCCACCAATGCTGAACAATACGAACGCCGCCGGACGCGCCTCCAAGGTGGCCGTCACACCATTGCGCCGTCTGGGCGAGGTGATGGATGTCGCGTATGGCGTCCTGTACCTCGCATCCGACGAGGCCTCGTTCGTAACTGGCACCGAACTTGTGATCGACGGCGGCTACATCGCGCAGTAGTTCATGGACCCGGGTGGAAAGGCCCCGGACCTGATGCAGCGCGTTGGGCTCGCATTTTCTGGCGGGCTCGAGCAGCGCTGTACGAACAAGAGCCTGACGATCGACCAGGGCGCCATCGCGCGCTTTGGAGCAACGGCCGCCCGCTTACAACCGCGCCAGGATGCGTCTGCTCGCTGCCCCGGTCGTTCCAAATATGCTCGCCATTGCGAAAGCTCTGTTTCAGGCCGCGCGCGCCCCGAGTTTCGCGGTCGCACCCGTGGCGATCTGATTGGCCAACGTCGCCTTGAAATCCGAGAAGTTGAGGGAAAACGGCTCGTCTGTCGGCGTGTCCAGATACAAGACCATGTCGCCGGAGGCGCCGCGAAAGCTGAACAGCACGATGGCCGTGAGATCGCCAGCGCCTTCCGAATGCGGCTCGCCGTGTGCTTTGCCTTGAACGTAGCTGCCGGTCGGGCGAACCTCCTTCATGGAGCCATCCGGATATCGGAACAGCAGCTCTCCCTGCAGAACGAGCGTGCTGAAATCACACAGGTGCTTGTGCACTCTGCCGCGAGCGTTCGGCTGAAATCTGATGAGCACGTCCACGAGGCCGCGCGCTTCGTCGATCGCCAGTACATAGATCTGCGCACCGATGGCCTCAACTAACTGCCACGTCACGTTGCGGTCGTCGTAAAGATAGGTCTGCATGGCAGTCTTTACCTCCAGAAAGTCTCAACTTGGGGGAACTGACACTGTGTGCCGAGGCCCGGATCGCGTCAATCAAAGCTCTCGAGCCTGCGCGCGTCAGCATTCGTAGTCCAACGAGTGTATTGCACGGCGCAATGTTGTGGCGGCAAGCCGATGGACCCGAGGCCCGCGAGCGGGGAGCACCTGGGACTTTCAAGCGATCGCATGCTCGTTGCCTCACGCGGAAAGCATCGCCGTGTTGGCTTTGCGGTCCTGGCGGATTTCAGACCGGTTCGATCGGCATCCGCGCAATGCCGAGCCAGGCGATCGGTGCGCCGGCCTTTTCTGCAGCCTCTGCTGGCGGCAGCTTCAAATCCCAGTCAGCCGCGATGAAGCGCCGGCCGTTGACGGCACGGGCCTCGTCCGACAGCAGCCAAAGCAGCGGCGGAACCATCACGGCGGGTTTCAGCATCTTATCCCGGTTCGGAGCCACCCCGACCAACGGTGTGTCGGTGGTGCCGCCCGGCACCAGCACGTTGGATGTCACGCCTGTGCCGGCCAAATCCGCCGCCAGCACGGCCATCGCCGCCTCTGCCGCCGCCTTCGACGACCCATAGAGCAAGAACCCCTCCCGAACCATCGTGCCAAGGCTCGTCGTGACCGTGACGATCCGTCCTCGCTTCGCTGCCAGCATGTGTGGCAACACGGCGCGGGCCATGTTGATGGGGCCTGCTGCGTTGATCGCGACGAAGCGCCCCCATTGCTCAGGCGTGGTTTCCCAGAAGCGGATCGGCGAACGATCGCCATTGCGCTCCGAGGCCTGCCCGATGCCCGCGTTGTTCACGAGCACGTCGATCCGCCCGTATTTGATCAAGGCCGCGCCGACGACATGCGCAAAACTGTCGGGATGCGCGAAATCGGCGAGGACGGTCTGCACGCGACCCTTGAGGCCCGCAGATTGCTTTGCGAGTTCCTCCAGAGCGGCCGCGTTTCGATCCACCGCCGTCACGCCATGGCCCTCGGTGGCGAGTCCCATGGTCATCGCCAAGCCGATGCCGCTCGCGGCTCCCGTTACGATTACAGCCTTATGGTTCGGATCCATCTCTGCTTCGTCCTGCTTTGCTGCTTTGGCCTCAGTCTGTCATGCAATGCCAAAGAGCGGCAAGTCGATGACGCCATAGCCGGATGCATCGGGCCGGCTACCGGTGGGCATCTCCGCGGTTCACGACTGCACAAGACGAAGTCCAACCTTTCCGACGCGCAGCTTTGGTGCAAAACTCGCGTCTGCATGCAATGGCCACGCGAGGCAGGGATAGATGGCGGATACATTCGACTATGTGATCGTAGGCGCCGGTTCGGCTGGCTGCATCCTCGCCAACCGGCTGACTGCCGATGGCCGCACCACCGTTTGTCTGCTCGAAGCTGGCCCACCCGACTGGCACCCTTACATTCATATCCCGGCGGGTTTCATCAAGACGCTCAACAATTCCAGCCTCAACTGGATGTATGAGTCGGAGGCGTCTGAGTGGACCGGCGGTCGTGCCATTCCTGTGCCTCGAGGTAAAACTCTCGGCGGCTCGAGCTCCATCAACGGCCACATCTACAATCGCGGCCAGCGCATGGATTTCGACGGCTGGGCGCAAAATGGCAACCGCGGCTGGGGCTATTTCGACGTGTTACCCTACTTCAAGCGCTGTGAGCAGAGGATCGGCGCGGCGGACGAGAAATTTCGCGGTCGCGACGGCAATCTCACTGTCACCGACCTCGACTACGTGCATCCGTTCTGCGAGACGTTCATCGAAGGCGCCGGACAAATCGGCATTCCCCGCAATCCCGACTATAACGGCGCTTCCCAAGCAGGTCTCAACTATGTGCAGCGCACCGTGCACAAGCGCCGCCGCATGAGTACGGCCCGCGCCTTCCTGAACCCTGCCAAGTCACGCTCCAATCTGACCGTTCGCACACGTGCGCACGCGAAGCGAATCTTGCTCGAGGGCAAGCGCGCCGTCGGCGTCGAGTATGCGAAGGGCGGTCGCGACGGCCAGACGGTCGAAGTGCGTGCCGCTAAGGAGGTGATCGTCAGCGGCGGCGCGGTGAATTCACCGCAACTCCTCCAGCTTTCGGGCATTGGTCCAGCGTCGCTGCTCAAATCGCTGAACATCGAGGTGCGCCACGATCTCGCGGGCGTCGGGGAGAACTTGCGCGATCACTATGCACCGCGGTTCAGCAGGCGCGTGAAGGGGATCGAAACGTTGAATGAAAAGGCAAGCGGCCTCCGCCGCATGGGCGAGATCGTGAAGTACCTCGCTGGAGCGAAAAGCATCGTCAGTCTGAGCCCATCAATGGTGTACGGCTTCTGGCATTCGGACGAGACGGTCCGCCCCTTGGACCTGCAGTTCATCTTCACCCCGGCAAGCTTCAAGCTCGGCCAGCACGGCGTGTTCGATGATCACCCGGGCTTCACCGTTGCCTGCTGGCAGCATCGGCCGATCAGCAAAGGCTACGTGCGCGCGCGGTCGTCCGACCCGTTTCAGAAGCCGGCGATCCAGCCCAACTATCTCACGGAGGAGTTCGACCGGCAGGTGACGATCAAGGCCATGAAGCTGGCGCGACGCCTGATGACCACGCCGGCCATGCAGCCCTACCTTCTCGCAGAAGACTATCCGGGTGCACATGTGCAGACCGACGACGAGTTGCTCGATGCGGCAAAGAAATGGGGCAACACAACCTACCACCTGATGGGCACGTGCCGCATGGGACCGGCGTCCGATCCGACCGCGGTCGTTGATGACCAGCTCAGAGTGCGGGGTATGGAGCATCTGCGCGTGATCGATGCGTCGATTATGCCGGCGATGCTCTCGGCGAACCTCAATGCAGCGACGATGATGATTGCGGAGAAGGGCTCCGATCTCGTGCTCGGCAAGCCGGCGCTCGAGCCAGTCATGGTTCCGGAGGTCGCATGAAACTCGCCATCCGCTAGGGGTGGTCACCGGAGTATTTGGGTGCCTAAAATAAGGTCGTCGCCGATCTTTCGCGCGAGCTGCTTCTGAACCGCAAGGTATAAAGGGCGCGTTCGATGCCGGCGCCGCCAAATTTGGATGGCGCGCAGTCGACGCCCACTGATCTCATTGCTTGCTGCGCCGTGCTCGCCTATAACATGAACACCGACGAGCTGGAGGCGGCTGAGTACGCGACGGAGCCGCGGCTGCCAGTTTGAGAGGCAGCCAGGCTGGGCGGGGCTTCGCATGAGCACAAGCAGCGCAAGCGCCGAAGCCAGCGTGCCCCAAGGCGGGATCTGGAGCATCACAGGGCAGCAGTGGCTGATCCTGCTCATGGTTCAACTCTCCAATCTCGTGTTCAACATGACGATTACGCTGGCGAACCTGGTGCTGCCACAGGTGCGCGGTACTCTGTCGGCGACCCAGGACGAGATCTCGTGGGTGATCACTCTAAATCTCGTTGCAACGGCGATTGCGACGCCGATGACAGCGTGGCTCGCAGGCCGGCTCGGCTGGCGCAACATGATGATGTGGACGGTTGGAGGGTTCACGTTCGCCTCATTCCTGTGCGGGCTCGCCTACAGCCTGGAGACCCTCATCTTCGCACGCGTTCTCCAAGGCGCGTTCGGCGCACCAATCGCGCCGCTCGGACAGGCGATCCTGCTCGCGACGTTCCCGCGCCATTTACAGCCATTCGCTCTGGTGATGTGGGGCGTCGGCTCCGTATTCGGGCCGGTGGTCGGCCCCATCCTCGGCGCCATGGCTACCGACGCCTGGAACTGGCGAGCCGCGTTCTTCATGATCGTGCCACCGGGCATTGCGACCTTGATCTGCATCTGGTTCGCGCTTCGGGATTACAGGGCCGTCGCCAAGCCGCGGTTCGACTGGATTGGCTTCCTGGCGTTATCGGTAACCCTCATCTGTGCACAGCTAGTGTTCGACCGCGGGCAACGGCTCGACTGGTTCGACTCGCGCGAGATCGTCGTGTGCACTCTCGTCGGGGTTCTGGCGTTCTGGGTGTTCGTGGTTCACTGCCTGACGGCCTCAGAGCCCTTTCTCGATCCGCGCCTGCTGCTCGACCGCAATTTTGCGATCGGCACGCTGATCGCCTTTGTCATCGGCATGTTGAGCTTTACGAGCCTTGTGCTATTTCCGACCCTGCTACATGACTTGCGCGGCTACCCGGATAACGTGATCAGCTTGCTTATTGCGGCGCGTGGTCTTGGCAACTGGACGGCGTTCTTGTTCATCACGCAGTTGACACGGGCAGCGCCGCGCTTCGCCATCGGAGCAGGGCTCGCGCTCCAGGCCGGAGCTAGCTTCTGGATGTCGCAGTTCGACATCAACGTGCCAGAGTCGAGCGTGTTCTGGAGCCACTACCTCATGGGGCTCGGCAACAGCATCGCGTTCACACCCATGGCCGTGATGACGTTCTCGACGCTACCACGAGATAAGGTGACGGAAGGCGCAGCCGTGTTCACGATGATGCGCAACTTCGGCTCGAGCCTCTTCATCTCGTTGGCGGTTCTGGTGTTCGTGAGATCGTCGTCGATCAGCTATTCCCAACTTGTGGAGTTCGTGTCTCCCTTCCGGTCGTTGCTCTACTACCAGAGCCTTCCAGCTTACTGGAATCCTGAGACGACTGCGGGCCTGATGCAGATCTCGCGCGAGGTGCAGCGGCAGGCGGCCATGATCGGCTACATCAACGCCTTCTACATGATGGCTCTGACGGCCGCGGTGGCCGTGCCGCTCGCCATGCTGCTGCAGCGGGTGCCAGCGCGACAGTAGTGAAGCTATCGCCCTGTCAAACAACTTCAAAGACCTTGCTGCGTGCCGCGATGACCCTCCGCTGGATCTCCTCGACACTGCCGGCATCGGCTGTGAGCAGCACTGCACGATGTTGATAGGATGTGATAGCTTGTGCCACCTTCTTGGCATTGCCGCCATTGATGTCCGCCACAACAAGAGTCGTCGCAGTTTTCGCCAGGGTTTTGGCAGTCGCCTCGCCGCTCCCCAGTCCTGCACCAGTCACCATTGCAATCTTTGTCTGCAATGTCATTGCTGCGTCATACGTTCGCATCGAGAGTAGTGCGCGACAAGAAACGGCAGCTCACCAAACTTAATGGTCGTGATGATATGCAAGGCGAACACGCATCTATAGGACGAGGCGAGCCAGTTTCCGTTCGCGGTAGAACGTGTAGATTCCTGCTGAGATCAGGATTGCGATTCCTGCTGTTGTCAAAACGTCCGGCACTTCGCCCCATACGAGCAATCCAATGATGATTGCCCAGAGAATACCGGCGTAGCGGAACGGCGCCACGGTGGCGATTTCACCCGCACGAAGGGAGTAGATGACCCAAAGGTGGCCGATAAGCGTGCAAGCCGCCGCAACAGCGATCTGCGTGAACTGCAGTGCCGTGGGCCAGACCCAGGGCTCGAATGGCAGCGTGCACAGGGAAACGAGCGCGACTGCTGACTGCGATAGCATCATGATGACAAGTGGTGAGATGCTGCCGTCCAACCGCCTGGTCGAGATGTCCCGAAGTGTTCCGCACAAAACCGAGAGGACGGCCAACAAGGCCCAAGCATTGAATGCTCCAGAGCCTGGTTTGATTACTAGCAACGCCCCAAAAAGGCCTGCCGCAACGGCAAGCCAGCGCCGCCAGCCGACTCGCGCGCCCAGGAACACGGCCGATGCAGCAGTCAAGCTCAAGGGCGTCAGCTGCAGCACGCCCATGATGTCGGCGAAAGGCATACGTGCCAGAGCAGCCTGAAAAAAAAGAGCGCTCCCCGCATCGCCGGCGCTACGCCAAGCCATAAGCGGGACGAGGGCTCGGCGAACCTCTTGGATGGCGCCTGTGTAGATCGCGGCAATAACGACAAGAAGCACAGAGCCGCTGCAGCGCAGGAACACGGACTGCCCGGTCGGTACTGCGCTTGAGACAAGCTTCATCGCAGCGTCGCCGAGCGTGAACACCACGGTCGCCATCACCATCGCAACGATCGCCTTGATATTGCGCATTGGTATCGCGGAGCCGCGTTCGCTCGCTTTCGTGCTACCTTCGGCCATGTGCGACTTGCTGCCTCCCCCGTACTCGCGCCAAGCAGAGCTTCGGCAAGTTGCACCCTGTGCTGTAGCCGTGCTCCCAATTGTTCAGCACTATTTGATTGCGTGCTTACGCGCCATAAGCTCCGATGCGCATCTGCCGAACGCACCAACCCGATCGTTAGGGTTCCCCTTGCTCGAGCCCTATTTCATTGTGCGCGGCTTGAAGCTTCTCGTGGCGGCCGCGGTCGGCACAGGCCGCCTGCACATATACGATCTCAGGCACCGAAAGACCGGGGGCTGGGAGCCATCCACCACCTCGGATTGCGTGTGGCGGGCCTGCACGAACTCGGGGCGCGCATGCAACGCGACGGCATCACGTCGGCCATGGGCCTTCGAGAGCATGACTCTTGGCGGTATGTCATGATCGAGGCTCCGGACGGGATCCTCCTGGAGCTCTTCGAGTTCGATGATGCAGCTGCTGTCGTGAACCGCACGGGCCGGCTGTAAGCGTCAGTCCTTGAACACAACGGGCTCGATCCGCGCGCGCGCAAAGGCTGGGCGGGCCGCGAGACGCCGCCACCAATCAGCGGTTCGCGGGTAATCCCGAAGTTGAATACCGCGCCCCGCATGCTCGTTGATGCGCACGATGTACGGCGACAGATGGATGTCGGCGAGCGAGAAGTCCGCGCCCGCCAGCCACGGTCCGTGTTCGAGATCGGCTTCCATCCGCTCCAGCGTCCGGCGAATGTTGGCAACGGCGTGGGCGATCTCTGTCTCGCTGAACGGCTCGCGCGCCATGCGCCGCCAATCCTCCCGGCGATCAGGTACAGGCACTGCCTCCAATCGCCGCTTGACCTCCTCGTCGCTCCATTCGCGTGCCGTCGGCGCCATCATGCGGTTCCAGTTGGCCACCTGAAAGGCGCGGATGACAACCTCGTCGGTCCATTTGGACCACACGCGCATGCGCGCGCGATCGCGGGGATTTGAGGGACGCAGAGAAGGGGCGGGAAACACGTCGTCCAGATACTCGCAGATGACACTGCTCTCGATGATCGGCGCGCCGTCGTGGACGAGCGTCGGAACGAAGCCGTTTGGATTGAGCCTCAAGTACTCGGGCGAGTGTTGCTCGAACTGCAGCAGATCGACGAGAATACTCTGATAAGGCGTCTGCTTCTCCTCGAGCACGAACCGCACCCGCCGCGAGGCGCTGGACACCCAAGCATGATAGAGCGCAAGGCTCGACGTGATCTGATCCATGACCCGAAATCGCTCGCTTCTGTGCTTCTGCCTGGCGTGCTACGTTTCCCGGCGCGACCAGCTTGCCATGCCAGACATCGGCCAATCAGGCAATGCGGGCTGGACATGGTGCGGCACGCCGGCTGAGGTCCGGCGCACGGATTGGCGGAGGTGCTCCATGCTTCCCAGCAGTGAGGTCCAAGCGGCATGCATGGCCTGCCTCGACCGCTTCATGGGCGCCGTCAATGCCCACGACGTCGTGACCATGGAGCGAGAGATGCATTTCCCGCATGCTCGCATTGCCGCCGGCACAATCGCAACCTACGCCGCGCCAGGCTCGAACCCTCTCGATCTGTTCGAACGGCTGCAACGAGAAGACGGCTGGCATCGCAGCACATGGATCAGCAAAGAGATCGTGCAGGGCGATGGCAAGAAGGTGCACATTGCCGTTCGTTACACGCGCGTGCGCCTGGACGGTAGCGTAATGGGAGATTACGACTCCCTCTACATCCTCACGCATCGGGACGGCCGCTGGGGCGTGCTGGCGCGATCAAGTTTCGGACCGTGAGACGATCCGGAGAGCGCACTCCTTCAACGACACGCTTGCGAACAGGGCGGGTCGGAGATGAAATGGAAAATCGGCGCGCCCGGCCAGCCGATGACGGAGCAACACCCATGAAGCTGCCGCAGCACGGACGTTACGACTACATCCCTCTACCCAAGCGCAAGACTTACGAATGGCCGGGCGGCAAGCGGCTCGCATTCTGTATCAACAACAACATCGAATACTTTGCCTTCATGGCCGGCCTCGGCGTCGATCAGGCGGTGCCTGGGTCGCCGGCACAAAACCAACGCAACTTCGGCTGGCGCGATTACGGCAACCGAGTCGGCATCTGGTACTATTTCGACCTGCTCGACGAGTACAAGCTGCCGGCGTCTCACAACGTAAATTCGACCGTACTTGACGCCTGTCCCGAGATCGGCGCCCGCATGCGCACGCGCGGAGATGAATTCATCGGTCACGGCCGCACCAACTCGGAGCGCCAGGACGTTCTGTGGGAAGAGGACGAAGCTCGACTCATCAAGGAGTGCACCGAGGTCATCGCCAGGCATGCCGGCCAACCGCCGAAGGGGTGGCTCGGGCCTTGGCTGGCGCAGGGTCGCGTTACAGCAGATCTGCTGCAGGAGGCCGGTTACACCTACATGATGGATTGGCCCGCCGACGACCAGCCGTTCTGGATGAAGACACGGCGCGGCCGGATTCTGTCGGTGCCTTACCCGGTCGAACTGAACGACGCTCCAGCCATGGTGACGCGGCAGCATACCGGCGCCGAGTTCGAGCAGATGATCAAGGACCAGTTCGACGAAATGTTGCGTCAGTCGGAGAAGTATCCGCTGGTGTTCGCAATCACGTGCCATCCGTTCGTCGTTGGCCAGCCGTTCCGCTTGGCCGCATTGCGACGCGCGCTCGATCACGTCATGCTGCAACGTGACAAGCTATGGCTGACGACGCCCGGCGAGATTGCCAAGCATTGCGCCGGTTTGCCCGCAGGCGTCGTGCCGGGCTCGTAACTCGTCGCGGTGAGGACGGGCTTGCAGCGTAGCGAATCGGTATGGCCAATCGCTATATCCTGCTTCGCGCCGCAACCAATCGATCGACAGAGGCGACACTGTCAGCGAAAGCCGCCGCCAGAAGCTCGGCAATCGGCGACGGTTCGCGGCGGTTCGGCTCGATCGCGACGAGGTCGAG
This sequence comes from Hyphomicrobiaceae bacterium, assembly GCA_046154645.1. Lineage (GTDB taxonomy): Bacteria > Pseudomonadota > Alphaproteobacteria > Rhizobiales > Hyphomicrobiaceae. Next base: position 27,383 of record JBJXDZ010000007.1, read on the forward strand.
TTGGAGGGCTCGCGACCGAATAGGCCGCACGCACAGATCTTTGCGCTCGATCTCCGGTATCACAGCCATTGCTGGCAAGATCGTCGCAAACTCGCTGTGCTGGACAAACTCTAGCATCCCAAGTGTCGAATCAAGTTCAAGCGTTTCGACAATCGCGACCCGCGCGGCTTTCAGGCTTGTCAGAATGCGTGTTCGACGAAGGTTTCCGGGCGGCTGAAGGATCAGCCGAATAGGCGAAAGCTGGTTCAGTGTGACCGGACGCATATGCGATTTGTGGCGCCGTCCTCGATGTACGAGGACCTCTCCCGTCGTGCCGATCGGTCGACAACGGATGGCGTCCGGAACATCGAAGGCGGGCACGATGGCAAAGTCGATTTCGCCCGAGGTCACCGCCTCGATCAAATCGCTGCTTGTCCGCTCGATGAGGCGAATGTTCACATTCGGGTGATCCAGCATGAACTTGCGCTGCAGTGGTCCTGAAATACACCGCGTCATCGCCGGCATGAGGCCCACCGCAACCGAACCGGCGATTCCATGTCCATAAAGCTTCAAGGCCGCTTCTGCCGCGGATAGCTCCCGCAGGATGGCAATGGAGCGCAGGTAGAGTTGGCGGCCCGCGGGCGTCGGCGTGGCACGCTGGTTTCCGCGCACGAGAAGCGCGACGCCAAGATGGCGCTCGAGCTTGGCCACCTGCTGGGAGACGCCGGACTGGGTTGCGTTCAATCGCCGAGCCGCAGCCGTGAACGAGCCCTCCTCGACGACTGCCGTGAAGGTACGCATGTTCGCTGGCGACAGCATGGTCATCATCCAATCTAATGGAAGCGAGTTATAACCATTATTGGAAGTTCTAAAGAGATTGCGTCAAGCTCCCGCTTGAGCACCACGAACCAGGAGCACACCTCATGGCCACGACTGCAACTTCGTCGAGCAAGCTCACCATCAAGCGTCGCCACCCGCTGATCGGGACGGAAGTGCGCGGCGTCGACCTCGGCAGGCCGCTCGACGAGGCGACACTGTCGGAGCTGCACGCGCTTTGGATGGAGCATCTGATGCTGGTGTTCCCCGATCAGCCAATCACGGACGAGCAGCACATCGCCTTCGGCCGACGCTTCGGCGAACTGGAGGTTCATCCTTCGCTTGCGCACCGCTCTTCGCGCAACAAAGAGATCTATCGCGTCTCGAACGTCGACGAGGCCGGCCAGATCATCCCGTCGAAGGAGACGGCATGGCAATATTTGAACCTGTCATGGCTCTGGCACACCGACAGCTCGTTCCGCGAGATCCCGTCCAAGGGCTCGATCCTGCACGGCATCGAGACGACGAACGCGGGGGGCAACACGTTGTTTGCCAATATGTATGCTGCTTATGACGATCTATCCGACGTCATGAAGCGGCGGATCGAGGGCAAGTGGGTGATCCACGACCACGATTTCATCATCAAGCAGTCGAAAGAACTCTCCGCCAAGCAGGACAAGGGCAGGTACGACGCGCTGCCGCCGGTGCGCCATCCACTGGTCCAGCTCCATCCCGTCACGCGCCGGCGCTGCCTGTTCCTGTCGCCGCATACCATGGTGAATATCGACGGGTTGCCCGAGGCCGAGGGGCGACAACTGCTCGACGACCTGATCGCACACGCGACAAGTCCCAAGTACGTCTACAAGCACGTATGGACGAAGGACGATGTCATCATGTGGGACAACCGCTGCACGATGCATGCGGTCGAGCCCTTCGACAACGCCACGATCCGCCGTATCATGCATCGCGTCACGCTGGTCGGAGAGGGGCGACCGATCGCGGCGTGACGGCAGGCGGCCGAGACCAACGGATATCAACAGCGAACTGGGAGGATCGAACCATGGGAAAAGCCCTGTCTGCGGCCGATGTCGCTCGCTACGAGCGCAACGGCGTTTTCTCGCCCATTCCCGTTTTTTCCCCGAAGGAGGTCGCGTATTTCCGCGGCAAGCTCGAGGAGCAGGAGCGGGTGCAGGGAGGGCCGATGCGCGGCACCTTGATGTTCAAAACGCATCTCATGTTTCGATGGGTCGACGAGATGATACGGCATCCCAAGGTGCTCGATGCCGTAGAAGATATTCTCGGGCCCAATCTTCTCGCTTGGAACAGCCATTGGTTCATCAAGGAGCCCCATGATGGACGCTATGTCGGCTGGCACCAGGACACGACCTACTGGAACTTGACTCCGGACGACGCCATCACGGCCTGGATCGCGCTCTCACCTGCGACGGCAGAGAGCGGCGCGATGAAAATGGTGCCAGGCACCCATACGCGCGAGGTGGTCGAGCACAAGGACACCTGGAAAGAGGGCGCGATGCTCACGCGTGGCCAGGAGATTGCCGTCGAGGTGAATGAGGCCGAGGCTGTCGACGTCGTCCTCAAGCCCGGCGAGATGTCCTTGCATCACCACAAGATCTTTCACGCGTCGCATGCCAACAAGTCGAGCGACCGCCGCATTGGTCTGGCGATCCGGTATATCCCCACACACGTTCGGCAGATCGCCATCTCGGACGACAGCGCGGCACTGGTGCGTGGCGTCGATATGTTCAAGCACTTCATCGAGGAGCGACGGCCGACCTCGGATCGCGACCCGATCGGAGCCGAGCTGCAGAGGCAGGCGGCAGACGCACAGCGGCGCATCCTCTACACCGGCACGGATCGTAAGGAGTTCCGGAAGGGACTGTAGGCTCTTCTGGAAGCGATCGAAGCCAAAAGGAGATGAACGGGAATGACTTATACCTTGGTCGCACGTTGTCCCCGATCCGGCGCACTCGGAGTCGGCATCGCGACTTATTCATTGGCGGTCGGAGCGAAATGGAGGTGGACATGCAGCCGGGAAAGAGACTGACGGGGAAGGTTGCCATCGTGACCGGAGGAGCGTCCGGTATCGGCGCCGAGACGGCCCGGATCTTTGCATTGCACGGTGCGAAGGTCATGTTGACCGATGCGAATGTCGCGCAAGGGGCAAGCGTTGTTCGCGAGATCACCAACGCCGGCGGGGCAGCTCAATTCTCGGAGCAGGACGTGCGCAGCGAGTCCCGATGGTCCGCCATCGTGGCAGCAACCGAGAAGAGCTTCGGCCGGTTCGACATTCTGTGCAACATCGCGGGCATCTCGGGCCGCGACCCGAAACTCAATATTCAAGCGAGCCTTACGGCGGGGCCACGGCTCGCCGAACAGACGCTCGAGCAATGGAATCTCGTCATGGAGATCAATGCGACGGGCGTATTTCTCGGCACCAAAGCCGCAATCCCAGCCATGCAGCGGGCAGGCGGCGGCTCCATCATCAACATTTCCTCGATTTGCGGCATCATCGGCTCACACGCGAACGCGGCTTATCACGCCTCGAAAGGTGCCGTGCGGATCTTCTCCAAGGCCGCTGCCATCCAATACGCGCCGGACAAGATCAGGGTGAACTCGGTGCATCCGGGGTTCGTCGACACGCCGATGACCAAGCCCGGCCATTCAAACCCCGACGTCGCGAGGAGGCGCATGGAGGCAACTCCGCTCGGACGTTTTGGAACGCCCGCTGATATCGCCGCCGGCTGCCTCTATCTGGCCTCCGACGAGTCGTCTTGGGTGACAGGAAGCGAACTCGTCATCGACGGCGGCATGACTGCCAACTGATATCGACGCCTTGCTCTTCGGCGCACTCCGCTGCGCTCAGTGAAGCATGCCTATCGAAGTTGCTGACGATTGGGAGGCTAGGATGCCGACGCGAGACATGGCCAGCTGGGAAACGGCCATCTGCAAGGTTGTCAGCGAAGGCGACACTGAGGAGATCGTCATTCGCGGTCATCGCATGAGCGAGCTGATCGGCAAGATCTCGTTCGCCGAGATGATGTTCTTGATGTTGCAAGGCAGGCTGCCGACCGAGCAGCAGGCCCGTACGCTTGACGCATTGCTCGTCGCTTCGATCGAGCACGGCATTGCACCGCCATCGATGATTGCGCGTTGCTTTGCGTCATACGGCACGTCGATCCAGTCCGCCATCGGCGCCGGCGTCACGGCGTTCGGTGACCGCATGGGCGGCCTCGGCGAGCAGATGGCCCGGCTGCTCGTCGAGCAACTGTCGCCGCACCTCAAGGACGGCTCGCCTTCTGACGAACTGTTGCGGCGACAAGCCAAGGTGATCGTCGAGCACGCGCGCCAGACCAATACGCGCATTCCCGGCTATGGCATTCCGCTGCACAGCATGGACCCGCGTGCGCCGAAAGTTCTCGACGTCGCGAAGCAGCAGGGGGTTTTCGGCACCTACTGCCGGTTTGGCATGGCGATCGAGGACGCCATCACCCATGCGCGAGGTGGGCAGGCGATTCCGATGAACGTCGACGGTGTGAGTGCCGTCGTCGCGCTCGATCTCGGCTTCGACTGGCGGGCGACGCGCATGTTCTTGATAACGCCGCGCACGGTCAGCTTTGGTGCCCACTTCCTCGAGGAGCAGGAGCAGGACTCCACGTGGCGCCACCTGCCTGCCAATCAGATCACCTATATCGGCAAGGAACCAAGCCGATAGCCTCGCAAAGCGCTCCTGGCACCCTAGCACTGTGTGCGCGGCCGATCATCCCATTTCCACCTTTCGAGAAGCGGATGTCCGACCATGAAGATCATCGTTCTCGGTGCAGGCGTCATCGGTGTCACAACGGCCTACTACTTGGCGCAGGAGGGACATGAGGTCGAACTGATCGATCGCCAGCCCGGCGCTGCCATGGAGACAAGCTTTTCCAATGCCGGGATGATTACGCCAGGCCACGCCTACACCTGGGCCAGCCCACGGGCGCCGAAACTTCTGCTGCAGTCGCTCTTTCGTAACGACACCGCGCTGAAGTTCCGGTTCAGGCTGGACCCGGCAATGTGGGAGTGGGCTCTGAAGTTTCTGAGAGAATGCCCGGCGGACCGTGCGGCCGCCAATACCGCGAACAAGGTCAGGCTGTGCCTGTACTCGCAATCGCTCCTCGATGACATCGTGCGGGCAGAGCGAATAGACTTCGATCGCTACTCCGGTGGTGCGCTGTTCCTCTACCGTGATGCCGGACATCTCGAGCGCAGCATTGCGGCAATGTCCGTTCTCACGAGCAATGGCGTCAGGCTCGAAGCGCTTTCACCGCACCGCATCGCAGAGATCGAGCCCGCGTTGTCAAATGAGACCGACAAGTTGGCTGGAGCCATTTATTGCCCGACCGACGAATCGGGTGACTGTCACAAATTCACGCGCGCATTGGCTGATCGCCTCTCCGGCATGGCGAATGTGGCATTTCACTACGAGACCAATATCAAATCGATCGTGTCAGATGGTCAGCGGGTCACCAAGGTTGTCACCGATCGGGGAGAGCACGCCGCGGACGCCTACGTGCTCGCACTCGGGAGCTACTCACCACTCCTGGCGCGAGATCTCGGTCTCAAGCTGCCTGTGCACCCCGTGAAAGGATATGCAATCACGGTTCCCGTCGGTACCCGCAACAAGGCGCCGAAGTTGACCGGCGTCGACGAGACTTACCTGATCGCCTGGTCTCGATTGGGTGATCGGTTACGGGTCACTGCGAAAGCGGACTTCGCGGGGTTCGATCGGTCGCACTCAGCCAGGGACTTCGAGCACATGCTGGGCACAATCCGGTCGCTATTCCCTGACGGAGCAGATTACGAGAGTGCGACGCACTGGGCTGGACTGCGGCCTATGACCCCTAAAGGCGCGCCGATCCTGGGTCCAAGCCCGATCGCCAATCTGTTCTTGAATACGGGCCACGGGCACATGGGGTGGACGATGTCACTTGGTTCGGCTCGGATCCTGTCCGACATGATCTCAGGGCGGCAACCCGCAATCAGCATGCAGGGGCTGGCGCTCTCGGATGCAGTATGAAGTTGTGCGATGGCAACAAATGACTGTGCGCAGCCAAGCTGAACCTGCGAGGGGCTTTATGACGCCGATCCATTACGCGCGCAAAGGCAATGGCGCCCCGCCGCTGGTCTTCGTACACGCCTTCGGCTGTGATCGAACGGACTGGGCCGGCAAGATTGCGCATTTCTCGCCGCAACACGACTGCGTGGCAGTTGACCTCGGCGGCCACGGAATGACGCCGGCCAGCACCGTGCACAGGCGCGTCGAGACGCATGGCTGCGATCTCGCTGACCTTCTTACAAGCTTGAAGCTGCCGCCGTCCGTCATCATCGGCAACAGCCTGGGTTGTCGGGTGGCCCTGGAGGTTGCCGCACGAGTTCCCGAACGCACCAAGGCGCTCATCCTGGTTGACGGTAGTCGGCTAGGGAAGCGTGGCCAGGCGAATAATGCGGCCCTGGGCAACGGAGCTTCGGCGGCTGGCTATCAAGCCGCCGCAAGGCGCATGTTTGCTCAGATGTTTGGTCCGGACTTCGATAAGGCACGGATCGAAGCGATGACCGCACGGGCCATGCAGGTCGAACCGGAGTTTGGAACAGCCTTGCTGGCCGATATCGGCCGCCACGACGCCGAGCAGATGGATGCGCTACTGGCCGCCGTCCGCGTCCCGATGCTGGCCATCCAGTCGACTATGATTACGCCTGAGGGTGCGCGCCTGCCGCTGACCAAGGGGCAAACGTCGCCTTATCTGGACATGTTGCGCGAGAAGGTGCCGGGCGTCGAAATCGAGATCATCGCCGGCGTCGGTCACTATCCTCAACTCGAGCGCCCGATGGAGACCAATGCGCTGATCGAGGCGTTTGTTGGTCGACTGAATGAGTTGGCCTGACTTGGCCGGCCGGCCATGTACCGCGTGTGTCCCTATCAACATGTGCCCCTTGCAATACGGCGTGCCTCGGCTGAAGCTCCGGCGCGAGCGCACCATCATCACTGAAAGAGAGTGAGCATGACAACCAAGGTAGCCATTGTCACCGGCGCCGGATCCGGAATCGGTAGAGCAACCACACAGCGGTTTGTGTCGGAGAACGTCGCCGTGGTCGCTTCAGACCGAAACAGCGAGGGACTGGCAGAGACGTTGGCGCTCTGCGGCAACCGAACCGACCTCGTCACCGCGCTCACCCAGGACGTGACGGCCAAATCCGCTCCCGAGGACGCCGTCAAAGCTGCGTTGCAGACGTTCGGCCGCCTCGACATCCTCGTCAACAATGCCGGCATCGGCGCCGCCAAGGCCGCGCACGATACCAGCGACGAGGACTGGCAGCGCTACGTCGACATCAATATGACAGCCGTATTCCGTTACTCGCGCGAGGTGCTGAAGGCGTTCCCTTCCGAGGGCGGCGCCATCGTCAACATCGCCTCGGTGTTCGGCATCTTCGGGCCGGTCAAATCGGCACCCTACTCGGCCACCAAAGCAGCCGTGATCGGCATAACGCGCCAGATGGCGGCCGACTATGGCCCCAAGGGCATCCGCGTCAATGCCGTTGCCCCCGGCCTGATTGCTACGCCCCTGACGAAGGCACGCTTCGAGAAGGATCGCCAGTTCATGGCACTCTCCGAGGACGTCACGCCATTCCCGCGGCTCGGCCGTCCCGAAGATATCGCGGATGCCATCTTCTTCCTCGCATCAGACAGGGCGGGCTTCATAAACGGCCACATCCTCGCCGTGGACGGCGGCTGGAGCTCGACCAATTATTCGCGGCGCGCGATGGACATCTAGGATTGCCGAGTTCGAGATCAAACCCGAGCGCTGCAATTCCTTCCTGGCCTTGATGCTAGCGCACGCCAAGGTTGCACTCGACGGAGAGGATCTTGCGTCCAACACCACCGGCGGGCAGTTCGTTGTCGACGGCGGTCGCTCGTCAGGCGCAGGCGCAGTCACTGCGGCTGTTCGACCGAAGGGATAGCAGCGGCGTCACCTTGACGAGGTCCTTGTGGATGGGCTCGTATCGAGTCCGGAAGCTTTCGATGAAATGGATGTGGCGAGATGATTGACGTTGAGGCGAATGGCTACGTCAAGGGCGCGGGGCAGGCACAGGAATTCGACGCGCTGGTGATCGGTGCGGGTTTTGCCGGCATGTACCAATTGTTGTGCCTGCGCGACCGGCTCGGGCTGTCGGTGAAGGTATTGGAGGCTGGTGATGGCGTCGGCGGCACCTGGTACTGGAACCGCTATCCCGGTGCGCGCTGCGACACGGAAAGCCATGCTTATTGCTACACGTTTTCGGAGGAGCTGCTGCGGGAATGGACATGGACCGAGCGCTATCCCGGACACGCTGAAATCCGTCGCTATCTCAACTACGTCGCAGACAAGTTCGATTTGAAGCGCGACATAGAATTCAACACGCGGGTCAAGGCTGCCCATTACGAGGGTAAGGCCAACCGCTGGCGTGTGACGACCGAGAGCGGCGAGCAGCATATAGCGAAATACCTCGTGACGGCTGTCGGTTGCCTGTCGACCGCAAACGTGCCGAAGATCCCCGGGCTCGCGAGCTTTGGCGGTGCCTGGTACCACACGGGGCAATGGCCGCACGAGGGAGTCGACTTCACGGAAAAGCGCGTCGGCATGATCGGCACGGGCTCGACCGGAATCCAGGCAGCTCCTGTCATCGCCGAGACAGCGAAGCATCTGACGGTCTTCCAGCGGACCGCGAACTACTCCGTGCCGGCCCGCAACGCGCCGCTTACCCCGGAGTTCCAACGTTACGTCAAGGACAATTACGCCGAAATTGCCCGCGTCATGAAGAGCACGCACAACGGCCACCAGTTCACCATCCAGGATCGATCGGTGTTCGACGTCTCGCCTGAGGAACGGCAAGCGGTGTTCGAGGCGGCCTGGGAGAAAGGCGGCTTGCAATTCCGCGCTGGCTTTCGCGATATAATCGAGACGGTAGCGGCGAACGCAACAGCAGCCGAGTTCATCAAGACCAAGATCCGTTCCATTGTGAAGGACCCGAAGACGGCCGACATGCTGGCCGACATCGATCACCCGTATGCCGCCAAGCGGCCGCCGATCGATTCCAATTACTTCGACACCTTCAATCGCGACAACGTCACGCTGGTGGATGTCCGCAAATCGCCGATCGAAGCCATCACGCCGACAGGGCTCAAGACCGGGGACGGCGAGTATCCGCTCGACATCATCGTCTTCGCGACCGGCTACGACGCCATGACGGGTCCATTGCTGCGCATGGACATCCGGGGCCGCGACGGCCACACACTGTCAGCAGCCTGGGAGGCGGGCCCCAAAAGCTATCTTGGACTGCAGGTCGCAGGTTTTCCGAATCTTTTCATCAACACGGGTCCCGGAAGCCCGTCGGTGCTTTGCAATATGCCCGTGGCGATCGAGCAGCACTCGGAGTGGATCACCGATTGCATCGCACACATGCGTCGCGAAGGGGTGCAGCGGATCGAGGCCAAGCCCGAGGCAATGGAGCAATGGGTCGAGCAGGTCAACCAGGCCGCCGACAAGACGCTGTTGCCGCTCGCCAAGCATTCCTGGTACCTCGGCGCCAACATTCCGGGGAAACCGCGCGTGTTCATGCCCTATGCCGGTGGTATGGCCCGCTACCGCAAGATCTGCGCGGACATTGCCGCAAAGGGATACGAAGGATTTGCCCTGCACAGATGATGCGTGCGGGCTGCCTGGCTTTCCTCGGAGTGCCCGCCATTGATGCGGGCGCTCGTGTGGTCATGGCGGCCGGGCTACACCCCGCCTAGTCCTTCGTGCGCGAGAAGAAAGCGAGCAGTTCGGCGGCAACCTCATCCGGCTTCTCCTCCGGGAGGAAGTGTCCGCAGTCGAGCCCGCGGCCTCGCACGTCCGTCGCGCGCTCACGCCATGTTGCTAGCATGTCGAGCCGCAGCCCCGTCTGCCAGCCGGGCCGCTTGCTGGTGTTCGAGCCCCAGAGCACCAGCATGGGACATGTGAGCTTGCGACCGCGGTCCACATCGTCGTGCGCCAGATCGAGCTCGATCGCGCGATATTCGGCGCAGGTTGCCCGCACTCCGTCAGGCGTGCAGAAGCACCGCGCATACTCGGCGTAGGCCTCTGGCGTCAGCGCCCCTGGCGTCGCACACCAGCGCTCCATCAGGAAATCGAAATAGGTACGCACGCTGTTACCGATCAACGTCTCCGGCAACGGGTACGGCTGTCTCATGAGGTTCCAGTGGAACCACGCGAAGGCGCTTGCTGAATCCATCCCCTCGAATGCCGCCTGCGAAGCAACGACATCCAGCGAGGTGAAGCTGAGGATGCGATCGGGATGATCGAGTGCCATACGGTGAGCGACGCGGGCGCCACGATCGTGTCCGACGACGTGCCACCGCTGGTGCCCGAGCGCGTCCATCACACCGACCATGTCGCGGGCCATGGAGCGCTTGCAGTAGACGCTGTGATCCTCCGGCGCAGATTGCGGCTTGTCGCTGTCGCCGTAGCCGCGCATGTCGGGGCAGATGACCGCGTGCGTCTCGGCCAGCTTCGGCGCGACCTTGTGCCAGAGCACATGGGTTTGCGGATAGCCGTGGAGCAGCAGGACCGGGGGGCCTTTCCCGCCATGCACCAGGTTGATCTCGATACCGTTGCTTGTCAGCCGTCGCTTCTGGAAGCCTGGGAAGAATGCGGTCACAGCCAATACTCCATTCATTTGCTTGCAGGAGCCGACAATAGCTCCAGCTTTGCACCGCCGTCGACCTGTCTCAGTACGAAGGCCCTCAACGCTTAGTGCCAATTGCATCCCTGATCGATGTCGCCTAGTTTTTCAAGACCGTGGGCCGCCAAGCACCGATACACTCGTCTGCCACGAGAGAGACGGCCTGAATTTTTCAGTTGCGAGACAGAAGGAGTCTGCCATGGCCAGCGCCGTCATTCCCTACATCGACTCGCACTGTCATACGCACGGCTTTCCCTACGACGCGTGGGAGACGGTCGGTGCCACAGGCATTGCCGCCGCCATCATTTCGGCTGGCAACCCACACGTACATCGCGAGATCCATGAGGAGGTACCCGATCTCGCCGATGTCCGCCGCTACTGGGACGAGCCGATACGATTGGCGGCCAAGGCCGAGGCCATGCACTTCTTCAAGGTGTTCGTTGGCGTCGGCATCTCGATGATGACCAAGGTCGATCAGTGGGAGCAAGCGCTCGAGCTTATCCCGACCTATCTGAAGAGCCCCTACGTCGTTGCCATCGGTGAGACCGGCATCGATCCCGTACAGTACTTCAACATGGGCTGGGATCTCGCGGACCAGAAGCGCGCCTTCGAGGCACAGGTCAGGCTCGCCAAGACGCTCGACGTGCCCTTCATCCTGCATACGCCGACGCCCAAGAAGGCGCGCGATTTCATGCACAAGCTGGCAGAGGCTGGTTTGCCGGCGAAGGATTACAAGCGCCACTACCTCGATATGGACATGGAGATCATCAACCGCGTGGGCCTCGACCACCGCCGGCTTGTGATCGACCATGTCGACGAGACCATCCTCGACTACTGTCTCAAGGAGACCAAGGCCTACCTTGGCATCGGCGTCGGACAGACGTTGCGGCATACCAATCCGATCTGGTTCGCCGATGTCGTCGAGGAGCACGGGGCGGAGCGGCTGATGGTCAACTCCGATCATATCGCCTACGTCGGCAACGACATGATGGCGATTCCGAAGGCTATCCGTGAAATGCTGCGGCGCGGCATTTCTCGCGAGGCTATCGCCAAGGCGGTGTTCGGAAACGCGAACGCGTTCTATCGGCTGCAACTCGACGCTTGAGCGCATCACGTAGCTGGACAGCTACGTCCGTGACGATTACGAAGCCGGACTGGTCAGGTCCCACTGCTCCTGGAACAGCCAGTCGTCGCCTCCAGTCGCCTCCACCTGTCATCTTGACTTCAAACATGTGCCGCCCCCCCAGGATGCAGTCAGTGCGAATTCGAAACGTTCGAGGCGCGTTGTAGTCTCGGGTAGAATTGCGCAGTAAAAAGGTCAGTCGCCACGTCGGCCCGCCCGCTGGCACGGGCGGAATCGCATGGGGGAATTCAGCAATGAACGACATGAGCGTGGACGCGGCGCGGCGACCGGCAACGCAGACCACGGATTTCGATGCGATCATCATTGGTGGCGGCATCTCCGGCATGTTCATGCTCTACCGGCTGCGCGAGCTGGGGCTCACCGTGCGCGTGTTCGAGGCCGGCTCCGATATTGGCGGTACCTGGTACTGGAACCGTTATCCCGGCGCCCGTTTCGATTCGGAAAGCTGGACGTACGGCTACTCCTTCTCCAAGGAGCTTCTGCGGGAGTGGGATTGGAAAGAACACTTTTCGGCGCAGCCCGATACGCTCGCCTACCTGAACCACGTGGCCGTCAAGTTTCACCTGCGCCGCGACATGCAATTTCGCAGCCGTGTCAAATCTGCTGCGTGGGACGAAGCCAAGACCACATGGGCTGTGACGTTCGAAGACGGAAACCGAGCGACCGCGACGTTCCTGTTCACAGCGATGGGCGTGCTTTCGACGCCGACGCTGCCGAAGATCCCTGGCCGCGAGAGCTTCGCGGGACAAGCCTATCATCCGGGACTGTGGCCTCACACGCCGGTCGATTTCACGGGTAAGCGCGTCGGCGTCATCGGCACCGGCGCCACCGCCATCCAGGCCATCCCGGAAATCGCCAAGACGGCGAAGCAACTGACCGTTTTCCAGCGGCGGCCCAATTGGGCGGCGCCCTTGCACAATTCCAAGATCAGCAAGGCGGAGATGGAGGAGATCAAGTCGCGCTACGATCAGATCTATGCGCACTGCCGCACCACGGCGACCTCGTTCATCCACAATGCCGATCCGCGCGCGACGTTCGACGTGAGCGCGCAAGAGCGCGAAACCCTCTGGGAAAAGCTCTATGCTGAGCCTGGCTTCGGCATCTGGGTCGGCAATTTCCGCGACAGCTATATCAACGAGAAGGCCAACGCCGAGCTGAGCGCCTTCGTCGCTAGGAAGATCAGAAGCCGGGTCGAGAATCCCAAGGTCGCCGAGCTGCTGATTCCGAAAGACCACGGGTTCGGCACGCGGCGCGTTCCGCTGGAGAGCGGCTACTTCGAGGCCTACAACCGCGACAACGTGCTGCTCGTCGACCTCATCAAGGATCAGCCGATCGAGTGCATCATGCCGAAGGGCGTCAAGACGGCGAAGCAGGAGTACGAGTTCGACATCCTGATCTACGCGACCGGCTTCGACGGGGTAACCGGAGCCTTTGATCGCATCGATTTTCGCGGCGCCGACGGAGTCCGCCTCAAAGACGTTTGGGTGGACGGGCAGCCGCGCACGTTCCTCGGCATGTTGGCGGAGAAGTTTCCGAATCTCCTTATGGTGTTGGGTCCGCACACCGCGCGCGGGAACGTGCCGCACGGCATCGAGCACTGCGTCGAATGGCAGACGGGGCTCATCCGCTTCATGCGCGAGCATGGCTACAGCCGCGTCGAACCGAAGCCCGAGCCGGTCGACGAATGGACGCAGACAGTGCTCAAGATCTCCGAGCCGCTGTTGGCGCAGAAGGTCGATTCCTGGCAAACAGGCGTCAATCGTAACGTCGACGGTCGCCTCGTCCGGCGTGTGCTCGGCTACAACGGACATGCAGTCACATATCGCAAGGCAACCGACGCCGTGGCCAAAGGTGGCTACAAGGAAGTCAGCTTCCGCTGACGTTTCGCGTTAGGCCGGCCAGCGGCATTCATCGAGCCAGTGTGCCGTGCGTCCAGGGGCATTCAAAGCAAAGAGCGGCGAGAGCAGCATGCAAGTGGAAACGTTCGATTATATCGTGACCGGCGCGGGCTCGGCCGGCTGTGCGGTCGCAGCCCGCCTCTCGGAGTCAGGGCGCTACCGCGTGCTGCTGCTCGAAGCTGGCAGGCGTGACAACGACCCCTGGATCCACATCCCGATCGGCTATCACAAGCTCTATACGCACGACACCTACAACTGGCGCTTCGAGAGCGAGCCGGTCGCCGGCCTAAACGGACGCACGTCCTACCAGCCGCGTGGCAAGATGCTCGGTGGAACCAGCTCGCTGAATGGCATGGTCTACATGCGCGGCACACCGGCCGATTACGACGGCTGGCGCCAGATGGGCTGCACGGGGTGGGACTACACGAGCGTGCTTTCCTATTTCCGCAAGGCCGAAGACCAGGAACGCGGCGAGGACGAGTTCCACGGCATCGGCGGTCCGTTGCGAGTGAGCGATCAGCGCGTGCGCAACGAGATCATCGACGCCGTTATCGAGGCGGCCGTGCAGGCCGGCGTCCCGCGCAACAACGACTTCAACGGCGCGACGCAGGAGGGCGTCGGCTACTACCAAGCCACCATCGGCGACGGCAAACGCTGGAGTGCTGCGACGGCCTATCTCAAGCCGGCGCGCAATCGCCGGAACCTCGTTGTCGAGCCCGAAGCCCACGCCACCCGCATCCTGATCGAGAACGGTCGCGCAGCAGGTGTCGAGTATCAGACGCCGGGCGGCAAACGGACGGCGCGCTGCCGTGGCGAGATCGTGGCTTCGGGCGGCGTTTACGGCTCGCCGCAGCTCCTGCTGCTCTCGGGTATCGGACCGGGCGCGCACCTGCGGGAAATGGGGATCAAGGTCGAGCGCGATCTCCCCGTCGGCGCCAACCTCCACGATCACTTCAACTCGTTCATCGCGTGGAAGGCGACAAAGCGCGCGACACTCAACGATCTAGCCCGTTCGCCGGTGCAGCAGGTCAAGGCCGGGATGGAGTACATTTTCCGTCGGCGCGGCCTGCTCGCGGGCAGCAGCACGCTCGCTGGAATCCTCACGAAGTCGGACCCGCGCTTCGACCGGCCCGACATGCAATTCAACATCACGCTCTACTCGATCGACCGGCGCGACCGTGACGGCATCATTCCGCATGCCTGGCCGGGCTTCATGATCACGCCGGTGCACCTGCGCCCCGAAGGTCGCGGCAAGGTCAGCCTCAAGTCTCCCGATCCGCTGGCAGCGCCGAAGATCGAGTTCAAGTTTCTGGAAACCGCTTACGATGTCGAAGCGATGTTGTTCGGTTTTCGCCTTTGCCGGAAGCTCGCCGAGCAGTCGGCGCTCAAGCCATACATCGCAGAGGAAGCGGTGCCGGGTGCTTCCGTCAGCAGCGAGGCCGATCTCATCGAGGATCTGCGCAGTCGCGGTGTCTCGAACCTGCACCCGGTCGGCACCTGTCGCATGGGGACGGGTGACGATGCCGTCGTCGACCCACGCCTCAAAGTCGTCGGAATCAAGGGCCTCAGGGTGGCGGACGCCTCGATCATGCCGCAGGTGGTCGGCGGCAACACCAACGCGCCATCGATCATGATCGGCGAAAAATGTGCAGCCATGATGCTCGAGGACGCCAAGGTGGCGTGAGATACGTGTCGCGTGCCTCCATCCCCGAAGGAGACATCGTTCGATTGGGCCGCGGCTCGAGAACGCGGTCGCGCAAATCCTGCGGACTGAAGCGCTCGAGATCGAGAATGGAGTCTGCCATCGCTTCGCTCAGGGTGCGCTGATGTGTGACCCAGACGACTGTGCGGCGCTCGTCCGCAGCCATCCATTGCCGCAGCCAGGAAATGCGATGCATGGCATTCTGTTCGTCCAGGCTGTTGGTCGGTTCGTCGGCGAACACGAGATCTGGCCCGTGCGCGATGGCCCTGGCGAAGGCGACGCGCCGGGTCTGGCCTCCAGACAGCTGCCAGGCCCGCTTGTGATAGTGCTCCTGCGGCTCGAGGTGGGCAGGCCATGACCTTCCTCGACAACCAGTGGCCGCTGCTCATCCGTTACCTCGACGACGGACGGATCGAGATCGACAATAATCTTTGCGAAAACGCCATCAGGCCTTTTGACTGGGCAGAAAGGCATGGTTGTTCTCCGACACGCCGGCCGGGGCCGAGGCGTCCGCGCGCCTGGACGGCCTGATCGAGACCGCCGAGGCCAACGGCCTCGAGCCCTACGCCGACCTTCGGCACATCTTCACCGAGCTGCCGAAGGCCATCACGCTTGCCGACGTCGAGTCGTTGCTGCCGTGGCATGTCGCCGTGGAGGCGACGCAGAGCGTCGCTGCCTGATCCAACCTGCGTCAAACCGAAAACGACAGCGGACCCAACCGGTCGTTCATGGAGCGCTTATCATTTTTCAATATTTTCTCCGTTTTTCTCGCCGGGGATTTTTTTGTCTTGAGGTCTGCCGGCCGCGCACCTGCCTCGTCTGTTCCGCGGCGACCAACAACCACGGGATGCTCCTTGGTGTTTGATCTGGAGGCCACTTCTCCGTTTCGCTTCATTTTATTGCGCTCCCATTGCGGGGCTCATCCAATCTGGAGGCTGATCACGGCTACTTCATTAGCGGAGGGGCTGTACCAATGGCCGTCACTCATACGCGTTGTCGATCGGCGCGTCGAATGTTCTGCCATAAGGCACGAATTCAGGCGGCTGCCACGGAGCAAGCGCAGCACTTATTGTCATGGGTGCCCGAAATTGAGCTCACGCCACGTTCGCTATCAAGCGTTCAAGCGACCTGTCTATCCGGAAACTCGCGTACAAGTCTGGAACGCAATCTTCAGGTCACCCTCGCTTGACAGCCGCCAGAAGCTGCGGGGCTCGGTGAGCACGCAGCAGCCACAAATTTGCGCCAATCCGATTGCAGTGCAGCAAAGACTGGCCTGCGACCTAGTCGACTGGCGCATGCAAAAAGCACATGCCAACTGATCATCCGTGGCATCGTGCGTCCGGTGACCCAAACCCTCCGTCGCGCTGAAGCGGCGAACCGTCCGTAGTCGGCATGTAGGCAGGCCTCGGCGGGTCAGGCAATCGCTGGCGGGACGAGGACTCTCTGCCTATCGTCACGGACACGGACACCGGCGGCGCGAGCGGGGACACGGAAATGACAGCGATCATGACGACCACGGAGCGGCTGACAGCGCTGCTCGATCACCTGGGGCTCGGCGCCGTGCACGTTGCGACCCAGATGCCAGGGGATGCAGCGGGCCTCGCCGAACAC
>JBJXDZ010000008.1:0-6872 GCA_046154645.1 Hyphomicrobiaceae bacterium
CGTTCATCACGCCCGTGCACAGCCCTGATGCCCTGGTCGCCATGGACCGGAACGGGTGGTCGTCATCGACTGGAAACGGCGGTCGCCATCAACCGGATTCACCGGTCGCCATGCTCCGGCGCGCGCATCTTGACCGCCGCTCGACACGGCGGCGATGTCGACGTGTGGCCGGGATGAAGGAAGGGCTCCGCAAGGGGCCGAACCAAGGAAGTTGGATCAGGGGAGTGAAGAGAAGCGAGGGCTTCGGTGCGGTCGCGCGTTGCCGTTCCCATTCCCGCACGCTGTAGAGCAGTTGGGAACGGGAACTGGGAACGCGACGGCGCTCAGCGGTCGGCGAGGCGATAGCCGCCGTCGATTTTGACGACGCGGCCGGCGGCGCAGAGCACACCGATCCGCTCGTGCAGCGAGATGGCGCGGACGCGGCATAGCGATCGCAGCTTGGCGAACGGGACCGGGTGATCCGCGTCGACGAGGATGGCCAGGATGCGATCATCGAGGGAGCTTGGCGCCGGCGTCTCGGGCTCGCGCCGGTCGGCGACCTCCAGGGCGAGGGCCTCGCCGCGCTGCGCCAGCTCGATGTTGATCGGCTTGGGCGAGGGTGAGGCACGATGCTCGACGGTCAAGGTCAGGACATCGCCGTCGCGGCGCAGATACAGGTTGCTGTCGCCCCAGGCGTGGAACTCGGAGGAGCCGCGCAGGGCCTGACCGGCCCGGACGGCGCCGCCCTTCTTGGCGTGGTGGACGACGAGCACGGCCATGCCATGCCGGCGTTGCAGCTCGCGCAGGTAAGCCAACAGCGGGGCGACCTCGCCGCTGGCGTTCTCATCGATGCGGTGCAACCGCACGAACGGGTCGAGGATCAGCAGGCGTGGCTGCAGTCTGGTGACGGTCTCGGCGAGCTTGCGACGGTCGGCCTCGAGATCGAGGCGAAGGACCGGCGCCGTGATCACCTGGATATCGAGATCGGCGAGCGCGACACCGGCGGCAGCGGCAATGCCTTCGAGGCGCCGGCGCACGATGTGCAGTGCGTCCTCGGCGGCGTAGAGCAGCACGCGGCCGGGGCGTGACACCGGGAACCGGCGCAGGCACGGCATGCCTGATGCGACGGCAACCGCGAGATCGAGCGCCAGGAACGACTTGCAGCACTTGGGCTCGCCCCCGACGATGCCGACGGCCTGCTCGGCCCACAGGCCGGTGATGAGCCAGCGGTGCTCCTCGGCACGCTCGGCGAGACGCCATGCGGGCTCGACAGGGAGCTGGCTCATCGCCGCTGCCGCGCTGACTTGGGCTCCGGCACGGGCGGTGCGGCGCACATCTCCAGGAACAACTTCTCGTCGATGTGGCGGGCCTCCCGTTGGGCTGCAACGTCGAGCAACTCGCCGGCGATGTTCATGAGTGCGCGCGGGTTGCCCTGGGCATGATCGGCGAGCGTGGCAATCAACTCGGGCGTCATCAGCTTGACGGCGCCGGCCTTCTGCAGCGCATGCATGATGAGTTCGGCCAGTTCGTCGGGTGTCGCCCGTTCGAGCGTCAGGCGAACACGCATGCGGCTGTTGAGCGGCATCAGCTCGTCGGAGCGCAGTTGTTCCAGCAATCGGCCGTCGCCGGCGAGCACGACGGTCAGCAGAATGT
The DNA here is from genome assembly GCA_046154645.1 of Hyphomicrobiaceae bacterium. Taxonomy (GTDB): domain Bacteria; phylum Pseudomonadota; class Alphaproteobacteria; order Rhizobiales; family Hyphomicrobiaceae. The sequence continues at coordinate 1,633 of JBJXDZ010000008.1, forward strand.
GGCTGTCGAGGCGGGCGGACGAGAGCAGCCGCAACTCAGCCAGCACGGCCGCCTGCATCTCCTGGGCCTCGTCGACGATCAGGACGGGCCGCGACAGAGCGGCATCGATGTGGGTCTGCCATCGATCCCGAAGGAGCTTGGCGCCACCCCAGCGGTTGGCGGGTCGCAGCTCGACGCCGAACAGGTCGCCCATCTCGCGGTAGAAGTCGGTGAGGCCCGCCTGCGGGCGCGAGAGGATGCCGACCTTGACGTCGCGCTTGGCTGCGAGCCGCTCGGCGAGGATGCGCAGGGTGACGGACTTGCCGGTGCCGGGTGCGCCGGTGACGAGGGCAAAGCCGCCTTCGCCGACCAACTGCTCGGCGCGCCAGCAGAACGACTCGGATCGGCGCGACACGTGCAGGGCCTCGACCGGCACGTCGGGGGCAAACGGGTTCCACTTCAGGCCATAGAGTGCCAGCAGCTTCTTGTTCATGTGTCGTCTCCTTGCTCATCGTCCCGGGCCTTGTCGTTCTTGGGCAGATAGGGCGGCGCCAGACCGGTGCGCGCCTGCGTATCGAGCATCCGGGCCAGCAGCGGCGGCAGGCCGATCGCAGGCGGTACGGCTTGGGGTGTGGAGGCCGTCGAGACAGAATCGAGCGTGCGGCGCAGGCCGCTGGCGTTGAGCGTCTTGTCTTGTGGAAAGAGGCGGGCGAGCACGGCGCCTGTGCGCTCGTCGACGAAGTGCACGTGGGCCAGATCCCAGGATGCGTAGCGCACCTCGATGCGCGTCAGATGCCGGTAGCGGTTGGGGATCTCGAAGCGGCGGCCCTCGATCACGATGCTGCCGTCGCTCTTCCTCTGCGTGCGTGTATCGGATCGGGTGAAGGCGAGGCGGAGCGCGTCGCTATCGGGACATTCCCGGGTGACATCGGGTCCGGCCAGGAAGCGCGTGATCGGGGCCTCGCCGATCTCGGAGTGGCGCTTGCCGTTGTAGTCCTGCTCGACCCAGGCTTGCGTCGCCTCGTTCAAAAGCGCCAACGTCAAGTCCGGCAAGCCCTCCAGCATGGCCATGAGACGCCCCTCGACCGGGCCCCAGAAGGACTCGGATTTAGCGTTTTGGTACGGACTATAAGTAAGCGTCTTATAGTGAGCGATGCCGAGGCGAGCGAGACCTTCCGTCACTTCGGCGGCGGTCATCGCAGCGCCGTTGTCGCTCAAGCCGGCACGCGGCCCCCCCGCTTCTGGATCGCCTGGGCGAGGCCGTGCGCGATGGTCTCGGCGGTCTCCGCCAGATACCATTGCAAGTGACAGGCGAGCCGCGAGCGATCATCGAGCACGCCGAACAGGATCGGCGTCTGCCATTCTCCGCGTGCCGTCAGAACTTTCCTCGATCCGACGTGGCAATCCCAATGCCAAAGCGCATTCACATACTCGGCCTCGTAGCTTCTGATCTCGCGATCGGCGAGGCGGGCCTCGGCGCGCTCGGCACCATCGGTCGTACGTGACGTAAGGCGCCGGCGCTTGTCGAGGCCGTTGGCGCGCATGAAGCGACGCAGCGTCGGATAGGATGGCACCGGCCGAAGCTCGGGTTGCGTCTCAGCGAGAGCGACGAGGTTATCGTGGTGCAGTTGCACGCTCCAGCCCTTGTGGGCGGTATACTGCGCCAGCACGGCTTGGCGCACCGCATCGCTGATCGCGTGCTGCAGCCCCGCGTTGACACGCATCTTGCGGCGGAGCACGCCGACGGGATCGGTGCGCTCGCGCAGCGCGCGGTAGTACCAGCGCTCGATCGTCGAGAAGCCGAACCGAACGGGCTCGCCGGTCGTTGGATGCTGCCATGTCCTCGATGCCAGCTCGGCGATCGCAGCCCTTAGCTCGCCCTTCTCGGGGGGGCGGCCAACAGCCATCCGATGACGGCAAAGCGCATCCGCGCCCACCGTTCGTGCACACGTGGATCTCTGGGCTCTGCTGCCATGCCGACGCTCCTGACGAGGGGATGCGCCGATGCTATGGGGCCGGTCGATGCGCTTCGAGGCAGATGCTCTGCGGATGCCCGTCGACCGTCAGCGAGCGTGAATGTTGGTTAAGGTTCCGCTTATCGAGAAGTGCCGCCAGTGATCGGCCCAATGAAGCGGAGAGCCGATATGAGTTGGTCGCGCTCGTCGTCCCCGAACCGACCGAGGAGCGAGGCCGGAAGTCACTCGTGCTCGACCGGCGGCATGAAGCGGGCACGGGCGATCTGCCAGAACGGCGTCGCGATGAATGTATCCCGCCACCATCGTCGCCAACGCGCGATCGTACCCGGCGGCACCTGGACGACCGCAGCAAGACGCTCGATGCGTGACGCACTGGTGCCCGATTGCAGGATCGCGATCAGCACCACGATTGCCGCCACATAGACCCGGCGCCCGAGGAACCGCAGTGACGGCGGCGTGGCTCGCGACCGGCAGCCGTCCCGTCGGCAGCAGAACGAGAAGCGCTCGTCGTGCTCGGGGGCGAGCTTCAATGGTCGGCCTCGCGGCTTGCGTTTGAAGTGCGATACGTCGAGCCGGGCACCACGGCTGGCGCAGCACTGGGCCTGACGCCCCTCGGCCAGATCGCGATCACAGGCGAGCAGGAAGTCGTGGAATCTGGTATCTGCCAACAGGGTTGCGTACAAAGACGACGTCCTTCTCAACATCAGGACCGACCCCGATGGCCAAGCCCGGACGCAACGATCGCTGCCCGTGTGGAAGCGGCAAGAAGTACAAGGCGTGCTGCTTGACGAAGGATGAAGCCGGCGAGCGCGAGCGTCTCGCGGTGGCACAGGCTGCCCGCGATGCACGGGCTGGCGAGAAGCAGAAAAGTCTTCGGGAGGTGCGTGAAGCGTTGATGGCCAAGCTCGCTGGTGCAGCGCCCCTCGACAATGACGTCTTCGACGACGATCTGACCGACGTCTCGAACGCGGTGCTCGATCTGATCCGCGACGGCAAGCTCGACAAGGCCGAGGCCGCCGCTCGCGAGCTGCAGGTGCGCTACCCCGAGGTGCATGACGGCTGGGATCGGCTCGGCATGGTGCACGAGAAGCGCGGCGAGAACCGCGAAGCTGCCGACTGCTACCGCCGGGTGATCGCGTTCCTGGAACAGAACCCCGACTACTCCAACCCCGAGTTCAAGGACGTGTTCATCGCCCGCATCGCCAAGCTCGATCCGCCAGCCGATGGCTGATCCTGCCGTAGCGACGCTCGCGTTCGGCGAGGGCGCTGCAACGGTCACCTTCGGCAACCGTGATCACGCCGACCGCAGATCACCCTCAGATGCCGAGGTCGGGGTTACACAACTGCGGCGCGGCATCTTCCAGCCGACCGACAAGCTGATCGCACTGCCCAAACGCACAGCGTATTGGTGAGCCGAGCTGGAGGCGCATGGCACCGGAACGCGATCAAGTCGTCGCCAGCGCCCCATTGCTGGCTCTTTGCCCATAAGGCTGCTGTTGTAGGCAATGAGAGTATGCCCGCACGCAATGTCCTTACGGTGCGCGACGTGACCACCGAGGGCCGCCGTACGGCAGTTCTCGATGGCGCTGTTCATCTTCAGTTGGCCGAGGCTCACAGACCCTCGATTGGCCCACGCCAAGCGGGGCCGTGATCACGGAAGGCATCTGCGATATCCTGAGCAGGTTGAGCCACGCGCGCAGCCGAACACGCTGCATCTCCCTTTATTCCAGGATCCATGGCCTCAGGACCTTTGGCTCTAGGACCTTTGGCACCAGAACCCGTGGCTCAAAGACCTTTGGCTCCAGGAGCCGTGGCTCCAGGATCCGTGGCTCCAGGACCCTTGGCTCCAGGACTCGCGGCAGCAGCTGTCGTCGTTTCACCACATTCCACTCCAGTTCTCTTAGCACCGGACATCTTGAATTCGCTCGGCACGGGTCCAAGAACAATTGGCTCATCAGTGCTCAAGCGAGTGCCACTCGCGAACGGAGGATTTGAGAGGCGCCTATCACCTTACTGGTGTTCCGTTACAAACATTTGAGTGCTTGACTCTGTTCCAATAAGCTCACTCTCAACGAGGCGAAGACTTCTGCGCGGTAACGGCCGTCCCTACCTCGAACGCTATATGAAGCGTAGCGGTGCGGAGCGTGGTGTGCCCGGCATGGGCGCTGGATTGGAGGTGTGAGTCCGCCACAGTCAGCTCATCTCAGGTTTCCGATGAAAGTAACTGCTATCAAGCCAAAGAACACGATCGGAAAAGAACAAATCAGAGCCATAGCTACAAACTGACCAAATATCTCGGGCCAAGAGAACACGCGCAAACTATATCGTGAGAGGGCTAAATCGGGGCTCCAAGATTGGTCGGTTTGCAGCGTGGCTCGATGCGACGCTTGGCGTTCGATTGCGGCTTCCATCACTCAATACTCCAATCAGACGACTCACGAAGTGGTTCCGGCCTCAGTTGAGCGATCGCGACCAGCGCTCGCACATGACCCGTTATCCACAGATACATCAACTTAAGATTGCAATGCAACCCAAGATTGTGGTGATCCGTCAAATTTCACATTCTTGAATTTTTTGTTTTTAATCAATGCGTTGAATTGTTTAGATACCACTTGAGGCGAGGACTGGATGTTTCTGTCGCCCCTTGTTGCGCGACTCCGTTTGCGAAAGAGGCTAAGCAACCCGGCCAGCGGGACAATTCAAGTAATCCAATCTCCAATTGACCGAAATTGCACATACCCGCGCGTCGTGGCTGGTGGAAGAACATCCGCATCCGGGTCTGTTCCGTAGAGCGCCCCCCGTTCTGCCTTATCGTTGATGAGCGTCGCCACAACAATTGACGTGATCTCCTCCGATTTCGCCGAGTCTGCGTTTGCCGAGCCCAATGTTCGATGCTGAAATTTGAACGTAAGCGGGCCATGGGATGGCAATGAGCCACCGTCCGCGACTACCCGAAATGTGGGGGGGCACCGGACACCGCTTACGACGAACCGCACGAAAGCAGCTATAGGCAGAAAATTCCGACCGTATCGCACTGGTGGCGGACTAATGTCTCAGCCCGAGTGCCGCGCTGATCGCAGCCTGAACTCGGCCCCACGGGCGCTCCTAACCGGCGAGCCCGTCTCCGGGTTGGGCGATGCACATGCAGATCGCCACCTGTGTTCAACCTGAATCGCCCGTGACCAACTCGCGCAGAGATCCAACCAGTTCACTCTGCTTGCGAGCTGGAAGCACTTCGAGCATGTCTGCTTCTATGGCGTTCAACACCGGGATGAGGGAATCCAA
>JBJXDZ010000009.1:0-226468 GCA_046154645.1 Hyphomicrobiaceae bacterium
AGAAGAGCGGGGCTGAAAAAGACAACGCGAACGCAAGAAGGCCCCCGCGCGCGGGGGCCTTCTTGCGTTCAAGACTGATGGATTATTGCTCCGGCCAGCCGATGCAATTTTGCTCCGGCGTTGACAACTAGAGTCGCTTTCTGAGTTACCGGACGTTTGCGGCGGTCCCCTGGCATCCTTGGGTCGATTCCGAACGCTAACAGCGAGACAGGAACCATATCAGATAGAAGCCTTCTTCTCCCGGTTATGCCGGTTCAACGGCGGCGATCGCGCCGAGGTGCGGGTATCAACATCCGCCCCATGATCAGTGCCAGCCCGGACGCCGTGACCGATGGCCTCCCGGCATCCAGCATCGCGCCATGGACGTCTGTTACCATGTGCGCTCCGGATGATCCCAAGGTCTGGTACCTGCGACGGGATGAGCAGAATGTTGGCAAACAGGTTGCAGGAGTCCTCTCCAATCCGTGAGCGCGCTTTACCGCCTGCTCGCCGTTGAAGCGGGCATCGTCATGATCCTTCTGCCACGCGTTGTAGACTCCCTTGAACTCTTCAAGGGACACCTCCTCGATGAGCCCGGGCTGACCGGGTTTCGACCAGCCGGCGTAGTGCGCGACGCGGCCATCACCGGAATAGAGACCGTGATGGGTGTAGTGGACCTTCGGAAGAACAGGATGCAAACGGCGCAGAGACGCCTTGCGTGACTTCGAGAAGGCCATCGAACCTATATGGCCGCACCATGCCACGAATTGAAGGACAATCGCGACGCCGCCATCGCCGATTACCACAAGGCGCTGGAGCAGCCCGCTGCAAACGACCACGAGAAGATCGCCCACGCCAAGGCCCGCGAGGGCCTCATCCGCCTCGGCACCACCCCACCCGCAGAGGCGAAGAAGAAGTAGGGTGGTGAGACAGCCAGCCGATCCGAAATGAGACTTCAACCATATCAGATAATAGGCTTGTTTGGCTGGTACTGCAACTTGCTCTTCTGGCGGAAGTACGTGGCGCGACTCTGGCCCTGAGATTTCCAAGGCTGTCGCGCTTCCTGTGTCCCTCGTTTTTGGCGTTTTGCCACGCTGATGCGCCCTCTGTTCGCCTGCACCTTTGAGAAGGCGTCAGCGTTGAATTTTTGCCAAGTCCACCGAGCCACAGACTTCGACGTCGACCGCACCTCGCTGATCCCAAGCGGTAGATCGAACTGCTCGTTGAGGTTCGCAGCTTTTCTATTGATGTGCGTCTGCCAAGCGTCCCGGCCACCTCCCGCTGCCTTGAAAGTCAAGATTTCGCGATAAGCGAGTTGCCGGAGTTCGTCGAACAAAGTCACATTTCGACCGGCACCAGTCGAGTGCGTGCGGTAGACCTCTGGCCTCATGTCGTTGAACCAGAGCCAGCTGGCGAGATCATCGAGTTCGAAAGGGCGCGTCTCACGGAATTCTACGTCCCAGTGCGTATGGAGCGGGTTCTTGACGATCAGGCCAGAATAGCTTGGATCGGCACCGAGTCTTCGGCGTAGACCCCGTTCGACAGATGCAAAGTATATGAGCGGTTTGCCGCGCGCCCGTCCATGCTTTGCGACTGGTGATGCCAAAAGGTATGCGGCGTGCGCGTGCCCATTCGCCCGATTGATCGCGATGAAGGTTGGGTGCGGCAGAATGTTGTCAGAATGCCTGAAGCGCGCATCGCTATGGTCCAAGTCGAAGATGATCCACCCGAGCTGCCAAGGCGGGTTGAGCTGGATATGCGTCCGCTTGATGGCGTCCTCTCTTGGGAGAAAAGTGAGGCCCATGCGAGGGTCGTCAGTGCAGTAGATCTTATACGGCAGCAGCTCCATGAACCGTGCCCGGGCATCGGGGTGATGGTGATCGCGGATGAGCACGTGGGTGTCGTCCTTGGGTCGCGCTGTGCAGCAGAACGCGGGGATCAGCTTGAGTAAGCCACATATAGACTCTAATTCGAGTCTTTTGGATTGAAAATAGATAAACCTCGCGAAATCCACAGCTACGTGATAGACACGATCCGCAAATTAATTCGGACCGCCAGGATGAACGACCAGAGCAAGGAAGCGCCCAGCGACCCAAACGATTACGATAGGGCGTGGCGCGAGCGGCTGCGAGCGCGTATCGAAGCCAAAAAACTCAATCCCAAGGAAGTTGCTCGGCAAATCGGCGTGGGCCTAGCGCTTGTATATGACACCCTAAAGGGGCGCGATCCTTCAATAAGGAACTTTGCAAAAATAGCGGAGTTCTTAGGATTTTCTTTGGATGAACTGTATTATGGGGCGATTCATCCTAGTCGATCGTCAAGTATTTCTGATGAATTGATCTATAAATGCCTGATTCGTGCGGACAAGGATGCTTGGGAATACATAGGGAACGCTTGGGAGATTTGCCCCCCGATGAAGCTTGATGTCGACATAGTTCCGGTCTTAGTTGGCATTGGCTGGCCCATGGTTGAAGAAGACGACATCTTGCTTTGTAAGAAATTTAGCGATGACGAAGCATTGGATGACTATAGTCGCCATTTGGCGCTTGTCGAAACCTTAGACGGCCAACGCCTCGTGCGCAAGATCGGCAGGCCGAGGTTGCGCGGGCAAGTTATGCTGACCCATTGGGATCGGTCCATTGCACCTGCTGCTGTGACGCTTAAGTGGGCAGCACCGGTGATTGGCACGCTCAAGGCTTCAGTTGCGCATCCAAGCCCAAGACAGGTAGACACATAAATCAATCCAGATCGCTTGACATGGAATCGAATTCGAGTCTGTTATTCAATGACCATGAAAAGCGGACGAGCGGCCATTCGAACCCACGCAGTAGGCGTCGGGAAGGCAGTCAATCCTATGACGGAGACGGCCGGATGGGCCAATGGGTGAAAGCTGCAAGACTTGCCGAGTTGTCGGGCCTGTCAGCCTCCTACTACACGCACGCCGCTCAGGCAGGCAAGCTCCCCTGGGCTCGCCAACCCGGCGGCCGCGGCACGTCTTGGTTGTTCTCCATCGAGGGCTTCGAGGCATGGGTCTCTGGCGAGAAGACCAAGAAAGAAGAGGCCGCATGGCAAGCATCTACCAAAGAGAAAACGGCGTCTGGTGGGCCTCGCACACATACAAGGGGCGTCGCGAAAGGAAAAGTTTGGAAACAACAGATCGCGCACTGGCTAAAGAACGGCTGAACGACTGGCTCGCCAGGCGCGTGCAAGCGAAGTGGAGCGACCAGCAGGGCGTCAAGTTCGAGGTGGCCGCCGAGCGCTTCACGAAGGAATTCATCGTCAGAAAAGACCCTGGCACGCAGAAGCGTTATGCGATTTCACTCGGCGTACTTGGCGAGTGCTTCTTAGGCATGGCGCTGGCCGACATCGACAAACCGGAGATCTCCAAATTCGAACACTACCGGCTTGGTCAGGGTGTTGCCGAATCGACAACCATTCGTGACCTGATGCTGTTGTCCAAATTCTTCAACTGGGCGCTGTTCCAGGGGCTCGCCGAGGTCAACCCAGTGACAGCTTACATGCTGGGGTCTGACCTGAAGGACAGCGAGCCGAGGACCCGCTATCTCTCCCATGAGGAAGAGACCACCATATTGACTAAGGCCGAGAATTGGCCGATGCCGCGGGCCGCGTTCATCTTCGCGATTGACACTGGCCTGCGCGAAGAAGAGCAGCTGGGGATCGAGTGGGCCCACATCGACCTCGACAAGGCTGAAGTTCACGTGCCGAAGCACCTCGCGAAACGCGGCAAGGCCCGAACGGTGCCCTTGCTGCCGCGCACGGTGGAGATGCTCAGGTCGCTCAAGGAGCCGCCGGACGGCAAATACGTCTTCTGGCGCAACACGAAGAAGGGGCCAGTCCGCTATGTCGCTCTTTACAAGGCAATCACCCGCACGGCGAAAGCCTGCAACATTCCCAATCTAAATTATCATGACCTCCGTCGCACCTGCGGCTGTCGACTTCTGCAGGACCACCGGATGTCGATGGAAGTGGTGTCGAAGTGGCTTGGTCACAGCTCGATCAAAGTGACCGAGAGGCACTATGCCTTCCTAAACGTCCGTCACCTGCACGCTGCGCTTGAGCGCAGCCCGTTAATCAGCCAGACGGCGAAATCTATCGAGCACAACCCCGAAACGTCGAAGTCACGTTTTGGTCACGACACTTCTCAAGTCACGCGCTTTATCGATAAGTCTGTCGCTCAAGACGTCGATATTGGCAAGTAATTTCAAGCAATTGGCGGAGACGATAGGATTCGAACCTACGGTACCTGTTTCCAAGTACAACGATTTAGCAAACCGCCGCCTTCAGCCACTCGGCCACGTCTCCTGCTCGGCGCAGGCTATAAGGGCGCCGGGCCGCCTTGGCAAGGCCGGTGGAATGGCCGTACCGCCCGCATGGAGCGCCAAAGAGCGGCCAGCGCCAACCTATGCTACAATGGTCGCGGTGCGAACCGGCGTTGCCGTTGACGCGGGGCCTGTGGGACCGCTAGCGTTTCACGGTGACGGCTCGTCTCGCGCGGCCTAAGGGCCGACCCTGAAGGAGATATCGACCCGCCGAATGACCGATAAACCCAATGCCATCCAGACGCTGAACGAGCGCTCACGGGAAATTTTCCGGCTGATCGTCGAGTCCTACCTGGCGACCGGTGAGCCCGTAGGCTCACGCAATCTGGCGCGCTTCCTCCCCATGACGCTGTCGCCGGCCTCGGTCCGCAACGTCATGTCGGATCTCGAGCATCTGGGGCTGATCTATGCGCCGCACACCTCGGCTGGCCGCCTGCCGACGCAATCGGGCCTGCGCCTGTTCGTCGATGGACTGCTCGAGGTCGGCGACATCTCCGATGACGAGCGGCGCAAGATCGAGGCGCAGATCGCCGGTAAACGGCAAAAGCCGATGGAGCAGGTGCTGGCCGAGGCCGGCGATATGATCTCGGGGCTGTCGCACTGCGCGGGCCTCGTGCTCTCCGACAAGCAGGACCTGCGCCTCAAGCATATCGAGTTCGTGCCATTGGAGCCGGGCAAGGCGCTGGTCGTCATCGTCGGCGAGGACCAGACCGTCGAGAACCGTGTCATCTCGGTGCCGCAAGGCTTGCCCCCGTCAGCCATGATCGAGGCCACCAACTACCTCAACCATCACATTCGCGGGCACACGCTGGGTGAGGCCAAGGCGCGCATCGAGGCCGATCTGGTCAAAGCCAAGGCCGAGCTCGATCAACTGACCAAGAAGGTCATCGAAGCCGGCCTCGCAACGTGGTCCGGCGCTCAGGACGAACGCAAAAGCCTGCTGGTGCGTGGCCAGGCCAATCTCTTGAAGGACCTGTCGGCGGTCGAGGATTTGGAGCGCATCCGGCAGTTGTTCGGCGATCTCGAATCGAAGCGGGAGATCATCCAGCTGCTCGGTTCGGCGGAAAAAGGCGATGGCGTGCACATTTTCATCGGCTCCGAGAACAAGCTGTTCTCGCTGTCCGGCTCGTCGCTGATCGTGGCGCCGTTCCATGATTCGACGCGGAAAGTGGTGGGTGTGCTCGGTATCATCGGTCCAACGCGGCTCAATTATGCCCGCCTGATCCCGATGGTCGACTACACCGCCAAGCTGGTCGGCAGGGCGCTCGCTTGATTTTTGCCCGCTTAGGCCCGATATGGCGCCAAGTTCCTGGATCTGAGCAGAGTCGGCCGCTGCGGCATGCCGCTCGCCAGCCCAGCGACATCCAGCTCCACCACACACGCACGGCAGAGGTGTCATGACGCACGACAACAAGGTACCGGGCGGAGACGGCCCCGAGGCGACGCCGACGCAGCCTGCAGCACCGGGCCAGCCAAACACTGCGCCAAAGCCCTTCGTCTATCCCGATACGCCGGAAGAGATCGCGGCCGATGTGGCTGCCACCGCGGCTGTGCCGGCCAGCGCTGAAGTGCTGGCCCTGAAGGTTGAAGTGGCTGAGCTGAAGGACCGGATCCTGCGCACGCACGCCGAGATGGACAACATGCGCAAGCGCCTGGAGAAGGAAAAGAGCGACGCCAGCAAGTACGCCATCTCCAAGTTCGCCCGGGATATCGTCGGCATTGGCGATGTGTTCGAAAAGGCCATTGCCTCCGCGCCGACAGATGCAGCCGAGGCGACGCCCGCTCTCAAGAGCTTCGTCGAAGGCGTCACGATGACGGAGCGGGAACTGATCAATGTGCTGGAGCGCCATGGGGTCAAGCGCATCGACCCCAAGGGCCAACTGTTCAATCCGCATCACCATCAGGCGGTCATGGAACAGCCCAACCCCGATGTGCCCTCAGGCACGGTGACGCAGGTGTTCCAGCCTGGCTACATGATCGATGATCGCGTCCTGCGACCGGCCATGGTGGTGGTCGCCCGTGGTGGCTTCAAGCCGGTGGTCAGGCCTGCCGAGGGCGTCCCGACGCCGCCAATCGCCAACGATCAGGAGCCCAAGGATGGCACTGGGACAGGCGGCGGCACAGCGGGCTGAGCGTCAGCGTTTGGCGTGCCTGCTGCTCGCAGTCGGCACCGTGACCCGCCGCAAGGTGAGGTTGATGCGGCCCCCTTCGGCCAGCAGGTCCGAGGTGCCGGGTAGCACCTTGTCGATGCCGTGGTAGGCCATGCGGGCGGCGCCGCCGAGGACAACGATATCACCTGATTTCAGCGTCATGCGGGTTTTCGAATCGGTTCGCTTGACCCCGCCGACATGGAACACGGCGTCATCTCCCAGCGAGACCGATACAACCGGCGCTTGCTTGTCCAACTCGTCTTCGTCGCGGTGGCTGCCGAGCTTGGCGGTCGCGGCATAAACGTTGATCAGACACGCTTCGGGCGGCGCCGGATAGTGCCCGTACTGCGACCAGATGGCGAGCAATCGCTCCGGGATCGGCGGCCACGGGCGGCCCGTGGCAGGATGGTGTGGCTCATAGCGATAGCCGCCGGCCTTGTCAGTGAGCCAGCCCAGGGCACCGCAATTGGTCATGCGCACCGATAACAATTTTCCTGTGCGCGGCATGGCCGGAAAATAAAGCGGCGCTTCGGCCAGGACATGGTGAACATCCTGGACCAAGGCCAGCTGCGCCGACCGGTCCAAAGCGCCCGGAAAGTGCTGGAATCCTTGGTCATCCGCCATCTGACACCGTCCTTTCGTCCAAGCCCGTCGATCCGCCGGCGCCAGCGACAAAATTATCACATCGCCGTGACGAGCGGGCGTTGCGGCCCCCATTGGCCGCGCCTATATACGCCCAAGTCGTCGTGAACTGCTCAAGGGGACCGGCTTCGGCCCTCGTTCTTGGGGCAAGGAGCAGCGGATGCCGATACGGCCGGGCGCCAGTCCAGGTCAGGGTCCGAACGGTTCGCCGCAACAAAAAAGGATTAACCATCGCCATGTCCAAAGTTATCGGTATTGATCTTGGAACAACCAATTCGTGCGTCGCCGTCATGGAGGGTGGTGCTCCAAAGGTGATCGCCAACGCCGAGGGCATGAACACCACGCCGTCGATCGTCTCGTTCTCCGAGGAAGGTGAGCGTCTTGTGGGGCTGCCGGCCAAGCGCCAGGCCGTCACCAATCCCTTCAACACCTTGTTCGCCATCAAGCGTCTGATCGGGCGCCGTTACGCCGATCCGCTGGTGGAGAAGGACAAGAAGCTCGTCCCCTACAAGATCACGGAAGGCAAGAACGGCGACGCCTGGGTCGAGGCCCGTGGCCAGCAGTATTCGCCCTCGCAGATCTCCGCCTTCATTCTGCAGAAGATGAAGGAGACCGCTGAGGCCTATCTCGGCGCGCCGGTGACGCAGGCCGTGATCACGGTGCCGGCTTACTTCAACGACGCCCAGCGGCAAGCCACGAAAGACGCTGGCAAGATCGCCGGCCTCGAGGTGCTGCGCATCATCAACGAGCCGACGGCGGCGGCACTCGCCTACGGCCTCGACAAGAAGACGGGCTCGAAGACGATCGCGGTCTATGACCTCGGCGGCGGCACCTTCGACGTCTCGATCCTCGAGATCGGTGACGGCGTGTTCGAGGTCAAATCGACCAACGGCGACACGTTCCTCGGCGGCGAAGACTTCGACATGCGCTTGGTCGAGTACCTCGCGGCCGAATTCAAGAAAGAGAACAGCATTGATCTGAAGAACGACAAGCTGGCCCTGCAGCGCCTGAAGGAGGCCGCCGAAAAGGCCAAAATCGAGCTTTCCAGCGCCCAGCAGACCGAGATCAACCTGCCGTTCATCTCCATGAGCCCGCAGACGCAGTCGCCGCTGCATCTGACCATGAAGCTCACCCGCGCCAAGCTCGAGAGCCTGGTCGAGGACCTGATCCTGAAGACGCTGCCGCGCTGCGAGGAGGCGATCAAGGATGCCGGCCTCAAGGCGGCCGAGATCAACGAGGTTGTGCTCGTCGGTGGCATGACGCGCATGCCGCGCGTCCAGGCCGAGGTGAAAAAGCTGTTCGGCAAGGAGCCACACAAGGGCGTCAACCCGGACGAGGTGGTGGCCGTCGGCGCGGCGATCCAGGGTGGAGTGCTCAAGGGCGACGTCAAGGACGTACTGCTGCTCGATGTGACCCCGCTGTCGCTGGGCATTGAGACGCAAGGCGGCGTCTTCACGCGTCTGATCGATCGCAACACCACCATCCCGACCAAGAAGAGCCAGGTGTTCTCGACCGCCGAGGATGGCCAGCGGGCCGTCACCATCAGCGTCAGCCAGGGTGAGCGCGAGTTGGCGCAGCACAACAAGCTGCTCGGCCGTTTCGATCTCGACGGCATCCCGCCGGCCCCGCGCGGTGTTCCGCAGATTGAGGTCACCTTCGACATCGACGCCAACGGCATTGTACACGTCTCGGCCAAGGACAAGAAGACGGCCAAGGAGCAGTCGATCCGCATCCAGGCGTCGGGCGGTCTCACCGAGGCCGAGATCAAGCGCATGGCCGAGGAAGCGGAGCAATTCAAGGAAGAGGACAAGAAGAAGCGCGATCTGATCGAGGCGCGCAATCAGGCCGACCACTTCGCGTCGCAGGTCGAGAAGGACATCAAGGAGCACGGCGACAAGGTAGCCGCCGCCGACAAGACGGCCATTGAATCCGGGCTCGCGGCCTTGAAGGAGGCCATGAAGTCCGATGACGCCGAGACCATCAAGACGGCAACCAACACCTTGATGCAGGCGTCCATGAAGCTCGGCGAGGCGATCTACGGCGGCAACAAGGCCGGCGACGGCGGCGAGCCGGGCAGCGCCGGTGAAGGCGGCCCGAAGGCCGGCGGCACCAAGTCGGGCGACAATGTGGTCGATGCCGACTTCGAGGAAGTGAAGGACGACAAGAAGAAGTCGGCCTGATCGGATCTGGTCCCTGGCGGTCCGCCCTGATCAGGACGGGCCGCCAAACACGAGACCTCGGCGCATGATCACGGCACCCATCCGGCCTCGCGGCATCACGCTCGGGCATGCCTTTCCCGACACTGTCGCGCCGTCTTCCACGCACCACCGGGCCTGCCGGCACCTTTGCGGCTTTGCTTCTGTCGATTTGGCGGGCACATTGCTATCCACCGGCGGCGGGATCGACGGCGACCTCCTGACCGGCGCGCGCATCGCGAATGAAGGCTGAACTCCATATGGCCAAGCGGGATTATTATGAAATTCTGGGCGTGACGCGGCAAGTAACCGAGTCCGATCTCAAATCTGCCTTCCGCAAGCATGCGAAGGACGTGCATCCGGATCGTAATCCTGGCGACAAGGGCGCGGAGCAGAAGTTCAAGGAGCTGAACGAGGCCTACGAGGTCTTGAAGGATCCGCAGAAGCGCGCGGCTTACGACCAGTTCGGCCACGCAGCTTTCGAGGGCGGACGCGGCGGGCAGGGCGGCTTTGGCCCCGATTTCGCGTCTTCCATGTCCGACATCTTCGACGATCTCTTTGGCGAGTTCATGGGTGGCCGTCGTGGTCCCCAGCAGCGCGGCCGTGGCAATGGCCGCGAGCGCGGCGCCGACATGCGCTACAATATGGAGATCTCGCTCGCCGAGGCTTACGCCGGCAAACAAGCGCAGATCAAGGTACCCACCAGCGTGCGCTGCGAGCCGTGCACCGGGACCGGCGCCAAGCCCGGCACCAAGCCCTCGCCGTGCCCCACCTGTACCGGCAGCGGCAAGGTGCGCGCCAGCCAGGGCTTCTTCACCATTGAGCGCACCTGCCCGGCCTGCCATGGCCGCGGCGAGTTCATCGACGATCCCTGCCGCAGTTGCGATGGTGCCGGGCGCATCACCAAGGAGCGGACGCTGCAGGTGTCCATTCCGGCCGGCGTCGAAGATGGCACGCGCATCCGCTTGGCCGGCGAAGGCGAGGCCGGGTTGCGCGGCGGTCCGGCCGGCGATCTCTACATTTTTCTGTCGATCAAGCCGCACGAGTTTTTCCAGCGCGATGGCGCCGACATCTTCTGCCGCGTGCCGATCGCCATGACGACAGCGGCGCTCGGCGGCAACATCGAGGTGCCGACGCTGGACGGTTCACGCGTCAAGATGCCGATCCCCGCCGGCGCCGAAACCGGCAAGCAGTTCCGCCTCAAGGCCAAGGGCATGCCTGTGCTCCGCTCCAACGTGCAGGGCGACATGTACATCCAGGTCGAGGTGGAGACGCCGAAGAACCTGACGCGACGCCAGCGCGAGTTGCTCGAGGAGTTCGCGACCGAGGCGAAGGCCGACAATAGTCCGGCCTCGTCCGGCTTCTTCTCCCGCGTCAAGGAGTTCTTCGAAGGCAAGGGTGCTTAGCGCAAGACGTGCTCGCGCCTGCCGGTGCACACCCTGCATGTGGCGCGCGCCAACGACGACGATCATGCCTTCGTCCAAAGGTTTCCCGCGATGCCCCACACCATGAAGCTGCTGTTTCTCGCTGGCTCCGCCCGCGAAGGTTCTTACAACAAGAAGCTGGCCCGGCTCGGCGCCGAGATCGCCCATGCCAATGGCATTCTGTCGACGTTCGCCGATCTTGGTGACTACCCGATGCCGATCTACGACGGTGATGTCGAGGCCAATACGGGACCGCCGGAAAACGCCGCCAAGCTGAAAGCGCTGATGCAATTGCATCACGGCATCTTCATCGCCTCGCCGGAGTACAACAGCTCGATTGCGCCGCTGCTCAAGAACACGCTCGATTGGATCAGCCGCGTGAAGGGCGAGGGCGAGGTGCCGAGCCAAGTCTACAAGACGCGCGTGTTTGCACTCGGTGCGGCGTCCCCTGGTGCATTCGGCGGCGTCCGTGGCATGCCCCACGTGCGACAGGTGCTGGAACTCGGCCTCGGCGCGCTGGTGCTGCCCGATCAGATCCTGGTGCCGCGCGCCATGGAGGCCTTCGAGGACAACGGTCACCTCAAGGACAAGGGCGCCATGGAAATGTACAAGGGCGTCATTCAGAAGCTGGCGCGGGCGGCGCACTTCGTGTCGGCGCCGGCCACCTGAGCCGGACGGTAGCAGATCAACGGTCGCGGTACATCTTAGCTCTGTATGTGCCGGAAGTGGCCCAGGCGCTAAGCTCAAGCATGGACAACCGGCATGGCAAACAATCATGATCCGCGGTCCCGCCTGTTCGTCGCCTTGGACGTGCCGGATGTGGACCGTGCGCGCAGCCTCGTGGAGAGGTTGGGAGCCGACGTACACTGCTACAAGGTCGGTCTCGAATTGATTTTCGGTGGTGGTATCGGATTTGCCCAGGGACTGAAGGCAGCCGGCAAAGACGTATTTCTTGACATGAAACTCCTCGACATCCCGAACACAGTCGAGAAAGCAGCCGCCAACATTGCCGGCCTCGGCTTCGACTATCTGACGGTACACGGCACCGACCGCAAGACGCTCGATGCAGCCGTGAAGGGGCGGGGGCCAAGCAAACTCAAGCTACTTGCCGTGACTGTGCTGACAAGCCTCGAACAGGCCGACCTTAGCGAGCAAGGTGTGACAGGCATGAGCCCCGCAGAACTCGTGGTGCATCGCGCGAAGCTGGCGAAGGCGGCGGGGTTCGATGGCGTGATTGCCTCCGGCCAGGAAGCGGCTCGCGTGCGGGCGGAGGTAGGCCAGGATTTCCTGATCGTCACCCCCGGCATTCGTTTTGCTGAGGGACCCGATCGCGACCAATCGCGCGTCATGTCGCCGGCCAAAGCCATTGCTGCCGGCGCCTCGCACTTGGTTGTTGGTCGACCGATAACCGAAGCAACCGATCCACAGAGCGTTGCTCGACACATCGTCGAAGAGATCGCTAAACTTGCCTTCTGAACGCAAAAAAGGAATCCCCCATGCCCAAAGGCTATTGGATCGCCCACGTCGACGTCACCGATCCCGAAGGTTACAAGCAATACGTGGCGTTGAACGCCAAGGCCTTCGCCAAATTCAAGGCCAAGTTCCTGGTGCGCGGCGGCCAGTTCGCGCTGAAGCACGGCAAGGCACGCGCCCGCCATGTCGTCATCGAGTTCGACAGCTACGCCACCGCGATCGCCTGCTACGAGAGCCCCGAGTATCGCGAAGCCGAGGTTGTTCGGAACAAGTATTCGACCGGCGACGTCATCGTTATCGAAGGCTACGACGGCTGAAGCCGACGCGGCGACGGTCAGAACTTGACGTTTTTCAGCGGCAGCGTCCGCACCCGTTTGCCGGTGGCGACGAATAGGGCGTTGAGAACCGCGGGCGGCACAACCGCCACCACGGCCTCGCCTACCCCACCCCAGAACTCGCCTGAAGGCACCAGCACGGTTTCAACCACCGGCATCTCCGCCAATGTGAGCGATGGATAGGTGTCGAAGTTCTGCTCCACGGCGCGGCCATCGGCGATCGTGATTTCCTGATGCAGCATGGCACCAAGCGCGAATGCCACTTGGCCTTCGACCTGCGCAGCGATCAAGTCGGGATTGACCACAGTGCCGCAGTCGAGCGCCACCACCACTTTGTTGACCCGCACCTTGCCGCCCGGCCGCACGGAGACCTCGGCCACTGCGGCCGCATAACTGCCATACGACATCAGCTGGGCGATGCCGCGATGGGGCGTTTCCACCTCGCTGCGGTTCCAGCCGACCTTCACCGCCGCCGCCGTCAGCACCGCCAGATGCCGCGGATGGCTGCGCATCATCGCGCGCCGGAACTCCAGCGGTGATTTGCCGGCGGCGTGCGCCATCTCGTCGATGAAACATTCGAGAAACAGCGCGTTCTGGTTGGCATGCACGCCGCGCCACGAGCCCACTGGCACCGGTGTCTGGCGCATGGCGTGATCGACGTAGAGGTTCGCGATCGAATAGCCGATCTGCGCCTCGCCAACCTCTGCGTTGAGGCCTTGGAACATGCGCGCATCGCGACCCGCTTTCTGGCCGGGTGCCAACTGGCTGGCCACAATCGACTGGCCGGAGATACGCAGAATGAGACCGCTCGTCTCGCCCTTCTCGTCGATGCCACCAATCAATTTCGCCATCGTCGCCGGACGATAGAAGCCATTGCCCATGTCTTCTTCGCGTGACCAGATGAGTTTGATCGGCGTCCCTGGCACCTGGCGGGCAATGAGCACCGCCTGGGTCACATAATCCTGCCGGCCGCGCCTCCCGAAGGCCCCGCCGACAGGAACGCGATTGACCTCCGCGGCGGTGATGGGCAGACCTGCCGCCTCGGCAGCCGCCTTCAACGCGCCTTCAGGATTCTGCGTTCCGACCCAAACTTCCACCCGTTCCGGCGTCCAGCGCGCGGAGCACGTTATCGGCTCGAGCGGCGCCTGATGCAGATACGGTGTGCTATAGACGGCTTCGACCTTCTTGGCGGCGCCGCCGATGGCGCGCAACGCATCGCCATGTGTCGTGCCGACGTAAGCCTCGCGCGTCTCCAAACCCTCTTTCAGATGCTCCGCGATCGTGGCGCTGCTCGCACGCGTTTGCGTAGCGTTGCTCCATGTCACCGGCAGCGCACTGAGCGCGGTCTTGGCCTGCCACCAGGTATCGGCCACCACGGCCACTGCCGTCTCGCCAACCTTCAGCACATGCCGGACGCCGGATCGGTCCTTGATCGCGTCGGCCTCGAAGCTAACCAGCTTCTCGCCGAAGTAGGGCACATCGCGGATGGCGGCGCACAGCATGTCGGGCAGCTGCAGATCGATGCCGTAGATCACGCGACCGCTCAATTTGTCCAGAGTATCGAGCCGTCGCAGCGGCTTGCCGGCGATCGTCCATGCCTTCGGATCTTTCAGCTTGATGCTGCGCGGATCAGGCGCCTTGAGCCTCGCGGCAAAGGGCGCCAGGCGGCCGTAGGAGATGCTGCGTCGCGTCAAGGTGTGGCTGACGATGCCCTTCGAAACCGTGAGCTGTGTCACCGGCACGCGCCACAAGTCAGCGGCCGCCTGCACCAGCATCAAGCGGGCCGCCGCGCCGGCCTTGCGCAGTGCCTCCTGCGAGCCACGCAAGCCACGGCTGCCCGTGGTCACCTGATCACCCCAGATCCGTTCGCGCAGGAGATTTTGCCCAGGCCCCGGCTGCTCCGTTGTCACCCGCTGCCAGTCGCAGTCGAGTTCTTCCGCTGCCAATTGTGCCAACCCCGTGAGCGTCCCTTGCCCAAGCTCCACACGGGGAATACGGATGACGATCGTCTCATCGGGCCGCACGATCACCCAGGCCGTTAGCTCGTTCGGCGCCACGGCGGCGGCTGAACCTTGCGCCGCGGCCGGACGTACGCCTTCGCGCAGTCCCAGTCCCACAGCCAGCCCGCCAGCAGAGAGGAGCCCACTGCCGACCACGAGCCGACGGGATGGATCGCCTTGACGCGTCATTCAAGTAATTGTTCCAACGAGGATAACTGGTCGTGATGTGGCGGGAGGTTGCCTCACTTCGCCGGCCCTGGCAACTAGGCCTTTCGACGCCTTTGCCATCGCTGCATTCGATGCCGTATTGAACGCGTCTCGGACGTCGCACCGCGTCCATCGTGGTGCGCCGCACGCGCCCAGATCACCCGTTCTGCAGCCCACCGATTACCCCCGCTGCGGCAAGCTTGGCCACGTCCGCATCGGCAAAGCCCAAGTCTGCCAGCAACGCGGCCGTATCGGCTCCAAGCCTCGGCGGCACAGCATCAGCCTCCCGCGCCAGCCCACGATAGATAACCGGCTGCCGCAGCGAGCGTATGACAGGCGTTGGTGCCGCATAGTTCGGCTCGAAGAAGCCAACCGCTTTCAGGTGTGGATCCTCGAGCAGGTCCTCCAGCGAGTTGACCGGCCCGCAGGGAATATCCAGCCCTTCGAACAGCACCAGCCATTCCTTCGACGTGCGCGCGGCCAGGGCATCGCCGAGGATGGTGTAGAGTTGATCCGATCGCTGCGAGCGCAGTGCATTGTCGGCGAACCACGGCTCGGCTGCGATATCCTCACGCCCGATGGCCTGCATCGCCCGCCCCCACTGCGCCGTCGTATAGGGCAGCACGGCCACATGACCGTCGCGGGTCTTGTAGGGCTTCCGGTTCTTCGACAGCGTTCGGTGATAGCCGAGCTTGGCGCCATCGGCGAACGCCGCCCCCATCAAATGCTCATTGAGGGAGAAGGCCGCGATCGCCTCCAGCATCGGCATCTCGACCAGCTGACCTTCGCCGCCTGTACGCTCGCGATGCAGCAATGCCGCCAGCACCGCATAGACCGTGTGCAACGCGGCAACCTTGTCGGCCGTAACGGTTGGATTGTAGGCCGGTGTGCCATCGCGCTTGGCCGTCATGCCGGCGATGCCGCCACCGGCCTGGATGATGTCATCGTAGGCGGGTTTGCCGGCGTAAGGCCCGTCGCTGCCGTAGCCGAGGGCGGCGCAATAGACGAGCCGCGGATTGAGCGCATGCACGGTCTCCCAGCCGAAGCCCAGCCGGTCGAGTGCATCCTGGCGCATGTTGTGGACCAGCGCATCCGACGTCTGAAGCAGGCGGCGCAGGATGTCCTTGCCCGCGTCCTGCTTCAGATCCACGGCCAGCGAGCGCTTGTTGCGATTGTTGTTGGCGTAAACGCCGCCGATGCCGGGCGCCCCTTGTGGCGGAATGGCACGGTTCATGTCGCCATCGAGCGCCTCGATCTTGATGATCTCGGCGCCAAGATCACCGAGAATCTGCGTCGCGAACGGGCCGAGGATGATGGTCGTGATATCGACAATCCTGAAGCCTTTGAGAAGGGGATACATGCGGTTTGCTGCGCTCCTGGCAGATGTTGGCCTACTTGTGCCCGATGTGGATCCTCATGAACAGATGCCTCGAGCGCGGACGGCGACTTGGCACCTGGCGAAACACGTGCGTAGATCGGCGCCGTCCCGCCGGCAGTCGGCGGCACTGGAGCATTGACGCCATGACCACGGCCAGCCCGCTGCCTGCCGCCTCGACCGGCGCCTCGACGCATGAGTACGTCGACGATCCCCGCAACGCGTCGATCCTGATCTCGGTCAATGGCCGGCTCGTTCCGAGGCCCGACGCCGTCGTGTCGGTGTTCGATTCAGGCTTCATTCTCGGCGATGGCGTCTGGGAAGGGCTGCGCTTCACCGACGGCGGCATTCCGTTTCTCGACCAGCACATGGAGCGTCTCTATGAAGGCGCCCGCTCCATCTACATGGATATCGGCCTGACGCCCGACGCGATGAAGCAGCGGCTGTTCGCGTGCCTCGCCGCCAACAAGATGCAGGACGGCGTGCACATTCGGCTGATGGTCACCCGCGGCGTCAAGCGCACGCCTTATCAGGACCCGCGCGTCACCATCGGCCCGGCCACTGTCGTGATCATCCCCGAGTACAAGACGCCGAAGCCGGAGGTCGCCAAGCGCGGCCTGAAGCTGTTCACCGTGCACGTCCGCCGCACGGGGCCGGATCAGCAGGACCAGAAGCTTAACTCGCACTCGAAGCTGAATTGTATACTGGCCTGCGTGCAAGCCGCCCAAGCCGGCGCCGACGAGGCCTTGATGCTCGATCCGCTCGGCCATGTGGCGACGTGCAACTCGACCCACTTCTTCATCGTGCGGCGTGGCGAGCTGTGGACCTCGAGTGGCATGTACTGCCTTGGCGGCATTACGCGCGGCAACGTCCTGCGTGCGGCCCGGGATGCCGGCATTCCTGCTTTTGAGAAGGATTTCTCGCTGGTCGATGTCTACGGCGCCGACGAAGCGTTCGTGACGGGCACATTTGCCGGCTTGACGCCGGTGATCGACGTCGATGGCCGCAAACTCGGCCATCCCACGCGGCCCGTGCCACCGCATGCGGATGGCGGCGCTGCCGGCCCCATGACGCGGCGCCTCAACGACCTCTACAAGGCGCTGGCCGCGCGCGAGACGGTGCGCGCGTGAAGTGCGCAACCAAGCCCCTGGAACGCTCTCGGCTTGGTGTGGGGCGCGACGACGCGGCAAGCGCTTCGGCGCTCTCTCAACCCCGCTTGAGTTCCAGAATGACGCCGTTGGCCTGCGCCGGCGCCACCTTGACGCAATCAGCCGTGGCAACGGCCGCCTTGGCACCGACAGCCGCCTTGGCCTTGGCCAGATCATCGACCACTAAGGCGATCGTCATGGCGCCCTCGTCGGGAATACCGGTCAGCGATACTCCAGGGTGGCGCTTCTCAAGAGTCGCGCGATCGACGAACACGAAGTCGCCGCGCTTGGCGCCGGTCTGCACGCGAAGGGCACCATCCGACAGCGCCTCGACCGGGCGATCGATCAGCTTACCCATGTGCGCCGCCGCTGCCTTCGGGTCCTTCGACAACATCTCCACGCGATCGATGCGCGTTGCCGTATTGGCATGAGTGACCAGGTTCGACAGCCACACGTTTTCCCGCGTCAGATGCTGACAGGCGAAAATGCGTAGGCCCCCGGGGCGTTCCTCGACCGGCCAAAGGAAGGTGCGGAAACTCGCCGCGGTTTTGCGACCATCGGGCATGTCGACAGGACGGCTGAAATCGAAGGGGCCGAGCGCCGCATAGCCGCGCGCTTTCAGTTCAGCCACGCCATCATCGGCGTTGGTGCCGGTGAAGGCCGCCCGCTCGATGCCTTCACCGCGCTTGACCAGGAACTCGCGGCTTTGCAGGTTGCGCTCCGTTGCCGAGACGACGGCGATCAGCTCGAGATAGTCTTCGCCGAGCATAATGGTGTGGTTGGCAGTGCCCATGGTCGCCGAATGCAAACCGATCGGCGACACCGTGAAGCCGAGGCTCGCCCACCGTTTGGCGCCTTCATCGAGATCGCGGACGAGCACGACGACGTGATCGAGGCCGATGATGGATCGCATGGGCATGAGGTGGCTCCGTGGATAAGCAGATTTTCGTCAACGTGGACAGGCCATGATCCGAAGTCAATCGTTGCTGCCTTACCGCTTTGCCTCACCAGCCAGCGCGCGGGCATCGAGTACAGCCTTGGTCCATTCGGCCGGCTTCTCCTGTGGCAGATTGTGACCGGCATCCCGGAACACCCGGTGCTCATACGGACCGGTGAACTTCGCCGCATGATGTGCTGTATGACCACCGACACCGTCGGCATCGCCGTCGATCGTAATCGTGGGCACCGAAATGGCGGGCTGTGCCGCCAGCCGAGCCTCGATATCGGCAACGGCCGGATCGCCTGGCACCAAGCCGAAACGATGACGATAGGAATGGATCACGACGTCGACAAAATCAGGATTGTCGAAAGCCGCGGCGCTGCGCGCAAACGTAGCGGCGTCGAACGACCACTTCGGCGACCACATTTTCCAAAGCAGTTCAGTGATCCCGCGGCGGTTCTCAGTCAATCCACGCCGCCCACGCTCGGAATGGAAGTAATACTGATACCAATAGGCGGCTTCCTGATCGGGCCTCGCCGGTTGCAGGGCCTTGGCGATGTTCTGGATGTTGTAGGAGTTGCCCGAGACCAGGGCTTGCACACGCTCAGGCCACAGCGCTGACACGATGCAGGCAGCGCGGCCACCCCAATCGTAGCCACCGACGACCGCTTGCTTAACCTCCAGCGCGTCCATCAGCGCCAGCAGATCGGCGCCAAGTGCTGCTTGCTCGCCCGAGCGCGGCGTATCCGCGGCAACAAAGCGCGTTGGCCCATAGCCGCGCAGGTGGGGAACGATGACGCGTGCACCAGCTGCGGCCAGCGTGGGCGCAACCTCAGCGTAGGCATGCACATCATAGGGAAAGCCATGACACATGATGCAAGGCCACCCAGCCGTTTCACCATATTCGAGATAGGCCACGTGCAGTTGGCCAGCGGTGACCGATTTTTGTTGCATGGGACTATCTCTGGCTCATGAATACAATGGCACGCAAGCATATCATGCAATGCGCTCGCACAGCGTCGCGCCTCGATGCCAAGCAGCAGGTTGCAGAATGACGGGCTCGGGTCCATTTTTACATCGAATGGACCGATCTAGGCGAGGAGCCCGACGCATGTTTCCCGCACCCTTGGTTGCCGAAGCCGAGCGTCTGCTTGCCGATCTGCGCCAGCGTGGCCTGAAGCTCGCCACCGCCGAGAGTTGCACCGGTGGCTTGATCGTTGCAGTGCTGACCGAGATCGCGCACGCGTCGGAAGTCGTAGACCGCGGCTTCGTCACCTACACCAATGACGCCAAAATGGAGATGCTGGGCGTTTCAGGACAAAATCTCGGTGCATTCGGAGCCGTAAGCCGCGAGGTGGCCATCGCCATGGCCGAAGGCGCGCTGGTGCACTCGTCGGCCGATCTCACGATCGCGGTCACCGGCCTCGCAGGTCCGGGCGGCGGCACTGCCTTGAAGCCAGTCGGCCTCGTGCACCTTGCCGCCGCGCGTCTCGGAGCCAAGACGGCGCACCAGGAATGCCGCTTCGGCAGCCTCAACCGATCGGACATCAGGCTGAAATCGATCGAGGCAGCGCTGGCTCTCGTGCGCCTGGCCATGGATCCCTCGCTCGAAGCGGGGGCAGAATAGGGCGCCGCGCGCGCAATCATTACCGAACATTCATCTGGCCGCCATTTCCTGCACCTGGATTGCTCCCTATATGCCAGCAAAGCACTGCGCCGCGCCCTCGGCCGGCTGCAGGTGCGATCGATCTACCATGGCTATGCAGGAGCTTGATCCATGTCACGATTGCCCCCGATGCTGACGCTGGCATTGATCACGACTGGCGCCAGCCTGACGCCGGCACTGGCTAACGACATCAATACGGGCGATCCGAACGGCGCTTACCATTCGACGTTCTGCCCGCGCGTTGAGGGCGAGCTCAAAAAGGCCCGCTTCGCGCACACCTGCAAGACCTCGCAGGGCACGGCCGAGAACATCAAGCGCGTGCTGGCCGATCCGAAGCAGGTGGGCTTCGGGCAGCTGGATATCCTGGCGCTGGAAGGTGTGCTGTCCGGCACCGCGCCCCCAATTACCGTGATGCGCCGCGATGATGCGCGCGAGTGCCTGTTCGCCGTAACCCGCAACAAGGACGTCCAGAGCTACGGCCATCTGGCGGCGAACGCGGCGAAGCTTCGCTTCATCCTGCCGCCTGAGGGCAGCGGCAGTGCAGCGACGTTCAAGTTCCTGCGCAGCATCGACGTCGAGGGGCTCGGCAAGGCAACGCAAGTCACGCATGCGAAGGACACGGACGAGGCCATCCGGCAGGCGCTCGCCGCCGACGACACGGCCACGCTGTTCGTGCAATTTCCAGATCCCGACAACGCCCGCTTCAAGCTGGTGAGCGAGCAGGGCGGACACTTCGTGCCGGTCATCGATCGGGCCATCCTGCGGCCACAGATCGGCAACGAGAAGATCTACTTCGCGCAGGAGACGCAGGTCGCGAATGCCGACTGGATCAAGGCCGGCGTCAAGGTGGTGACCGCCTGCACGCCGCTCGCCATCTTCACCGGCTCACCCGAGCGCATCACCGACGCCAAGGCACTGCAGGACCACAAGGATCTGATCGCCACCGTGCGCGCGCTGAAGCCTGAAGTGTTGCTGCCGCCCGAGGGCACGTTCGCCCGCTTCTGGCGGCGCACACGCGAGCTATCGGGCTCGGGCACGGAGGAGTTGGTCAAGCTCTCGGAAGAGGCGCGCGAAAAGGCACTGCCCTACTTTGAGCGCGCAAAACAGGCGACCGAGAAGGCTTTGGAAGCGGCCAAGCCGGCCCTGGACAAGGCGGCCGAGGAAAGCAAGCGCTTGATCGAGAAAGCCAAGGAAGAAGCCAAGGACTTGCTCGACAAGGCCAAGCCGGCGCCAGCCCCCGCTCCCGCACCCGCCGAGAAGAAGTGAATGCGCCTCAACGGCGCGGCGCCACCTGACGCTTCGCACTGGCCAAAGCACGCTCCAAGGCATCGAACAGCGGCTTGATCTCGTCGTCATGAATTCCCGTATGAGCCGTGAGGGCGACCTCGCGGCCGTCGACGAGATGCGCCTTGATCCAGAGCTGATGGCTTTCGTCTTGATTGTTGGCAAGCTCCAAACTCTGGAGCTGCGACAGCTCAAACGACACCCGCGAGGTCTTGTAAACGTGCCGCGTCTCGAGGTGGAGGCTTCCACGCCGCCGATCGAACTCGACCGTCGTATTGTAGGCCTTCGTCAATGCCCAAAGGCCGAGTGCAGTCACTCCAATGCCCCCAATCACCCAGATCCACGCCTCCACGGAGCCTTCGTTCAGCGCGTCGGGAAGACCATACCAAGCCATCCAAGCGCCGATCAGCGCCATCACAGCGTGGATTGCCAAGATCTGAATCGGACGCCCGCGGCCGCACACCGCGACGATACGGTCACCCCGCTCGGTGAGATCGATATACTTTCCCATATCAGCCTTTCGGCCGTCCCGCCGCATCGATGGCCAGCGCCTGCGTGATGAACTGGTGCGTCGGCGCCGCGACGCCGTGCTTGGCACCGATCCGGACCACGGCGCCGGAGAGATAATTCACCTCGAGCGGCTTGCCGGCCTTGCGGTCGTGCGACATGGACGACGTCATCGCGGCGGGATTGCCGTCGATGGCCTTCATCAAGGCCTCGTAATCGTCGTCCTTGAGGCCGGTGCCGGCAGCCTTGCCGACCGCGATCACCTCGCGCACCGCCGCTTCGATCAGCGACCGCGTACCCGGCGTGGTGCGGATGGGACCGGCCGTTTCGCCCGTGAGTGTCGTCATGCCCGAGAACGGCGCCAGCATGGCGAATTTCATCCACACGTTGCGTTGGATGTTCTCCGAGAGAATTGCGTCAATGCCGGCGGCCTTGCAGGCGGCGTGAAATGCCTGCAGCTTCGGCGACGTGCCGCCTTTGGCTTCGCCGAATTCGAGACGCGCGAACGGGCTCCGCTGCTCGATGGTGCCCGGCTTCGAAATGTGGCTGGCAATGCGCGCAACACCGGGCACCACATGCGCACCTGGCAACACGCGTTGGATCAGCTCTGGTCCCTCGACGCCGTTCTGGAACGTGATGATCGTGACGCCGTCTTTGACGATCGGCTTCAGCTGCGCGGCCGCGCCTTCGGTGTCGCCCATCTTGGTGGCGAACATGATGACATCAGGCACACCCGCCGAAGCGGGATCCGAGGTTGCCTTGGCCGGCTTGATGGTGGCATTGCCAAGCTGGCTGTCCAGCACCAGGCCATCCTTCTGCATGGCCGCCAGATGCGCACCGCGCGCCACGAACGTGACGTCGTTGCCGCCGGCCGCCAGTCGGCCCCCGAAATAGCCGCCGACGCCACCCGAACCCATGACCAGGATTTTCATTTGTGCTCCAGATTCCTTCCAAGCTTCAAGCCGACGGCGGAGCGTCTGTCAGGGGCAACGGCACGCCCTCATAGATCTCAGCCAATGACACGGCGGCGGATGTTTCCTGTGGTCGAACAGTGTCGCCAGCGCTCTGCAGCCGCTCCGTCTCCCACTGTCCCGAAAGGCTTTTGACGTACACCAGAACGTCCATCAGATCGGGGTCAATATGTACGATTGTTTGCAACGAAGGATGCCGCATGTACTCTTGCAATTTGACATTGCGGTCGATGTTACGTGTGGTCGGCGACAGCACCTCGAACATGGCCACAGGCTGGCGCGCCTCGTAATTTTTCGAATCCGGCGGCGCGCACTCGATCATCACGTCAGGACGGCGGCTGCGCTTGATGGCTGTACGTAGCGCCGTGTCCGCCGTAGTCGGGCGACAGCCCGTGCCTTTCAACCGATTGCCGAGTGCCACTATGACATTCACCACGATCTGATCGTGCGTGGTGCTGGCCCCGCTCATCCCGCGTAACGGCACCGGGAAGCCATCGACAAGCTCGTACCGCTCCTCCTGGTCGAGGCACCAGAGGTAGAACTCGTCGACGGTCATTTCCTTTGTCTGCGCTTCGGCCATGATTGACCCTCAATGATTATCCCGCGGGATACCCTTGGTCTGGGCGACGCGCTGATATTTGACGGCGGGTTTCAGCACCATGCCCTCGCTCAGCTCATCGACCATGCCGCGCTGGATTTCCTGCCACGGCGTCTGCGATTCCGGATACTTGTAGCCACCCGATTTGGCGAGTTCATCCCGGCGCTTCTTCAATTCGGCGTCAGAGATCAGCATGTTGGCCGTGCGCTTGTTGAGGTCGATGCGGATCTTGTCGCCGGTCTTGACCAGCGCCAGGCCGCCGCCCGACGCCGCTTCGGGCGACGCATTGAGGATCGACGGCGAGCCCGACGTGCCTGATTGGCGACCGTCACCGATGCAAGGCAGCGCCGTGACGCCCTTCTTCAGGAGATAATCCGGCGCACGCATGTTCACCACTTCCGCCGCACCGGGATAGCCGACCGGGCCAACGCCACGGATGAACAGAAGGCAATTGGCGTCGATCTCCAGCTTCGGGTCGTCGATGCGCTTGTGATAATCTTCCGGCCCATCGAACACGA
This sequence comes from Hyphomicrobiaceae bacterium, assembly GCA_046154645.1. Classification (GTDB taxonomy): domain Bacteria; phylum Pseudomonadota; class Alphaproteobacteria; order Rhizobiales; family Hyphomicrobiaceae. The sequence goes on from JBJXDZ010000009.1 coordinate 23,753, forward strand.
TGGCGCGACCTTCGAAGGCGTTCATGTCCTTAGGGTTCGACAGATAGCGGCTGCGGAACTCCTCGGTGATGACGGAGGTCTTCATGATCGCTGAATCGAACAGGTTACCCTTGAAGTTGAGGAAGCCGGCCTGCGTCTTCATCGGCTTGTCGTAGTCTTTGATCACCGCACGATCCCAGGCGAACTTGCCCTCGCAGTTCTCGTACAGCGACTTGCCGTTCACCGTCATGGCCTTCTTGTTGATCTTGCCCTTCGCGATCAACTCCGCCACCACGGCTGGCAGACCGCCGGCGCGATGATATTCCTCGCCAAGATACTCACCCGCCGGCTGCAGATTGACCAGCAGCGGGATGTCGTAGCCGACCTTCTCCCAATCATCATTGTTGACCTCGACGCCGATGTGCCGCGCGATGGCATTGATGTGCACGGGCGCATTGGTCGAGCCACCGATGGCCGAGTTGACGGCGATGGTGTTTTCGAATGCTTCGCGGGTGAGAATGTCGGAGGGTTTCAGGTCCTCCCACACCATCTCGACGATGCGCTTGCCCGTGATGTAGGCCATCTGCTGGCGCTCGCGGTAGGGCGCCGGAATCGCCGCGCAACCCGGCAGCGACATGCCAAGCGCCTCGGCCAGCGAGTTCATGGTCGAGGCCGTACCCATGGTGTTGCAGTGGCCGGCCGATGGCGCCGACGACGCCACCAGCTCCAGGAATTCCTTATACTCGATCTCGCCGCGCGCCATCATCTCGCGCGCTTTCCACACGATGGTGCCGGAGCCCGTGCGCTCGCCCTTGAACCAGCCGTTGAGCATCGGCCCGCCCGAGAGCACAATGGCCGGGATGTTCACTGTCGCGGCAGCCATGATCTGCGACGGCGTGGTCTTGTCGCAGCCGGTGGTCAGCACGACGCCATCGAGCGGATAGCCGTAGAGGATCTCCACCAGCGAGAGATAGGCAAGATTGCGATCCAGATTGGCGGTTGGGCGTTTGCAGGTCTCCTGGATCGGATGCAGCGGAAACTCGAAGGCAATGCCGCCGGCCTCGCGGATGCCTTCACGGACGCGGTCAGCCAGGAAGATGTGATGGCGGTTGCAGGGCGACAGATCCGAACCGGATTGCGCGATGCCAATGATGGGCTTGCCTGACTGCAGCTCGTCCAAGGTGAGGCCGAAGTTCATCGTGCGCTCGAGATAGAGCGCTGTCATGTCGGCATTGGCGGGATTGTCGAACCAGGCCTTGGATCGCAGCTCGGACGGTTTGATGCGGGCGCGTCCGCCTGAAGCCGATTTCGCGTCCTTCTTGGTCCCATTGGCGGGCTTCTTCGGGTCTTTCATGGGCATCCTCGCTGGGGGTGTTCCGGGCAGCCGGTGCTGGCTGTCAGATGGTTTCCCCCTAACTCTATGGGCCAGCCCGGACGGGCGCAACACTCGCATCCTTGGAGGTATCCGGGAGCAGCTATGGTTGCCACAACGACCAGTCGTTGGGTTGATCTGGGTGAGCAACACGTCGATAGTGCTGACCAAAGGCCACGCCCACGATTGGCGGCAGCGAACTCTCAGCAGACAAGGCGAGGGCGAGACAATGAAGGTCGCATTTGCGGGATCGTTCGCGGTCCGCCTCGTCGAACCGGTGAGGTCACAGCTCTCGATCCCCTGCGCCATCGTCGCCGGCGACGAGGCCCGCATGATCGCCGAACTGGCGGATACCGACGTGCTCGTCTCCATGGGCTTCAACACGGCCATGGCCGCGGCCGGTCCCAAGCTGCGACTGGTGCAGGTTCCCGGCGCCGGTCTCGACCGCATCGATCGCGCGGCGCTGCGTCCGGCCATGAAGCTTGCCAACGCTTACGGCCATGAAGCGGGCATCGCCGAATACGTGATCGGCACCATGCTGGCGCTCACGCGCTCGTTGGGCCGCATCGATGCCCGCCTGCGCCATGGCGAATGGCAAAGCCAATGGGCTGTCGGCACGCCGGCACCGCCACTGTGGCCGGAGCTTGCCGGCAAGACGCTTGGCATCCTCGGCTTCGGACACATCGGTGCGGCGCTGGCGCGGCGCGCTGCGGCGTTCGATATGAATGTCAGCGCTATCCGTCGGCAGGCGGAGGTCCCACCTCCCCCTGGCGTTGCCTTCATCGGCGGACCCGAGAGACTGGACGACGTGCTTCGCCAATCCGATTATCTGGCCATCACGCTGTCGCTCTCACCCGAAACACGTGGCCTGCTCGATGCGCGTCGATTGGCCTTGATGAAGCCGACGGCGCATCTGATCAACGTCGCCCGCGCCGAAATCGTCGACGAGGTGGCACTTTATCAGGCGCTGGCGACGGGCGGTCTGGCGGGAGCGGCACTCGATGTCTGGTATCGCTATCCCGCGTCGGCAGGGCCGTTTATGCCATCCAGCCAGCCATTTCACGAGCTGTCCAACGTGATCATGACCCCGCATGTCTCCGGCTGGACCGAAGGCATGCTGCAGGCACGCGCGACGGTCATCGCCAAAAACATCGAGCGCATCGCACAGGGCTTGCCCCCGCTCAATGCTATCGCACCGGCCGCCTGAGCCCATGATGCAAGCGGACCAGGCCCATTGGTCGTCACGCCTGCCGTTCTACTACGGTTGGCTGATCGTCGGCATAGCCTTCGTCACGATGGCCATCGGCGTCACGGCGCGCACCGCCTTTTCACTCCTGATGCCACCGCTGATCGAGGAGTTTCGCTGGGATCGCGGTCTTGCGGCAGGCGCCTTTTCGTTCGGCTTCATCGTATCCGCCGTACTGAGCCCGATCGTCGGTCGCGTGATCGATGCCCGCGGACCTCGCATCGTCATCCTGACCGGCGTCGCCATGATGTCAGCGGGGCTGTTTCTCGCGCCCTACATTGCGCAACCCTGGCAGTTCTACGCGACGCTCGGTGTGCTCGTCGGCGGCGGCGCTAACATGATGACCTACACCGTTCACTCGCAGTTCCTGCCAAATTGGTTCGTCAGGCGCCGGGCGCTGGCGATCAGCATCGCCTTCGCCGGGGCGGGCGTCGGCGGCATCGTGCTGTTGCCGTGGCTGCAATCGATCATCCTGACCCAGGGCTGGCGCGCGTCGTGCACGGCCATCGGCTTCGTGGTGCTGTTGGTGATTGCGCCGCTAAGCATTTTTGTGCGCAAGCGGCCGCAGGATATCGGATTGTTGCCCGACGGAGCGGCGGTGCAACCGGAATCGGCAGGCGTGCGGACCATGTCCAACATCGTCGATTCCCAATGGGCGGCGACCGAATGGACTTTGGCGCGGGCGCTGCAAACGATGCGCTTCTGGTGGATCGTGCTCGCCTACTTCTGTGGCCTCGTCGCTTGGTACGCCATCCAGGTGCACCAGACGAAATACCTGACCGAGATCGGCTTCGCACCTGTCGTTGCAGCCTGGGCATTGGGCGCCGTCAGTGTCATTGCAATCCCCGGGCAAATTCTGCTCGGCGCGTTGTCGGACCGGATCGGCCGCGAATGGGTGTGGACCGCCGGCTGCGCCGGCTTTGCCGCGAGTTACGGTGCCCTCATCGCCATGGAGCATGCGCCATCGAACGCACTCCTGTACGTGATGGTCATCACCCAGGGCTTTTTCGGCTACGCGCTCACATCGGTGATGGGCCCGATCGTCGCCGAGATCTTCGAGGGGCCGCACTATGGGGCAATCTTCGGCACCATCACGGTTGCCTTGGTCAGCGGCGGCGCCGCGGGGCCATGGATTGCGGGTGCCATTCACGATGCCACCGGCAGCTACCGATCAGCTTTCATCTTGATCATCGGCTGCTGCTTCGTGTCAGCTGGCGCCATCTGGTTGGCGGCGCCACGCAAGGTCCGCATTGTTCCCGGCCGGATGCCAAGGCCATGAGATGGAGCCGTCGTCCAGCTTGCAGAGGACTCTCCTGGTGTCTACACTTTGTCTTGTTGCCTCACTACACCATTCCACATAGCCCCCGGTCTCACCGCACCTCACCCGTCTTGAAATCGTGAATTCGGCCGGTTTCCGTGTGGGCGGGGCTCGCGAGCTTGACGAACAGCGGCGTGATATCGTCAGGCGTTTTCAGCGTCTCGGGCTTCTCGCCCGGATAGGCCTTGGCGCGCATCGTCGTGCGGATCGGGCCGGGGTTGACGATGTTGACCCGCACCGCCGTATTGGCCAGTTCATTGGCCCAGGTCTTGGCCAGCGCCTCGATGCCGGCCTTGGACACGGCATAGGGACCCCAATAGGCGTTCCTGCCGCTCGCCGCCCCCGACGACACGAAGATGGCGCGCCCTGCGTCCGAGCGCTTGATCAGCGGGTCGAGCGCGCGGATCAGCAGCCAGTTGGCAGTCAGATTGACGTCAATGACTTCGCGCCAAGCATCCATGGTGATGTGCCCGAGCGGCGAGAGCGGCCCCAGCACACCCGCGTTGGCGACGAGAATATCGAGCTTGTTCCACCGCTGCAGAATGGTCGGGCCAAGCGCATCGAGTTTCTCAGCCTTGGCCAGATCCAGCGGCAGCAAGGTCGCAGAGCCACCCGCCGCCCGGATCTCGTCGTCGACCTCCTCGAGCCCACCAACGGTGCGGGCCAGCAGGATGACATGAGCCCCAGCCTTCGCGAGACCGATCGAGACAGCGCGACCAATACCGCGTGAGGCACCTGTGACGAGGGCCAGCCGGCCAGCCAGCGGTTTGGAGTCGGTGGGTGTGGACATTTGATGGCCTTGTCAGCGATTGCGGATGTCTCTGCCTGCTTTGCTACCGGCTCCGGCAGCAGGCGGCAAGCAGTCCATCCGGCATTTGGGGGGCTCGCCCGTTGCCCGGGCATTGACTAAACTCGCTGGCGTCGGCGCCGACAGGGCCGCCACCTAACCCGCACCAGGATGGGACGACAGCATGCCCAAGACAATTGCCTTTATCGGTCTCGGGGCCATGGGTGGCGCCATGGCAGACACCCTGCTCAAGAAGCAGTTCCGCGTCGTCGGTTATGATCCAAGGCCCGAAGCCGTCGCCCATATCGAGGCGGCAGGCGGTCGCGGCGCCGCCAGCGTCGAGGAGGCAGCCCGCAACGCCGACATGATGGTGCTGATGGTGGTCAACGCCGATCAGGCCGAGGATGTCCTGTTCGACAAGAACGGTCTCGAGAACTTGAGCCCACAAGCCACCGTTATCTTGTGCTCGACGTGCGCGCCGGATCGCATCGCGGATATTGCACGAAAGGTGGAGAAAAGCGGCCGCAGCTTTGTCGATGCCCCGGTCTCAGGTGGCGTCACGGGCGCCAAGACTGGCACGCTTACGATCATGGCGGCGGCCAAGCAACTGGTGTTCGACAAGGCCAAGCCGGTCTTGGCGGCGATGGGCTCGAACCTCTTTCATCTCGGTGAAAAGCCCGGCCAGGGTGCAGCAATGAAGGTGGTCAACCAGTTGCTGTGCGGCGTGCACATTGCCGCGGCCGCCGAAGGTCTGGCCTTCGCCGAGCGTTCCGGCATCGACCCTAAATTGGCGCTCGAGATCCTGGGTGGTTCGGCGGCGCAAAGCTGGATGCTGAAGGCGCGCGGACCCCGCATGGTCGATTACGATGATGTGGTGACCAGCGCCGTCGATATCTTCGTCAAGGACCTGTCGCTGGTGCTGGATGCTGGCCGCGCCGCCAAGATGGGGCTGCCGTTGGCAGCCGTGGCACACCAGCTGTTCCTGTCGGCATCCGGCATGGGCCATGGCCCCGAGGACGACAGCCAGGTGATCGAGACCTATCGGGCGCTCGGCAAACGGAAGGACGACTGACGTGGGCGCCATGGGCTTGCAAGAGGTCGACAGCGTCGAGATCCTGATCCTGGTCGACAACGTCACCGACAACCTGTCGTCGACGCCGCGTTTCGTCGAGACGGAGCTTACCCGCATGTCACGGCGGGGCATCAATTTGATTGCGGGCGATTGCTTGTGCTGCGCCGCGCATGGCCTGTCGTGCCTCGTTACCGTGAAGAAGGGCGGCCAAGCGCGCACGCTGCTGTTCGATTCCGGGCCCGAAGCCGACGTATTCTCCCGCAATGTCCAGCGGCTCGGTGCCGACCTTGGCGCCGTCGAAACAATCGTCCTGTCGCACGGGCACTGGGATCACGGCGGCGGCATGCTGCGGGCACTCGACCTCATTCGCGGCGCCAATGGTGGCAAGGAGATCCCCTACTACGCTCATCCCGGCATGTTTCGGCAGCGGGCGGCGAAACTCACCGATGGCCGCTTTCGGCTGATGGAGGATGTGCCCAGTGTGCACGCTCTCGGTGTGCACGGCGCACGCGTCGTCGTGACGACGGAGCCGCAGGCGGCGCTCGATGGACTGATCCATGTCAGCGGCGAGATTCTTCGCGTAACGCCGTTCGAGACGGGGTTGCCGGGCCAGCATCGCCGCACCGACGATGGCCAGGGTTGGGAGCCGGACGAACTGCTCATGGACGAGCGCTTCATTGCGGTTAACGTCAAAGGCAAGGGCTTGGTCGTGCTGTCGGCCTGCTCGCATGCCGGCGTGATCAACGTCCTGACACACGCCCGCGCATCGTTTCCGGGCGTGCCGTTGTATGGGGTGCTGGGTGGCCTGCACCTCTCCGGGACCAACGAGCGCATCATCCCCGAGACGGTCGCGGCCCTGAAACAGTTCGGATTGACCACGATCGCGGCAGGTCACTGCACCGGCTGGCGGGCCCTGACGGCGCTCGCCAATACCTTTGGTGATCAGGTTGTGACGCCGCTGGCGGTGGGCAAGCGCATGACGTTTTGAGGTGCAAGGCCTGGTTTGTCCGGTGGCGTTTCAATTGCATAAATGATCACGATTCAGTTGATTGCCTGCTGATCTCCGTTCGGGCAAATTATGCGCCTGCGGTCTGTAGGGTCCGACACGGCAGGTGAGGCCGTCGGATCGCCGGAATTGTGCAGTTACCAATTGATCAGGATGATGCGATGCCCATCAGGCAGGTTACTTTGGTCGCCGCAGTTGCTTTGGGATTGGCATGGCCGGCCAGCACCTTCCCGGTCGCGGCGCAGGAGCGGAATCAGCTCAAGGATATCTTCGATGAGGCTCAGCGGGAGCGGGACAAGAAAGCCGTCGACGATCTGATCAAGCGGCTGGAGCGTCCCGGCGGGCAGCCGCCCGCTGCACCGCCTCCACCGGCAACGCCGGCCACACCGCCAGTCGCGGCACCGGCTCCGCCGCCACCGCAAGCCCCGATGTCCCCACCGCCTGCGCCCCAACCACCGGTCGCCGGACCACCGGCAACACCGGCTCCGCGTCCAGAAGCGCCGACCGTGCTCCCACCGCTCACGCCTCCGGCCCCGCCGCCAATCGCTGCACCGGCGCCACCGGCAGCGCCGTCACCACCTGCGCCGCCGACCCCGCCGCCGGTGGCCGAGCGGCCGCCGCCTGTCGCACCGCTACCTCCAACGCCATCACCCCCGGTCGCCGTTCCGATCGAGAAAGCCCCCGAGATGGCCCGTCGGCAGGAATTGCCGAGCGTCGATCTCGAGGTTTTCTTCGAATTCAATCGCTCCGAGATCACCCCGCAAGGCGCCGAAACGCTAAGGCTGCTCGGACAGGCGTTAACGGATCCGCGATTGGCCGGCTCGCGCTTCATCATTGCCGGCCACACCGACGGCCGCGGCACCATGGCGTACAATCAGGCGCTTTCGCAGGCCCGTGCCGAATCCGTGCGCCGCTGGATCATCGCAACCTATCGCATTCCACCACAGAACCTGGTCGCACGTGGCTTCGGCAAATCCCAGCTCAAGGACCGCGCCAATCCCCTCGCCGACCAGAACCGGCGCGTGCAGATCATCAATGTCAGCGCACCGACCGCTGGCAGACAGCCACCCGCCAAGCGATGAGGGTGAGGCGAAACGCATGTCACCGCAGGCATGCACCGTCCGGTCGCACAAGTCGTGTAGAGTAGCCGTATGACCGACAAGAGCTTGCACACCTCGGATCCCGTCGACTTGCACGCGCGGGCGCCATTGCCGCCCGGCACGCGCCTCGATCACTATGTGATCCGTGATGTGCTGGGCACAGGCGGGTTCGCGGTGACCTATCTTGCGGAGCACGAGGTGCTCGGCAAGCGCTATGCGATCAAGGAGTATTTCCCCGCCACCTTCTGCTATCGCGACGGCGCCACCATTCACCCGACGGAAGCCAACCTCGCCACCTACAACTGGGGTCTCGAGCGCTTCACGTCCGAGGCTCGCGCGCTAGCACGCTTCAAGCATCCGGCCATCGTCGACGTAGCCAGCATCTTCGAGGCCAACGGCACCGCCTACATCGTGCTGGCACTCGAGAAAGGTCGCGCCCTCAACGACTGGTTGCGGCAATTGACGCGGCCGCCGAGCCAGAACGAGATCGACGGCATCGTTCGCCCGCTATTGGGCGCCCTCGACGAGATCCACAAGCACAACCTCATGCATCGGGACATCGCGCCCGACAACATCATCATCCGTGACGACGGTTCGCCCGTGCTGATCGACTTCGGCGCCGCGCGCGAGGCCGTGCGTGGGCGCTCGAAAGTCATATCGGCCATCGTCAAGCATGGTTACTCGCCGCCCGAGCAGTATTCCAGTCGGCCCGAGTTGCAGGGCTCGTGGACCGACATTTACGCCTTGGCAGCGACCCTCTATCGACTGGTCGCCGGTCGCATGCCGGCAGAGGCGCCCGATCGCATGCTGAAGGACGATGTGAAGCCTGTCGCCGAGCTGGCCCGCGCCCATTATCGGCCGGGCTTCATGGAAGCCATCGACTGGGGGCTTCGGTTGCGCATCGAAGATCGGCCGCAGTCGATCGGCGAGTGGCGCCGCCTTTTGATGCGTGAGGAGCCGCTGAAGGCGCCGATGCAATCGCCGCGTGAGTTACCGGACGCGACAGCAGGTTATCAGCCAACCTCGGCGCGCGTGCCGTCCGGGGGCCGTGCTGGCACCAGCTTGCGGCCCGATATCAGCGTCATCGAGGCCATGCAGGAAGAGGCTGCCGCTGGCGATCGCGCTTCGGGCTACGATCCCCACGGCGTTAACCTCATCGGCAAAACGCTGAAAGGGCTGGGCCTCGGATTGGTGGCCGGCGGACTGTTCAGCATTCTGCCGGCAAGTGTGTTCTCGTCCAGTTGCTTCGCCGACAGCTGCATCCTCAGCTACTTGCCGATTTGCAGCCTGCTCGGCGCCATTGCCGGCGCCGTCGTCGGCTACCGCATGGCACTGGCCGAGCAGGCGACCCTCGCCGGCACTGATCAGGCCTGATCAGAGCAGCAAAAAGGGTCCGCGGAAAACTTATCACCGCGCGCTGAATCCATGCGATTATGGCATCATCGCCCAGAGCTGACAGGATGGCCCGCTGCACGGCCCGAAACGCCGCCGCTGGCAGTCAGGCGGGCCGGCGGATCAGAAAACGGTAAACGCCGCCGGCTTCGGAATGCTCCACCAACTCCAGTTTCTGCGTCTTGCAGAAGGCGATGAAATCCGGCACGGAGCCAGGATCCGTCGCCAGCACCTCCAGCGTGCCACCAGCGGCCACGTCCGCCATGGCCTTCTTGGCCTTCAGGATCGGTAACGGGCAGTTCAGCCCCTTGGTATCCAGTACCTTGTCGGCCATGTTCGGGGCTCTCCCGCATTTACGTTGTTTGGGCGCCGTGCTCATCAGGCCCCGGCGTCAGGTCGCCCTGAGCTATACGTGAGGCCGTGCACCATCGTCGAGGCGAACCCGCCTGCGGCATGGCGACCGCGCCCCGGAGCCCCTTTGAAGCGACTTGTTGCGCCGCGACCCGCCCGATACGGTTCTGCCCGTTCATCACCTGCCACACGCACGCGAGAAACCACTATGACAGCTGCCACCGGTCACCGTTCATCGATAGCGCCGGCCGTGCTCGAGCGCCTGAAGGCTGCTGCCGGTCCGGGTGGTTATCTCGATCAGCCAGCCGACATCGAACCCTATTGCAAGAGCTGGCGCGGCAACTGGGTCGGCAAGTCGCCCTTGCTGCTGCGGCCGAAAACCACGGCGGAAATGGCCGCCATCGTCCGCATCTGCGCCGAGACGGGTACGCCGATCGTGCCACAAGGCGGCAACACCGGCCTCACATACGGCAGCCAGCCCGGCCTGAACAACACCGAGGTCATCGTCTCGACGATGCGCATGAAGGCCATCCGCGGCATCGACACCGACAACGACTCGATCACGGTCGAAGCTGGCGTCGTTCTGCAGGAGATCCAGCGCACGGCGGCCAGCGTCAACCGCCTCTTTCCCCTGAGCCTCGGCGCCGAAGGCACGGCGCAGATCGGCGGCAACATCTCGACCAATGCCGGCGGCATCCAGGTGCTGCGCTACGGCAATACCCGCAATCTGGTCCTCGGCCTCGAGGTCGTGCTGCCCGATGGCCGCATCTGGAATGGTCTGCGTGCCCTGCGCAAGGACAATACCGGTTACGACCTGAAGCACCTCTTCATTGGCGGCGAAGGCACGCTCGGCATCATTACGGCAGCCGTCCTCAAGCTGTTTCCCAAGCCCTCGGAATCACAAAGCGCCTGGATCGGCCTGGACAGTCCGGAGCAGTCGGTGGCGCTTCTATCATTGATGCGCGAGCGGCTCGGCGAAAGCGTCACCTCGTTCGAGCTCATCAGCCGGCCCACGGTGAATCTGCTGCTGGCAGGCGTACCGGGACATACAGACCCGCTGCCAGTGATCTATCCCTGGTACGTGCTGACCGAGGTTTCCGGCCAGGGTGCGCCGGGCTCACTTGCCGAGCCGCTAGGTGCTGCCATCGAGGCGGCACTCGAGGCCGGCCATGCCCTCGATGCCGTGCTGGCGACGTCGGGCGAGCAGGCCAAGCGCCTCTGGAAAATGCGCGAGGACATGCCGTTCGGCGTGCAGGCAGCCGGCGGCGCCATTCCGCACGACGTCTCGGTGCCATTGTCGCGCATCGCGGAGTTTATTCGCCGCGCCGACGCCGCCATGCTCAAAGCGTATCCCACGGTGCGCTTCTGCTGCTTCGGCCACGTCGGCGACGGCAACCTGCACTACAATCCCGTGCGCCCCGCCGACTGGACCTACGATCAGTTCGCCCGCGAGCGCGAAGCCGTCAACAAGATCGTGCACGACATCGTCGTCGACCTCGGAGGCTCGATCAGCGCCGAGCACGGCATCGGCATCGTCCGGCTCGACGAGAACCTGCGTTACAAGAGCCCGGTCGAGATCGACCTCATGAACGCGGTCAAGCGCGCCCTCGATCCGACCAACATCATGAATCCCGGCAAGGTGGTGCGCGTGTGAGCGAGCGGGAAGCGCTGTCCACGTAGCTTGGGGCTAGCGCAGCGCGACCCAACAACAACGACGCGCCAGAACTTGTTGGGTCGCTGCCAAATGCAGGGCTTGATTCAGCCCACGCCCACCAATCCTCAACCCGCGATCTCCACCGCCAGGAACTGCCGCAACTGAGCCACATCGACATCGCGCGTGACGAACGATTGCCCGATGCCGCGCACCAGGATGAACGTGAGCCGCCCGGCCTGCACCTTCTTGTCCTGGCCCATCAGCTTCACCAGCCCCTCGACGTCGGGTCGCGCCGGTCCGGGGATGTGCTGCACCCGCGTCGGCAGGCCGACGGCCCTGAGATGCGCCTCGACTTTGGCCGCAGTGCCTTTGGCCGCCAATCCTTGCCGCTCCGAGTAGCGGAAGGCTTGCGCCATGCCGATCGCCACCGCCTCTCCATGCAGTAGCCGATCGGAAAAGCCGGCCCAGGCTTCCAGCGCATGTCCGAATGTGTGCCCGAGATTGAGCAGCATGCGATCGCCTGTTTCGGTTTCGTCGCGGGCGACGATGGCGGCCTTGGCGCCAACGCTGCGGCGCACGGCCTCTGTCAGCACCGAGGCGTCGTTGCCGAACAGGCTTTGCCAATGCCTATCGAGCCAATCGAAGAACGGTGCATCGCCGAGCAGACCATACTTCACCACCTCGGCATAACCCGCCCGCATCTCGCGCTTGGACAGCGTCGAGAGCACGTCGGTATCCGCGATCACCAGGCTCGGCTGGTGGAAGGCGCCGATCAGGTTCTTGCCGTGCCGCGTGTTGACGCCGGTCTTGCCGCCGACGGAGCTGTCCACTTGGGCCAGCAGCGAGGTTGGCACCTGTACAAAACGCACGCCGCGCCGCAACACGCTGGCAGCGAACCCCGCCAGATCGCCGATGACGCCGCCGCCGAGTGCGATCACCAGGTCGCCGCGCTCGACACCCATGTCCAGCAGGTCGTCGCACAAGACGGACAGCGTCGCCAAACTTTTGCTCGCCTCGCCGGGCGCCACAATGGCCGTACCGCGATGCCGGCCTGCCAATTTGAGGGGCGCTTCCAGCGCCGCCAGATGCAGCGCCGCCACGTTGCGGTCCGTCACGATGGCCACTTTCGCCGCCCCGAAGCGCGCCTCGATTTCCCCTGTCACGGACGCGAGCAGCCCCGGCCCGATCAACACGTCATAGGCACGCGTACCAAGCGCGACGGGAACACGGGCGGCGGGCAGCGGTTGGGGCACGGGATTGTTCTCTCGTTTCTAAAAAACTATCGGAGCCAACACACCATGACATGGCAACAGCACACATCACGTGGCAGCCGTCGTCCCCGCAGCCGGGCGCACACCGTCGAGCAGCACCGGATGACCTGCCAATTCCTGGATGATCTCATTGACGATGACGTCATGCTGTACGTCACGGCTTTCGACCACCAGATCCGCCTCGGCATAAACCGGATAGCGCACCGCCATCAGGTTGCGCATGGTCTCCTCCGGATTGCCGGTCTTGATCAGCGGCCGGTTGTCGCGCCGCATCACCCGTCGCATCAGCACGGGCAGCTCCGCGCGCAGCCAGACCGCGATGCCGGCCCGCCGAATGTTCTCGCGTGTCTCGGCATTCATGTAGGCGCCGCCACCGGTCGCCAGCACCCGCGGGCCGCCTTCGAGCAAGCGGCGGATCACCCTGCGCTCCCCATCCCGGAAGTAGGCTTCCCCATGGTCGGCAAAAATCTCCGGGATGGTCTTGTCGGCGGACGCCTCGATCTCGTCGTCGGCATCAATGAAATTCAGCTCCAGCCGTGCAGCCAGTCGGCGGCCGACCGACGATTTGCCACAACCCATGAGACCAACCATGACGATCGAGCGCGCACCGAGGGCGGCCCGGATGCGGGCTGCGGCCTCGGCATTCGCCGCGTCGGGCCGACGTGGTCCAGTGCGAATCATGTCTGTCCTTGCCTGCCACCGGCTTGGCGCGCCGAGCCAGCGCGCCGTGGCCTCACAGCTTGCCTCGTTTTTCCCATCATCATCAAATCAACAGCTTGCGCTACAGTCTTGCGATCCAATGTGAACCGTCACATGCCGCGCTTTGGCCTGGGCGGCCGCCGGGCCATAATGGCGTCACCATGGGGAAATACCAGATCGGGTGCAGGTTCGTCACATGCCAAGTCTCTTCCGGTTCTTGTTTGTCGTTGGGCTGCTCGGCGGCATCGTCGGCGGTGGGCTCTATGTGCTGTCGGAGTTCTTCGAGCCAACCCCGAAAGAGGTCTCCCAGCCGGTGCCGGGGGGTGTGAAGATCCGGCGTTAACGTCGAGGGCCTGCGATGCGGCGGTCTTGTGGCTCCGTTCCCGGTTTCTGGCACGCCGGCCAAGCGGCCTTGCAACTCTGAAGCCACGAATGAAGCCAATGGTTGCGCTGGTGTCCTTGTCGATCGCGAAGTTCGCGCTTAGGCCGCTGCAGATGGTGACGAACTTCGCGAACGGGTCCAGTGCCATGTTACGTTTCTCGTACACCTTCCGGCTCGGTTGCGGCCTGCTGCTGGGCACATGGCTGTTGCTGCCGGCCTCCACCGGCGTCCGCGCCGAGGACAGCTGGAACCCGTTCCTGAAGAAAGACGAGCCGCGCAAGCGCCGGGCCGATACCGCCAAGGATCAACAACCGCCCGCCCCGGCCTTGCCGCCCATGGACGGCGTCGACACCAAGCCCTGGAACCGGCCGCCGACCACCGACAGCGTCCTCCCCGACGACCAGACCGGCCGGCCGCCCCGGCGCGATCCCTACGCCCTGCCCGGACGCGAGCCCCCGCCTCTCGACACGGTCGACCGTCAACCCCTCCCGTCAGAACGGGATCGCGCCGTCGAGCGCAGCGAGCTGGCCCCAATTCTCTCGGGCGACGGCTCGGGCCTGCCGTCTGAGTTGTGGCAGGGCGTTGACGCCCGCAATGTGCACAGTCTCGTCACGCGCCTCGATATTCCACCGCGCTCGCCGGCCGTGCATGCTCTGTGGAAACGCCTGTGGACCTCCAGCGCCCAGCCTCCTACGCAGGGGCCAGACCGCGACCGCTTCGAAGCCCTGCGCATCGAAGCGCTCTACCGGTCGGGCTTGTTGAAGGAGCTCATCGCGCGCCTCGATGCCGACAAGGCTCAGGCCCCGCAGGATCCGCTGTACGTCGCGCTCGCCGCCCGGGCCCGTGTCGGCGCCGGCGACCTGAAGCAAGGCTGCGCCGACGCCATTGGCCTCAGTCGTGCCAAAACCACCGTACCGGCAGCCATCAAGGCCGAGATGCTGCTCGTCGGTGGCTACTGTGCCGCTGCCGAAGGCAATCCCGCCGCCGCCAGTCTGGCCGCAGAGTTGGCGCGCGCCGAGGGCGTCGATGCGCCGCTCACGCTTGCGGCTCTCGATGCCACGGCCAGCAGCCAACCCTTCAAGCCGACGCTGCCGAAACGCCTGTCGCTGATGGACTACCGTTTCCTTTCGCAAGCCAAATCGATCGCCTATGCCGATGCCCTCGAGCGCGCCGAGCCGGCCCTTCTGGTGGCCCTAGCCACGGATCCGGCCATCGAGCACACCCCAGCCCGCCGGGTCCAGGCCGCCGAGCTTGCCGCCCGCATCAATGCCCTGGACGCCGAGGGCCTGGCCGAAGTCTATCGCGCGCAAACGTTCACCGCCGGTGATTTGGCCGAGCCGCTATCAGCCAAGGTCGACCCAGCCATGCGCCGAGCGCTTTTGTTCAAGGCCCTGGACGGCGAGCGGACCCCAATGAAACGCGCCCGTGCCGCGCGAGCCTTCCTGGATGACGCCCGTCGTGCCGGCTTCCCCTTCACGGCCGCCATCATGCTGGCGACACCCATCGAGTCCCTCGTGGCGGCGCAGGAAATCGGCTGGTTCGCCGAGACCGCAATCGAGATCAATATCGCGGCGGCCCGCTATGAGCAGGCTCGTTCGTGGGTGGCCTTCGCCAACCAGGGCGAGCGCAGCGGTGGTCTGCAACATTGGCTCGTGCTCATCGACATCGCCGATGCCAAAGCCCCTGGCCGGCGCGGCCAGGATCTCGTTCACGCCGAGCAGATCGCCGTGCGTGGTCGCTTGGCGCCGGATCTCATGCACCGGCTCGCCACCGTCCTCGATGCCCTCGACTACCAGATTCCAATCCCGCTCTGGGAGGCTGCCAGCCGCACGCCACAGCCAACCACCGGCCATCTGCCCGAAACGGGCGTGTTGAGCGAGTTGCAGGATGCCTCGAAGAAGAAGGAGTTCGCCCGTACGCTGCTGCTGGCCATGCGCGCCCTCGGCTCGGACGGCGCCGACCGGGCGCACATGATCGCGCTGGGCAATGCCGTCCGCGCCTTGAAGCGGGCCGGCCTCGAGGCAGACGCACGCCGCTTGGCGCTGGAAGCCGTGTTCGCCGGCTGGCCACGCATGGCGAGCAACTGATCCAGTGTCCGACCCGCCAGCAACAGCGCCTGTCAACGATCTCCGCCTGATTGAGAGCTTTCTCGAGATGCTGGCAGCCGAGCGCGGCTCGGCCCGCAACACCACCGATGCCTATCGGCGCGATCTGGGCGATTTCTCGGCCTTTCTCGGCAGCCGCGGCCGCACCGTGCGCGACGCCGCTGCCGCCGACATTTCTGCCTACCTGCGCAGCCTGTCAGAAGCGGGTCTAGCCACGGCCTCCCGTGCCCGCCGCCTTTCTGCCGTCCGCCAGCTGTACAAATTCCTACTCGCTGAGGATCTGATCACCGAGGACCCTGCCCGCAACCAGTCCGGGCCGAAGCAGGAGCGCCCTCTCCCGAAGACGCTGTCTGTCGCCGAGGTCGAGCATCTGCTCACGACCGCTCGCGATCGCGCATCGACCACCCGTGGCCGCGATCACGTCCGCGCCCTGCGCCTGCACGCCCTGCTCGAAATGCTCTACGCCACCGGCATGCGTGCCAGCGAGCTGGTATCCCTGCCGCGCGTCGTGCTCGCCGGCGACGACCGCGTCCTCACCATCACCGGCAAAGGCGGCCGGGAGCGGCTGGTGCCCCTCAACGAGCCGGCGCGGCAGGCGCTGGCCCGCTATCTCGCGATCGGCACCGAAGCTGAGCGCGATGTCGCGCCGATGCTGAAATCACGCTGGTTGTTTCCATCGAAGAGCGAGGAGGGCCACCTGACGCGCCAGCGCCTCGGCCAGGAGCTGAAGGAGTTGGCCATCGAAGCCGGCCTCGATGCTGAACGCGTGTCGCCGCACGTTCTGCGCCATGCCTTCGCCAGCCACCTGCTGGATCGCGGAGCCGACCTGCGCGCCGTGCAGCAACTGCTGGGCCACGCCGATATCTCCACCACGGAGATCTACACCCACGTGTTGGAGGAGCGCCTGAAGCGCCTCGTCCATGACCACCATCCCCTGGCAAAGGCGACGCTCGGCGTTCGCAGCCCTGACGACAAGACTTAGGGCCGCCGCCAGACCATTAGCCCGGCCATGCGGCCCCACGCTTGTCCTTGCGTCGTGACGCGCGATTACGCCGCCACCAGCTTCCGCACGACAGGCGGCGCGGCCGCCCGCCGCGCTTGCTCGAGCAGCCCTTCCGCCCGCTCAGCCTCTTCGATCTCGGCGTCCGCGATCGCCTTGGCCAACGCCACGTGCAGCGCCTTGGCGCTTTCCAGCGTCAACTCGACAGCAGCCCGCGCGCCAGGCGGCAACCCATTGTTGATGAAGTCGAGCGTGATCACGTCGCCCAACAGTGCATGGCGGGCGTGATCGTAGGCGACCGCCACGTGCGTCAGCTTGAACCAGTCGTCCTCGCCTTTGGCCATGCCTTCGGCCGGTGCGATCTCGACGATCGATGTGCACATGACGCTTACCTCGCGAGATGCTTGCCGAAGAACGCGAACGTCTTGTTCCAGCCGTCCAGCGCCGCTTCCACGCGATACAGCGGACGGTGATAGTAGAAGATGCCGTGGCCGGCGCCGTCGTAGCGGTAGAACTCATAGGACTTGCCGTGCTTCTTCAGCTCGGCTTCGTGTTGGTTCACTTGCTCGGGGCTCGGTGCGCGATCCTCGTTGCCGAAGATGCCAAGCAGCGGGCACGACAGGTTCTTGGTCATCTCGATCGGCGACGTCGGCGTCTTGGCATTGAGTTCTTCCGCACCCATCACCACGCGGCCGCCCCACAGGTCGACGCAGGCATCGATGTCATTCTTCTGACAGGCGTAGATGAAGGCGTGTCGCCCACCCGAGCAGGAACCGAACAGACCAACCTTGCCGTTATGACCCGGCTGCGCGCGCATCCACTTCACGGCTGCCTCGGTATCGCCGACCATTTGCGCATCAGGGATGCCGCCGTCGGCACGCACCTTGGCCGCCACGTCGTCAGGGTTGCCCTGACCGGCCCGCTCATAGAGGTTGGCGCAGATAGCCATGTAGCCGTTGTGCGCGAATTTGCGCGTCATCTCGATGTAGAGTTCACTCCAGCCGGGAAGGTGGTGGATGAGCACAACGCCGGGGAAGGGCCCCGGACCCGACGGCCGCGCCGTGTAGGCCTGAATGGGCGTGCCCTTGTCGCCTTTGATCGTGACCATTTCGGCCGTCATGCCACGGTATGTCATCGTCGTTGTCTCCTGATTTCCTGGAACAAGGCACGGATCGCAACAAACGCTGGACTGCTGGCCAGCGACGCAGGGGCAATTGCCGAGCCAAGCCTACTCTCCAGGCGCCGTGCTCCGCAACCTCGACCGCACTGCGACGCCGGCGCAGATCATTCGACCTCGAAATCCTGCGCTTGCTCGAAACCAGGCACGCTCATGCTGAAATGCCACCATTCGCGCGGGTAATTGCGAAATCCTTCCGCGGTCATCTCGCGCACCAGAAGCGCGCGGTTCGCTTTCGCCCCCACGCCGACATTGGCGTGCGCGGTATGGCTCGCCACATCGAAGCAATCGAAGCTCGTGCCCATGTCGAGGGCACCGGTCGGACCGCGATCATTCGCCGACAGATGACACGGGCCGGTCAGCACTGGCAATCGCGGTCGGCCTGTCTCCGCCTCGGCGTTGGCGCGCACGATCGACAGGTCCACCGCCGTCCCGAGCGAGTGCGTCGATTGTCGCGCCACATATCCCTGTTGCACGATGTCGGACTTGGCGATCCGCGGCCAGAACCACCGGGCTTCTGCACTCTCGGCTGGACGCTGCGCCCAGCCAAGGAAGGCCAGCACGGCCCGACGCGGGCGATAGCAGTCGAACACCACCAGCGATAAGCCTTGCGGCGCCAGCCGCGCCTGCACACGCTGCAGCGCCAGCGCCACCGGCCGCGCCAGAATGCACACCGGCTTGCTGTAGCCCGGCACCGTGCGGCCCGTGAAGTTGCCCGCATCGGCATAGCGCATGTCCTGCCGGACATCCGGCGCCACCTCCGCCAGCCGCACGAAGTCACGCGGCAGCGGCGTCTCGGCCTTCGTCACTGAGCCAGTCGACACCAAGCCGGAGCCGACCAAAAGCAAACCAAACACCAGCCTGCGCATCCGCACCTCAGTTGAATATCGGCGTCAGCGCGGTGATGGCCGTATCGGGATAGCGGGAGCCGCGATAGGTCTCGCCAATGCGCAACCGCACCCAGCGCGACCGCACCACCGGATTGACCGAAATCCGCTGCTCCGTGACCGTATCCTGCAGCGTCACCTCAATCGACTCGCCGCCCGAGAACTCGAGCTGCAGTCGTTTCACCCGTCCGTTGATCTCGAAATGCCGACTGGTTTTGGCATAACCATTGACGATGGTGAACCCCGCCACCTGCCGTTCATCCGGCCAGCTCAACACGATCCACTCGCCAACGCCGTCGCCGGACTTGCCTTCCACCCACGCCGTCTCCGGATCGCCATCGAACAGACCACGCGGCCCATAGGGTCCCGTATTGACGCCGCTCGTCGGTAGCACCGAGCTGACACAATACTTGATGGGCCCATTGTCGGCGCAGGCTGCGGCACCACCAATCGGCGGTCCGGCCGGGCGTGCTTCCACCGTTGCCGTGGTCGGTGGCGGACGCGGTGCCGGTGTCGACGATGCTGGCGGTGGAGCCGGGGCAGTCTGGCTCGGAGGTGGCGCCGCTTTCGCCACGCCCGGCGGCGGCACGTCACTCGGCTTGAGGCCGCGTGGTGCCCCCTGGCTGCCGCCGTCCGTCCAGCCGATCGTGATGATTTGCAGCCGCTGGTCCAATCCCGGATGCGAGGCGGTCGCCACTTGCGGACTGATGGCGCGAATGGCGGCGTGGGCCTGATCCAGCGTCGCCCCCAACCGCCGCATCACGAAGCCGGAGAAGTAGTCGGCCTCCAGTTCGAACTTGTGATCGTTGCCCGCAATCTCGGTGTGGAAGGCCAGATGGTGGCCAACCTCGTGCGCCAGGATGCTTACCTGCGTCCACTGGTCGGTTGTCTTCTGCTTCAGCTTCTGCATGAAGGTAGCGTTGTAGAAGATGAAGCGCTGGCCGTTCGGTGTAATGCCTGCCTCAGCATTGGCCGTATCGGCGCTGGCGCGCAATTGGATCCGGTCGGAGATCCAGTTGAGGCCAACGGCAGAGAGGATCTTGTCCAGCTCCCCCTTCGCCTCCGCGTCGGACTGGAATGACCGCCTTATGCCACCGCCCAGGGGATTGAGGCCATGAAAGCCCCGCACCGTCATCTCGCCCGAGTGCTCGAGCATCATCTGTGCCCGCACTGGACCAGCGGCAAGCAACGAGCAACAGGCAACAAAACCGACAACGAAATGCGCTCGAAACGCCATGTCAATCACTCCCTCGATGGCGAATGCCGGACGATCCTATGGTCCAAACCGCGCCAATGCCAGTCTCCCACCCGCATGAGGTCTGCAGCCAATCTTGTTCACAACCCAGGTGACGAGCGCTTGACGGGACTGGTTGCAGAGGGGAATGTCCGCCGAATCGTGACATCTATGCATCCCTTAGCCAGCCAAGACCCGGCTCCCGCAAGGGGGCGTCACCATCCTGACCCAGATTGAGGCCCGAGCGCCCCATGCGCACCTACCTCGAATTCGAGAAGGCCATTGCCGAGCTTGAGAGCAAGATCTCGGAGCTGCGCTCGCTGTCCGCCGACCAGGGCAACGTCCAGATCGCCGACGAGATCGCCAAACTCGAGCAGAAGGCGTGCCAGCTCCTTGTCGACACCTACGCCAAGCTGACGCCCTGGCAGAAGACACAGGTGGCCCGCCACCCCGAGCGTCCACACTGTCTGGATTACGTCACCGCCCTGATCGAGGACTTCCAGGCTCTCGCCGGCGACCGTTACTTTGCCGAGGACGCGGCCGTTATGGGGGGCCTTGGCCGGTTCCGCGGCCGCAGCGTCATGGTCATCGGGCATGAGAAGGGCCACGACACCGAAAGCCGCATCAAGCACAACTTCGGCATGGCCCGGCCGGAGGGGTATCGCAAGGCCGTCCGCCTCATGGAAATGGCCGACAAGTTCGGCTTGCCCATCATTACGCTCATTGACACGGCCGGCGCTTATCCCGGTGTCGGCGCCGAGGAGCGGGGCCAGGCCGAAGCCATCGCCCGCTCGACGGATTGCTGCCTGGCGGTCGGCGTGCCGATTGTCACCGTCGTCATCGGCGAAGGCGGCTCTGGCGGCGCGGTGGCCATTGCCACCGCCAACCGCATCCTGATGCTCGAGCACTCAATCTATACCGTCGCATCGCCGGAGGCCGCCGCCTCCATCCTCTGGCGCGATTCAGCCCGCGCCATCGACGCCGCCACCAGCATGAAGATCACGGCCCAGGATCTGCTTGAGCTTGGCGTCATCGACGACATCATTCCGGAGCCGCTCGGCGGCGCCCATCGCGACAAGTCGGCCACCATCGAGCGCACAGCGGCAGCCATCGAGCGCACCCTGGAAGAGTTCGACGGCCAGAACCAGGAGCAGGTCCGCCGCCAGCGCCATGACCGCTTCCTCGAGATCGGTCGTTCGCTGTGAAGACGGCTGCAGCCGCTCCGACGACGGCCTGAACCTATGCTGCTCGAGCGCCCGGCTGAGCCGCCGCCCGGTCCCATCGAGATCCTGCGCGGGCTCTCGCTCACGCACGCCACGAACGCGGTGATCGGCTTCACGTTCGCGGCCTCAGGGCCGATGGCGATCATTCTTGCGGCTGGCGCCAAGGGCCGTCTGTCGGAAGCCGAGATCACCAGTTGGATCTTCGGCGCCTTGTTCGCCAACGGCATCCTGAGTCTGCTCTTTTCAATCGTCTATCGCATGCCTCTGGTGTTCTTCTGGACCATACCCGGCGCAGTGCTAGTCGGTCCGGCGCTTGCCAATGCCAGCTACGCCGAGGTGATCGGCGCCTTTCTGGTCGCCGGTGCGTTGATGCTGGTGCTTGGACTGCTCGGTCTTGTCCGTCGCGTCATGGCCGCGCTGCCGCTACCCGTTGTCATGGGCATGGTGGCTGGTGTGTTCCTGCCGTTTGGGATCGACTGGTTGCGGGCGATCAAGTCTGAACTCATGATCGCTGGTCCGATGACACTGGCCTTTGTCGCCGCCAGCTCGCTGTCCGGACGCTTTGCCCGCCTACCACCGTTGATCGCGGCACTCGCGGTCGGGCTCGCCACGCTTTATGGCCTCCATGGTCTGCCGGCGGCCGATTCCGAGCTCACCCACATCAAGTTGGTAACGCCGCTGCTGCATGTGCCGGCGTTTTCCCTCACCGTTCTGTTCGAGCTGGTGGTGCCGCTCGTGATCACCGTGCTTGTCGTCCAGAACGGACAAGGTGTGGCCATTCTGACGGCGCAGGGGCATCAGCCGCCGGTGAACGCGATCGCAACGGGGTGTGGCCTCTGGTCCATGCTGATCGCGCCGCTTGGCACGGTCTCCACCTGCCTGACCGGTCCCGTCAATGCGATCCTGTCCGGCAGCGGCAGGGCGGCCACTCAATACACCGCTGGCATCATGGTCGGCCTGCTGGCGATTGGCTTCGGCTTGATCGCGCCGACCTTCACCAAGGCGATGCTCGCAGCGCCACCGGCCTTCATTGCCACCCTGGCGGGACTGGCCATGTTGCGCGTGCTGCAAGCCGCGTTCGTGGCCGCCTTTGCCAGGCGTTTCACGCTGTCGGCACTGACCGCCTTCCTCGTCTCCGTGGCGGCAATCCCGGTCTTCAATGTGGGCGCGCCGTTCTGGGGACTGGTTGCTGGCTTTATCGTTGCCCGAACTATCGAACGAGACGACTTTGATCGGTCGGCATCGCCGTCTGGGCAACCAAGGCCCTGAGAAAATTGTCGCCTGCGCCTTTCAGTTGCAACCAATCGGCGCTATCTAGCGCCATTGGGGACCACGAAAGCTCGATCCACCATGACCCTCGTTCTCGACACCACACCACCGCGGGCGGCCATGGCATCCGCGCCGACGCTGCCGACAATTGCCGGGCGGGACCGAGAAGGGCTGGCTGCGGCGTTGGCCGAGATGGGCGTGCCGGAGAAGCAGCGGCGCATGCGTGTCGAGCAGCTCTGGGGTTGGCTCTACGTGCAGGGCGCCACGGGCTTCGACGTCATGAGCAACGTTTCGAAGGACGTCCGCGCCCGTCTCGCCGACCGTTTCTCGCTGGCCCGGCCGGAGATCGTAAGTGAGCAGATTTCCGTCGATGGAACTCGCAAGTGGCTGTTACGGCTGCCGAAACGCGGCCATGATGCACGCGCTCCGGAGATCGAGACGGTTTACATCCCCGAGTCCGACCGCGGCACGCTGTGCATTTCCAGCCAGGTCGGCTGCACACTCACCTGCTCCTTCTGCCACACCGGTACGCAGCGGCTGGTGCGTAACCTGGAGCCAGAGGAAATCGTCGGCCAGATCCTGCTCGCGCGCGATCGCATCGGCGATTGGCCAGGCGCCCCGGAGCCCGCCAACAACAGCCAGTTGCCCATCGCCGACCGCAAGATCACCAACGTCGTCCTCATGGGCATGGGCGAGCCGCTCTATAACTTCGACAACGTCCGCCGCGCGATGAGCGTCGCCTCCGATGGCGATGGCTTAGCCCTCTCGAAACGGCGCATCACGCTCTCGACCTCGGGCGTCGTCCCCGAAATCCTGCGCTGGGGAGCGGAAACTGGCACCATGCTCGCCATCTCGCTGCACGCCACCCGCAATGAGCTGCGCGACGAACTGGTACCTATCAACCGCAAATACCCGATTGCCGAGCTGCTGGCCGCCTGCCGCAATTACCCGAGCCTTTCCAACGCCCGCCGCATCACCTTCGAGTACGTGATGCTGAAGGGCGTCAACGACAGCCTGTCCGACGCTCGCGCCTTGGTGAAGCTGCTGGCCGGCATCCCGGCCAAGATCAATCTGATTCCGTTCAACCCCTGGCCGGGCTCCCGCTACGCCTGCTCCGACTGGGGCCAGATCGAGAAATTCGCCGATCTGGTTAATCAGGCGGGATACGCCAGCCCCGTCCGCACGCCCCGCGGCCGGGACATTCTCGCCGCTTGCGGTCAGTTGAAATCGGAAAGCGTCAAGCTGCGCGCCAGTGAGCGTCCCAGGCCGGACGCAGCTACCACCCTCCTGGACAGCGAGCCCCACTGATGCTGCGGGCTCTTGGCCGCCTCGTCCTGGTCCCTCTCGGCCTCTTGCTCGGCACGGCAGCTGCCCTCGTCGTTCTGGGCTCGCTCGGGCTCGAGAAGATGACCCACGCTTTACATAATAAAAACATGGATTTCGCGGCTCTGCAGGAGCTTTGGTCGCTGGTGAAGGATGCCCGCGGCATGGCCACCATCGGCACCCTGGTGCCGCCGCTGTTGTTGGTCGTGGTGGGCGAGGTCGTGCGCATTCGTTCGTCGACGTATTACATTGTCGGTGGCGGTGCTGCATTGGCGGCCTTACCACTCCTGATCCGGTCTGGTACGATAGGATCTGATCTGTCGCAGATTGGCTTGATCTGGCAGGTATTCGCGACGGCAGGCTTCGTCGGCGGGTTTGTCTACTGGCTCATCGCAGGGCGCAATGCCTGAGTAGTGAGCTTGTCTGGTGACAATGATCACGAATTTCACCTTGAGTTCCAGAGAACAAGAGGTCTATCTTCGTGTGAATAATCAACTTCAGGTACGAGGCGCTTATGCTGGAACGGATCTTTCGGGTACTCGTCGGCTTCATCATGGCATGCCTGGCGGCCGGCTTCACCAAGGTGCTGTTCGCTGTGCCGCCGTCGGAGTTGCTCAACTTGCCGCCTGACGTGCAGGCAGATCGATTGGGTCTGGTTGTCGAAAGCGGCCTCTTCGCCTCGATCTGGAGCCTGATCTTCTCATTCCCATTTGCGCTTGTCGCCGCTGCCATCGGTGAATGGCGCCGCATCCGCTCCTGGACCTATTACGCCATCATCGGCCTCGCCGTGGCGATGATTGGCTTCCTGACGCAGCACTCGGCTGAACAGGCCGGTCAACCCTCGATCATGAACAACTATGGGCTGACGGCGTTCATTACGTCTGGGTTTATGGCCGGTCTGGTCTACTGGCTGTTCTCGGGCCGCAGTGCCGGCGGGGCTGGGCAGCAGGCGGTGCACATGACAAGCCGCTCCGATGAGCGCCCGTCACCACGGCCAACTGCGACGGCCGGCAGCACGCCTGCCAAGCCCAAGACCGGGTCGTCTGTACCCGCTTCCGGCTCAACCAAGAAGGCCTGAGGCAATCCCGTCAGGGTCCGTGGCTTGACCGCACTGGAAAAGCTGACCCGGCAGGTGCCTCCGTGGGAGCGGCCGACCGTGAACTGAGGACTTGCCCGCGGGGAGCGATCGGAACGTCGATAGTCTCACGTCAATAGTCTCTGGTCACGTCCCGAGATTACCGCTATAAGCCCCCGCGTGGCGACGGCAGCACGATTTGTGGAAACCCACAACCCGACCTGTCTTCCCTCTTGATTTATCCGGGCCTAGCAGACGGCAACTGCTGTTGTCGGCTGAGAGTCCTGTTGACCGCCCATCCATCTGGCCGGACGAGGTCCTGGCCACCCTCTCGGGAGTTTTCTATGGCTGTTCCAAGGTCGAAAACGTCGCGCATGAAGCGTGGCAATCGCCGCTCTGCTGACGCGCTGACGGCACCGGTCTACGTCGAGGACAAGGAGAGCGGCCATCTCCGCCGCCCGCATCACATCGATCTCAAGTCGGGCAAGTACCGCAAGCGCCAGATCCTGGACATCAAGCCCGAAACGACCTGAGCCGGGCTGACCGTCAGCCGGCTGCAATGCGGGCGCGTTCGGCATAAGCCCGTCACAGTTATCGGTCACATCGTGGGCCGCTTCGTCATTGGATCAGGAGATCTCCGAATGTCGCTGAGGGCCATCCCGCTCATTGTGATCGCGTTCATCGCCTACAATGTCGTCGTTCTTGCGGGTGGGAACATCCCGGCCGATGACATCTTGCGCAAGCCGTTATTCTCGCTGCCCATGATCAGCGGCGCCCGCTGGGTGTTCTCGCTCGGCGACCTCTTGATCCTGCTCACCATGCTGCTGCTGTTCATCGAGTTGATCAAGTCCACCTATACCTCCAGCTTGCAGATGGTCGACCACGGCCTTTCCATGCTCGTCTTCATCGCCTGCCTGGTCGAATTCCTGTTGGTGCCACAGGCAACCTCATCGGTGTTCTTCTTCATCATGGTGGCGGCCTTGATCGACGTGGTTGCCGGCGCCCTGATCGGCATCCGCACTGCCCGTCGCGATCTCAACATCGGCGGCGAGGCCTGAGTTCGACGCCCACCAAGCGTCCGTAATGGCCACGAAGGCCGGTCGCCAAAGCTGCGGCCGGCCTTTGCCTTTTGGTGGTGCCATCGATGGCGGTGGCGCGTGTCGTGGCCCACGAAGTAAAGGCAAAGTTTAAGCCTTGTTAAGCTATCGCATCTAACTTTCACGTGCTGTCGAATGATGCGGCCAGCCCGATTCTGGTTGAGGCCGCCATGCAACGATGTCCGGGTGGGCAATAATCGTGGGATCGTCACAGGACGCTGCGGTGGAATCGCTGTTCGACCTGCGCCTCGTGAGAGACGCCGGCGCGACGGCGGACGAGATCCCCGTCGAAAGTAGCTCTCTGGATCTGGTTGGTATCCTCTCCTCGGTGCAGGAGACGGCCTATTTCTGGGACCTTCAGACCGACCGAATGGAATGGGAGAGCAACGTTGGCGAAGTCCTGGGCATCCCCCATGCCGTCGACGTCGCCAACGGCACCGCTTACAATTTCCTGATCGCCCCCGAGCACATCGAGCGGCGCCAGTTGGCCATCACGGGTCCACGCACCATCGGCGAGCCCGATTGCGAGCACTACCGCATCCAGTACCGATTCATGCCTGAGGGCCGGCGCAGCGACGCCTCGCTTTGGCTCGAGGATCATGGCCGCTGCTGGCTCGACGCTGAAGGCCGCGTCATCAAGGCCCGTGGCATCGTCCGCGTCATCAACGAGCGCTATCTCGAGGAGCAGCGCCTCCTCTATCGTTCCGACCACGACGAGTTGACCGGTCAATTGAACCGCATCCGCCTCACGGAGGCCTTGGGTGCCGTGGTCACGCGCGCCGAGCGCACCAAGCAGACCTGCGGCTTCCTGATGGCGGCCGTCAACAATCTGGCCGTCATCAACGAGACGTTCGGCTTCGATGTCGGCGATGAAGTGATTGCGGCCACGGCCAAGCTCATCCGCTCGAAGCTGCGCGGCGGCGATACCATCGGCCGCTATTCTTCGAACAAGTTCGGCATCATCCTCAACGACTGCAGCCCGAGCGCCATGCGCATCGCCGCCGAGCGGTTCATGCAGGCCGTCCGCGAGGCGACGATCCGCACCACGGCGTGCCAGCTCTCGGCCACCATCTCGGTCGGCGGCGTGCTCGTTCCCGAGCAGGCGACCACGGTGCATCAAGCCTTGAGCCATGCCTTGCAGGCCCTGGACAAGGCCAAGTCGCGCCGCCAGGAAACCTTCACCGCATTCGAACCGAGCGCCAACCGCGAGTCGACGCGTCAGCGCAACATCACCATCGCCGACGAGGTCATCTCCGCCCTCGACGAGAACCGGATGTTGATCGCGCTGCAGCCGATCGTCTCCTGCAACCAGCGTGAGGCGGCGCTCTATGAGTGCCTGCTGCGCATGGAACGGCCGGACGGCATGATCATCTCGGCCGGCGAATTCATCGTTGTCGCCGAGCAATTGGGCCTGTCTCGCCTGATTGATCGTCGCACGCTCGAACTGTCGATCGAGATCCTGAAGAAGCATCCGAACCTCAAGCTCTCGGTCAACGTGTCCAGCCTGACGGCGAGCGACCATGAATGGTTGGTGTCCCTGCACCGCCTCACCGGCGGTCGCCGCCATCTTACCGAGCGCCTGACGATCGAGATCACTGAAACCGCGGCCATTCACGATCTCGATTTGTCGATCAACTTCGTCGACACCCTGAAGGAGCTCGGCTGTCGCGTTGCCATCGACGATTTCGGCGCCGGCTACACGTCCTTCAAGAACCTCAAGATCCTTAACGTCGACATGGTCAAGATCGACGGCTCGTTCGTCAAGAATCTGATCGAGGAGCCGACCAACCGCGTCTTCATCAAGACGCTGGTCGAGATTGCCGAGACCTTCAAGCTGGAGACGGTCGCCGAGTGGGTGGCCGACGAAGCCACCGCACAGATCATCGAGGCGTGCGGCATCACGTATATGCAGGGTTTCCATTTCGGCCGCCCGATCATGGCTCGGGACCTGCCGCCTGGCCCCGTCGTCGTGCCACCGGTGGCCTAACCCACGCGGAACTGGGCAATAAAGCTACTTGGTGACCCCCTTGCAGTCCCCGTCGCCACTGGCAACCTCGAACAAGGGTTGTGCCAGGGGCCGCGCACTGTCGACCATTGATTCGCCGGATTCAGATCCCATGTGACAGGGGGTTTGGAGGGTCCGGTCATGGTGAACAGTCAACGGACGTGGCGGCAGGCGCTGTTGCTCAGTGCCGGCCTCATACTGTCAGGCCAAGTCGTAACTGGCTTGGCCACCAGGGCCCAAACGGCCAATCGCGACGCCATCGACGAACTCTTGCGCCGCAGCGAGGACGGCCCCCGCTTGGCACAGCAGCAATCGGCCCCCAAGCCGGGCTTGCCGCCTGCAGCCAAGCCACCGGCTGCCCAGCCACCCGCCGCACCGGTCCCCCCGCCAGCTGAAGCCGCCAAGGACCCTCGTGAAGGCGACGCCGCCTTCGAGCAGGCGCAACGCCTCATGAAGGCGGTCGACGCCATTCTGCAGGACACCGCCAAAAACCGCGGTGAGGCGCGCAAGCTGCCCTCCGATCAGGACTTCATCCTGAAGCCGATCTGGACGGAATCGAAGGAGGACCGCGAGAAGAAGATCCGCGAGTTGCTCGACGCCGCCCTCGGCATCGTCACCGATGTGCCCGTCGTCGACGTGCAGAAGAAGATCGAGACGTTGAAAAAGAATATCCGCGAGCTCGACGATCGCATCGTCGCCTTGCGCGAGAAGCAGCTCACCGCGCCCAAGGACGGCCTGCTACCCGGCTACGTCACGGACACCGTCGACAGCCTCGGCAAGGCGGTGGAGGACGCCAAAAAGCGCATCGAGGGCAATAAGGAGGAGATCGCCAAGGCCAAGGCCGATATCCACGTGGCGCTCTCCAAGAGTGGCGTGCATCTGGCGGCCGAGCAGGTGGATCTCCTGCTCGATGGCGTGCTCTCAGGCGATCTTGTGCGCCTTGTCGCCGTGTTCAATTCGGCCAAGGTCATCGACCAGCAGTTGGCCAAGCTGATGGCGCAATCAGGCGAGAACGTCGGTGCGGCCCGCAAATACTTCGCCATGCACGCCGCCCTGTTCGCCATGCTGGTGCATTCGCAAACGAGCCTGATCGACAAAATCGACAAGCAGTATCTACCGAAGCTCGAAGCCATCACCAAGGATATCGACGCCGCCCGCAAAAAGACCGCCGAACTGCTGCGCGCGGAGAACCGGCCTGATCAGCGCCGCGCGCTCGAGGCCAACCGAGAAAGCCAGAAACTCGCCGATGAGGCCGCCAAGGGTTATCGCCGCTATCTGATGCAGCAGCGCGAGCAGGTCGCCAAGGCCCGCCAGCGCGCCACGCATGATCTGCGCATCGCCGACAACACCTACGAGACGGTGGAAGCGAGTTTCCAGCTCCGCCAGCTCATGAAGGACAGCGCTACTTCGTTCGAGGCCATCCAGAAACTGGAGGCGCCGACCTTCGAGCAGATCTTCCGTAACGAGGAATTGCGCCGCGAGTTCGAGAACCTGACACGGAAGCTGGACGCGCCGAATTCGTGATCCCGCCGGCGCGTGTGATCGCGCGCACTGCGCGTCCATCCTGGTCGGTGCAGTATTGATCTCAACGGAGCCGACACTGGGGAGCGAGGCTTGAGCGCCGCTCCCGGCTCCATCACTCTTCTTCAGCTGGCTCTGTCGACAGACATGTGATCGGCCCTGACCGGCTGCAACGGTCTCACTTACGCTTCAGAGGATCGAACACTTTCTCGCGGTCGAAATCTTGGCTGCCGCCCGATCCGCCCCACCAGTTGCCTGGCGGCGCCGCCTTCTTCGGCGGCAGAGCGAAGTCGCCGGCGAGATGCCGCGTCAAGTCGCGCTTGATGTCAGCCGTCTTGACCTCGTCGCAGAAATCTTCGGTCTGCGCGATCCGCTTGATCACCGCATCGCGCGTGTAATCGTAGGATCGCTCGGCCTTCACCAGCACCTCAGGCGCGGCGCCGAGACTGGCCTCGTGCGCCAGATAGGCCGTGCGCAAACGCGCCGGATCGAAGTTATAGCCGCACTTGACGGCCCGGGCCGATGTCGTCGCCACCATGAGGGCGCGGTCGGTCGTCTCGTCCGTGACGGCAGGTTTGCTGCCCGGCAATAGCGAGCCGGTCGTCAACCCCGAACTGCCCCCTGAGCAAGCCGCCAGCAGCAGCGCCAGCGACGTTCCCAGGCTTGCCGTGCGAACGGCAATGCGCAACGTGGTGGTCATGTTGGGCTGCTCCCCTTTGCAGCGTCGTCCCCACGCGACTCATAGCATGGGGACCCTGGCCACCGGTAGAACACGCCGCCGCAGAAGCACATATTTCTGCGGCGGATGCTGCCGTTGTCATTTGCGGGGAGCGTCAGCCACCCTTGACCGGCCGAGCCCTTTGATTGTACATGATTTTCCGAATGCGAGCCTGTTCCTCGGCCGGCAACTTGGTGACATCCACTGACAGCTCGGCGCCCGCTTTCATGCCCTTCTGCACCGCCGGTCGGGCTCCAAGCTCGTCAAACCAGCGCTTCATGTACTTGAAATCATCGATGTTCTGGCCCTGCAGCTTCCAGTTCACGCACCAGGGGTAGCAGATCATGTCCGCAATCGAATACTCTTTACCCGTTAGATAGGGCCGGTCGACGAGCTGGTTGTTCAACACGCCATAGAGGCGATTGGCCTCGTCGGTGAACCGGCGCACGGCATAAGACTGGTCACCTTCGCGGTCGCCGAGACGCACGAAATGCCCGCACTCGCCGAGCTTCGGACCTTGGTTGGCCATCTGCCAGATCAGCCATTGCGTCACGTCGTACTTTCCGCGCACATCTTTCGGCATGAAGCGCCCGGACTTCTCGGCCAAGTACAGCATGATGGCACCGGACTCGAACACGGTCAGCGGGCCTTTGCCGTCGGTCGGTGCGTGATCGACCATCACCGGCATGCGGTGGTTCGGGTTCATCTTGAGAAAATCGTCGGTGAACTGCGCGCCCTGCTGAATGTTGACCGGCGTGATCTTGTACGGCGAACCCAGCTCTTCGAGCAGGATGGTCACCTTCTTGCCGTTGGGCGTCGGCCAATAGAACAGCTCGATCATCGTGTGGCTCCGGAGGTTGTGTTGGGGACAACGTCGACGCTATCCCGATTTAGACGCTGGCGCCATCATCGCGCGCGATCCCTGCGCCTGGGGTCGGGCAGCATGGCGACATTCGCGCCGAGCTGTTATCAAACCTGCGATCGCGCCTCCACGTCGGACCGGCGCCCCAAGGGGGACTCCCTGATGCACCCGAACTTGGCGACGATTGGCTCTCTGCTGGTCTTTGCCGCGCTCGTCGCTGTCGCCGCAACTGCTGGCGCCATGTTCAGTCCAGGGCCTTGGTATGCCACCATCATCAAGCCAGGTTGGACGCCGCCGAACTGGTTGTTTGGGCCGGTCTGGACCACGCTTTATGTCATGATCGCGATTGCAGGCTGGCTGGTGTGGACCCGCGGACCGCGCTGGCCTGCCCTCGGTTTCTGGAGCGGCGGGCTCTTGCTCAATGCAATGTGGTCCTGGCTGTTCTTCGGGCGGCAGAACATCGGTCTGGCGCTGGTCGATATCGCCGTGATGTGGCTATCGATTGTGTTGTTCTTGGTCGTAACTCGGCAGGCCAACCGGTCCGCGTTCTGGCTGTTCGTGCCGTACTTTGTCTGGGTCAGCTACGCCGCGGCGCTCAATCTCCGAATCTGGACGCTCAACCCCTAGTTTCGGCGAAAATCGCCTACTAACGAAAACCGGCTGCGGATGGCAGCGGCCATTGATCCGCGACAAGCAGCAGTGCGTATTGAGCCATTAAGGGGCGGTATCCAAGGCGCATCATTATGGTCAGGCGGACGTCGGTCGCAGTCATCGGCAGCGGAATATCTGGCCTGAGCGCAGCTTGGCTGCTGTCGCAGCGCCATCAGGTCACCTTGTACGAGGCCGAGACGCGGGCCGGCGGGCACTCCAATACCGTCGATGTCCCTGGCGACCAGAAACCGATCCCGGTCGACACCGGCTTCATCGTCTACAACACGGCGAGCTATCCCAACCTGATTGCGCTCTTCGCGCATCTCGACGTACCGACAGCGCCGACCGACATGAGCTTTGCCGTTTCGCTCGACAGCGGCGCCTACGAATATGCGGGCTCAAGCCTCGGCACGTTGTTCGGTCAGCCCTCCAACGTCTTCCGCCCCGATCATTGGCGCATGCTCCGCGATACGCTGCGGTTTTTCCGTGATGCACCGGGACTGCTCACCGCGGCAGCCGACCACAACACGACGCTCGGCGATTATCTCCGTCACGCCGGTTACTCGGAGGCCTTCGCACAGCGCCATATCCTGCCGATGGCGGCCGCCATCTGGTCGACTCCGTCGCGCGACGTCCTGGCTTTCCCCGTTGCCGCCTTCGTGCGCTTCTTCGCCAATCATGGCCTGCTGCAGGTTCGCAATCGTCCGCAATGGCGCACGGTCGTCGGCGGCAGCCGCGAATACGTGCGCCGCATTCTGGCCGCTACCCAAGGCGACGTTTACCTCGGGCAAGCCGTCACCCGGATTCTGCGCCGGCCCAATGAGGTCGTGGTCGCAACCACTGCCGGCGAGCATGCCTTCGACGCCTGTATCATCGCCACCCATGCCGACGACGCGCTGGCGCTGCTGGCCGATGCGGATGTCGACGAGCAGCGTCTGCTCGGCGCGTTTCGGTATAGCCGCAACCTCGCCGTCTTGCATCGCGATGCCCGCCTGATGCCGCAACGCCGCAAGTTATGGTCGAGTTGGAACTATTTGAGTGAGCACGCCAAGGCACCGCCAGGACAGTCGTCCTCGTTGTCGGTAACCTATTGGATGAACAAGCTGCAGCCACTCGGAGTCGCCGCGCCGGACCTGTTTGTCACCCTCAACCCGGCACGCGACATTCCGGCCTCCGATCAGCTGGCGCAATTCACCTACACCCACCCGGTCTTCGATGCCCACGCCATGGCGGCACAGCGCCACCTCTGGCAACTGCAGGGCCATCGTAACACCTGGTTTTGCGGCAGCTACTTCGGCTACGGCTTTCATGAGGATGGCCTGCAATCCGGCCTCGCCGCGGCAGAGGATCTGGGCGGCGTGCGCCGGCCTTGGACTGTTCCCGACGAATCGGGACGCATCTATCTGCGCCCCGGCATGGCACCGCCGCCGACTTTGCGCGAGGCGGCCGAATGAGCCCACTCGTCTCCTGCATCTATGCCGGCACTGTGGTGCACAAGCGGCTGACACCCAAGCAGCATGGCTTTGCCTATCGCGTCTTCTCCCTCTGCCTCGACGTCGACGAGATCGATCGGCTCGACCGCGATTTGCGGCTGTTCTCCCGAAACCAGCGCAATGTCATCAGCTTCTGGGATCGCGATATTGGCACAAGCAGTGGCGAGCTAGTTGGTGACAAGACCCGCCGCCTGCTGGCCGCCGCTGGCCTCGCACGCTACGGTGCGCGCATCGAGCTGGTCTGCTATCCGCGCATCCTCGGCTACGTATTCAATCCGCTGAGCGTTTATTTCTGCCGCGACCCCGGTGGCAACCTTGGCGTGGTGATTTACGAGGTCACGAACACCTTCGGCGAACGCAGAAGCTATCTCGTCGAAACCGCGGCAGATGCCGAAAATGGACCGACCGTGGTGCAAAGCTGCGCCAAGGAACTCTACGTGTCTCCGTTCACAGGCGCGGATGGAACCTACAGTTTCCACGTCGTGCCCCCGTCTGAG
Source organism: Hyphomicrobiaceae bacterium (assembly GCA_046154645.1). Taxonomy (GTDB): domain Bacteria; phylum Pseudomonadota; class Alphaproteobacteria; order Rhizobiales; family Hyphomicrobiaceae. Next base: position 57,519 of record JBJXDZ010000009.1, read on the forward strand.
CGGGTCGTTCTCGGCGTGGCATTTCGCGACAGTGGCCGCGCCGTCCTGAAGACGCACTTTCGTGGCGAGCGCATTCCGATTACCGATGCCGCCATCGCAGGCATGATGTTGCGCTATCCCCTCATGACGCTGAAAGTCATCAGTGCCATCCACTTCGAGGCGGCGCGGTTGTGGGCCAAAGGAGTGCCAATGGTTACGCGGTACGGCTCACCCGCCTACTCTTTCACAATCGTTCGGTCGCCGGCGCAGGAAGCCAAGCATGCATGACGATGGACTGACGACGCCTGTTCCAGCGGCCCGCGTTCGCTTCGGCACCGACTACCTCGGTCGCCTACTCGACAAAGTGCTCTTGCGAACACTGGATGACGCCCTCAAACGCTATGGCACCGGTTGCCTGCGACTGGCTCTGCCCTCCGGTGAAATCGCCGTTCTCGGGCGTTCGGGCGGTACGCGCGAGGCCTACGTGAAGCTCAATCGCTATCGCGCCATCTGGCGGCTGATGCGGGGCGGCTCACTCGGCTTCCCCGAGAGCTACATGGATGGCGATATCGACGTCAGCAATCTCAACGCCGTGTTCGATTTCTACCTTGAGAACGAGCCGGCGATGACCGCGGCCATCCCCGCATTCGAAGCCACTCGCATCCGTGATCGCGTGTTCCACTCGAGCCGCCGCAACACCCGTGACGGCAGCCGGCGCAACATTGCCGCCCACTACGATCTCGGTAACGACTTCTATCGCCTCTGGCTTGATCCGAGCATGCTCTATTCGAGCGCCATCTTTGCCCGCGACGATGCGACGCTTGAGGTCGCTCAGCAGGAAAAACTCGATCGCATCCTGGCCGCGCTCGACCTCGCACCATATCAAACGTTGCTTGAGATTGGCTGCGGCTGGGGTGCGCTGGCTGAGGCCGCGGCCCGACGGGGTGCCAACGTCACCGCCATCACCATATCACAGCATCAATTAGAGGCGGCGCGGCATCGCATCGATGCAGCAAACCTCACACCTCACGTCGACGTCCGCTACGAGGATTATCGCGACACCACGGGCACCTTCGATCGCCTGGTATCCGTTGAAATGATCGAGGCCGTCGGCGAGGAAAACTGGCCAGTCTACTTCGAGACCATTGCAAAACGCCTGCGCCCCGGTGGCACCGCCGTCATTCAGGCCATCACTATCCGCGCCGACGCGTTCGATCGCTACCGGCAGAACCCGGATTTCATTCAGCGCTACATCTTTCCCGGCGGCATGCTGCCGACGGTCGAGCTGATGCACCAGCGGGCCGATACGGCAGGCCTACGCTTCGAGATCGTCGAATGCTTTGGCCAATCCTATGCGCGCACGTTGCGCGAGTGGCGTCACCGTTTCGAGCAGGCCTGGCCGCGTATCGAGGCCCTGGGCTTCGACGAGCGCTTCAGGCGGATGTGGCTCTACTATCTCGCTTACTGCGAAGTGGGCTTTCAGCGTGGCATGATCGATGTCGGCCTCTACCGCCTGCACAAACCGGCCTGAGAGCGGAGCCGCCACATGTCAATTCCAGGTAAGAGGGCGAATGCAAACCCGGCAGCCACACGCTGCTCCTCGTGGGCAAGGAGCACGTTGACGTGGCACAGGATATAACGCCGGATACCGCGGCAACGCATCCGACTCCACCGTCGTCAACGCGCTTCGAGCTGACGACGTTCTTCGAGGGCCGAACCGTCGCGTGGGGTATTTTCGAGGATCGCTTCGGCCGCATGCGCCGGCGTTTTCAGGTCGAGATGCAAGGGTGTTGGCACGGTGACGTGTTCCATCTCGAAGAGAAGTTCGTCTATGACACCGGCGACACGGAGCTGCGCACGTGGATCGTAACGCCGGCCGGCGATGGACGCTTCACGGCCAGCTGCGCGGATTGCGTAGGTGGCGCCGTTGGTGTGTGCGACCGGCAAAGCATCAAGATGCGCTATCGCTTCAGGCTCGCGCTCAGCGGTCGCAACATCATTGTCGAATTCGATGACCGAATCTATTGCATTGATCAGGACAGGGCCGTCAACCGCGCGGTCATGCGCAAGTGGGGCATCAAGCTCGGCGAGCTCTCACTGTTCTTTCAGCGCGAGTCCGTCGCAACTCATGCCTCTCCCGAGCGCCCGGTTGCCAAAGGCTGACGCTAGCGGAAGCGCGCGGCGAGCCGCAGATAGAGCCAGTTCGGCATCACGCGCATGGTCTTGAGAATGGCCACCAGAGGCCAGGGAAATGCGGTCTCGAAGCGTCCGCTTTCCAGGCCGCGGATGATGCGCTCGGCCGCATCCTCCACTTTGAGGATGAATGGCATCGGAAATGTATTGACCGCCGTCATCGGCGTCTCGACAAATCCGGGATTGACTAGACTGACGACGATGTTGTGTTGCGCCAGCTCGAGCCGCAGCACCTCGGCAAGGCTGATCACGGCAGCTTTCGTCGGGGCATAGGCAGCGGCCATCGGCAGGCCTCGATAACCAGCTACCGAGGCAACCAGGGCCAGTTGGCCATTGCCGCGGTTGATCATGGCTGGCACCAGTGGTTCCAGCACATTGACGATGCCGAAGTAGTTCACCTCCATGGACTGCGCGGCACGGACTGCGTCGTATTCGACCGCCTTCATGGGATGCCACACACCGGCATTCAGCACCGCCAGATCGATACTGCCCAATGCATCGACCACCAGCCGATGTGCCGCCGCCACGCTGGCCCTGTCCGTGACATCCAGTGGCACCGCCAACAGCCGACCCTGCAACTCCGGATGCGCACGCACCAGTTCGTCGAGCTTGTCGCCAGAGCGCGCGGAAATCGCCACGCGCACGCCGTCACGCGCCAGACGCACCGCCAGTTCTCGGCCGATGCCGGTACTGGCGCCCGTCACCCAGGCCGTATTCCACCGTGCTGCCATTGTGTTGTTTCTCTGCCTACATGCCCGTCAGGGGCTGCAGCAGACGGCCCATCAAGCCCTTGAACCGCGCCGGACGCTCGCTCGCAATCAGACAGATGCAACCTGCAATCTTGTCCGCCAACGGTTTGTGTTCGATGCCTTCGTCAACATCCTGCAAATCGCCACGACCATAGCGGCCCGTCACGTCGCTGAAGGCGCCGTCGAGCACCAGCGTCAGCTCGGCACCACCATGGCCGTGGTTCGGCATTTCGCGGCCGGCCCCGATCTTGAGCAGGCGTAGATCACCCTCCACCCCCTCCGACAACGGCAGGCGATGATGCCAGATACCAGGACCCAGCCGCTTCCAGGGGATGGAATCGAACGAAAGACTGTAGGTCAAAGCGATTGGCGCGGGTAACCGTTCGGCCGGATCGATTGTCCGGGATTGCCGCAGCGGCTTCAGCTCGGCTTCGGGGATCCGTGGGACCACCAATCCGGCGCTATTCCTTTCACCAGCCGACGACGCCATCACCAGCGTCGCTCCCAGCAGATTGAGGTCGCCCAGCTCGCGTCGGCATTGGCTGCACACCGCCGCATGCGCGGCCACAACGGCGGCGAGCGGCTCCGAAATCGTGCCGGCGGCGTAGCTCATGAGAGTGACAGGATCGGGATGCTGCTGAATCGTCGTCGTCATCGAAGGTCCTCGAGGGCCGTGCGAAGCTTGCTGTAGGCGAGGCGAATGCGGGATTTCACGGTACCGAGCGGCAGCCCGAGTTGGGTTGCGATCTCGCTGTGCGGTAACCCGTCGACGAACGCCAGGGTCACCACCTCGACTTGCTCCGGCGGCAGGTCACGTAGAACGGCTTGCACACGCACCTGCCGTTGGCGCTGATCGGTGGCATCGTCTGGTTGCACATCGTCCGACGGCAGCGACGCCATGTGATCGTCGGTCAGTTCCTGCCATGGCTTCTGACGCCGAATGCGATCAATGCGCAAATTGCGCGCAATGGTGAACATCCATGTGCTGGCGCTGCCTTTGTCGGGGGAATAGAGACCAGCCTTGCGCCAGACAGTGACCAGTGTTTCCTGGGTAATGTCATCTGCCAAATCGGCGTCGACACCCTGCCTCAACATATAGTTGCGAACCTTGGGGCCAAACTCGCGAAACAGTTTTTGGAACGCCTCTTCGCTCCGGTCCGTGGCAATCAACGCTAGCAACTCGGACATTGGGCCCCTACTTACCGCGCGTGGCAGCCGTCTTGGCCAGCCTCCGTGACATGCAGCACCCAACATAGTTGCTCTCCCGTTCGTTGCAATGCTTACGGGTCATCGCGCGTGCTGGATCAGCGAGACTAGCAGCCATATCGGCAGCTCATTGATCCAGCGATGGGTTTGACGCGTTGAACTCTCGTTAGCCGGGCGCCGGCCATCCGGGAGCAGTCCTAGTGGAGCAGACAACCGCACATGCGATCGCAATCGACCACCTCCTGCTTGATTGCTTATGCGGCGAGCCTGCTGACGTTTCTCGTGCTCGACGTTGCTTGGCTAATGCTTTTTGCAGCCGACATGTTCAAGCGCCACGTCGGCGCAGTCTTGAGTGATCAGCCGAACCTCGTCGCGGCACTGGTGTTTTACGTCGTCTACGCCGGCGGCCTGTCAGCGCTCGCTGTCTGGCCGGCTTTGGCCGCAGAGCGGCTCCGCTCCGCCGTCGTGCAAGGCGCGCTGGTTGGCTTCACGGCCTATGCCACCTTCGATCTCACCAATCTTGCCATCATCAAGGGCTGGAGCCTTGGCGTATCGCTGGTCGACATGGCCTGGGGCACGTTTGCCTCTGCCGTGGCAGCGGTCGCAGGTTATGCCGCGGGAACGCGATGGTCAGGCCAGGCCACCGGGACCCGCGAGGTTGAGCGGCCATGAATTGGCGCGGCATTGCCGAGTTCGCCGCCTTTCAGGTGGTTTGGATCGCCTGCGCGCTCGGTGCCGCGGCCGGCTCGAACGCGATTGGTGTTGCTGCAGCAGGGGCGCTGATCGGGGTGCACCTGTGCGCGCGCTACCAAGTCTCGCCGGCGGCGGCGAAGGGCGTCGCTCTCACCGTGCTCGCTTGCGGCATTATCGGTCTTGCCGCTGAAAGCTTGCTGGCAGCAGCCGGGCTCGTTCGCTACGCCGCGCCGTGGCCGAGCCCGCATGTGGCACCGCCCTGGGTTGTCGCCTTGTGGCTGGCCTTCGGCACCACGCTGGCGGCGACTGCCAGTCTTCTGGGTGGCCGCCTCGCGATTGCCGCCGTCGTGCTCGGCGCCGTCTTCGGCCCGCTCTCTTACCTGGCTGGAGCCAAACTCGGTGCCGTGACTATCGTTGCGCCGCAGTGGCAGGGCTACGGCGCCATTGCCATCATCTGGGCCGTTGCCTATCCGTTGCTGTTGCAAGTGTCGCGACCACTACACCGAGACGCTGCCGGGTAGGGTGCAATAGGCGCCATTCCGCGCCGTATTGCACCGCTCCGAGCACCGACTGGAGCGCGGTAAGGCGGCAGCCGCTATAGCTGCCAAAACGCCCCTGAAACCGCGCTTACTTCGCTTTGCCGGCCATTTCCTCGACGTAGTCCCAGTTCACGAGGTTGTCGACGAACGCCTCGAGGTACTTCGGGCGCAAGTTGCGATAATCGATGTAGTAGCTGTGCTCCCAGACGTCGCAACCGAGAATTGGCTGCGCGCCGTGCATTAGCGGGTTCTCGCCGTTTGGCGTCTTCATGACTTCGAGCTTGCCACCCTTGATGGCGAGCCAGCACCAGCCGGCGCCGAACTGAGTGACGCCGGCCTGGATGAAGTCCGTGCGCATCTTATCGTAGCCGCCGTAGGCCGTGACCAGACCCTCGATCTTGCCGGGAAGCTTCTTGCCGCCGCCGCCCTTCTTCATCCAGTTCCAGAAGTGGATGTGGTTGTAATGCTGGCCGATCTGATTGACGACCGGCTGATCCTTGGCGGCAAAGGCTTCGGCGCAGATCGCTTCGATCGACTTGCCGGCGTACTTGGTGCCGTCACCCGCCAGAGTATTGCCCGCCACGACGTAGGCGTTGTGGTGCTTGTCGTGATGGAACTCCAGAGTCTCCTTGGACATCACAGGCGCCAGCGCATCATAGGCATAGGGGAGGGGGGGAAGCGTAAAGGCCACGGCGGGTCTCCGTTGTTGTTGTGGGAGAAATTGGGGATGCCGCGGACCCTAGCCGGTGGCGGGGAGAGAGACAAGCGGGCTGAAAGCGATGGTTCTGGCGACACGCCGGATCGAGTTCACGCCGGCTCACGACCCGCATAGGCCCGCGAGACAAATCCCGCTACACTGGCGGTGGATCACGCCAGGGAAATGCCCATGACCACACTCCTCATCACGCACGACTGCTTCATCCATCACGACACGGGTCCCGGACATCCTGAGCGGCCGGATCGCATGCGCGTGCTGGACAAAACCTTTGCCGCACCTGAGTTCGCCAGACTGAAACGTGCCGAGGCGCCGCTGCGCGAGGATGTGGAAGCTTGGATCGCGCTTGCGCACCCAAGAGAGTACATTGAGGCGATCAAAGAGGCCCGGCCTGGTCCCGGTGAGCAACCTGTGCGGCTGGATCCGGACACCGTGCTGTCACCTGGCAGCTGGGAAGCCGCCATGCGTGCGGTCAGCGCTGGCTTGCTTGCCGTTGACGAGGTTGTGGCCCGCCGCGCCCACAACGCCTTCGCACAAATTCGTCCTTGCGGCCACCACGCCGAGCACGCTCGCGCCATGGGCTTTTGCTTTTTCAACAACGTAGCCATTGCCGGCATGTATGCCAGGAAGAAGCACGGCCTGGAGCGCATTGCAGTGGTCGATTTCGACGTTCACCATGGTAACGGAACACAGGATATATTCTGGCAAGACAAGGACTTGTTCTTCGCTTCTACGCACCAGATGCCGCTCTACCCCGGCACCGGCGCCGTCTCGGAAACCGGTGTCGGCAACATCTGCAACGCCCCGCTGCGACCCGGCGATGGTGGAGAGCCATTCCGCGAGGCCTTCGAATCGCGCATCCTCCCGGCCTTGAAGAACTTCGGGCCCGACATGGTGCTCGTCTCTGCCGGTTTCGATGCCCACCGCGACGACCCGCTGGCCAATCTGGCGCTGGTCGAGGCGGATTTCGCCTGGGCGACGGACAAGCTTGCCGAAGTCGCGGCGAAGCAAGCTGGCGGACGGCTCGTATCGATGCTCGAGGGTGGCTATAATCTGGCGGCGCTGGGACGATCGGCGGCCGCGCATGTGACAGGGCTGATGGCGGCCGGCGGCTGAGCCGGCACCCATGGTCCGAGGAGCGCTGAATGCAGATGGCAGCACGTCCGGCCACCCGCTATGCCGATATCAGGGAAATGAGCTTCGAGCGCGCCTTGAAGGAGCTGGAAAGCATTGTCGGCCGCCTGGAGCGGGGCGATGTGGAGCTGGAGGAATCGATTAATATCTATGAGCGTGGCGAGGCGCTCAAAGAGCATTGCGATCGGCTCTTGAAGCAGGCCGAGGTCAAGGTGGAGAAGCTTGCCTTTGGAGCCGATGGCACCCCGAAGGGCACGGAGCCCTTCGAGCCGGAGCAGTGAGCTCCGCCACCACCGTCGCCTGCAGCACAACGCCGCACAATTCGGACCGCTTGGCGTGTCATGATGTTGGACTGGTCGAAGGATGACGGCATGTCCGGCTTCCTTTCACAGGCTGGCAGGACTAGAAGTGTCCGAGCATAACAGCCGCTGTCTCCATCATGCCGGGAATGACCCTCTGTGGCTGCAACCTAAGATATAGCGCGCCGATGACCAATACCAGTAAGACACCCCTGCTCGACAAGATCGCGATCCCCGCCGATTTGCGTCGCTTGCCAGAGTCGGATTTGGCCCAGGTGGCCGCCGAACTGCGGCTCGAGATGATCGACGCGGTATCAGTCACCGGCGGACATCTGGGTGCAGGCCTGGGGGTGGTCGAGCTGACGGTGGCCGTCCACCATGTGTTCGATACCCCGCGTGACCGCCTGATCTGGGATGTTGGCCATCAGGCCTACCCGCACAAGATTCTGACCGGCCGGCGCGACCGGATCCGTACACTGCGTCGCGGTGGTGGTCTTTCGGGCTTCACCAAGCGCGCCGAGAGCGAGTACGATCCATTCGGTGCGGCCCATTCCTCGACCTCCATCTCGGCCGGCCTCGGCATGGCTGTCGCCCGTGATCTCGACGGCCGCAAGAACAATATCATCTGCGTCATTGGCGACGGCGCCATGAGCGCAGGCATGGCCTACGAGGCCATGAACAATGCGGGTGCCCGCAACGAGCGCCTGATCGTCATCCTCAATGATAACGACATGTCGATTGCACCCCCGGTTGGGGCGTTGTCGACCTACCTCGCCCGCACCACCTCGTCAGGCACCTACCTGCACTTCCGCGAGGTCGCCAAGCAACTGGCCAAGCGGCTGCCGAAGAGCTGGGAGCGGCGCGCGGCGCGCATGGAAGAGTACACGCGGCACATCTGGCAAGGCGGCGCCTGGTTCGAAGAGCTAGGCTTCTACTATGTCGGCCCGATCGACGGCCACGACCTCTCGGTGCTGCTGCCGGTCCTGAAAAACGTGCGCGATGCCCCGAGCGGACCGATCCTGGTGCATGTCGTCACCAAAAAGGGTAAGGGTTATGCCCCAGCCGAAGCGGCCGCCGACAAGTATCACGGCGTCAACACGTTCAATGTCGTCACCGGCGCTCAGATCAAGCCTAAGGCCAACGCCCCGAGCTTCACGAAGGTGTTTGCCGAAAGCCTGATCCAGGAAGCCAAGAAGGATCCCAAGATCGTCGCAGTCACGGCCGCCATGCCGTCAGGCACCGGCCTCGATCTGTTCGGCAAGCAGTTCCCGGACCGCACCTTCGACGTCGGCATCGCCGAGCAGCATGGCGTCACCTTTGCAGCCGGTCTCGCCACCGAGGGCTACAAGCCGTTCTGCGCCATCTATTCGACATTCCTGCAGCGCGCCTATGATCAGGTCGTCCACGACGTGGCGATCCAGCGCCTCCCCGTCCGCTTCGCTCTCGATCGTGCTGGCCTTGTTGGCGCCGATGGTCCGACCCATGCCGGCTCATTCGACATGGCCTACCTAGGTTGCTTGCCGGATTTCGTGATCATGGCGGCAGCCGACGAAGCGGAACTCATGCATATGGTCGCCACCGCCGTGGCCATCGACGACCGCCCGTCTGCCTTCCGCTATCCGCGCGGCGACGGCACCGGTGTCGAAATGCCCGCGGAAGGCGTGCCGCTGGAAATCGGCCGCGGCCGCATCATCCGCGAAGGCACCTCGGTCGCCATCCTGTCGCTCGGAACCCGCCTCGCCGAGAGCCTGAAGGCCGCCGAGCAACTGGCCACGTTCGGCCTCTCCACCACCGTTGCTGATGCGCGCTTCATGAAGCCGCTGGATACAGCGTTGATCGATCGTCTCGCGCGCGAGCACGAGGTGCTGATCACAGTCGAGGAAGGCTCGATCGGTGGTTTCGGCAGCCACGTGCTGCACCATCTCGCCATGTCTGGCCGTCTCGATCACGGCCTCAAGGTACGCACGTTGACGCTGCCCGACACCTTCATCGATCACGACAAACCCGAGAAGATGTACGAGGATGCTGGCCTCAACGCGACGGGCATCGTGACTCAAGTCCTCGGCGCCCTCGGCCGCATCGCGCGAGCCAACGAGGTGTGAATTGCGCCTGATGCTGGTGGGCATCTGAAGGTGCCAGAAACGACGCGCCGAATGCGTGGGCGGATTGCAAGCTGGGCGAAAGAAGGCCCAACGAGATCGTTCGCAATTCAAGCCGCCCCAAGAGTGCAATTCGGGAGCCGCGGACCATGGCTGAAACAGAGCCAAGTTGCCGCATCTACGCTGTCCTCGCGCGCAATGGGTTGAGCGCGGTCGTCTTTCGACGCGGCCCTTCGAAGCAGGTGTGCATGCTCCGCTGGTGGCTCCGCAGCGATAAGCTCGATATCGGGCAATGGTTCAAGGGGCGCGTCTATGAGCGCCGTTCCGATCTGTCACCCGACGGCGAATTGCTCGTCTATCTCGCGGCCAAGCACACGGGCTTGAATGTATGGAACGCCATCAGCCGGCCTCCGTACTTCACCGCGTTGGCGCTCTGGTCCAATCTCGGCACCTGGGGTGGCGGCGGCCTGTTCGAAACCGATCGCAGTCTCGGACTGAACACACCCCATCAGCAGCCGTCGATACATGGCGACTTCAAGTTGCCAAAAAACTTCAACGTCACGCGTGTCGCCGACTGGGGTGGTAGCGGCGAGGACAACCCGATCGAGCACGCCCGCATGGAGCGCGACGGCTGGCGCATCACGGTGCCGGGCAAGCACACGGGCTACAAGCGCGAGGCACCGGCGCGGTGGACACTCAAGGTACCGGAAACCTACGAGCGCGCGCAACCTGGAATCCGCCATAAGGCCGCGCTGAAGCCGGAGCTTCGCTTGCGCCGGGAATTGCGCGCTATTGCGGTGACGGAAGGACCCTGGTTGTTGCACGATTTCTCACTGCACAGCGACGCGGGTGAACTCCGCCGTTTCACCGGCTGCGATTGGGCCGATTGGCAATCGAATGGCGACCTGCTGCTCGCAACCCACGGCTGCCTGTATCGCCTTCCCGCCCTCGCCGCCACGCGTGCCGCGGCACAGCCCCTGAATGACACCAAGCTGGTCGCGGATCTGAACCCGCTGCGCTTCACACCGGTTGCCCCGCCACATTGGGCGACGCAGTGGCCATAGTCCGGCCGACTGGTCAACGCCGGCTTTGCTCCACGGCGGCGCTTCGGCTAGCGTGGCGACCAAATCGCCAGACCCACTGCCGGAGTGCCCCATGGCCCTGAAAATCGCCTGCCAGATGGACCCCATCGACAAGATCGATATCAGGGGCGACTCGACCTTCGCCATGCTGCTCGAGGCGCAGCGGCGCGGACATCAGATGTTCTATTACACGCCGGACAAGCTGACGCTCGATGGCGCCGATCTTGTCGCCCGGGGCGCCACCGTCCGCGTCAAGGACCAGGCGGGCGACTACTTCACCTTGTCGGATCATCGTCGGGTCAATCTGGCCGAGCAGGACGTTGTCCTGCTGCGCCAGGACCCGCCCTTCGATATGTCTTACATCACCACGACGCATCTGCTGGAGCGCATCCATCCGAAGACGCTGGTTGTCAATGATCCGCGCGAGGTGCGCAACGCGCCGGAAAAAGTCTGGGTGCTCGAGTTCCCCGATCTGATGCCGACGACGCTGGTCACGCGCAGCGCCGAGGAGATCATGGAGTTCCGCGCCAAGCACAAGGACATCATCGTCAAGCCGCTTTACGGCAACGGCGGCGCCGGCGTGTTTCGCATCCAGCCCGGCGACACCAATCTTGCCTCCCTGATCGAGACTTTTCACGCCATCAATCGCGAGCCACTGATGATCCAGCAATATCGCCCCGAGGTGCGCGGCGGCGACAAACGCATCATCCTGATCGACGGCGAGATCGCGGGCGCCATCAATCGCGTGCCGGCGGAGGGCGAGACACGCTCCAACATGCACGTCGGCGGCACGCCGAAGCCGACGGAGATCACCGCCCGCGACAAGGAGATCTGCGCCCGCCTCGGACCACACCTGAAAAAGCGTGGCCTCATCTTCACCGGCATCGATGTCATCGGCCCCTATTTGACCGAGATCAACGTCACCTCGCCGACCGGCATTCGCCAGGTGAAAGCCTTCGGCGGCAACGACATTGCTGCCATGATCTGGGACGCCATCGAGAAGAAGGTGGGCCGCAGCTGATTGCGGGCCGGAGCATGCGCGCTCACTCACCCTGCCATGAAGCCGCCGTCGACGTTGTAGTTGGCGCCGGTCACGAACGACGCCCGATCCGAGCACAGCCAGCACACCATCTCGGCAATTTCCTGCGCCGTGCCCATGCGTTTGGTCGGCACCAGCGCCATGATCTGATCGCCGCGCCGCGACATGACATCCTTCGTCATTTCGGTCTCGATGTAACCGGGGCACACCGAGTTGATGCGGATGTTCTGCTGCGCATACTCGATTGCCGCCGTCTTGGTAAGGCCCACTACGCCATGCTTGGCCGCAACATAGGCTGATGACGTCGGCAGACCCGCGAGGCCGGCAATCGACGCCGTGCTCACGATCGCGCCGCCACCCTGCTTGACCATTTGATTGAGTTCCGCGCGCATGCACAGCCACACGCTCTTCAGGTTCACCTGGATCATTCTGTCGAAACCGTCTTCCGGCCAATCGGCGGTTTTCTTGCCGGCTGCATTGACCTGGTAGCCCGAGATGCCCGCGTTATTGTAAGCGCAGTCGAGCCGGCCGAACGCCTTCACCGCAGTATCCACCATCGCTTGCACGACTTTGGCGTCTGTCACGTCACCGCCATGCGAAATGGCCTGTCCGCCAGCCTTATTGATCAGCGCTACTGTCTCGCGCGCGCCGTCCTCGGAGAGATCGGATACCACCAGCCGCGCGCCCTCTTTGGCGAACAGCAGCGCCGTCGCCCGCCCGATGCCCCGCGCACCGCCTGTGATCAGCGCGCTCTTGCCATCCAGAAGCCCAGCCATGTGTCCACTCCCTGTTGCATCGGTCGTTGTGGAGATGTCGCCGTCAAATGGTCAATACCATCTTGCCCGCGACCTGCCGGTTGCGCATTGCCTCGAAGGCCAGGTTCGCATCGGCCAGCGCAAACGTCTTCCACACCTTCGGCTTCAGTTTTCCCTCTGACCAATAGGCCAGCAGCCGCTTGAAGCGCTCACGCTCGCTCTTGGGATACCGATGCGAATGCTCGCCCCACACCACACCGATAACCGAGAAGTTTTTCACCAGGATGTGGTTCGCTGGCGGCGCGCCGACTTTGCCCGAGGCAAAGCCGATCACCAGAATGCGGCCCTCCCAGCCGATCGAGCGCAACGACTGATCGAAGGCATCGCCACCCACCGGATCGAACACCACGTCGACGCCCTTGCCGGCGGTAAGCTCCTTCACCCGGTCGCGCAGGCTATCGGCCTTGTAGTCGATCACCTCGTCGGCGCCGTACTGTTTGGCGATTGCCAGCTTCTCCGGGCTGCTCGCCGCGGCAATGACTCGGGCCCCCATCAGCTTGCCGCACTCGATCGCCGTCAACCCGACGCCACCGGTTGCACCTAGCACCAGCAGCGTCTCGCCGGCCTTCAGGTGCCCGCGATGCTCGAGCGCGAAATGCGACGTGCCGTAGGCTACCGGAAATGCGGCCGCCGTCACGAAATCCATGGCGTCCGGAAACGGCACCGCGCAGTCGCCGGGCATCACTACTTCGCTGGCGAATCCGCCCGCCGCGCGCAGAAACGAGAACGCCTTGTCACCCGGCTTTACATGCGTAACGCCAGCCCCGCACTCCAGCACCACGCCCGCCACCTCCAGGCCAGGAATGAACGGCACCGGTGGCCGCACCTGATACTTGCCCTCGACCATCAGGATGTCGGGGAAGTTCACGCCCGCAGCCTTGACGCCGATGCGCACCTGTCCCGGCCCGCAAGTTGGCGCCGCCACCTCCTCCACCTTGAGACTACCGAAATCATTCAGGGCATGGCATTGCAGTGCGCGCATCGGCAGGAACTCCGCGGAATTGAGTGTTTCAGCTCTTCGAACCGTCGTCTGCCGCCATGGACTTGAGCTCGCGGCGCATCAGTTTGCCGGTTGCCGTCAACGGCAGCGCGGTTGAGATGTGGATCTTGTCAGGTACCTTGTAGCCGGAAAGCTTGGCCCGGCAATGCGCGATCAGCTGCCCTGTATCGATGTTGACCCCGGGCCGCGGCACCACGAAAGCCACGATGATCTCGTCGCGTCGCGCGTCCGCTGCACCCGTCACACCGGCGAGCCCTACATCCGGATGTTGCTGCAGCACCTCTTCTACCTCGGCTGGCGACACATTGATGCCGGCCCGCTTGATCATTTCCGACGAGCGGCCCGCATATCGCAGCGAACCGTCGGCCTGCAGCGCGCCGAGATCGCCGGTACGCAACCAGCCGTCGTCGGTGAACACATCTTTGTTGTGCTGCGCGCTATTTCCTCGATAGCCGGGCGTCAGATAGCCGGTGACTTCCAGCTGCCCGATCTCGCCCGCGGGCAGCAACACACCGCTATCTGCGTCTCGGATCCGCAGCGACACACCCGGCAACGGCGGCCCCTGGCACGAGGCGCGTCGCTCCAGTGGCCAGTCGTGTGGCGTCACGCAGCAATTGCCATAGGATTCCGTGCTGCCGTAGATGTTGCAGATGGAGTGAGCGCCAAGCTCCGTCGCCGCCTTCACTACATCCTGCGGCGCGCCGATGGTGACGCCTGTGCGCAGCGACCGGGTGCGCTCCGGCTTGAAGTTGGCATGCGCCAGCAGCGCGTTGGTCATGGCTGGCAGCGTGTACAGCGCCGTGCATTGGTGGCGCTCGATCAAATCCAGTGCTTCTCCCGGCTCGAAGCGGTTCTGCAGTACCATCGCCGCGCCATGCGACAGGACTGCCGGTAACGCATTGGCCGCGCCATAGGACCAGAACAGCGGGATCGAGATTAGTACGCGGTCGTTGGATCCAAGTCCCTGTCGCTCACCAATGTTGAACCCGTTTTCGATTGTGGCGTAGTGCGCCAGCGGTACCGCTTTCGGCCGGTTGCTGGAACCCGAGGTATAGAGCACGACGTAGGTATCCGCGGCACTCACCGTCTCCCCTGGCGCCGCTGCGAATACAGCTGAACTGCTCGCAAACGCGGCGAAGGCTACAGCTCCCTCGATCGGATCGGCACCGAGAGAGACGATCTTGTCCAGCGTCCCCTCGCGCCGCGCCCGCAGCAGCGGTGTTGCGAAATCCTGCTGGCCGAGCCGCGCCACCGCGAACATGCGCCGCACGCCGGAATCCGCGATCAGAAACGCCAGCTCATCCGCCGTCGACCACGTGCTGAACGGCACCAGGATTGCCCCAAGTGCCGCCACGCCATAGGCGACCTCCAGCCACTCCACGGAGTTGGCCGCCAGCAGCCCCAACGGCTCACCGCGCCGCACGCCATCTGCCTTGAGCGCCCCGGCCACGCGCCCCGCTCTCCCAGCCAATGTGCCATAGCTGATCGTCTCGCCGCGATCGATCACGGCTGGCGCGTCTGGCTGGCGCGCGGCCTGCTCGAGAAGCAGTTCGAACATTGTGCGACTGAAGGGGGCTTGCATGCGGATTTAGTGCTTTGCTTGCGAGAGATGTCATTGACGCGTGCGTTGCGCTGGACGATAGCGACATCGCCGCGCGCCTGTCCACCGCCAGCGGTGCACGTCAGCGCTGCCCTATAGCGAGGATCCCGCCATGCCGCTCATCGTCCGCGACGAAGGCCGCCACATCGTCGTTATCACCATCGACAACCAGACCAAGCGCAATGCCATGTCACGGGCGGATCTTGGCGAGCTGGCAGCCTTGTGGGGCAAACTCGAGGCGTCCCCTTGCCGGGCCATTGTCATCACGGGCGCCGGCGACAAAGGCTTCTGCGCCGGTGCCGACATCGGCGGCGACCTCACGGCCGACGAGGAGACGTCACGGGTCGTCAACCGCGCCCTGCTCAAAACGGACGCCTTCCCCAAACCCATCATCGCCGCCGTGAACGGGGACTGCGCCGGCGGCGGGGTCGAATTGCTGCTCTCGACCGACATCCGGATCTCCGCTCCGCATGCCCGCTTCGGACTGCCCGAGGTCAAGTGGTCGATCTATCCCTTCGGCGGCGCGACCGTGAAGCTGGTCAACCAGATCGGCTATGTGCACGCCATGGACCTGCTGCTCACCGGCCGCCTGATCGACGCCGCAACGGCCGCCCGCCTCGGGCTCATCAACGAGGTGGTCACGTCAGGCACCGCCCTCGACGCCGCCATCGCCAAAGCCCATCTTGTTGCTGAGAACAGCCCCTCCGCCGTGCAGGCGGTCAAATACCAGATCAGCCACGGCATCGCCACTCACACCCAATCCCGCGAAGCCCTCGAGCAGCAGCTCGGCGACCGCGTCCGCGCCGGCCCCCACTTCGCCGAAGGCGTCGCCGCGTTCAAGGAAAAGCGCAAGCCGAAGTACGAGTGAGGCGCTGCTTTAAGCCATGTAGAAGTGCAATAGGCAGCTCGCGGCCGTATTGCACCACTGCGCTTTCTGGCCGGCGCAACACGCCGCGCTATTGCGCCGTACACGACTCCCTCAAATCTTCTGATTGTAAGCGCCGACTTCCGGGAACTTGGCCAAACGGGCATCGATATCGGCGAAGATGGCCCGCATATTGGCCTCGCTGACCGGGCTCTCGACCACGACCACCAGCTCTGGCTTGTTCGACGAGGCGCGCACCAGGCCCCACGTACCGTCAGCCAAAGTCACACGCACGCCGTTGACGGTAACCAGATCGCGAATGTTTTGGCCCGCCACTTTTTGCCCCTTTGTCTCCGCGTCCTTGTACTGGGCCGTGATGCGCTCGACGACGCCGTATTTCTTGTCGTCGTCGCAATGCGGCGACATGGTCGGCGAACCCCACGTCTTGGGCAGCGCGTTCTTCAGATCCGCCATCGATTTCCCGGGGTTGCGGTCGAGCATGTCGCACACCGCTATGCCAGCCACGAGACCATCGTCGTAACCGCGACCCAACGGCGGCTGGAAGAAGAAGTGGCCCGACTTCTCGAAGCCAACCAGCGCCTTTTGCTCAAAGGTGTAGCGTTTCATATAGGAGTGGCCGGTCTTCCAATAGAGCGTCTTGGCGCCATTGGCCTGCAGCACCGGATCGGTGACGAACAAACCGGTCGATTTCACGTCGGCAACGAACACCGCGTTCTTGTGGCGACTTGAGATGTCGCGCGCCAGCATCACGCCCACCTTGTCGGCGAAGATCTCGTGGCCCTCGTTGTCAACGACGCCGCAGCGGTCGCCATCGCCGTCGAAGCCGAGGCCAACGTCGGCCTTGTGCCGCAGCACGGCCTCACTGATGGCGTGCAGCATCTTCATGTCTTCGGGGTTGGGATTGTAGCGCGGAAATGAATGATCGAGGGTGCAATCGAGCGGGATCACCTCGCAGCCGATCGCTTCCAGCACCTGCGGCGCAAAGGCACCCGCCGTGCCGTTGCCACACGCTGCCACCACCCGCAGCTTGCGCTTGAGCTTTGGCCGCTCGGTCAGCGACCGGATGTAGCGTTCCCCCATGTCGGGCACGAAGATGTAGCGCCCGCCGACACGCGTTTCGTAGGCGCCCGACAGCACGATCTCCTTCAACTCGGTCATGTCGTCCGGGCCGAACGTTAGCGGGCGCGACAGGCCCATCTTAATGCCGGTCCAGCCATTGTCGTTATGGCTGGCGGTCACCATGGCCACGCATTCGACATCGAGCGCGAACTGGGCGTAATAGGCCATCGGCGACAAGGCCAAGCCGATGTCATGCACTTCAGCGCCACCGGCCAGCAGGCCCGTCATCAGCGCCTGCTTGACCGAGCCCGAATACCAGCGGAAATCGTGGCCGACGACGATGCGCCGCGACACTCCGCGCCGCCCGATCAGCGTCGCCAGCCCAAGCCCAATGGCATTGAGCCCCATCATGTTGATTTCCTCGGGAAACAGCCAGCGCGCGTCGTACTCGCGGAAACCGGTCGGCTTGACCAGCGGAAAGCGCTCGAAGTCCGATGTATTCGGCTTCAGGTCGGCGCGCGGTTTCGGCAGCATGGAGGAATCCTCAGTCTGGCGGTGATTCGAATTTGGTTAACGGTAGCCGAAGCAGCCCGCCGCGGGAACAGCCGGCGCAACAACCGACGCCAGCCGCCAGATGCCACTGGCGTCATGAAGGCCAAGTGAATGGCCCGCTAGCCCTGCACCGGGAGCTGCTGGAAACCGCGGAAATTGATGCCTTGGTGCTTATTCCTGCAGCAGCAGCACGCCACGGCTCATCTCGGCCTTGCTCAGCCGGCCGAGGAAGCTCATGCCCAGCAGCGTGGTCTTGAGCTTGCCACGCTCGGTGACGGCGGCGCGGACGTTGCGCACCGTGATATCGTCGATCGACAAGGTGTCGATCATGACCGAAGCCACGCGCGCAATACCATTGGCCGTTTGCACGCGTTGCGTGAAATCGCTCTCGCGCAGGAAGATGCCGGCCGCTTCCGCGTCCTCGTAAGGCATGGCAACCGTGGTGGCGCCCGTATCGACCATGACCAGCACAGGGCGGCCATTGATGTAGGCCGTGGTCTCGAAATGGCCGCTGGCGCCGGCACGGATTTCCACGCTGCGATCAGGCTTCGGCGCGGTCGCCGCCGCTGCCCGGGTGGCTTTGGGTTCACCCGCTGCTGGCTCCGGGTCGGCGATGTCGTCGGCCGTGATCCTGAGACCTAGAGCGGTACGAATGTCGTCGAAATAGGTGAGCGTGGCAAAGCTGAGGCCAGCGGCCAGCAGCCACCCGCCAGCCTGCTTGAGGAGGTTCTGTGTACCGCTTGAGATGGCCATGATCACGCTGCCGACGGGGTTGTTCGGTCGGCAGGCTTCGCGACGACGCCGGTCAGTTCCGGATCGTCAGGAAGTTGCCGGCGAACTCATATGATCTGAGCCGGCTTAAGAAAGTCATACCAAGCAGGCTTTCCTTCAGCACGCCCGGTTGTGCCACCAGGGCATCGATATCGCTGACGCTGATCTGGCCGATCGCGGCCGAGCGAATGCGCACGTGCGCCGCATAGGCCACGCCATTGGCGGTCTGCACGGGTACGGTGTATCTGAGGCGACCGGTATCGATGCCGAGTTTCTTGGCGTCGGCCTGTTTCAGGACCACGGTCGAGGCTCCGGTGTCCACGAGCATCGGCACGCCAGCCCCGTTGACGGACACTGTGGCAATGAAATGCCCGTCACCGCGCCGCCGAATGCGGACGGACTGCTGCCCGGTGGCCGATTGTTCAGACACCTGGGCCGGTGCCGGTGCGCCCAGTTCGCCTGCAATCCGGTAGCCGAGCTGGCCGATCTCGAAGCGATAATTGTAGCCGGCCAGGATCCCGCCACCGATCACCAACCAGGTGATGATGGCCTTGATCGCCTCCCCGGCACGCCCGCGATAGGCTTTACCGAGCGCCGAGCCCACCAGCAGCGCGACGCCACTACCGCCTGCGAGCGTGGCAAAATGCTCGGCATCAAGGCCCCAGATCATGAAGCCGCTGTCCATGGACAACGTAATTCCGGCAACTGCCAGCAGGAGAAATGCCATCCAGACCGTCAAGGCACGACTCCCTCGGTCGGCTGCGGGATTTTCCGGGTGCTCAGTTCGCTCATGATTCGGCGGCGCTCGCTGGCTGAAAAGCCGGTCCAGCCGGCGATCTGCTCAATGGTGCGCCCACAACCGATGCATGCGCGGGTCGCCGCATCAACGACACAGACCTGAATGCACGGGCTTTCCATGATGGCCGACGTAGCTCCCCGGCAGTCTCGGTAAGGCTCACTACGGCACCCCAAGACACAGCACTCAAGACCTAATTTAGGAAATAGACCGGAAATTGGCAATGCAACGTTGTTCACCAAGATCGATAACACTTTGTCGAACGGTGCCGCTGCGGCTCGGAATTCACCCAGCTCGCAAGTTCGGTTGCCTCACCCGCGGGCGGCGCGGTTTCGGGTCGATCCGACCCTGATCGATGCCGGTGTAGGAATTCGATGCCGGAGCCTGGGTCGCCCCCCCCCCGCTTTGACGATGGCGCTCCCGCCCCAATGGTTGCAACGGCGGCATGGACTGCAGCACCCGCTTGGGTGGCAGCATGATGATGGCCTCGGTGCCTTTGCGCAGCTCCGACAGCAGGTGGAACTGCCCCTCGTGCAGTTCGACCAGGTTCTGAACGATGGGCAGGCCAAGGCCAGTGCCACCTTCCGCCGTCTGATGCGCCAGCGAGCCTTGTCCAAACGCTTGCAAGACCTTGGGGATCTCCTCTTTCGGGATGCCCGGGCCGGTATCTTTGACCGAGAGCAACTGGCCGCCATCCGGGCTGGTGGCAACCCGAACCGTGATGCGGCCGCCCTTCGGCGTAAATTTCAGCGCATTGGAAAGCAGATTGAGGCAGATCTGGCGCATGGCGCGTTCATCGACCCAGATCTGCGGCAACCGTTCTTCGAACTCGAGCACGATTTCCAGCCCCTTGCTTTCGGCGCGCAGCTTAAGCAACCGGTAACAATCTTCGGCAACGTCGGACAGCCGGACCGGCTCCTCGTGCAATTCATAATGGCCAGCCTCGATCCGCGACAGATCGAGGATCTCGTTGATCAGGTGCAGCAGATGCTTGCCGCTCGAATGGATGTTGCCGGCGTATTCCCTATAGTTCCTGTTGTGCATGGGCCCCATCACCTCATCCTTCATGACTTCCGAGAAGCCAAGGATGGCATTGAGGGGTGTTCGCAACTCGTGACTCATCGTGGCGAGAAACCGCGATTTGGCGACGTTGGCGGCCTCGGCTCGCCGGCGGGCCTCGTCGGAAATCGACTTTTCGCTTTCGAGCTCCGCGATCAGCGCGTCCTTCTCGGCACGGAACTCCAGCATGGCAAGCGCGGTCGAATTGAGGCCCTTGGCGAGGAAGATGAAGTAGACGTGCACGCCGACTGCCATCGATGCCATGGCAAAGTAAAACGGATGGCCGAGCAGGCACAACCGCACAACAACGGCGATCGTCATGGGGATCGTGCCGGCATAGAGGATCGGCATCACGGTGGATGCGAAGGTCATGCGGATCGCCAGCACCACGATCAGCGATGCGAAAATGAAGACGTGCGAGGAGCTGTCGGGCGTGCCGAGGCCGACCAGCGCAAAGCCAGCCCACACGAAGCCGCTGACCAACTCAGCCAAGAATAAGCGCCGCCGCCACAAGGAGACATTGATGTCTGCTGGCGAGGTCGTCAGAAAGCGGTGGCAGAGCTGCAGCAGCACCACCTTGGCAAACACCACCAGCAGCAGCCAGGCCATGGCCTCGAGCCTGGGGGCCCAGAACATCGACGCTAGCGTGAAAACCACGGCCAGCAGCAGAATTGTCGCCTTCGCGCCAAGCTCGTTGCGCGCAAACATCGACATAAGCTCGTATTCGAACTCGGGCTTGATGTCAGTGCCTTGTGCCAGCTTCTCCCGTGTTTCGCGCAAGCGTTGGCCGGCCGGCCCGCGACGAGCCGGATCGTCTGGCGCCTTGGCGATGGTAACCGCCGCGCGATACGTGGCCTCAGGCTTCAAGCGCCGAACTTTCCAATGCCACCGGCAATAGGGGCGGGACTGCGGGCCGGCACCGCCTACAGCGTGCCCAGCCTGCCACCCGTCAGGCCGGATTTCGTTAATCCTGATGGAAATTCATAAAGATCGCGTTAGTCCGCGATCCAATCGGAACGGCGCAAGGCACAGTCGTGCAGCCGCAGTCCGCGCAACTCTGGTTACCAACCGAGCTTGCCTCGTGGCCGGTCGTTCGCTACCAATTCTAAGGCAGACGGCTGCGGTCGTGTGCTTCCTCGCACGGAGAGTGATCGATCCCGCCATGAAGATCCTCGAAACCCGTCAAGCCCCCAATCCACGCCGGGTGCGCATGTTTCTGGCCGAGAAGGGCATTGCGGTGCCATTCGAGGAACTCGATCTCATGCAGGGGCAACTGAAAACAGCCGAGTTCACCCGCCTTAATCGGTTCCAGCGTGTGCCCGTACTGCTGCTGGACGATGGCACGGTCATTTCGGAGACCATGGCCATTTGCCGCTACTTCGAGGAACTCACCCCGGAACCGGCATTGCTCGGCCGCGGCGCCATGGGCAAGGCCATGGTCGAGATGTGGAACCGTCGCATGGAACTGGGTCTGTTCTTCCATGTGGCTCAAGCCTTCCGCCACATCCATCCAGCCATGGCGCCCCTCGAAGTGCCGCAAGTCAAGGATTGGGGCGAAGCGAACAAGGCCAAGGCCCTTGAGGTTCTCGCCATCATCGATGAGCAGCTGGGGTCGACACGCTTCATCGCCGGAAACGACTTTTCCGTGGCTGATATCACAGCCTTGATTGCCATGGACTTCATGAAGCCGGCCCGCATTCAGCGCCCGGCAGAGCTGAAACATGTCCAGCGTTGGTACGACGAAGTGGCGGCGCGGCCGAGCGCCAAAGCCTGATCTTGTGGCTTGTGGCGCACGCCATGCCCTGCGCGTGGCGCCCCGCTCGATTTTGAGCCGGAGCACGGGGGTCCATAGATCCATGAAGCTGACGGTTGTCGGATGTGGTGATGCCTTCGGCTCTGGCGGCCGGCTGCAGACCTCATTTCATGTCGAGACGGACGACCACCGGTTCCTGATCGACTGCGGCGCCACCGTGATGATTGGGCTCAACCGTCTCGGCCTTGATCCCAATGCCATCGACACTGTCTTCGTGTCGCACCTGCATGGTGACCATTTCAGCGGTCTTATCTGGATGCTGCTGCACGGCCAGCATATTGCGAAGCGCACTGCCCCGCTGACGGTGATCGGGCCGGCCGGCATTCGTGACCGCTTTGTCGCTGCAGCAGAGGCCTTGTTCCCGGATGCCACGAAGGTCAAGCCGCGCTTCGAGATGCACTTCCAGGAATATGCCAAAGAAGTGCCGCTGAGCCATCGCAACATCACCTTAACCGCTTTTGAGGTCAGTCATCCCTCCGGCGCCATGTCGGCGGCGCTGCGACTGGAAACGGCAGGGAAGTGCATAGCCTTCACGGGCGATACGGAATGGGTGGAAAGTCTGGTGCCAGCCGGCCGCAATGCCGACCTTTACATCATGGAGTGTTTCGCCTACGCGGGGCCGACCCGCTACCATCTCGACTGGAAAACAATTGCCGCCAACCTGCCGCGGATCGGCGCCAAGCGGATCCTCCTCTCACACATGAGCGAGGCCATGTTGGCACGCCGCAACGAAGCTGCAGCCGCTGGTGCAATCCTGGCGGACGACGGCTTTGTCATCAAGATCTGAAGGGACTTCGTCAACCCAAGCTGCCGACGTGCCAGCGCTGACACGTCTGGTCTCCGAAATCAGGGCGTGCCGCCTTTGCGTCGAGACGCCCCGCGGGCGGCCACTCGCGCAAGCCCCACGCCCGGTTCTGCGTCCAAGCTCCTCCGCCCGCCTCGCCATTGCCGGCCAGGCGCCGGGCGCCCGGGTGCATGCCTCGGGCGTTCCGTTTACCGATCCGTCGGGTGTTCGCTTGCGGGCCTGGATGGGCGTGACGGACGACGAGTTCTATGACGATCGCCGCATCGCCATCCTGCCCATGGGCTTCTGCTTTCCCGGCCACGACGCCAAGGGTGGCGATCTCCCGCCGAGAAAAGAATGCGCCGCGGCCTGGCGAAAGCCGCTGCTCGCAGCAATGCCGCAACTCGAACTGATACTGTTGGTTGGCAGCTACGCTATCGACTGGCATCTGCTGCCGCGCCGGCGCCAAGGCCTCACGGCGACCGTTGCTGATTTCGAAGCCGTATTGAGCAGCAGCGCCTGCCCGAGGCATTTCCCGCTGCCACATCCATCGTGGCGCAACAATGCCTGGATCCGCACCAATTCCTGGTTCGAAACCGGCGTGCTGCCGCGGCTGCGCGCTGAAGTTCGTCGCCTGCTATAGCGCACCAGCCGGTCCCGGCTCAGGCGGCCTTGGCGGTTATGCCTGGCAAGCTGGCGGATTGCCCAGCGCATCCGCAATCAAGTGCTGGCGAGACGTCGCCAAGCCAACGCCGGCGGTCGGCTTGCCGGTCGAGGTCATCGCGCAGAAAATCCAGTTCGAAGCCCGCGGATTCCAGGGCTGCTATGACGCAATCCACGGATTGGCTGCGCGCGCTGGCCGCTGCCCATACGATCGCTGATCGCACGCCGGACTTGCAGTGCGCCAGCATCGGTCCGTCCAGGGCGCGGATCGCGTCGGCCATGCCTTCGACCACGGGATCCGTAAACAGGTCGAGCTTCGCAGCCGGCACATGCGCAAACCTGAGACCATGCCGCCAGGCATGCGCCGCCTCGATGCGTCCCGGCATTTGCTCGGGCTCCTCGCCGTCGGGTCGGTTGGAGATGATGCTCTTGAAACCCATCACAGCGACCGTGGCGAAGTCCTGCGGTGCCAGGGCGGCCGTGACGGCGAACATCGGAGTGATGTGAATGATCTTGTCCATTGTCGTCGCTTCCCTCGGCGCCAGCCGGCCCTTGTGCCACACCACGATGAACGCTGTCGGCGGTCGCTGTGGCTTTCAGTATCGCTATTGAACGACGTTTTAACAAGCAAAAAGGTCCCCGCAGCAGCAAAAAAATACTCGTTTCCAACTTGACGGGTGCAGAGAGAAAGAAAATTATCGCGATGATCGCCTTCACAAGAAATGGATTTCCGCATGAGCCGCTCTGCTGCTGACCTCGATGACATGGATCTCAAGATCCTGGCAATGCTGCAAAAGGATTGCACCATGGCCGTGGCGGACATCGGAAAGGAGGTGGGTCTGTCGACCACACCGTGCTGGCGCCGCATCCAGAAGCTAGAGGAAGCCGGCGTCATCCAGCGCCGCGTCGCCGTTCTGGATCCCGTCAAGGTCAACGTCGGAGTGACCGTCTTCGTCTCGATCAAGACCGACGAGCACAGCCTCGCCTGGCTCGAGCGGTTTCACGGTGCCGTGCAGGATCTACCGGAGGTGATGGAGTTTTATCGCATGTCGGGCGAGGTCGATTATCTGATGCGCGTCGTCGTTCCCGATATCGCCGCCTACGATGCCTTCTACAAGAAGCTGATCTCCCGCATTGCCATCTCCAAGGTGTCCTCGGCTTTCGCCATGGAACAGATCAAGTGCACCACGGCGCTCCCCCTTGAGTTCGCCCGCCGAGGCGGTCCAGCATGATCGCCGCGACCGATCTCATTCGTATCAGGGGCCTGGAGGAGCGAGCCTTCAATGCCTGGCCAGCATTGTCCTCGGTGCTGTCGGCGGGCTGGGTGATGCGCTTTGCCGATGGCTACACCAAGCGGGCGAACTCGCTCAACGCATGGATGCCGGAGTGCCCGCTCGAGGCGTTTCTCCCAGAGGCGAGCGCACTCTACGCTCATGCCCAACTGCCCATGATCGTACGACTTTCGCCGCTAGCCGGCCCTACTGCCGACGACCTGCTTGAGGCTCAAGGTTACAAGCGTATCGACGAGACGGTGATCATGACCGTGCCGCTCTCCGCTGAATTGCAGATAGACCGCGAGGTTAGCTGCTCACGCGCGCTTGATTACACCTGGGCAAACGGCTTCGCGGCCGCCAACGGTGTGCCTGAAGCCCATCGCACGACACATGATGCCATGCTGTCGGCCATCCGTTGGCCCGTGGCCTTCGCACAACTGATCGAGAATGGCGAGGCGCTGGCCTGGGGACTGGCCGTCTCCGAACGTGGCAAGGTCGGTCTTTTCGACATCGTCACCAGGAGCGCTGCCCGGCGTCGCGGCATTGGTCGCCGCCTCGTCATGTCGTTGTTGGCTTGGGGTCAACGGCAGGGCGCCCATGAAGCGTATCTGCAAGTGGTGGCCACCAATACCCCGGCCATCCACCTCTATCGGGAGTTGGGGTTCACGGAGGCCTATCGCTATCACTATCGGATCGCGCCATGAGGCGTCACGGCTGCAATCGCGCCGATCTCAACGCCGGCTGTTCGGCAATGGCTTTGGTGGTGACAAGAAGCGCACGCCGACATGGCCCGTTCGCCGCCACATGATCTGGATGTCGACCTGCATCCGGTCCGCCTTGAGCACGAGCACGCACTTCTCCGGCAGATGCTCCATATCGCCGAATTGCTGCTGCATGGTCGCAGGGAACGCCAGCTTGGCGCCGCTGCCCGACATGTCGGCGACGGTGCATGGCACGGTTAGGCGCATGTTGTGGAAGGTCAGCATCGCCGGCAATGAGGTATCCTTCCGGCGCGAACGACGGTTGCACGCCGGGTCGGATTCTTCCGTGGCGAGTTTCTCTTTGACCCGCGCCAGGGCCATGGTCTTCATGCGCGCCTGCAAGGACATGCGACGACTACCTGCTACGCTGCAGTCTATTGACGATCCCGCAAATTGTAGGCCCCGCAGGCTAATCACCAGTTAATGACCTGCATTCCAAGGCAGTCCAGCTCTCGCCGCCCTGGCCAAGCCGACGATTGCAGTTGCGCACTGGTCGCTGAGTGCGGCCCGGCCTCCGGTCAACCACCCAGCCGATAGCGCACAGGCTTGCCCCGCAGGCCTTCCGCCGCTGCCAGGATTGCATTGGCGTCGAGGCCATAGTGCGCATAGAGTTCGGATAACGAACCGGATTGCCCGAAGTGCTCGACACCGAGCGGCCGAACCCGGTGCCCGATAACGCCGCCCATCCACGACAGCGTCTCGGGATAGCCGTCGCACAACGTGATGATGCCGGCATCCCGCGACAGATCACCAAGCAGCGCCTCGATGTGTGATCGCGCCTCCGGATGGCCCTGCTCGCGCGCCTTCTGCGCCGCATGCCAGCCAGCCGACAATCGATCCGCGGACGTCACCTGCAAGACGCCGACGCCGCGCCGGTCCTCCGACAGCAACCCCGCCGCGTCGATCGCCTCTGGCGCCAGCGCCCCCATGGTGACGATCGCGAGACTTGTGCCCGGCTCCGGCCGCCGCAACCAGTAGCCGCCGCGGATGATGTCGCCACGCAGCGCCAGCGTCATTGGTCGCTGCAGCTGATCGAGTGGTCGCGTTGACAGCCGCAGATACACCGAGCCGCCATTCTCTTCGCGCTCCCAAGTCTTGGATTTGCTCGCGGCTTTATCCCGTTGCATGTAGTCGAACGACCAGCCCATGATCACTGCCAACTCGTCGGCAAAGGCGGGTTCAAAATAGGCCAGGCCATCCTGTGCCATGCCGATCAATGGCGTTGAGATCGACTGGTGCGCGCCACCTTCCGGCGACAAGGTGAGACCCGACGGCGTTGCCACCACCATGAAGCGCGCGTCCTGATAGCAGGCATAATTCAACGCATCGAGGCCGCGACAGATGAAGGGATCGTACAGCGTCCCGATCGGGATCAGCCGCTCACCATAGTGCGCATGGGACAGCCCAGCCGCTGCCAACAGCAGGAACAGATTCATTTCCGCGATGCCAAGCTCGATGTGCTGGCCTTTCGGTGTCATCTCCCAGCGCTGCGGCGACATCAGACCACGCGTTTTGAACACGTCCTCCTTGCTCTCCATCGAGAACAGGCCACGTCGGTTGACCCAGGGACCAAGGTTGGTCGACACCGTGACGTCTGCCGACGTGGTCACGACACGGTCAGCTAGCGGCGCGCCGGACTTGGCCAGATCGTCCATGATCCGCCCGAAGGCCGCCTGCGTCGAGATCTGCCCCTTTACATCGAGCAGCGGGATCTCGGGCACCGGAATAGTCGCGCCCTTCAATCCGCGCTGACCCTTGGCATTGAACGGCACTGTCGACAGGAACCGTTCCACCTCGGTGCGCGACCGCTTGAGGCCTGCGAACTTGTCCCATTCGTCGCCTTGGTTAATGGCTTGCGCCTGCCGAAACTCCTGCAGCTGCGTCTTGTTCATGAGGCCGGCGTGATTGTCCTTGTGGCCGGCGAATGGCAGTCCATGGCCCTTGATGGTGTAGGCGATGAAGCAGACGGGTTGACCCTCTTTGGCGCTGGCAAAGGCCTCGAGAATGGTCTCCATGTCATGGCCGCCGAGATTGGTCATCAGCTTGGCCAAGGCTGCATCGTCGCGCCGCGCAATGAGTGCCAGCAATTCAGCGTCGCCGCTGAGATCGCGCTCGAGTTGCCGCCGCCAGCCCTTGGCGCCCTCGAACACCAGCGCCGAATAGAGCTGGTTCGGGCAATCGTCGATCCACTTTTGTAGCCGCTCACCGCCCGGCTCCCGGAATGCGGCCTGCAGCAGCTTGCCGTACTTGATCAGGATGACCTGCCAGCCCAGGTTCTCGAACAGGCCTGCCACCTTCATGAACAGCTGATCCGAGACCACGCTGTCGAGGCTTTGGCGATTGTAGTCGACCACCCACCAGCAATTGGTGAGGCCATGCTTCCAATACTCGAGCAATGCCTCGTGGATATTGCCTTCATCGATCTCGGCATCGCCCATCAAAGCAACCAGGCGGCCTTTGGGCCAATCCGGGCTCCAACCCTTGGCGTGCACATAATCTTGGATGAGACTCGAAAAGCCGGTCGCTGCCACGCCCAGTCCGACCGAGCCGGTCGAAAAGTCGACATCGGCGTCGTCCTTGGTGCGTGAGGGATAGGACTGCACGCCGCCGAAGCCGCGGAAATTCTGCATCTTGCCGACCACCTGATTGCCGAGCAGATACTGGATGGCATGAAAGGCGGGGCTGGCGTGCGGCTTCACCGCGATACGATCCTCGGGACGCAGCACGTGGAAGTACAGGGCCGTCATGAGCGTCAGCAGCGAGGCCGACGATGCTTGGTGACCGCCAACTTTCAGCCCGTCGCCACGATCTACCTCGTGATTGGCGTGGTGGATCATGTAGGTTGAAAGCCACAAGACCTTCCGCTCGAGCTCCGACAGCATGGCGAGCGTCTCAGGCGTCCACGATCGCGGCACCTTGCTGGGCTGAACGTGCAACGGCGCGTGCGGCATCGATGGCATCTGTTGGGTATCCATCAGCGTGTCCCTCCGGGATTGGTCTGAATATCGACTTCGAAGCCTGCCGTCCGCAGCCGCGAGACGGTCTCGTTGAGATGTGTGCGGTCCCGGGTCTCGATCACCACTTCGAGCAGCGTACCCTTGGCGGGGAGATCGGAAAACGTGCGTTGGTGCGAGACTTCGACGATGTTGGCGCCGGCGTCGCCGAGCAATGCGGCAACACGTGCCAATTGGCCTGGCTGGTCGACGAGATCGATGGTGAGTTGCGACAACCGGCCCTCGCGGGCCAGTTCGCGAGTGAGCACGGAAGCCAGCAGCCGTGTATCCATGTTGCCGCCGCATAACACCAGACCGATACAGCGACCAGTGAAGTACTCGGGATGAGCGAACACCGCCGCCAAGCCCGCGGCCCCCGCCCCTTCAACCACGGTTTTCTCGATGCCGATCAGCATGCTCACCGCATGCTCAAGCTGCTCCTCGGTGACGAGAACGATGTCGTCGACCAGGCGGCGCACGATCTCGCTCGTCAGGCGCCCTGGAGCCTTGACTGCGATGCCCTCAGCAAGCGTGTCGCCGCGCATCGGCAGCTGCTGTCCCTTGATGGCATTGTACATTGAGGGATAAAGCGCAGCCTGCACGCCAATGATCCGAATCGATGGCTTGATGGCCTTCGCCGCGACGGCCATACCGCTGATCAATCCGCCACCGCCGATCGGCACGACGAGCGTGTCGATCTCAGGCATAGCAGTCAGCATCTCGACGACGATCGTGCCCTGACCGGCCATGATCAGCGGGTCGTCGTAGGGGTGAATGAAAATCTGGCCCTGCCGTTCGCTCACTTCAGTGGCAAACCGCGCCGCGTCCTCGAGGGTCGCGCCCTGAACCAGCACTTCCGCGCCATGTCGCCGCGTATTCTCCACCTTCACCATCGGAGTGCCGACTGGCATCACGATCGTCGCTTTGATGCCGAGGCGGCGGGCATGATAGGCAACCCCCTGAGCATGATTGCCTGCTGACATGGCGATGACGCCGCGGCGACGCTCGCCTGCTGAAAGGTTGGCCAAGCGATTGAGCGCGCCTCGCTCCTTGAACGCGGCGGTGAATTGCAGGTTCTCGAATTTGAGCCAGATGTCAGCACCGAGAACGTCGGACAAAGTACGGCTCCGGGTGCACTCCGTGACAGCCACGGCGCCGCGAATGGTCTGCGCCGCTCGCTCGACGTCGGCGAACGTGACAGCCAAAGGATAGTCGCTGGCCGTTTCCGGGCCTGTCATGACGGACTCCGCGCGATTTGGTTGCGACGCACCTTAATGGATACGGCATGGCGATTCTTACCAAAGTTCGCTAATTCTGGTTCCCCAATCAGCAACTCCCGGCATCACTAGGTAAGATCACATGGCGAATTCACCAATTCCGGTTCTCGACGCCATCGACCGCCGCCTGCTCACGGCACTACAAGAAAACGGCCGCCTGACGGCCACCGAGCTGGCTGAGCGGGTGGGATTGACCACCAGCCCGTGTCTGCGCCGGCTGCGCTTGCTGGAGGAGGCCGGTATCATTCGCGGCTACACGGCTCTGGTGGATCAGAAAAAAGTTGGCTTGCCCGTGTCCGTCTTCGTTTCGATCAAGCTGGAGCGCCAGGGCGAAGACCAACTGGCTCGGTTTGAAACCGCGGTGCGTCGCTGTCCTGAGGTGCTCGAATGCTATCTCATGACCGGCCCGCGCGACTATCTCCTGCGCGTCGTTGCCCGCGATCTCGCCGACTATGAGCGTTTCGTGAAAGAGACGCTGACCCGCATTGACGGCATTGCCAATATCGAATCGAGTTTTGCGTTGGGTCAGGTCAAGCATTCGAACGCATTGCCGCTCGCGCGGTGAAGCCGGTTGCGATGTGGAGCACGTCGGGTCCATCATGGGCCAAAGGAACTTGGCCGAGGAGACCCGATTCATGTCGCTCAAAGGCAAAGCTGCCATCACCGGCGTCGGCGATACGCGCTACTCGAAAAGCTCTGGCAAGAGCGTCACCGCCTTGCAGATGGAGGCATCGCTCAATGCCATACGCGATGCGGGCCTCGACCCGAAGCAGATTGACGGCATCATCGCTTATGGCAGCATGTCCGTCGTCGCCGAGGACTTCATCACCAACTTCGGCATTCCTGATCTCAAGTTTTCCGCCACCACGCCGCTCGGTGGCGCCAGTGCCGTGTCGTCGATCCAGTGCGCCGCGGCGGTGATTGCGGCCGGCATCTGCAATCACGTGCTCATTCCCATTGGTCGGAATGGCTCGTCGGGCGCCGGCGGTCGCATCGGCTCGCGCGTCAAGGAGATGCCGCAGTTCCGCGTCGTCGGCGAGTTCGAGATGCCGCTCGGAGCCATCGCGCCGGCACAGCTCTACGCTCCCATGGCGCGGCGCCACATGGAGACGTTCGGCACCACAAGCCGGCAACTGGCAGAGATCGCGGTGTCGACGCGGCACAATGCCATTCTCAATGGCAACGCGATGATGAACAAGCCGCTTACTGTCGAGGAGCATCAGGCCTCGCGCATGATCTCTGATCCCCTGCGGCTTTACGATTGCAGTCTTGAAAGCGATGGTGCCTGCGCTTTCATCGTCTCTTCCACGGAACGCGCCAAGGACTGTTCGAAGCCCGTCATTCAGGTGCTGGGCGTGGCGGAAGGACATCCGGATTCGCCTTCGGCCATCACGCAACGGCCGGATATGACGCGCCTCGGCATCGCCAAGGCGGCGCCGAAAGCATTCGGCATGGCCGGCGTCGCCCAGCAGGACATCCAGGTCGCCGAGATCTATGACTGCTTCACCTACATCGTGCTCTGCCAATTGGAGGACCTCGGCTTTTGCAAGAAGGGCGAAGGCGGCCCCTTCGTTGCCTCAGGCGCCATCAAGCTCGACGGCAAACTGCCGATCAACACCCACGGCGGCTTGCTCAGCCAGGCGCACATGGCCGGCTTCAATCACGTTGTGGAGTTGACCAGGCAATTGCGCGGTGAGGCCGGCAAGGCCCAGGTAAAGGACGTCAGGCTGGGCCTCGTCACCGGCTACGGCGACATGGGCGACGGCTCCGTCGCCATCATGGCGCGAGCATAAGGGAGAGCGAACCATGTCGACCACCACCGATTATATGAAACCACTACCCGACCCGACGCCCGACACACAAGCGTTCTGGGACGGGCTCAACCAGGGCAAACTGCTGCTGCAAATCTGCTCCGATTGCGGCAAGCCACGTCACTATCCGCGCATCGTGTGCCCGCATTGCTATTCCATGCAGCACCGCTGGGTGGCGGCTTCCGGCAATGGCATTGTGCAGTCATGGACGGTCGCGCATCATGCGTTCCATCCAGGCTTCAAGGCTGAGCTGCCTTATACGCTGGTCACGGTCGACCTTGCTGAGGGTGTGCGTATGAACGCACAACTGCGCGGCGACGCCGCCAAGCTCAAGATCGGTGTCCCCGTCCGCGTTGCCTTCGAGCTGGCAACCAAGGATCTCACGCTACCGGTGTTCGTGCTCGAGGTGTGACCCTTCAAAACTCTCCACCGGTCGAGAAACCGTCGTCACTCTTGCTGCTGCCGCCGCCGCTGTCGCTGCTGCCTGCATCGCCAGACGGAAACCAACCGCCACCGCTCTCGGGCTCACGCCAGCCACCACCCTTGGTGCCGCTGGAGCCGCCGCCCGGCAGGGGAAATGGGAACGGAAACGACGGATTGCCGAAGGTGGGGCCGCCTCGTGGCGCCCGCGTGGAGAAGCCGCCGCGAATGACATCCCACAGCACGCCACTGCGCACGGCACCTTCCAGGATCTGGCCGAGCACGTTGCCGATTTCGCTGTCGTTGCCGAACGTGGCGTGCGGGTGATCGTAGCCGGCGCTGCGGAAGCGGTCGCGCGTGCGCTCAATTTCGAGTCGGCGGTCGGCCACTGTCTTGGCGCTGCGGCGAAGGCCGATCTTCTCTTGCTCTGCGCGTGCAATCTGGTCGTCGATGGCGCCGATACGGGCCACCAGAGCCTCATCCGCTTTCGTCTCCGTGCGCCGCGCTTCGCGATACAGCGTCTCGATGTCGTCGCGAGAATCTCCAGCTGCGATGGTGTCCAGGGCTTCGGCATAGGCCGCATCACCGCTGCCAGAGAGCATGGCCTCATGCTCTTGCTCGACAGTCTTGAGGAGGCTGCGCTTGCCATCGAGGGTCGCCTCGGCCGCAGCAAGCTTGTGGCGGGCCGCAGCCAGCGCCCGCTCATCAGCTTCAATACCGGCAGCGACCATGGCCGCACGCTCGATGGCAGCCAACTCGGTCTTGACCTCGGTGGCAGCGGCGCTTTTGGCCGTCGCATGCTCGCGCAGGCGCAGCACGATCTCACTCAGCATGGCGTAGTCGCCGCGCGCATTGGAGAAGCCGATGAAGTCCGCCACCATGCGATCCATCATGCGAGTGAAGTTGCCCGCCTGATAACGCTGCGTGCCGTAACCGGACTTCCACAGATAGACGAACAGCTTGTCGTCATCGTAGGGCTTCTTCTTGGCGCCAAGCTCCGTTTCCGACGCCGTGGCCTTGGTTTCGGCTTCCTTGGCGATACTCTCGGCGGCCGCAGAACGGGCCGCCACCTCGCGCCAATTAGCGCTTTCCTTGACTTTGTTTTCGGCCTCAGCGCGGCGCTTCTCGACCGCTTCGAGCGCGCGTTCAACCTCGCCGCCAGCAGCATGCCGCGCCGCTTCCGCTGCCTGCACCTCGGCCGCACCTGACTTTCGTCGCTCCGCGAGACCGGCCAGTCGATTGCGCCGATCCTCGAGCACTTTAACCGCACGACTCTCAGCTGCATCGAGATTGCGCACCAAGCGTCCCGCCGCCATCTCGTCAAGCTTGACCCGGGCCAATTCGCGCAATGCCGCTGCCCGCTCGGATCGTAGCCGCTTGTCGTCCTCGATGATGGAGGTCAACGCGCTGCCGACGCGCTCTTCCTCCTGCCGCAGCCGCGCGATTGTCTCTTCAATCGAGGCCAGGGTCTGGCGTCCCGTACGCATTGCGATTCCCTACCAGCGCGTGATCATACCGCCGTCGAATGGCATCAGGTGCTCGACGGTCAACGTGCCGCGCTTCTTCACACCGAATTTGTTTTTCTGCACGATGCCGTCGTCGCGCTTGTCGGCGGCTACCGACTCGAACGTCGCCTGCGGCACGCGCACGCCGAACTTGTCGACGGTCTCGGTGACATCCGTTTCCTCATTGCGGATCGGCAGCCGCAACTTCTGTCCATCCGGAGCCAGCGCCTCGACAATCAGATAGTAGTTGCGTGCCTGCGAACCGGCTGGCGGTCGGCGCCAGACGCCGGATGTTTCCCCCGGTCGAGATACGATGGTCAGCGTGTACTCACGGACAATGTCCGCGCGCAGATCCGCGAGATTTTTCGCCGCCTGGTTCATGGCCGTTCGGTCTTTGTCGCGGATAGCACGCTCGCCGTCCGTCAGGATCTGGTCAGCCTTCGTGCGCGCGGCTGGATCGGTCGCAAGCTTGGCAATATCGGCATGGGCCGTGCGAATCGCCTGCGGCAGCGTCTCGTTGAGCTCAATCCGTGTCTGGTTTTCTGCCACCTGGGATGGATACACATTGCTGTAGTAGTGCAGGCCGTAGCCGCCACTCACCAATCCAAGTCCAACGGCAGCCACCTTGCCGTAACGTGCCCGCCCCGCCCACAGCGTCAGCGCCGAACGCTTCCAGCCCGGCGGCGGCGGGCGATAGGTAAAGCGACTGTCCTTGAGTGCTTTCACGCCTTCGGCCAGAACGTGATCCGGCACCTCGATGCCCTGCTGGCGGTAGATTTCCTTCAGCCGCTCGATCAGCTCGGCCTCGCGGCCGGCATCGTTCAACTCGCGCCGCACCAAGTCATCGCGATGGCGCATGGTGTCCACCACGTCCATCGCGATCATGATGTCGTCCAGTTTTGCCGGAAGCGCCGCGGGAGTTTCCCCCGCGACCGCCGAGTCAGCCATGGGCCGACCTCCTCATCACCACCAACCTCACTTTGCGTCGCGCCGCTGGCATCACGTCGACGTCACCCAAGGCTCGGAAGCGATTGCGCTTCCGCTGTGATCCGCGCGATGCGCTTCTTGCCGGCCTCCACCGCATCCCGGATCTCGGCAGAGTTCTGTGTCGATAGTCGGCGCATCTCGGCAATGGTCTCGAGTGAGCGCTCCTGGAACGACACAACGCTGTCGACCAGCTTCTTGACCGCATCGGCCCGGATCGTGGGTCCGTAGCCACTCTTGACGGCCGCGTCCTGGATCTTGCCGCCGACCTCAGACAGGGTCTCAAGGCTCTCTGAGACTCCCTCCTTCATGGCATCGAGCGTTTTTGTCGATTCGTGCAGCCCGAACATGCCGGTGAACGAAGCCTTCAACGCGGTCAGCACGCTGTCGTTGGTCGAAAAGAACGAAATGGCTTGCTGGTAGACGCGCTCCTTCGCCGAAGTGGTCTGCATCAGACGTGCCATCACCACTTCGGAGGTGTTGTAGGAAATGGTCAGGTTGTCTGAGAGATCTTTGGAAATCTGATAGCGCTTGTCCTCGTCCTGGACACGGCGCAGATGTTCGTCGCGAACAAGCTCCAGCTTGGCCCTCTCGGCCGGGTCGGTGCCGGTAAAGCCGCCGACGGATTCCGACGCAGCGCCCAACTCCTTCTTTGCCGCCTCGAGCCGTACTTCGGCTTTTTTGAGCACCTCCAGCGCCATGACCTCGGCGTGCTTCAGGGCGCCACGGTAGTCACGGTAGGCATCCAGGATCTTCGACTCGCGCTCGATCTGGTTCTTCGTCTCCTTGGTCACGTCGAGATAGATCTTGCGAATGCCGTCGAAGCGGTCGGAAATATCGCCGCGCATCAACTTCATCCAGATGTTGGTGCCGCGTTCGAACGGGCCAATCTTGCCGTCGTCAACCTGGTCGACGAGGCGCTTGGCGTCGTCACGAATGGAGTTGAATCCGTCGGTAATCGCCTGATATCGCTGACCGATTTCCATCTTGGCGGTTTGCTCTCGCACGACCTCGTTGAAGACCTCGGCCTGGCCCAGGGTGCGCGCAATGATGGCAATCTTGTCCTTGTCGAGATCAGCAATCTTCTCGAGCAGGGCATTGATCGGGGCCGGATCAACCTTGGTCGGCATCAAGCCCATGTCACGCAAGGCACCGGACGCCTTGTCCAGATACTGCATGGGGGTTTTCAGGATCACGGGGTTCGGGGACTGCGCCATGGGAGAACCTCTCAGGTAACGCTGCTTTCGGGGAAAGTGCTCTCGCAGCACCAAAGATTCAAGACAGAAGACGGACAAACCGCTCGAAGACGGCAAAAACAGCGATGGCCCGGAGCGCGCCCCGGGCCATCGCCGATCAACCAGTTGTGCGTGACGGGCTAATCCAGGAAGCCCACTGCCTTGGGCAACCAGAGCACGATGCCCGGGAAGTAGATGCACAATAGCAGACCGAGGATCTGCAACGCCACGAACGGATACATGCCGTTGTAGATGTCGCTCATACTGATTTCCGGTGGAGCGGTACCCTTCATGTAGAACAGCGTCGCCCCGAAAGGTGGAGTCATAAAGGAGGTCTGCAAATTGACCGCCACTAAAGTGCCGAACCACCCCATCAAGTAAGCGTTGTTGCCGATATGGTCCGAGAAGTCGAACTTCAGCATGATCGGCCCGAAGATGGGCAACACGATCAAGCAGATCTCAATCCACTCGAAAGGGAAGCCGAGCAGGAATACGAGCACCATGATGAAGGCCAGCATCTCCCACTTGGTATCGACGCCGAAGTACTTGAGCGTACCGATCATCAGATCGTCGCCGCCGAGCACGCGGAAGACGTAGGAGAAGCCGGTGGCGCCGAGGAAGACCAGAAACACCATGGCGTTGGCGCGACACGCGGAGCGGACGGCGTCAGTTATCATCGCGCGATTGAACTTACCATTGAGCCAAGCCATCCACATGGCGCCGAGGACGCCCACACCGGCGCTCTCGGTTGGCGTTGCCCAACCGGCAAAGATCGAGCCGAGCACGATGACCATGAGCGCGGTCATCGGAAACAGCCCTTTCCACATCACCGTCCAGAACTCGCGTCGGTCTTGCGGGCCGTGATCTTTGCCAAGCTTTGGCGCCACGCTCGGTTTTACGATGGCCAGGCCAATGATGTAGAGCAGGAACAATCCTGAGAGCAGGAAGCCCGGCATCGTGGCCGCCGCAAACAATACCCCGGCCGATGTCTGCAGCATCTCCGCCATGACAACGAGCATAATGGCTGGTGGGATGAGAATGCCGAGCGTACCCGCCGAGGAGATGGTGCCGACGGCAAGTTTCTTGTCGTAGCCGGCAGCCAGCATGTGCGGCAGAGCAATCACCGAGAGGGTGACCACGCACGCCCCGACCACGCCCATCGGT
Source organism: Hyphomicrobiaceae bacterium (assembly GCA_046154645.1). GTDB lineage: Bacteria > Pseudomonadota > Alphaproteobacteria > Rhizobiales > Hyphomicrobiaceae. The sequence goes on from JBJXDZ010000009.1 coordinate 94,468, forward strand.
GCGGCCAGAATGGTCCCCATCACCATGACCGCCACGGCCAACGCTCCAGGCACGCGCTTGAGCAGGACTTCGGTTGCCGTCAGCATGTCCTTTGCCGAACCCGATCTTTCCAGGATCGAGCCCATGAAGATGAAGGCGGGGATCGATACCAGCACGGGGTCGACCGCCACCTGTCCCCACATGCGCAGCACGACGTTGGACAAGCCGATCATCGGGAAGACGCCGAAGTACCACCCGATGCAAGCGAAGATCATGGCCATGCCGCCCATCACGTAGGCGACGGGATAGCCACAGAAGATGACGAAGAACATGGTCCCGAACATGATCAGGGCCAGATTGTCGATAATGATGTCAATCACGGTTGATTTTCCTGATCAGACTTCGAGTTCGGACTTGCCGATCTGCAGGTTGGCGCGTTCGTTGGGCACGCCGCCGAAAAGGTAGGCGACGACCTTGAGGAGAACGCTGATGATGGCAAGCAGGACCAGCCAGATGCCGGCGACGTAGATGCCCTTGATGATCCAGCGATGCGGCATCCCGATTGCGCTTTCGGAGCCCTCGTCTACGCGCCACGACTGATAAACGAAGTCTAGACCGTAGTAGCAAGTGATGGCGATGTAGGGCAGCGCGAACAGCAGACAACCGATCAACTCGAGCCAAGCTCGAGAGTTGAACGAGGCATTCTCGGTGAAGCTGTCAACCCGGGGATGGGCGTTGATCGTGTAGTTGTATCCCATCCACGTGGAGAAGATCGTGGTGTGCAGCCACCACTCGAGTTCTTGGAACCGCGTCAGCGAAATCGGCAAGCCGAGCTTGCGCGAGAACACGTCGAAACACGTTACGCACATCAAGATGATGAGACACCAACCACCAGTGAAGGCGATTTTCTCAAGCATCTTGGCAATGCCGTTTGACACGGCGATCGGACCAAACACCACTGCCAAAACCGCAATGATGAAAAACAGTCCAAGCAATAGTTGAAGTTCTAGCGTCATTTCGAGCCTTCCCCCGAAAATGTGCGAGTGCACTATCCCCCCGGAAGCACAATCACAGGCAGTATTTGAGCCGGGCCCCGGAAATGGAGCCCGGCCCATTTAGGTTGACAGGACGCAAGCGGCGCTGTCGCGAACGTCCACCTCACTTCTTGAGGTACGTACCCTTCATGTACTGAGCATCACCCCAGATCGCGTAGCTCTTGCGGAAGTTCAGGTAATGATCCGAAACCTTCTTGAAGAGCGGATCTTTGGCGCTTTCTTCCTTGATGACATCGAGCCAAGCAGCCTCGTACTTGGCGAGGTCCTCATCACTCCAGCGCTTGAATTGGACGCCGTTCTTTTCCTTCATCTCTGCCATGATCGCAAATTGGCCAGCCTCGCTCTCGGCGTAGTTGAATGCGGTTCCCGCGGTAGCGGCCACGCGAATCATCGCCTTGAATTGCTCAGGCAGTGCATCGAAAGCCTTCTTGTTCATCAGGATTTCGCTGCATGACGTCAGCTGATGCCAGCCTGGAAAGTAGTTGAACTTGGCAACCTGCTGGAAGCCTTGCTTCTGATCCATCGCCGGCATCGAGAACTCAGTCGCATCGATGACGCCGCGCTCGAGAGCCGGAAAGATGTCGGCAGGTGCGATGAGCTGCGTTTGTACACCCATCTTTTCCATGACCTTGGCGCCGAGACCAAAGAAACGCATCTTGATGCCCTTCATGTCATCGGCATCCTTGATCTCACGGCGGAACCAGCCGGAGGTCTCAGGTCCAATGCAGAAGCTATCGAACGCTGTCAGGCCATGCTGCTCATAGATCTCGTCACGAAACTTGTTGCCGCCGGCGAACCACTTCCAGGCCAGAAACTCGCCAAAGCCAGGACCGAACGGAACCGTGGTGAAGAAGGCCATGGCCGGAAACTTCGAGGCGTGGAACCCGGGTGTCGTCCAGCAGGCTTCAACGGAACCCTTGCCTACGGCATCGAAGCACTCAAGGGCTGGAATCAGCGCGCCGGGCTCATAGAAGCGCATCTCGAACTTGCCGGCCGACATCAGATCCAGATCTTTCTGGAACTTTTGTCCTGGTGGCCCAAGATGCGGCAGCTGGCTGCCGAACGCACTTTGCATCTTCCAGCGGATCTTATCTTGGGCGTGTGCTATGCCACTCATTCCAGCCAGCGTGACGGCGCCGGATAGAATCGTAGCGGTCAGTGCCTTGAACTTCATTCGGGTTCCTCCCTTGGGGACTGCGGTAATTTTTTTGATTTTCTTGGCTCGAGTAGGAACCTTGGCACACAAATCCGTGGCTTGCCAAGCCGGGGCCGCGCCTTACCACGGAAAATCTGTTTCGACGTGGGTCTGGAAGCACAGCCATTGCAGACATCGGAGTGGGTGACGGATGTGGCGTCGGCTGGCACTGTGAAGGGATTCCGTCGAGGCCCCATGCATCGAGCTGCTTGTTGCCTGGCCCGCCCGCGGTGTAGGCAGAGCTGAACCGAACCGACGAGGCTCCAGAATGACAAAGCGCGAGCGCCCCGGCAACACTAGTCCGGGTACGTTTAACTATGCCAAGCCACCGGGCTCAGTCCGCATGGATGCCCGCGACATTGCCGAACGGAAGCTATCGCCTGTCGAACTGGTGCAAGGTTATCTCGACCGCATCGCCGCCGCTGATGGTGCCGTGCAGTGCTGGCGCGTGGTCGACGGCGAGCGGGCGCTGACTGTGGCCCGTGAGCGCGAGATCGAAGCAGCGCGCGGACAGATCCGCGGCCCCCTGCACGGGATCCCGGTTGCGATCAAAGACATCATCGACGTCGAGGGTTTGCCGACGCGCGCCAACTGCAAAGCCCGTGCTGACATCGCGCCCGCAACCAACGACGCGGAAATCGTCGCCGCGTTGAAGGCCAAAGGCGCCATCGTGCTCGGCAAGGTGCACACGACCGAGTTTGCCTTCTTCGATCCGTCTCCGGCGCGCAACCCGCACAATATCCACCACACGCCGGGCGGATCGAGTTCGGGCTCGGCGGCGGCCGTGGCTGCCGGCATGGCACCCATCGCTATCGGCACTCAGACCGTGGCCTCAGTGAACCGCCCGGCAGCTTATTGCGGTATTGCCGCCTTCAAACCCTCGACGCGCAGCCTGTCGACATTCGGCATCACGCCGCTTGGGCCGTCATACGACACGCCGGGCTTCTACGGCTGGGGCGTCGATGATGCCGTGGCCGCCTGGGAGGCCGTGGCACCTGATTTTCTCACTGCAGGGGCCAAGCCGCGACTGGCCAAAGCCCTGCGCATCACCATTCCCGATGATCGGCATACGAGCGATGCCATCCCCGAAATGAAGAAGGCGATGAAGCGCATGGCCGACACCTTCGCCAATGCCGGGCACGCGCTGGAGAAGGAAAAATCGCCGATCAGTTTTGCTCGGCTGTTCGAGATCCAGCGCTCCACCATGCTCTATGAGGCCGGCCGCGCGTTGCTTCACCTGCTCGAGCACAAGAAGGGACTGGTCGGCGCAAAACTCACTGAGGCGATCAACAGCGGCCTGGCAATTCCTGCAAGCCGCTATCTCGACGAGCGTGGCGAGATCGATCGTATGCGCGCAACCTTCTTCGCCCACTTTGCCAAGACGGACGCATTCCTGTGGCCTGCCGCGCCTGGCACCGCGCCAGAAGGTCTGGCCTGGACGGGTGATCCCAAATACATCTCGCCGTGGACGGCGCTCGGCGGGCCAATCGTTACCGTGCCAGCGGGGCTGGCGGCGAACGGGCTGCCACTCGGTTGCCTACTGTCGGGTCGACCAGGCAGCGACGTGCGGCACGCGGCAATCAGCTGCCAATTGGCGCTAGTCAGCGAACGCCACGAGTAAAGCACGCGCATCCATGGGCAGTGGCCATTGGGACCATGAGGGGATAATGACGCAGAGGAACAGCAAGCCACTCGATGGCCTCCTCGCCATTTCGCTGGAACAGGCCGTCGCCGCGCCGATGTGTGGTCGTCGCCTTGCCGATGCCGGAGCCCGTGTCATCAAGTTGGAGCGGCCCGAGGGCGATTTCGCTCGCGGCTATGACCAGCTGCTAAACGGCGAAAGCGTGTATTTCATCTGGCTCAATCGGGGCAAAGAATCGGTCGCCTGCGATCTCGCCAAGTCTGAGGATCGCATGCTGTTCGAGGCACTGATCGCCAAGGCCGACATCTTCGTCCAGAATTTGAAGCCCGGTGCGCTATCGAAGCTCGGCTATGCCCCGGAAACACTCTGCCTCCAGCACAAGAGGCTGATCGCCTGCTCGATCTCAGGTTACGGCGACGAGGGCCCCTATGCACAACGCAAGGCCTATGACCTGCTGATCCAAGCCGAATCGGGACTGGCGTCCGTCACGGGTGGACCCGATGAGCCCTCCCGCGTCGGTGTCTCCATCGTCGATGTCGGCACAGGACTGCATGCCTATGAAGCAATCCTCGAAGCCCTAATCCGCCGCGCCCGCACGGGCGAAGGCGCCGACATCCGCGTTTCCATGTTCGACACCATGGCCGAACTCATGAGCGTGCCGCTGCTGCAGGGCATGTGGGGCGCCCCGCCCAAGCGCATCGGCCTGTCGCACACTTCACTAGCGCCTTACGGAGTCTTTCGCACGCGCGACGATGTACCGGTGCTGATATCGATCCAGAACGATCGCGAGTGGCGGCAATTGGCAGCGAACGTGCTGGGCAAGCCCGAGCTCGGCGCAGATCCGAAGTTTGCCACCAGTCCCGCCCGCCTCGCCAACCGTCCCGAGACGGACGCCCATGTGGCACGCTGGTTTGCAGCCAACGACGCCGAGACAGCAATCGCCAAACTCGACGCTGCCGAAATCGCGTTCGGTCGCGTCAACGATTGGGCAGCCCTCGAAGCCCATCCTCATCTGCGCATGATGGAGGTCGCCACCTTCAAGGGGCCAATCCGCATGCCGGCCGCGCCTGCCCGCTGGGATGGCGCTATCGCCGGTCCAGACAGCGCCCCGGTGCCCGCCCTCGGTGCCCACTCGGCCGCCGTGAGACGCGAGTTCCTGGGCTAACAGGCGGCGCAGACGCCCTCAGCCCAGCCCATCGATCTGTGGCCGCAACGCTGCCCAAGGCTGCGCTGCTTCGATCAGCGCCGCGATGCGCAGCAGTTTCGCATCCTCTCCGCGGCGGCCAACAAGTTGGACGGCGATCGGCAAGCCGTCGCTGTGCATTCCGGCCGGCAGCGTGATGGCGGGATTGCCCGAGAGATTGAACGGGTGGGTGTAGGGGTACCAGGCCCGGCGCACTGTGCCTGCCGCCTTGCCCTCGATCATCACAGGTTCGAAGAGCGCCTCGTCGATGCCCAGCGCGGTGCGTGCCAACGTCGGCATGACGATGATGTCGAAGCGGTCGAACCAATCCTGGATCTGCCGGTAGAGCTGCGTCTTCTGCATCAGGGCGCGGCCAACCATTTCACCGGTCATCTGATTGCCGCCACTCATCTGGCGCACCAAGGTCGGGCTCATCTTGTCCCGCCATTTCGGCAGCACATCGGCAAAGCGTGCATTCCATAGCGCCGTGGACAGCGTGAGCCAATAAGGCTCTGTCGGCTCGAGATCGTCCCCCATGGGTTCGACGATGGCGCCCAGTTCACCGAGGAGGCCAGCCACACCTTCGCAGCGCGCCAGCACTTCCGCGTCCGCGATGCTATTGGCGAGGTAGGGGCGCCACGCCACATTGAGGCCCTTGAGGTTGCCTTCCGGTCTAGCTGCCGCCACATAACCTGTCGTTGCCATGCCAAAGGAATGCGGGTCGGAGGGATGCCAGCCGGCCATAGCCTCCAGCATCAGTGCCGTATCCAGCACCGTGCGCGTCGTTGGCGTAATGTAGCTCATGTTCGAAAAGGCATCAGGTGCCGTGTCGTGAGGGATGAGACCGATCGATTGCTTCAGGCCGACGACACCATTGCAGGCAGCCGGAATGCGTGTCGAACCGCCGGCGTCCGTGGCGATGGCCAGCGGACCGATGCCGGCTGCACATGCCACGGCGGCGCCCCCCGACGAGCCTCCTGACGTGCGCTTGGCCGACCAGGCATTGCGCGTGCGACCGAACAACGGCGCTTCGGTCCACGGCATGTGACCGAACTCCGGCGTCGTGGTCTTGGCGAACAGCACCGCACCAGCCGCCTTCAGGCGCGCGACGCAGACCTGATCGGTTGACGGCACGTCATGCTGATGGATGAGCGAGCCGAAGGTGGTACGCACGCCCGCTGTCTTGACCAGATCCTTGACGTGTAGCGGCACGCCGCCGAGCGGACCTGGATTCTCGCCGCGAGCGATCCTGGCGTCGATCGCGGCGGCATCCTTGAGCGCCTGCTCGTGCGCAATCGTGATGAAGCAATTGAGCACGCCCTGCGCCTTGTCCGCCCGCGCGAGCGTTGCGCGCATGACTTCGACCGCCGAAATCTCCTTGCGCGCGATCATGGGGGCCAGCTCGGCGGCCGACGTGAAAGCTAGCATTTCTGGCGTCATGAGCTGTCCTTTGGGCTGCGATCTCAACCGAAGTTAGCAAATGCTCGATGAAGCTGCGAGCAGCATGACGCGTTGACGCCGCCGGCCCCGCGTGGCACTCGCGATGGAAAACACTGACGGGGCGGAGAGGGTTGACATGCAGATCGGAATGATTGGACTGGGCCGTATGGGTGCCAACATCGTGCGGCGCCTTTTGCGCGGTGGGCATGGAGCCGTTGTGTTCGACCGCGATCCCACACCCGGCGCAGCGCTTGCCGGAGAGGGCGCGCTTGCAGCATCCAGTCTTGCCGACCTCATTACCAAGCTGCTCGCACCGCGAACGGTGTGGATCATGCTGCCGGCAGGCGCCGCAACCGAGGCCGCCATCACCGAGGCTGCATCCCTACTCAAACCCGGCGACACGATCATCGATGGCGGCAACACATTCTGGAAGGACGACGTGCGCCGCGCACAAGAACTGTCGCTGAAGGGCATCGACTATCTCGACGTCGGCACCTCCGGCGGGGTGTGGGGCCTCGTGCGCGGTTATTGCCTGATGGTCGGCGGACCTAAGCCCACATTCGAGCGTCACGAGCCGATCTTGCGCACCCTGGCACCCGGCAGCGGTAATATTCCGCGCACCCGCGGCTCTTCCGGTGCGCCGCGAAACGCGGAACAAGGCTTCATCCACGCTGGCCCGAATGGCGCTGGCCACTTCGTGAAGATGATCCACAACGGGATCGAATACGGCATGATGCAGGCGATCGCCGAAGGCTTCGACATCCTCAAGCATGCGAACTCCCCAAAACTGCCGGCCGAACACCAGCTGACGCTCGACGTCGCCGAGATTTCCGAAGTCTGGCGGCGCGGCAGCGTGGTGACATCGTGGCTGCTCGATCTGACGGCAGACGCGCTGGCAGCCGACCAGGACTTGTCGGCCTACTCCGGCCACGTCGAGGACTCCGGCGAAGGCCGTTGGACTGTACAGGCGGCGATCGAGGAAGCTGTGCCGGCAGAAGTGCTCACCAGCGCGCTCTACACGCGCTTCCGCTCACGGCAAGACCATACCTTTGCCGAGAAGGTGCTGTCGGCCATGCGGCAGGGCTTTGGCGGCCATGTCGAGCCCCCGAAACCTGGCTCCAAGGCGAGGACCTGAAGAGGAAAGCCGCATGGCGATATCAAGTCTTCTCAGTGTCGCGCCGCTGAGCGTGTCGCCGCGCGTCATCCTGTTGATGGGGGTTTCGGGTTGCGGCAAGAGCACGACCGGACGCCGCCTCGCCAATGCCCTCAACTGGCCGTTCCGTGATGCCGACTCGTTTCACCCCGAAGCCAACATCGCCAAGATGGCGAGCGGCATTCCCCTTGACGATCGCGATCGCGCACCTTGGCTCGACGCCATTGCTACCTGGATCGATGGTCACAGGACTGGTGACACGCGCGGCGTCGTCTCCTGCTCGGCGCTCAAGCGACGCTATCGCGAATTGCTGATCGGACAACGATCTGACGTCGGATTGGTTTATCTCAAGGGCAGCCTCGCCCTGATCGGCGACCGCATCTCGCGCCGTCGCGGGCATTTCATGCCGCCCGGACTCCTCAAGAGCCAGTTCGATACGCTTGAGGAGCCAACACGGGAGGAAAGGGCACTTTATGTGCCAGTGCGATTGCCGCCCAAGCGCGTGGTTGAGCGCATCGTCACGGGGTTCAACCTGACGCCTGCACGCCGCGTGGTGTAAATTTGGCGCGGCTTGATCGGATGAGCCAGCAACGTGCCGGCAACCGAAAAGCTGATCCCGCGATCGGCACCGAGATTGGCTGTCCGTCGCGCTGATCTCGATCTAGACTGAGCCGCATTTCGGCGCAGGAGTGAACCATCATGTCGTTCTGGAAATCCCTGTTCGGCGGCAGCAAGAGCAGTGAATCAGGCGCGCCAAGAACACTACGCGAGGCCGAACACAAGGGCTTCCGCATCGAGGCGCAACCATTTCTGGAGGGCGGCCAGTACCAACTATCGGGCCGCATCTGCAAGGAAATTGCCGGCATCACGCAGGAGCATCGCTTCATCCGCGCTGATCGCTTCGCAACCGCCGAGGAGGCGGCCGAGTTCACGCTCATCAAGGCCCGCCAGATCATCGACCAGCAAGGCGATAAGCTGTTTGGCTGATGGGCGTCCCAACTTAACGTTGATTTGTCGGCAGACTTTCCGGAAGGCACGTGATGTGCGCAACGTCTCCGCTGCAAGCGACAGCGGGGCAACGGGCGATGGACGTACGGCAGATCAATGCCGATGGTGGCAAGTTGCCAGGCAGCAGAATCTTGACCGCATCACGCGCGCTCGTACACCGTAATCTGGCTGCGACCAATGCGATAGCGAGGCTCCGGCGACTTCAGGCAGCGGCGCTACGCCGCGTTCATGCCGTCGCTGAGCAGGCCGCGAGCCTTGTTACCGGCCACGACGCGACCACCGGCAAACGCGAACTCAGCGATCTCACGATCGCTGGTCATAATATTGCGGCTGGCGTGCATTTCGTCTCGACGCCCTGGGCCGTGCTGCGGTGGGTGCACGCTTGCTTGCCGCCCGACGCGCAAAAGCAAGGCTGGACCTTTCTCGATCTTGGCGCCGGCAAGGGCCGCGCCGTGTTGTCGGCGGCAGCGAAGCCTTACAAGCAAGTGGTCGGTGTCGAATTCGCAGCTGAGCTGGCGGCAATCGCGCGCGCCAACGTGAGGGATTCAGGGCACGCCCCGCCACGAGTTTCGATCATCGAAGGTGACGCGACCTGCACTTCACTACCAGACGGCGCGCTGATCGTGTTCCTCTTCAATCCCTTCGGCCCGCCGGCGATCGATCAGGTGCTCGAGCGTCTGGTCGAGCACCACCGGCGGACCCATGCACCGGTCCGCATTGCATACCTCAATCCCGAGCACGAGCCGCTCTTGCTGCGCCATCCAGGGTTCAAGCGTCGACCGCTGCCACGCCACATGGCAACGCTATTCGCCGTGGCGAGCCCCTATCGTCTGGCACTCTTCGACGCGGTCTCAGCGATCTGCGGATCAATCCGTATCAGGCAGCGGTGGTGCGTTGATCGTTCTGCAATCGTCTGCGAACGTCAACGGCACACTGGTTCGTTTCGCAAGATCGTTGCGTGACATCCCTTCGATCATCTCGTGCACGATCATGCCAGTGGGCGTCACATCGACCACCGCTAAGTCCGTATAGACGCGCTTGACGCAGCGCCCCGCCGTCAGCGGCAGCGAGCACTGCTCAACCAGCCGCGGCGCCCCCTTGCGCGTCGTGTGCTCCATGATCACCCACACGGCACGTGCAGCGGCAGCCAGATCCATGGCGCCACCGACCAGAGGTCCCTTGTCAGGCAGCCGCATATCCCAGTTGGCGAGATCGCCGTTGGCCGCCACCTCGAAGGCGCCGAGGATCGTGATATCGATATGCCCGCCGCGTATCATGGCGAATGATGACGCCGAATCGATCACCGTGGCCCCGGGCCGCAAGGTGATGCGCCGCCCTCCTGCATCGACACGGTCGGTATCGATGTCATCGGCTTTGGCCAGCGGTCCGGCACCGATGACGCCGTTTTCCGATTGTAGAAAAATGTCGCGCCCAGCCACCAGGTAGTCGGCCACCGCCAGCGGCATGCCGAGGCCAAGATTGACAAGTTGCCCATCGCCGATGTCCTGGGCAGCGCGCCACGCCATCTGGCGGCGATTGAGCGGCTTCATGGCCAAAGCTCCTTGGCTGCCAGCACGCGGTCGATATAGACGCCCGGCAAATCGATTTGATCATGTGGCAGCGGCGCTGTGTGGATCGTGCGCACCTCGGCCACGGCGAGCTTGGCGGCCGTTGCCATCACCGGCCCGAAGTTCGCCTGGGCGTATCGGAAGACGAGATTGCCGTAGAGGTCGCAGCTGTCTGCCCGCAGCAGCGCCAGATCACCCTTGATGGCGGGCTCCAGCACATAATCGCGATCCTCGAAGCGGCGCACTTCCTTGCCTTTGGTCAATTCTGTGCCGAGCCCTACGGGCGTATAGAAGGCCGGGATACCGGCGCCTCCGGCGCGAATGGCTTCGGCGAAGGTGCCTTGCGGCAGGCAGACCAGCTCGATTCTGCCGGCTTTCCAGAGCTTCTCGAACGGTGACAGATCCTTGCCGGCGCCACGGGCGGCACTGCATACGACCTTGCGAACCTGACCGCCTTCGATCAGCTCATGAGTGAACGAGTAGCGATGCGTCGCCGAGTTGACGACCAGCGTCAGATCCTTGCTGCCACGCTCGCGCAGCGCCCGGATCAGCGTATTGGGAAAACCGGCGCCGCCAAACCCGGAGATCAGGACGACAGCCCCATCGCTGACACCCGTCAGCGCGTCGGCTGCAGTCTGGACACGTTTGTCGATTGGCATGGGAGCCTCCCCTCGCCGAACCTGCACCGGGCCGGCGACGACGGTCAAGCGATCACCGGCAACGAACGGCTCCGCGCAGGGCACCCATGCTTACCGCTTCGGCTTCGCCTTCGATGGCGAGCCTTTCGCCGGCTTGATGGGGCGGCTCGACAGGCGCGGCACAGGCTTGCCGACGTCACTGCGGGTGCTCATCGGCTTACCACGCGCGTCGACCACGGGTGTGCCTTTGGTGGTGAAGCGCTGGACGCCATGTTTGGTGCCAAGCCGCTTGCCCTCGCCACCGCCGAGTCCCGTGCCGGGAGGTTGCCAGTTGGGGATTAGATGATGCTTGCCCGGCCCGATCAAGTCGGCGCGCCCCATCTCTTTCAGGGCTTCGCGCAGCAGCGGCCAGTTCTCGGCGTCGTGATAGCGCAGAAACGCCTTGTGCAGACGACGCTGCTTCAATCCCTTCACCGTCTCGACCTGCTCTGAGGCGCCACGGCGCACGGCCTTCAGCGGGTTCTTGCCGGAGTGATACATCGCCGTAGCCAGCGCCATCGGCGAGGGCAGGAATGTCTGCACCTGATCAGCGCGGTACTTGTTCTTCTTCAGCCAGATGGCGAGGTTCATCATGTCCTCGTCCGTCGTGCCAGGATGCGCTGCGATGAAATACGGAATGAGGAAATACTGCTTGCCCGCATCCTTCGCCGCCTGGTCGAACAGTTGCTTGAACTTCTCGTAGGCGCCGATCCCCGGCTTCATCATCTTGGCGAGTGGGCCATCCTCGGTGTGTTCCGGCGCGATCTTCAGATATCCGCCGACGTGATGCGTCACCAGTTCCTTGACGTAGGTTGGGCTTTTTACTGCGAGATCGTAACGCACACCTGAGGCTACGTTGACTTTCTTGATGCCAGGCAGTTCGCGCGCCTTGCGATAAAGGCTGATCAGCGCCTCGTGCGAGGTATTCAGATTCGGGCAGATCTCGGGATGGACGCACGAGAGACGCCGGCACGCGTTCTCGATCGCCGGGTCCTTACAGGCCATGCGGTACATGTTGGCGGTGGGTCCGCCGATATCGGAAATGTGGCCGGTAAATCCCGGCGTCTTGTCGCGGATGTGCTCGATTTCCTTCAGCACCGAGCCTTCTGAGCGGTTCTGGATGATGCGCCCCTCGTGCTCGGTGATGGAGCAAAAGGTGCAGCCACCAAAGCAGCCACGCATGATGGTCACGGAAAAGCGAATCATCTCCCAAGCGGGGATCTTGGCGTCGCCGTAGGCCGGATGGGGCCCGCGCGCATAAGGCAGCTCGTAGACGCCATCCATCTCTTCGGTGGTCAATGGAATTGGCGGTGGCGACACCCATAGCTCGCGGTCGCCGTGCTTCTGCACCAGCGGTCGCGCATTGCCCGGATTGCTTTCCCGGTGCAACACACGGGACGCGCGCGCGTAGGTTTCGGGGTCGGCGTTGACCTGCTCGAATGACGGCAGGCGCACCACGGCCGAAGTGTTGCGCAGCATCTTGGCGCCTTCGTCAGCCGCCGCGATATCGTCGGCCGGCAATTCGGTCCAGCCGTCGGGCACAGCCTTCTTCAAGACCGCCGCGCCGCGAATGTCATCGATGTCGGAGGCGTGCTCGCCCTTGGCTATGCGGTGCGCCACCTCGACCACGGCCCGCTCGGCATTGCCATAAAGCAGGATGTCGGCCTTGGCATCGACCAGCACGGAGCGGCGCACCTTGTCGGACCAATAGTCGAAATGCGCGATGCGGCGCAGCGAGGCCTCGATGCCGCCGAGCACGATCTGCGTCTCGGGATAGGCCTCGCGGCAGCGCTGGGCATAGACGACGACGGAACGGTCGGGCCGCTTGCCGCCCTCGCCGCCCGGCGTGTAGCTGTCGTTGTGGCGCAAGCGCCGGTCCGACGTATAGCGGTTGACCATGGAATCCATGTTGCCGCCGGTGACACCGAAGAACAGGTTCGGTTGGCCAAGCGCCTTGAATGGCTCCGCGCTCTGCCAATCGGGCTGCGCAATGATGCCAACGCGGAAACCTTGCGCCTCGAGCAAGCGGCCGATGATGGCCATGCCGAAGCTCGGGTGGTCGATGTAGGCGTCGCCGGTGACGATGATGATGTCGCAACTGTCCCAGCCGAGCTCGTCCATCTCGGCCCGGGTCATGGGCAGGAAGGGCGCCGTGCCGTAGCGGTGCGCCCAGTATTTCTTGTGGCCGAACAGCGGCTTGGCCGTCAGGCCCGGGCTTGGCTTGGGGGCGGATTTCGCCAGCGCCGAATGAACCGTAACCATGGCAGGGGGGCTCGCGGAGTTGCTACCGCCGCCGAAACGGCGCTGCGGAAATTTTCCCCGGTTTATCAGGTGCTTCCACGATGCTCAACCGGCGTCGTGAGTTGCCGGGGCGATCGGCTTAGAGCTTTAGTAGAACAGCAGCACGCCGGCTGCCAGGATCGCGAGTGTCATCAGGTAGGCGTGCCGCCGCCAGGACAGAATGGCAACGATGACCTGGCGCGGAATCGCTGCCCAAGGGATGCGGGCGAGCCAGATGGCCATCAGGCCGGCGCCAAAACCGAGGCCAAACGAAATGGCATCGATGGTGATCCGGCTGCCTTTCAGGCTCGCCGCGCTCCAGGCATTGTCCGCAAAGGGACCAGCACCCATCAAAATTGCCACTGTGAGCAAGCCCAAGGCCACAATGGCCAGCCCGCCGAGCGCCCGCTCCATATGTCACGCCTCCCGCCGGAATGCCGATTTCGCTGCACTTACAAGAGAGCAGGTTTTGGCAAACGAACAGTTAAGGACTGTCCCGCGAAGGGTTGCTATCGGGGCCGAGACATGGCTGACATGACGTAACGCTTGCCGATTGGGTGCCGTGCGTTAACCTCGCCATTCATCGCTGGTTGCCCACGGAAGGTGACCCCGAGCCTGGATCTGATCAGAGGAGCACGACCGACATGTCACCGGAAGAAGAGCTGAAATCCATGGGTCTGGCGCTGCCGAAGGTGCCGACACCCGTTGCCAACTATGTGCCATTCAAACTGGACGGCCGCACGATCTACTGCTCGGGCCAAGGACCGAGGAAGCCGGACGGCTCGGTCTATGTCGGCAAAGTCGGGAAGGACTACACGGTCGAGCAAGCCTATGAACACGCCAAGCTCGTCGGCCTCGGTCTGCTGGCCGCGGCCAAGATGGCGGCCGGTGATCTCGCCAAGGTTGAGGTGATCAAGCTGCTCGGCATGGTCAATGGCGTACCGGAATTCGGCGACCAGCCGAAGGTGATCAACGGCTGCTCGGACCTGTTCGTCGCAGTCCTCGGCGATCGCGGCCGCCATGCCCGCTCGGCCGTCGGCATGGGTTCATTGCCCAACAATATGTCGGTTGAGATCGAAGCGATCATGCGCATCGTCGATTGAGTGAGCAAACGGGGCTAACTGACAAGGTTGCCCCCACACTCGCGCTGCAAACCGAGGAACGAGCCAATGCCCGACACGCCTTTTCGTCTCGACGGAAAATCCGCCATCGTGGTCGGCGCCGGCCTCGGGATCGGCCGCGCCATTGCCGAAACGTTCGCGGCAGCCGGCGCCCAAGTTGCCTGTCTCGATATCGATGAGGCGGGCGCCGGCGCTACGGCCGCGGCGATCGTCAAGGCCGGGCGGCGGGCAATCGCGCATCGTTGCGATGTCACGAGCGAGGCAAGCATCAACGATGCTGTGAAGGCAGCGCTGGTTGCGCACGGTGCCCCGCGGGTACTGGTCAACGGCGCGGCGGCCCGTGAGCCGACCGGCACCATCCTGGAGTTGGCGCCCGCGGACTGGAACCGCTCCCTGGCCATCAATCTCACCGGCGCCTATCTCATGAGCCGTGCTGTCATCCCGTCCATGTCGGCGGCCGGTGGCGGCAGCATCATTCACATTGCTTCGCAGATGGGCCGCGTCGGAGCTGCGGGCCGGTCAGTCTATTGCGCCACCAAGGGCGCGCTGATTCAACTCGCCAAGGTGATGGCGGTCGATCACGCCCTCGACAATATCCGGGTCAACACGCTGTCGCCGGGCGCCATCGAAACGGAGCGCGTTTCTTTCCGCTACGGCAGCATGGCGGATGCACGCGCCCATGCCGTGCCGAAGCACCCGATCGGACGTCTGGGCCAGGCAACGGAAATAGCCCGGGCGGCGCTCTATCTGGCGAGCGACGCCTCGAGCTTCATGACCGGCTCGGACCTGTTGATCGATGGCGGTTACACCGCCGTCTGACCGGCCAAGTCGCTGTTCGCCTCAGGCTCGGGGAGCGCGAGTCTCCCCACCATCTTCGTTACTGGTTGCCACCCTGAGCGGCACCGGTCTCGACGTTGCCTTCGGTGAACTTGATCTTGCGTTCAGACATACGACCGACGGCCTCGAAGTAGGTTGGATCATCGCCAACAACCATCGAAGGATTGCAGTTCGGCGCGCAGTTGTAGCTCTCGCGCTTGATGCCCTTCTGCACGTTGACGACCCTCACCTCTTCGCGGATCACCATAACGCGCTGGTCCATGATCACGTTGCGCTCCGCATCAAGGGCGATGACGTTGGTGACGCCGAAGGTCTTCCCGGTGACGACCAGCAGGTTGTTGGCCTGGACCGTGACGTCCGCAATCGTCGGGTTGCCGATGATGATTTCCGATACCGGGCGCGGCAGACGCAGCAATTGCGATTGATCGTACTTCACGATCAGCTCCTGCGCCTTGGCGCTGGAGAGCGGAATGACGACGAATAGGCTGGCAGCAAAGCCCAGCGTGAAAGCGAGCGCGCGCGAGGAAAGAAGGCGCGAAAGGGCGGGGATCGACATCGGGATTGCTCCTGGGCTCCATACAAGCTCCCCGGCATTAGGCCAGCAATTCGTAAATGAAGTGCAAACGCGTTCCCCGGCATGGTGCCAGATCGGCACATGGTCCTGATGGGCAGCGCCGGACTTGCAGAATCAACTCGGCCTCAACGGCTCACGGCCCGCATGGTGTCGGCAAAGCGGTCGAGCACAGGCAGCACCTCGTCTGCCTTGGCTGCCTTCAGGGCCAGAATTACGGCATGGATACCGGCATCGCGATAGCGACGGATGAGATCGGCGTCGTCCTTGATGCCGTAGACGGTCACCGGCAAGGTCTTGGCATCGCGGCCAGCCACAGCCAGCATCTTGTTGTACTCGGGTAGCACGTCGAGCAATTCCCCGTAGTTGGGGCGGCGAGCATGCGGCAACCAGCCGTCGCCATATGCGATCGCGCGCCGCGCCCCGAACGGAAACGCACCGCCGATGATCACCGGCGGATGCGGCTTCTGCACCGGCTTCGGCCACGTCATCATGGGCGGGAATTTGACGTACTTGCCGTCGAATTCCGGCTTCGATTTGGTCCAGATGGCACGCATGGCCTCGACGCGTTCGCGCATCAGCTCGAACCGGCCCTTGAAATCCGTGGTGCCGTGGTCAGCCATCTCCTCCGCGTTCCAGCCTGCCCCGACCCCGAACAGGAATCGGCCACCGGAGATCAGATCGAGGCTTGCCACCGATTTGGCAGTTTGGATGGGGTCGCGCTGGACCACGAGGCAAATGCCGGTGCCGATCTTTAGCGATCTCGTGGCCACCGCGGCCGCCGACAGCGTCACGAATGGGTCCATGACGTCGTAGTACTGCTTTGGCAGGTCGCCTCCCTGCGGAAACGGCGAGGCCCTCGACAGTGGAATGTGCGAGTGCTCCGGCGCCCATACGGAATGAAACCCGCGCTCCTCGAGCGCCTTGGCGAGCTCAGCAGGACCCATCGAGTAGTCGGTGAAGAACATCGACGCGCCGAATTCCATGGGATGGCTCCTCTGGCTTTGTCGCCGCGACTTGACCCGAGACGGGACCGCGACCTGTGCCAAGACAATCGTCACCCAGGATGTGGCGTTGCGCAAGCGGCTGTCCGCATTCCGGCTGACGGACCACCGCGGAAATCGGCGCCTGTCAGGCGGCTTTGCGGGGCTGGGCCGCGCTGCGGTCGCGTTTCACGTTCTGCCCATAGCCGAACGAACGCGCATGCTCGATTACATCGACCTGATTGATGACGGCACCGGCGAGCTTGCCGCCGTTGGCGCCGAGCAAATGGATGGCCCGGCGGATCAGCTGGCGAGGTGTTTTGCCCCAGGTCGTCACCAATACGATCTGGTCGGCATGGTCAGCGAGAATGCGGGCATCGACCACCGGCAGCAGGGGCGCTGCGTCGATGATTATGGTATCGAAGTGGGTCTTCAGGCGGGCGATGCGCTGCCCGAACCCGGGCGCGTCCAGGGCCTGCACCGGCGACATTGACGGTGCGATCTGGCCGCCCCCGCCCGCACCGAGCACCACCAGCCCAGTGGTCGCGTCGCGCATCAAATAGCCTTCGAATGGATGCCCACGGGCGATCGCGTCGAGCAGCCCGGGCGCCCGGTCGAGGCCAAGCTGCTGCGACAGGGAGCTGCGCCGTACGTCGGCATCGATCAGCAGCGTGCGCACGCCCTGGGTCGCTAGCTGATAGGCGAGGTTGGCGGCCAGCAGCGTCTTGCCTTCGTTGGGTAACGCCGATGTGATGAGGATGACCCGCGGATTGGGGTCATGGCGGCGAATGTCGATCGAATGCCGCGCTGTCCGCAGCGATTCCGCAAACACGCCGTCCGGCACAACGATGGCGGCGCGAATGGCGGTGTCTGGCGTGTCGAAGCCATCTGAGCGGCGTTTCAGCAGCGGCACCGAGGCCAGATGCGCGATGCCCAACGCCTCTTCGATATCTTCCGGTCGCCGCAGGCCCGGACTGGCGAACTCAAGCAGCAAAGCCAAGCCAAAACCGCAAGCCAGGCCGGCGAGCACGCCGAGTCCTGTCAATTGCATGCGCTTTGGCGACGCGACGTTCAACGGCACGTCTGCCCGCTCGACGATGCGCGAATCGGCCACTTGCAGATCCGCAGTTTCTGCCGTCTGCTTGTAGCGCGAGAGGAACGCCTCGAAGACCTGCTTCGACGTCAAGGCCTCGCGCTCCAGCTCCTTGAGGAGGACAGCGGCATCCTTCGAGATCACTTGCTGATCCTTGAGGCCGCCGAGGCTCTGGGCCAGCGCCCGTTCACGTTCGGCGGCGACGCGAAATTCGGTTTCCAGGTTCGAGACAATTTTGTCGACCTCGACAGCCAGTTGCATCTCGATATCGGCCACCTCGGCCCGCGCCCGCACCATCTCGGGATGCTTCGGGCCGTACTTGGTCAGCAACTCGGCTTCCCGCCGTGTCGCCTTCACCAATTGATCCTTGAACAGGCGGATGGTCGGGCTCTGCAGCACATCGGCGATGCTGTTGCGATGCTGGCCCTTCTTCAGCATCTCGTGCACCTGCTCGTAGCGGGCCTTGGTCTCCGCGGTGTGATTGCGAGCGATAACAGTTTGCTCCATCAGCCGCGCCAGCTGCTTCTCGGACAGAAGCTGGCCTTCGGCATCGAAGATGTTGTGCTCGGCCTTGAACGCTGCCACCCGCCGTTCGGCGTCATAGACCTTCTGGCGCAAACCCTCGAGCTTCTGCTCGAGCAGCTCGGTGGCCTGTCCCGTGGCCTTGACCTTGGCCGCAAGCTGCTCCTTCAGATAAACCTCGAGCAAAGTATTCGCCACACGCGCGGCCAACACCGGCTCGCCAGCCGAGAACTTGACCTCGATGAGGAGCGTGTTGCGCACGCGCCCGACCTTGAGCCGCTTTTCGAAGGCCGAGACCAGTTCGTCCCGCTCAGGCGCCAGGCCGCCCGGCTGGTCGTTGTTGGCGAGTACGACGCCTTCCAACGTTGGCCGCGGCCGCTCGGCCGGAACCACGATATCATTGGCCAGGCCAACCCGCCGCAACAGGCTCTGAATCAAGGTTGGTCGCGTGAAATCGGGATGCGAGCGCAACTCGAGCGCATCGATAACCTTGAGCAGGATCGTCTTCGAGTGCAGCACCTCAACTTCACTCTCGACCGTCGACTGGTCCGCCTTGAGATCCGAGATGACGTTTTCGAGGTTGACGATGGTTTTTTTGCGCGGATCGATCTGCACGGTCGCCGCTGCCTCATAGCGCGACGGCAGGCTATAGGCGACGACAGCGGCCACGAGGCCGAGCGCCATCGTGCAACCGGCAATGACGAGCCAACGCCGACGCATGAGGCCGATCAGGTCGCCAAGCGCGAACCCGCCTCCTCCTTCGTCATCGTCGTTGTCGATACGGCTTGCCATGGGTTCTCGATCAGAATTTCAGTTTCGCGCCAACCGTCACAACGTTGCGATTGAGGTCGTTCTCGGCGATGTTGGAATCGCGCACAAAGTGCTCATACGACATGTTGAGCAGCCAGTTCTTGGATAGGAACCAGTCGACGCCGACGCGCCCGACATAGATGCGGTCCCGGCGGCTGTTGCCGATGTACTCGTGATCCTTGATATCGCCGTTGAGCGACAGGACGACGTTGTGCCAAACCTCGTAATCGAGCCGCGTCTTGAAGGCTGTCTCAACCAGGCCGCTGGAGTCGAGCTCCGTCGTACCAGAGATAGCGCGGCGCGCCGTGGCGTAGAAGGTGATGTGCTGGGTCGGCAGCCACTGCACTTCGGCCTCGGTCAGGAGCGACCTGATGCTGGCGAGGTTTGATTGGTCGAAGTCGCGGATGCCGTAACCGCCGAGCAGACGCCAACGCAGCAGTGGATTGGCCTCGCCGTAGAGTCCCGCCAGCGCTTCGTAGCCGTAGGCGTCGCGATCCAACGTCGTGGTGCCGTGATTGAGCTGGCGCAGGCCGCGCAACTTGCCGATCACCTCGTAGCCGGGCGAGAAGCGATAGCCGGCTCGCACCTCGGTGCTGGCCGTGCGCATATCGGCGGCATCGTGGTTGAGCTTGATGCCATTGCCCGCGGTCGCGTCCTGATAGTCGAGGCTCTCAAAGGTGGTGCTGACCGTGCCGTAGAAGCGGCCGGCGTCACGGGTGAGGCCGATGCTGGCGCGATGCTCCTGGAATGGGACCAGCTGACGCGCGAATGTCGGCGAGAATGGATCGAGTTGATCGGAGTGATCGAGCCGAGAGAGCACGCTCATGGACAATGTGTGCGCATGGTCGAAGTGCAGCGCCGCCCCGGCCTTGATGTGCGCATTCACGTGATCCTGGCTGCTGTGCTCGAAGTGCTCCACAATCTTGCCGCCAAGCGACAAGTCGAAAGCATGCCGCGGCAACTGCGAGACGACGCGCAAGCCCGGGGTGACTTCGGCCTTGAAGTCCGACTGGCGATTGCGGTTCGAGAGCAGGACGTTGTCGTCGAACACCAGCGCCGTGCCGACAGTCGGAAAGAACAACAGGTTGCCCGAGCGAATGCCCTCTGGCTGGAACAGCTTGCGATCGCGATCGGCGACGCGCTCAGCCCCGTATTTCTTGATGTTGTCGTAGTCCTTCAGCCGCTCGCGATAGGCGATCGTCTCCTCGCTGCGGTCGCCGCTGGAGCCAAGATCGAGCGCGCGCGCCGGCGCCATCGGCACGGCCGAAATCAACGCCGTCGTCCACATGCCCGAAATGGCCGACCATAGCTTCAGCGGTGTCGCCAGCCAGTTGCGCCGGCGCTGCCCGGTTGAAACCAGGTGTTCGGAGTGATCCGCACATGCCGCGAACGTTGCCATCAGAAAAAGCGCTCCGGCACGCGAATGTTATCGCCGGGCATCACCATCACACTGCTGGGCAAATCGATGCGGATCTCACGCGGATCGTCCTCGCGTGTGACCAGCACGTAGCTCTGGTTAGCGCGGTAGGTATAGCCGCCTGCCACAGCGATGGCGTCGCGAATCTTGAGGCCGTGCTTGAACGCGAACTCGCCGCCGGATTTGACTTCGCCGTGCACAAACACCGCCCGGTAGGTCAACACCTCGACCGACACTTTCGGGTTCTTCAGATAGCCATCCGACAGCCGCCGCACGATGGCATCCTTGAGTCCGGTCGGGCTGAGCCCTCTGGCCGGAATATCGCCGGCCAGCGGCATGGCAATATGGCCCGCGGCATTGATGTCGAAGTTGCCAGACAGATCCGTTTCACCGAATACGATCACCTTGACCTTGTCGCCAACGCCCAAACGATAGACGCGTGGCTCGGCGAGGTTGGCATTGCGTACCGCACTCGGCCGTTCAGTCGCAGAGCCGCTACCTTCAGCGCATGCGCCAACCGTCGCGACAACGGCCAGTACGGCCAGGCGCAACAGGTGGGAAGCGAGTGACGTGCAACGCAACGACATGAGCACGGTAACCGTCCTAGGGACGCGAGGAACACGAACGCCGCCGTCGCCGGCAGGTCTCCTCGCACGACAACCCATAAAGTCGCGGGAACGGTTAAATTCCCCTTAAACAGGCGCTCACGAACGAGCTTTCCTTGCTTGAGCGGCGCGCCCCACATCAGATGGTTAAGGGCTGCTTCACGCCCTCCCGCTAGTCTCAGCTGACGTGCGTGCAAGTGGAGCGAAGACATGACGGCCAGCGCCGATGTCCGAATCGGAAGCGCAGCTTTGGGTGCCGAGGACCGGCGCAGTTGCGGCCCAGCGGCCTATGCGACCAAGGATCCGGGCTACTTCGCCGGTGCGCGAGCCGACTTTATCAAGCTGTTGCCGGACAATCCCAACGCCGCCATTCTCGAGATCGGTTGCGGCACAGGCGCCACTGGGAGGTTGGCGCTGCAGGGTGGCAAGGCCGGCCGCTATGTCGGTGTCGAGCTGTTCGAGGCAGCCGCAGCACAGGCGCGGCGCGTGCTCTCGGATGTCATTGTCGGGGATATCGAAAAGCTCGAGGTTGAGCTTGCCCCGTGCACCTTCGATGCCCTGATCCTGTCCGAAGTGCTCGAGCATCTGGTCGATCCGTGGACCGTCGTCCGCCGGCTTGCCCCACTAATTCGCCCGGGTGGCAAGGTACTGGCCAGCTCGCCCAACGTCGCTCACCGCCGCGTCGTGCTTGAACTGCTGCGCGGCCGCTTCGACCTCGCCGACCAGGGCGTCTTCGACCGCACGCACATGCGCTGGTTCACGCCGACGAGCTACCGCGCCATGTTCGAGGCCGCCGGCATTGCCGTCACCAGCGTCGGCCCGGTAACCCCGTTCTCGACCCGCACGCGGATCCTCTCACGCCTCACCGGCGGTCGTTTTGATCATCTCTTCATGGTGCAGATCGCACTGATCGGCCACCGCCGCTGATGCGCTGGCTGCTGGCACAACGCGGCACGCGCCAGCATCCACGCCTCACATCCGGAATACGCTGGCCGCGCCGTGCACGATATCGAATTCGCAGTAGATGCGGTTCGGCTTATCAGTAGCAGTCACGAACAGGTACGGGTTCTTGAACCGCGCATTCCACAGCGCGTGATCGACCTGCCAGAAATAGACGTCGAGATTGCCTTTGCCGATCACCAGTTTGATGCTTTGCGGCTTGGCCCACGCGCCAGCCGTCACCGCCGTCTGACCCTTGGCATCTCGCTGGCAGGCGGCAATCGCGCGCTCGCGGTAGGCCGAGATGATGACGTCGTTGGTCGCCGTCCGGAACAGATATTCGTTGTAGCCGACTTTCGCACCGGCTAGCAGCATGAGCAGCAGGACTATGGCTCGCATGAAAATCCACCCGGAACGCCAACCTTCGGCAGGTTCCACCAGTTTTGCTGGAACGTGGTGAAGAATTCGTTGATGCCGGGCTCGCGCTGCTTCCTCGCCTACCGTCTGCCTGCCCGTCACTTCTCCAGCAGCAGCTTACCGATGCGCTCGATGGCACGGCGGATGTTCTCGGTCGAATTGGCATACGAGAACCGGATGTAGCCTTCGCCATGGATGCCGAAGCTGGTACCGGCCACCGTTGCCACGCCCGCCGTTTCCAACATCTTGTTCTGGAGTTCCTTGGCCGACATGCCGGTGCCGGTGATGTTCGGGAACGCATAGAAAGCGCCGCCGGGATCGACGCACTTGAAGCCCGGCAACTGATTGAGCAGCGGCACGATTACTTTGCGCCGCTCGTCGAACGCCTTGACCATCTGCACAACGGCATCCTGCGGCCCGTCCAACGCTGCGATGCCTGCAAACTGCGTCGGCGCGTTGACGCACGAATGGCAATTGACAGCGAGGCGAACCACCTTTTCCACCAGCGGCTTCGGCCACACGGAAAACCCAAGCCGCCAGCCGGTCATGGCGTAGGTCTTCGACCAGCCGTCGAGAATAATGAGCCGATCGCGGATTTCCGGAAAGCGCAGGAAGCTCACGTGCTCGCGCCCGCCATACAGCATCTGGCTGTAGATTTCGTCGGCCATCACGGTCACGTGCGGGTGCTTCTCGAGGCCCTTGATAAGCTTGCGGATTTCTACCTCCGGCACCGCGCCACCGGTCGGATTGCCCGGCGTATTGAGAATGATCAGCGAGGTCTTCTTGGTGATGCCGGCCAAAACCTCGTCGGCCGAGAAGGCAAACTCGTTGGCCTCACGCAGGACAATCGGCACCGGCTTTGCACCCGAGTACTCGATCATCGAGCGATAGATTGGAAAGCCCGGGTCCGGGTACATGATCTCGGCGCCGGCTTGTCCGAACATCAGGATGGCGAAGAACATGGTCGGCTTGCCGCCCGGCATGATCACCACGGTGTCAGGATGCACATCGACGCCATGGCGCCGCTTCAGGTCTCGCGACACGGCCTCGCGCAACGGCACGATGCCTTGCGCCGGCGTATAGCCGTGCTCGCCGTCACGTAGAGCTTTGATGGCCGCCTCGACGATGTGCGGCGGTGTCTTGAAGTCCGGCTGCCCTATGCCGAGCGAGATGATGTCCTTGCCCTGCCGCTGCAACTCGGCCGCCCGCGCCAGGATGTCGAAGGCAGTCTCGGTCCCGAGCCGGTTCATGTTGTCGGCAAGCTGCATGGTCGTCTCCTCGTGCGGTTTGTTGGTTGGCCGCAGTTATGCACGTGGGCTTGCAGGTCGGCAACCGACGGCACGGCATGCAGCGTCGCTTCGTTTGCGACAAGGGTCGTTCCGCCTTTGTGCTTTTCAGTCGCCTGTTAGCGCCCGGTGCAGAGCATCCCTGCGACCATGATGATCGCCACTCGCCGCCTTCCTGTGTAACGTCCGCGGCAAAGCTCAGTCCAACCTTGCACCCTTCGAGGCAACTCTCATGGCCCAAGCGACCAAACAGCCCGTGCTCTATGATGCGCTTGCCGAAGCATTTGCGGCCGAAGGCGTCGACACCCAGTTCATTCTGATGGGCGACGGCAACATGCACCTGACCACCGCGCTGTCGAAGCTGCCGGGGGTGCAGACGGTGAGCTTGCGCCACGAGCACTGCACGGTTGCAGCGGCGATGGCCTATCACGTGGCGACGGGCAAGATCGCGGCGGCCTCCATCACCTGTGGCCCGGGCCTCACCCAGCTCATGACGGCGCTGCCGGCAGCGGTGCGCGCACACATTCCCGTGGTCGTGTTCGCCGGCGAGACACCGATCAATGCCAAATTCTACAATCAGGTAATCGATCATGCGCCGCTGGTGACGGCGACCGGTGCTCATTACATCTCAGCGCACAGCATGCCGCGCATGCTCGATCATGTGCGCGAGGCCTTCCATATCGCGCGCCTGGAGCGGCGGCCGGTGGTATTGGGTGTGCCGTACGACATGCAGAAGCTGCCCTATACGCAGACGACACCTTACGTGCCGTCGACGAAGTACATGCCGATGGGCGGACGACCGCATCCGGATCCGGCGCAAGTTGCGGCACTCGTTCAGCGCATCATGGCAGCGAAGCGGCCCGTGCTGATCGGCGGGCGCGGCGCCATGCGGTCCGGTGCCAAAGCCGCTATCGAGGCGCTGGCCGACCGCTGTGGCGCGGCACTGGCAAATACGCTGCCGACGCGCGGTTTGTTTGACCATCATCCCTATTCGCTGGGTGTTTCCGGTGGCTATGCGTCCAACGTCTGCCGCGAGGTGATGGGGCAAGCCGATCTCGTGATCGGTTTCGGTGCCAGCATGTCGTATTACACCGTCGATGGCGGCAGCCTGTTTCCACAGGCGTTCACGGCGCAGGTGGACGAAGCACCGCGCGGGCTCAAGGACGGCATGAGCGCGGCGCACTTGTTCATCACAGCCGATGCCAAAGTGACAGCGGAAGCCTTGCTGGCCGCGCTGGACACGTCACTCGGCGCCGGTCGACCGACAGCCGCGGCAATCCGGACAAATCAGCTGGCGCATCGCCTGGCCACGGAATTACCTGACGATATGCCGTTCGAGATCGGCCCAGGCGTGCTGGATCCGCGCGCCGCAATCCGCTCGATCGATGGCGTCATTCCGAAAGACTGGGACGTGATCAGCGGCTCGGGGCATCAATCGTATTTCAATTCGCAGATGCGCGGGCGGCCAGCAGAGAAGTATGTCGCCATCCGCGAGTTCGGCGCCATCGGCAATGGGCTTGCCTATGCCATCGGCGTAGCGGCAGCGCGCAAGCAAGGTCGCGAAGGGCGCATCGTTTTGATCGAAGGCGACGGCAGCCTGCTGATGCATATCCAGGAGCTCGAGAGCATCAAGCGGCATGGCCTCCGCATGCTGATCTGCGTCATGAATGACGGCGCGTACGGAGCCGAAATTCACAAGTTCCGCGCCGATGGCATCGACGATTCAGGCGCTGTATTCGGCCGCCCGCCGTTTGAAAACATCGCTCGCGGCTTTGGCTTGCGCGGTGTCGAAGTGCGCGATCTTGCGGCCGTGCCGAAGTTGTTCGCCGAATTCGACGCCCAGGGTGAGCCAGAGATCTGGAACATCCAGATCTCGGATCAGGTCACTGCGCCATCGATGCGCAAGACCATCCAGCGTGGCCACGGCAAGATGTGAGGCTCGGCGCGAAACACCGGTCTCTGGCTTGCGTTTCCGCCGGGTCAATCACGGGAAATCGGCCGGATTGAACTCATTGACGAGTTTTTCCCGGCGCACGAAACGGACAATGTTGTCTAGGAATAGCGCGTCCCAGCGGCCACGCACACCACTGCCGGCAAACGAGGTGTGCGAGGTCATGCGCACCTTTGGATGTGACCAGATGGGATCGCTAACTGGCAACGGTTCCTCGGCAAAGACATCGAGAATGGCAGTTGCGAGTTGGCCCTTGTCGAGGGCTGCCAGCATGGCGGCATCGTCGATCACAGCGCCGCGCGCGATGTTGACCAGTATGGCGCTTGGCTTGACTTTGTCGAAGAAGGCCGCGTTGACGACACCGCGCGTCTGCGCGTTGAGCGGACAAGCGAGGACGACGACATCAGCGTCGGCAGCGAGCATGTTGAGGTCAGTCAGCGTGCCGACGCTGTCCGCGAACTCCGAAGCAACCGTCGAGCGGCGAACGATGGACGTCGTGGCGCCGAAGGCTTTCGCTCGTTTGGCGATCTCGCGGCCGATCGGGCCGAAGCCGACAATCACCCAGCGTTGGCCAGCGATCTCGCGATACGGCGTGATCTTCCATTCCTTGTTGGCCTGCAGCTGGCGTTGCTGCTCGATTGGCTGCAGCACGGACAGCACCTGGCCAAACACGAACTCGGAGATGGCAACGGCTTGGGCGCTGCTGTGGCAGATGCGTGTGCCTTTGGCCGAGAGTTGCTTGTAGAAGGGGTGATCGAGGCCGGCGTTGAAGGTCTGCAGCACGCCGATCGATTTGCACGCGAGACAAAGTTCGAAGGCGCCGGCCTGAAAGTTGTCGACGTTGATGGCCGAGGACAGCCACATGTAGTCAAGCGCCATGTCGGCTGGCTTTACCTTGGCGCCGTTGACGCTGAACAAGCCCTCGCGATCGAAGGTATGGACCTTGACGTCGAGACCCAACGCATCGAGGCGCGGACCAATGTGAGCGTGCGACTTCTCATACATTCCAATCGTGATCGGCATGGGGTGCTCTGTTTTTGCTGGTCGTGTTGAAGTGATGAAGCCAACGGGATTCACGCCTCGTCGTCGAGATCTATGATGTCATTGCCGAACGGCGCATCGCGACGCTTGAAAGCTGTCGAGAGGCCTTCCTCGCGGGCGACGCGGCCAAAGTCCTTGGCAGCGGCGGATTGATGCGAGCGGGCGTCGGTTTCCGCCGAGAAACGCTGCAAGGTGCGGGCGCCCATCAACTCGAGCCCCATGTTGACGATGCGCTTATTCGCGGCAAGCATGTCGGCATCGATCAGCGCCATACGCGAGGCAAGTGCGCGGGCTTCCACCTGCAGCTTGGCCGTCGGCACGGCCTTCAAGACGAGACCAATGCGGGCAGCATCGCGGCCCGTGACGCTGTCGCCCGTGAGCAAGAGACGTTTGGCCCACTGCGGGCCGACGTTGTGCAGCCACATGTGCATCGGTGGCGTACCCATGGCGCGAGTGGCGGGAAAGCCAATGCGAGCGTCGCGCGCCGCAATCACCATATCGCAGGAAAGCGCGAGGTCCGTGCCACCGGCAACACAATTGCCATGCACGGCTGCAATCACCGGCTTGTGCATATCGAACAATGTCATGATGTCCGATTGATTGCGCTCCAGACGCCACGTGTCATCGGCGATGGATGCGGAACCTGGCTGGCGATAGAGGTTGGCGTCGAAGTCGTTGGTCACGGTTGGCGCCGAGACATCGTAGCCGGCGCAGAAGTCCTTGCCGGCACCTTGCAGAATGACGCAGCGGACAGCGCGCAGATCGTCGGCCTCGAGCAGGGCTTCGCGCATCTCGCGCAGCAACGCACGGCTCAACGCATTCCGCTTCTCGGGCCGATTGAGCGTGATGGTGGCAATGGCGCCGTCGATCTCGAACTTGAGAAACTCGGTCGTCTTCAGCCATTTCGGCATGACAAACTCCTTTCTGATTGCCTTACGTACTGCTCTTGGCGCGATGCGTTTCGGGCGCCAGCAATGCGAACGCCAAGCCGGCAAGAATGAGCAAGGCCGATCCCGTCATTAGCGCGGCGATGGGCCCATAGAAATCGACAATCAGGCCGAGCGCCAGCGGTCCGATGACATAGCCGGCGTCGGCGGTCATGCGGTAAATGCTCATGGCGGCGGCATTCATGCCTGGTGGTGCGGAATCGGCGGCGTAAGCAGAAGGCGCGGCACCACCGACCGAAATGGCAATGCCCCAGGCGACAGAGGCGGCAAGGAACCAGTTCAGCGATGGCGCGATACAGAACAGCAGCATCGACAAGCCGGTCAGCAATGTTGCAGGCACAATGACCATCTTGCGGCCGTAGCGGTCGGAGAGCCAGCCGGTGGGGTAGGCAGCGATGAGACCGGCCACACTGCCCAGCATCATTCCGAAACCGATCGTGGACACCGAGAGATTGAGGCGAGCTGTCATGAGCACGGGAATGATCGAGAACAGGCCGCCGGTGCGCACGACGGCATTCATGAGCGTGATCAAGCTGACCAGAGCAAAGCCGAGTTGTGCGGTCAGCAGGCGCAATTGATCCTTGAAAGGAACAGCGGTTTTCTTCTGTCCCGGCGTGCTGCCCTGGGCCAGATCGCGCGTTTCGCCGACGGCAAACCAAGCGACAATTGCCGCGCCGAAAGCCGCAATGCCATAGGCGGTGAACGGCGCGGCGAGGCCATAGTGCTCAGCCAGGAGCCCACCGGGAAAGGGGCCGATGCCAACCGCGAAAATGAAGGTGCCCTGATAGATGGCGATGGTGCGACCACGGATCTCCGGTGTCGTGATGTCGGCAAGCACGACCTGTCCCGTGGTGACGATCAATCCCGCTCCGGCGCCGGCGACGAAGCGGGCAATGATGAACTCGGGAAAACTGGTCGCCCAGGCACACCACAGGTTGCCGACGGCCGAGATCAGGCCACCGAGTGCGATGGTGGGACGACGACCCCAGCGATCGGCCATGTGGCCGCTCGGAAGCGCGATGGCAAAACGGGCCATGCCGTAGATGGCGACCGCGAGACCGATGGCGGAGGCGGGCACCCCGAACGATTGGGCATAGAGCGGCAGCGACGGGATCATGGCGCCGAAGCCCAGCTGGTTGATAGTCACCAGCACGCACATCCAGAACAGCACCCGTTGGCGGATTGGCATCACGTCGGGTTTTCCGTGGCAGCCATGGTTGCAAGGGCCGGGCGAAGCGAGGGCGGGCGAAGCAGTAAGCGGCAAGGTCACAACCTATCGACATCTCACGCCATTACCAGTGCATTGCCGTCTTGGCTGCTGGGCGCTGCAATCGGCGCGACGGAATCCGCCACATGGGGTGCTGACGTTGCTTCGTCGGGGCCACCCGGTCCAATATCGAGGTGAAGCTAGCGAGGCTGGGCCTGCGGCAGTACGAAAGGCAAAAGTATGTCTGACGTCGTCGATACCACCGTCTTGATTGTCGGCGCCGGTCCCGTCGGGTTGACACTGGCTCTCGATCTTGCCTGGCGCGGTATCGATGTCGTGGTCGTCGAGCAGCGACGCGTAGGTGAGCCACCGGACCCCAAGTGCAACCACGTAGCAGCGCGCACGATGGAGGTGTTTCGCCGCCTCGGCGTCGCCGGAAAACTGCGCAATGCCGGCCTGCCCGAGGACTACCCCCATGATCCGGTCTATCGGACCACCTTTGTCGGCCGCGAGATCGGTCGCATCCATATCCCCTGTCGGCGCGATCGATACACCGACCTGACCGGGGCCGACGCGCATTGGCCGACCCCCGAACCGCCGCATCGCATCAATCAGCTGTTTCTCGAGCCGATCCTGTTCGCGCACGTGGCGGCGCAACCGAGGGTGCGCATCCTCAATCGGACCTCGGTCGAGACGTTCGAGCAGAACGAGGATGGCGTGACAGCGGTGGCCAAGTGTCTCGACAGCGGCACCACGGCGCAAATCCGTTGCCGCTTTCTGTTGGGTTGCGACGGCGGCAAATCAGGTGTGCGGCGAGCTCTAGGCATCAAGCTCGCGGGCGATGCCGTCATCCAGCGCGTGCAGGCGACGTTCATTCGCGCGCCGGCCCTGATCGGCATGCAACAGCATGAGCGGGCCTGGATGACACACTCGGTCAATCCCAGGCGTTCGGGCAATGTCATTGCCATTGATGGCCGCGAACGCTGGATGATTTTCAACTATCTGCGACCCGACGAACTGGAGTTCGATGCGGTCGATCGCGATTGGGCTATTCGCACGATACTGGGGGTCGGGTCGGAATTCACCTACGAGGTGATCTCGAAAGAAGATTGGGTCGGCCGCCGCCTGATCGCGGAGCGTTTCCGGAAAGGCCGCGTGTTTCTTGTCGGCGATGCAGCACACATCTGGGTACCCTATGCGGGCTATGGCATGAATGCCGGTATTGCCGATGCGATGAACCTGTCGTGGCAGTTGGCGGCGCACCTCAACGGCTGGGCGCCATCAGCGATCCTCGACGCTTACGAGGCGGAGCGCTGGCCCATTACCGAGCAGGTCTCGCGGTTTGCCATGTCGCACGCCGAAAAGGAGATCAAACGGCGCGGCGCTGTGCCGGCTGCCATCGAGGACGAGGGTCCCGAGGGCGACCGTGTCCGAGCCGAGGCGGGTCGCCTCGCGTGTACGATCAACGTGCAGCAGTTCGCCGCGGCGGGACTGAACTTCGGCTACTACTACGATCGCTCGCCATTGATTGCTTATGACGGAGCAGCGCATCCCGACTACACGATGGCGAGCTTCACACCGTCGACCGTGCCAGGCTGCCGTCTGCCGCATCTGTGGCTTGCTGACGGCCGCTCGCTCTACGATGCGTTGGGACCGGAGTACACGCTGCTGCGCTTCGATCCAGAGCTTGCCGTCGACCCACTCATCGACGCGGCGCGGCAACGCGGCGTTCCGCTGACTGTGCTCGATGTGGTCTCGGCCGAGGCGCACGATATCTATACGACCAAGCTCGTGCTGGCGCGGCCGGACCAGCATGTGGCATGGCGAGGAGATGGGCTGCCGAGCGATGTGGTGGCGTTGATCGATCGCGTCCGTGGGCAGCTCGGCACGCTCACCACCGGTTCGCGCCAAGCGCCGTCGATCTTTGCCCCTTGAGCTCAATTCCCGCGCGACATGTCGCCGACATCCATCAGGCGCTCGCTTGTATGGTTCCGCGGCGGGACAACCACATGGCCCCGCTTGCGTCCGTCCCGGCCTGATAGATGCGCGTCACCGAAGGGAGGGACGCCGTCTCTAGGGCCTTGATGGTGGCGGCGTCAACGATCTCGAAGCTGTCGAAGCCCGAGCGAAGCATCAGCGGCAACTGGTCGAGAAGTACATCACCAGTGGCGCGAATCTCGCCCAGATAGCCGGCGTCGCGCAGTCGACGCGCGGTGGAATAGGACCGCCCGTCCGAGAACTTGGGGAAAGGTAGAACGACGACCGC
The DNA here is from genome assembly GCA_046154645.1 of Hyphomicrobiaceae bacterium. Lineage (GTDB taxonomy): Bacteria > Pseudomonadota > Alphaproteobacteria > Rhizobiales > Hyphomicrobiaceae. Next base: position 125,661 of record JBJXDZ010000009.1, read on the forward strand.
CAACCGGCCCACGTCGTCGGCAGGCATGTCGAGGCTGTCAGCGACTGCGAGGCGCACGCCAAGCGGCACATCGAAGACCACCTGGGCCGCGTGATCCGCCCGCCAGCGTGCCAGCGAGAGAATTGCCCAACCGCCAATCGGAAACGGTTCGTCGTCCCGCATCAACCGCCAAGGATTATCGACGAACTGACCGCTGCGCCACAGGCGAGGAGCACCTTGCAGCGGCGGCAAGGGAAGGAGCAGCAGTGTCGGTTCAGACATCGGCAGTCTCCTTGTCGTCGGCTGTGCGGCCCGGCGCGGCAGCGCCGTAAAGGGCGTCCCGGAATGGTGCCTTGCCAAGGCGGCGATAGGCCATGAGGAACGTCTCGCCGGACTCATACCGCAGCTGCAAGTAGGTTTCGATGATGGTCTCAATGGCGCCGGGCACGGCCTCCGCGGTGAAGCTCGGGCCGACGATATCGCCGATCTCCGCGTCCTCTTTCGGGCTACCGCCGAGCGAAATCTGGTAGTGCTCGGTGCCTTTTTTGTCGACGCCGAGGATGCCGATGTTACCGGCGTGATGGTGGCCGCAAGCGTTGATGCAACCGGAGATGTTAAGGCGCAGGGGTCCGATGGCCTCAGCGGTTTCCGCCGCCGCGAAACGTTTGGCGATCTCCTGCGCGATGCCGATGGAACGCGCGTTGGCGAGGTTGCAGAAGTCGAGGCCGGGACAGGCGATGATATCGGTGATCAGCTCGGCATTCGCTGTCTCGAGCTCGGTCGCGATCAGCGCATTGTAGACCTTGCCGAGATCAGCGATGGCAATCGTCGAAAGCACCAGATTCTGCTGATACGTGACACGGATCTCGTCATGCGCGAACTGCTCGGCAAGGCTTGCGACTGCCTCCATCTGCGCTGCGGTCGCGTCGCCCGGAACTTTGCCGGGCTCCTTGAACGAGACATTCACGATTGCATAGCCCGGCACGCGATGGGGAAGAACATTGGTCCTGAGCCAGCGCGCAAAACCGATATCGGCCTTGCGCCGTGTTTCGATATTGACATCCTTCGTCGCGCGCGGCTTCAAGGGTTTTGGGGCGAAATGGGCGGCGATGCGAGCGAACTCGGCTTGAGGCAGATTGACCGCAGCTTTGTCCAGCATCGCCCATTCGGCCTCAACCTGTCGGCGAAATTCACTGATCCCGAGCGCATTGACGAGGATCTTGATGCGCGCCTTGTAGATGTTGTCGCGGCGGCCGTGCAGATTGTAAACGCGCATCACCGCCTCGAGATACGAGAGGATCTCGTCGCGCGGCACGAAAGCAGCGATCTCCTGCGCCACATAGGGCGTACGACCTTGCCCTCCGCCAACAAACACGCGGAAACCGGTCAGTCCTTGCGCACCCTTCACGATCTTGAGGCCGATGTCGTGGAAGAGTATGGCCGCGCGGTCCTCGGCGGCGCCGGTAATGGCAATCTTGAATTTTCGCGGCAGGAACGTGAACTCAGGATGGATCGTCGACCATTGACGCAGCACCTCGGCCCACACGCGGGGATCCTCGATTTCATCGATGGCAACGCCGGCATAAGGATCGGCGGTGACATTGCGGATGCAGTTGCCGCTGGTCTGGATCGCGTGCATGTCGACCTCGGCCAGCGCATCAAGGATATCCGGGGTATCCTCCAGCTTGATCCAGTTGAATTGGACGTTCTGGCGTGTGGTGAAATGACCAAAGCCACGGTCCCACTTGCGCGCGATGAACGCCAGCTGCCGGAGCTGTTTGGCCGACAACACGCCATAGGGAATGGCAACGCGCAGCATGTAGGCGTGGAGCTGCAGATAGAGCCCATTCTGAAGACGAAGTGGCTTGAACTGTTCCTCGGTCAGATCACCGGCAAGCCGGCGCGCCACCTGGCCACGGAACTGGCGGCTGCGCTCGGCGACAAAACCCCGGTCGAAATCGTCGTAACGATACATTCTCGCAATCCTCAGGCGGTTGTAGACTGTGCAGCGCGAATGCGCTCGCGCACGGAAATCGGCTCGATACGATCGCCAGCGATGCGCACATCGAAGGCGTACACGGCCGTAACCTCGTTGCGCTTGACGGCGGCGAGCGCCAAAGCTTCGAGGTGCTTCAGGTCGTCGACGGTCACGGCCGGCGAAGCACCGTCGAGCCTGTCGACCCAGGTCCCGTCACGCGTCAGATAAAGAACTGCGCCCGAGCGTAGATGATTGGCGGTGACGACGTTAGGCATGAACCGGTTCTTTCGCGTCGTATTGAGGTGCTTCGTCGGCGATGCGTTCGATCACACCGGCCGCGTCGAGGCTCGCGACCTCGCCGATGATGAGCAATGTCGGGCCTGCCAGGCCGAGGCTGCTGGTCGCGATCGGCAGTCGATCGAGTGTCGTTGCTACACGCCGCTCGCCCGGTTGCGAAACCCGCGATACGGCCAACACCGGCGTTGTCCGCGACCAACCGGAAGCGATCAACCGGGCGGCGAGCAGGTCAGCGGTGGAAAGCCCCATATAGACTGCCAGCGTCGCGCGGCCATCCGCCAAGGCCCTGAAGTCGACCTGGTCGAACTCAGCGCCGCCTTCGACGGCCGCGTGACCCGAGATGAAGGTAACCGACCGTGAGATGTCGCGATGCGTCAGCGGGATCTGCAGTGCCGCCGCCACCGCCGTCGCAGCTGTGATGCCGGGGATAATCTCGACGGCAATGCCCGATGCCCGCAGCACATCGATCTCCTCGCCACCGCGGCCGAAGATCGAGGGATCGCCGCCTTTCAGCCGCACGACTGTTTTGCCCTCACGGGCGAGTGACACCAGTAGCGCATTGATCTCGCCCTGGCTGCGCGAGTGGCGGCCCTTGGCCTTGGCAACGGAAATCAAACGGGCCTCGCGTCGCGCATGATCGAGCACGGCGTCGCCCATCAGGCCATCATGCACGACGACATCGGCCGCCTTCAGCGCTCGGATCGCCTTGAGGGTCAGCAGCTCCGGATCGCCGGGGCCGGCTCCGACCAGGATGACGCGACCCGGTTGAGGTGGATTGGCCGTCGCCGACGCCAGTCGCGCCGTTATGAGCGCACGACCCGTCGCCTCATCGGCCTGGAGAATGGCAGTCGCAGCTGCGCCACCGAAAATGTCGTCCCAGAATGCGCGGCGGGCTGCTCCGGGGCGAAGCGCTTCCGCTACCGCAGGGCGAAAGTCGCGCGCGATCTCAGCCAGGACGCCGAGCCGGGGATGCAAGTGCGTCTCGATCTCGGCTCGCAGCCGGGTCGCCAACACCGGCGCCGCTCCGTCGGTGCCGATCGCCACCGTGACACTGCCACGATCGACGATGGCGCCGAGCGCGAACGTGCACAGCTGTGGTCGGTCCGGCACGTTGACTGGCACGCCAAGCTCGCGCGCTATGACGGAGATGCGCTCATCCTCGACGTCGTCACCTGTGGCCGAAATGACGAGTGGCCGACCGCGCACGTCCTGCGGTGTGACGGCACGCCGTTCGAGCCGCACGCGGCCAGCCTCGGCAAGCTGCCGAAGGTCGCGAACGATTTGGCCGCGGGTGATCACATCGACCAGGGCCGCGCGCTTCAGCAATAGCCGGACCTTGGCTAGAGCCAGATCGCCGCCACCGGCAACCAGTGGCGGCCAAGCGCCGACATCGACGAATATTGGAAAGCCAGCCATGCCATTACCCTGCCACCCAGTAGGTCTGCGGAACGAAGCTGTCGGGCTGCACCTCAACCTCCAAGCCATCGAGCTCGTCAGTCATGACCAGCTGGCAGGCAAGGCGAGAGAACTCGTCAGCGGTCGGGATCTCGTCCAGCTTGGCGAGTTCCTCATCGCTCGGCGGCGGGAGCAGACCGCGCCACCGCGCCGGAATCCGCACATGACAGGTCGCGCACACGCACGCGCCGCCGCACTCGGCTTTGATCGGGAAGCCGAAGGCCCGGATCAGCTCCATGACGCGGAAGCCGGCTGCAGCCGGTGGCACGAACCTTCCACCGTCGGCCAACGTAACGTTGAGCGTCAGGTGAACGTCGTCAACCTGCGCGGCGGCTGACACGGCTCTTTGCTGCATTGCACCCTCCTAGGCTCGAATGGAAGGTGGGATAGCACAATATTCCCAAAAATGGGCCCAATAGGTCAAATAAACAGAAGACTGTTCCTATTAGTGCGAATCTAGGAAATATTTGTCTCTTGTCGCCAATTGCCGGCAGGGCCAGCCTCAACCCGTCGGTGATGACAGCACGGACTTGCCGGATGGCGGCGGCGGATCTCCGGGACCTGTGCGCACGGGCGAGTGTTATTGATGATGCAACTTCGTTCTGCAGTCTGGGAAATCGCCAAAGACGCGTGCTGACCGAACGATTTCAATTTTACGTCGCCCTGATCCTGAGTTGACAAGTTATGCAAGGAAATTCAACGAGATGGCCGCCATTCAAGGGGCACATGAACATGGCTGCGGACAGTGAACGAGGGTGTCTGGAGTTTCTCGTGGCGTCTGGCGCGGCTCACACGTGTTTTCGTTTTGAAGTTCGGCTGTGGTAAACTGGCCTTATGCTCGAGACGTCCTGCCAACTGCCGGTTCCCCTTACGACCACCTCCGCCGATTGGCTGGGGGTGAGCCATGCATCACTGGGCGGCGCGAGGCAATGAAGGTTCTCTTCGATTACATCAAGTCGAGTCACACGCTGGAAGACTTCCTGGCCGACTTTCCGAGTGTGGCGCACAAGCATGCAATGGCGGTTATCAATCTTGCGAGCCGTGCGGTGGCGCTGCCGGACGGAGCCGAGTAACAGGGCAAGCCGCATGGTCAGAGTCGTGCTCGATGCCAGCGTTCCGCATCGACTGAGTCGGGGGCTGGCCCAATTCGATGTCAAGACCGCTCAATGCGCGGGTCTCGGTCAGCGTGCCGACGGAGCACGCCTTGTCGCGATTGACGGGCGGTTCGATGCGCCCGTCACCCGCGACCGAGGCATGACCTTTCAGCAGAAGATCGTGATCAGCGCCGCCGGGCCGGGTATGATGACGCTCGTTGGCAGAGCGGTTCATGAGCCAGCTGCCTCGCCGACCCAATGTGTGTGATCTCGCTGGTCATGGCTGATCGTGTGTACGACCCCGACGCCAAATCGGCACCTCACCTCAAGTAGACCAGCTGGCATGAGCAAATTGGATCACCGTTTCTCCGTAGCCCCCATGATGGATTGGACGGACCGGCATTGCCGGTTCTTCCATCGCCTCATGACGCGCCGGGCGTTGCTCTATACCGAGATGGTGACAGCGGAAGCGATCCTGCGTGGCAAGCGCGACCGGCTGCTGGCGTTCTCGCCCGCGGAGCACCCGGTGGCCTTGCAGCTTGGCGGGGCGGATCCGGCGCGATTGGCGGCGGCAGCGCGTATCGGCGCGGACTACGGCTACGACGAGATCAACCTCAACGTCGGTTGCCCCTCCGACCGCGTGCAGGACGGCCGTTTCGGCGCCTGCCTGATGGCGGAACCGCAGCTTGTTGCTGACTGCGTCGCGGCGATGCGGGCGGCCGTGGTGGTGCCCGTGACCGTCAAGTGCCGCATCGGCATCGACGATCAGGACAGCGAAGCGGGACTCGAGCGCTTCGTCAGCACCGTTGCATCGGCAGGCTGCAGCACCTTCATCGTGCATGCCCGCAAGGCGTGGCTACAGGGCTTGTCGCCGAAGGAGAACCGCGAGATCCCGCCGCTCGACTATGGCCGCGTGCATCGCCTGAAGGCGGCGCATCCGGACCTCACCATCGTCATCAATGGCGGTGTCGGTTCGCTTGCCGAAGCGCAGGCGCAGCTGCCTCACGTCGACGGTGTCATGCTCGGCCGCGCCGCCTATCACACACCGTACCTGCTGGCCGCGGTGGATCAACGCATCTATGGCGACGCAACGCCGGCCCCGTCTCGCGCCGAGGTGATCGAGCGCTTGCTGCCCTACGTCGAAGCGCACGTTGCCGGCGGTGGCAAGCTCAACAACGTCACCAAGCACATCCTCGGCCTCTATCACGGCGAGCCGCGCGGGCGCCTGTTTCGCCGGTATCTGTCAGAGCACGTCGGGCGGGACGGGGCCGCGCGCAACGTTCTGGAAGCCGCGCGAAGCCTCGTCGAGGAGCGCCGCGCCCCCCTCCTCACCACGGCCGCGGAGTGATGCGCCCCACATGATCCAGAGCATCGACTGGGGTTCGCTGGCGCTGCTGGTTCCCATCCTGATCGCGGCCGGCTTCGTGACCGGCTTTCTCGCCGGTCTGCTCGGCGTCGGCGGTGGCGCCGTAGTCGTCATCTCGCTTTACGAGGCGTTTCGCATCGCCGGCGTCGATGAATCGATCCGGATGCATCTCACCACCGGCACCTCGCTCGCCATCATTGCGCCAACCAGCTTGCGCTCGTTCATGGCGCACCGCTTGTCGGGCGCTGTCGACGAGGTGTTTCTGCGCCGCATGGCCCCGATGATCCTCGTCGGTGTCGGCGTCGGCATTCTTCTGGCCGCGAACTCGGCGAGCACCCTGTTCAAGGTCATCTGGGCCGTAATGGCGGTGATCCTGGCGACGCGTATGTTCCTCGGCGATCGCGGCTGGCGCCTTGGCACAGAGCTGCCGAAAAGCCGCCTGCTGGAGCTCTATGGCGTTTTTGTCGGCTTCGTCTCAACGATGATGAGCATCGGCGGTGGCGCCTTCGTCACCATTGCGCTGATGCTGTTCGGGCGCACCGTGCATCAAGCCGTGGCGACATCGTCGGGCTTCGGACCGCTGATCGCCATACCCGGCATGCTGGGATTCATGTGGGCAGGGTGGGGCGTGGCAACGGTACCGCCGGGATCGATCGGCTATGTCAGCGTCATCGGCGCAGCGCTTGCCATTCCCACGGGGCTGCTGGCGGCGCCCATCGGTGCGCGCATCGCACACCGCTTCACCAAGCGGCAATTGGAGCTGGCGTTCGGCACCTTCATGACTTTCGTGGCGGCGCGCTTCATCGCCAGTCTGGTGTTGTAGGCCATCACACACCCAGTGGATCACATGGCGCGGAACGTAATGTCCACCGTGCCGAGACTGCCGAATTCGGCGCTGACGCGATCGCCGGGACGCACCGCGTCGAGGCCGGTGCAGGTACCGGTGCAGACGATATCACCGGCCTTCATGCCGCGGCCCCACCGTGACTGCTGATTGACCAGCCACACCATAACATGCATGGGATCGCCGAGCGCGCGGGCCCCGTTGCCGGAGCCCTTGAGCACGCCGTTGACACGCATGGTGACGCCATGTGCGGGCAGATCGAGGTTGCGCCAGTTGCGCTCCCAGCGCCCCGCGACGAGCGCAATGTTCACGCCCCCATCGGCTGTGGTGAGCAGGCGGCCCTTGCCCGCGAGACCACCTTTGAATCGCGTGCCAACGACTTCAATGGAACCGGCGACGGCGGCAACGGCATCGGCGATGTCCTCGCGCGTGTAGGGACTGGTGCGCAATGGCAAATCGTTGGCCAACTTGAAGGCGAATTCACCTTCAACCGCCGGCATGTGCGGCGCGGACACCGCAACGTCGGCAGGGCTTTCAAACATGTACGGCGCCAGCAGCGGCGCTGAGCCCGGCTCGTCCGTACCAAGGAATTTCTGCGCCTCGATGCTGGTGGAGCCGACCTTGAAACCCAGCACTTTGCAGCCGGAAAGCGCAGTGATCTCTGCCTGCAACGCGTAAGCAGCCTCGGTGCTCGCGGGCGGTGTAACGGTTGCCGCGTCGATGACCGTGCCGTCGAGGCGCGCTTGCCAGAGGCGGCGGGCGAGTTCGCTGGTGGCCATGGGATTGTCCTCAGTTCGGCATCTCGGTGATGACCTGACATCTGCGCGATGAGAACGACGACCGCAAAAGGCTTCAAATCTTGAGACCCAGCGCCTTGGCCACCGTGAACAGATCCTTGTCGCCGCGGCCGCAGAGGTTCATCACCAGGATCTGGTACTTTTTCATCTTCGGCGCCAGCTTCTTGACGTAGGCCAATGCGTGCGCCGGCTCCAGCGCCGGGATGATGCCCTCCATCTTGGTGCAGTATTGCAGCGCGTCCAGTGCTTCCTTGTCTGTCGCCGGCACGTAGGTGACGCGGCCAGTATCCTTCAGCCAGGAATGCTCAGGGCCGACCCCCGGATAATCGAGACCGGCCGAGATCGAATGGCCCTCGAGTATCTGCCCGTCGGCATCCTGCAGGAGATAGGTGCGGTTGCCGTGCAGCACACCGGGCCGGCCGCCAGTCATGGAAGCGGCGTGGCCATTCTCGACGTCGATGCCATGGCCGCCGGCCTCGACGCCGTACATGGCGACGTCCTTGTCGTCGAGGAACGGGTGGAACAGGCCGATGGCGTTGGAACCGCCGCCGATGCAGGCCACCAGCGCGTCGGGCAAGCGACCTTCGGCGGCCAGCATCTGCTCACGCGTCTCGCGGCCGATGATTGACTGGAAGTCGCGCACCAGTTGGGGATAAGGATGCGGGCCGGCGGCCGTGCCGATGATGTAGTAGGTGTCGCGCACGTTGGTGACCCAGTCGCGTAGGGCCTCGTTCATGGCGTCCTTCAACGTGCCGGCGCCCGACGTGACGGGATGCAATTCAGCGCCGAGCAGAACCATGCGCGCCACGTTCGGCGCCTGCCGCTCCACGTCAGTGGCACCCATGTAGACGTGGCAGGGCATGTCGAACTTGGCGCAGACGGTGGCGACGGCAACGCCATGCTGGCCGGCGCCCGTCTCGGCGATGATGCGCGTCTTGCCCATGCGGCGGGCGAGCAGGATCTGGCCGAGGCAATTGTTGATCTTGTGGCTGCCGGTGTGATTGAGCTCGTCGCGCTTGAAATAGACCTTGGCGCCGCCGAGATCTTCGGTGATGCGCGAGGCGAAATAGAGCGGCGAGGGCCGGCCCGAATAGTGGGTGTTGAGATAGCTCACCGCCTGCTGGAACTCAGGATCGTCCTTGGCCTTGTTGTAGGCCTGCTCCAACTCGAGGATCAGCGGCATCAGGGTTTCGGCGACGAAACGGCCACCGAACATGCCAAAGAAGCCCTTGTCGTCGGGGCCGGTGCGATAGCTGTTGGGCGCGCTGGCCAGGGCCGCGGCTTTGGCTTTCTTGGGAGCGCCTTCAGACGCCGACTTAGCACCCGGCGCGCTTGTTCTTGCGCCTTCAGGTGCCGACTTCGCACCCGGCGCACTTGTTCTTGCGCCTTCAGGTGCCGACTTCGCACCCGGCGCGTTGGTCGGCGGCTCTTTGGACTTTTTGGCCATGGATGCGGGCTTTCAAAGTGGTGTGACGGGTTCAGACGCCGGCATGCGTGGAATGTGCGGCGGCAATGAAGGCGCGGATCAGCGCCGGATTCTTGACCCCCGGTGCCGTCTCGACGCCGGAAGATACATCGACAACGGTGGCGCCGGTCGCGTGGATTGCTGCGGCGACGTTGTGCGGCGTCAGGCCGCCGGACAGCATGAACGGCACGCGCAGCTTGACGCTGTCGAGCAGCGACCAATCGAAGGTGGCGCCGTGACCGCCCGGGCGATCGGCGCCTTTCGGCGGCTTGGCGTCGAACAGGATCAGGTCGGCGACATCGCGATAGGCGAGTGCGGTCTCGGCATCGGCGCGCGTTGCCACCTTGATCGCCTTCATGACCGGCTTGCCATAGCGCTCGCGCAGTTCGGCGACGCGGGCGGGCGATTCGCTTCCATGCAGTTGCAGCATGTCGGGGTTCACTTTGGCCATGATGTCGGCGATCAGGGCATCCTCGGCATCGACAGTCAACGCGACAATCGCGGCAAAGCCACGCGCGTAATCGGCGATGGGTACGGCGGCGTCGATGGAGACGTGGCGCGGGCTCGGCGGGAAGAACACGAGGCCCACAAGATCGGCGCGTGCCAGCAGCGCGTCCTGCATGGACTCTGGTGAGTTCAAACCGCAGATTTTGACCTTGGCCATAACGAAGGATCCAGGAATCGCAGTGCAGGTTGCAGACCGCAAGTCGCCGAGCGTGGCGCCGCGTGCCTGCTCCTGCTGACCGAAATCCATCAGCGCCGGGCGATGGCCAGGGCCTTGCCGGTGATGGGCGAACGGGCGCTTTGCTCGGCAGCGAAAGCCTCTTCGCGCTCCCGCGCCAGACGATCGGCCTCGGCTTGCCAGCGCATGGCCTCCTGCGCGCGATGCCGGGCCGAGCGGCGCCAATGGCTCTGCGTGAACCAGGTTGCCATGCCGCCGAGAATGACGCCGAAGATCAGCGTCGCCAGCAGATACTCGAACAGCCGCCGTTCCATGAAGAGGATCGGCTTTTCCGAGACGGGATCCAGGATCAGCGGCACCGTATGGCGATTGGAAATCGCCACGGTGATGATGACCGCTCCTGCGACGAGAGCCAGGAAGAGCCGCACGATACGCCAGAGCACGATTGCCATCCTCGCTTAAAGTGATCGCCGCCGCCGCAAGCCGCAGCGATCAATGATCCGAGCCGTTGTTGAGCCGCTCGCGCAGCTCTTTGCCGGTCTTGAAGAAGGGCACGAACTTCTCATCGACCTTGACCGAGGCGCCGGTGCGCGGGTTGCGGCCGGACCGCGGCGGGCGATGCTTCACCGTAAAAGCGCCGAAGCCGCGCAACTCCACCCGGTCGCCACGGGCCAGCGCATCGACGATCTCGTCGAAGATCACATTGACGATCTTCTCGATGTCCCGATGGTAGAGATGCGGGTTCGATGCTGCAATCTTGGCGATCAACTCAGACTTGATCATGTCGTTCCCTTTGACGGCAAAAGCCGCGCCAATGCGAGGCTGTTGTTATTGCTTATTTTTCTGCAGGCTGCCAAACCGAGACCAGCCCGTCAAGCAGAAGCGACGAAACACGTGGATCGTCGGTGAAGAAACGAGCGGCGGCAGGATCGAGGCCGAACAGACCGGCCAGCCCCTGGCCCAGCATGCCGAGCACGCCCCACTCGCTTTCCTTCTTGGGTTTCCAATCGACGATCTTGAGGCCCTTGGTAATGCCACGCGTGTCCTCGAGCCAGCGATGCACCTCGGTCTCGCCGCCGAGCTGATCGATCAGCTTCAGCTGCAGTGCCTCGCGCCCGGAGAATACACGCCCTTGCTCGAGACCCGGCACGGCGGCGGTATCGATTCTGCGGCGCGCGGCGACGAGGCCGCGGAACCAGGACATGGACTCAGCCACCATCTTCTCGGTGTTCTGCCGTCCGGCCTCGTCCAGCGGCTGGAACGGTGACGGATTGGCTTTCAGCGGGCCACTCTTGATCTCGTTCATCTTGACGCCGATTTTGGCCAGCAATTCGCTGACCTCAGCCCATTGGAAGATGACGCCGACCGATCCCGTGATGGTGTTGCCGCGAGCGACGATATGGTCGGAGGCGAGGCCGCAGATATAGGCCGCCGACGTCGCGATGGTGCCGAACTGGGCCACCACTGGCTTCTTCTCGGAGACCTTGCGGATGGCTTCGAACAGCGCTTCGCCACCGGTCGTGGTGCCGCCAGGGCTGTTGATGAACAGGATCACGGCGTCGACGTGCTTGGCATCGGCAACGCGCTGCAACAGGCGGATCTGGTCGCGGTTCTCGGTGATGACGCCTTCGAGCGTGATGCGCGCGATCTGCTTGCGCTCACCGAAATGGCTGCTCCCGGGCCCACCGCTGGTGCTAGCGAGACCGACGGCCAAGAGCGCCAAGGCGCCGGCGGCCACGGCGGCGATGCGCCAGAACGACAACGTGCGCCGCAGCCGGCGGCGGTCGAGGACGGCTTCAGTCTCGAGGGACATGGGGTTCGATCTCCGCTCTCGCGTTCGGATCGGGATGATGCCCGGTCCTCGGTCGAAGCACAACGGCGCGGCCTCGATGAGCCGCGCCGCCGGTCGTTTCGTCGCTCCGGCAGGCGTGCCGGCTTAGTCCTTGTCGCCTTCGCGCTTCTTCATCGCGGCCTTGAAGATCTCGCCAAGCGAGGCGCCGCTGTCCGTCGAGCCGTACTGGGCCACCGCTTCCTTCTCCTCGGCGATCTCGAGCGCCTTGACGGAAACTGCGATACGCCGCGACGTCTTCTCGACCGAGAGCACCTGCGCATCGACCTTGTCACCAAGGTTGAAACGCTCGGGGCGCTGCTCGGAGCGGTCACGCGACAGATCCGAACGCTTGATGTAGGTGGTGACGTCCGTGTCGGCGATCTTGACCTGGATGCCGTTGGCTTCGACCCCGACAACTTCGCAAGTGACGGCATCGCCCTTCTTGTACTTGGACAGCGTGTCGAGCGGATCGCCGGCCAGCTGCTTGATGCCGAGCGAGATGCGCTCCTTGGAGCTGTCGACGTCAAGAACGATGGCTTTGACGTTGTCACCCTTCTTGTAGTCCTTGATCAGCTCGTCGCCGGGCTTCGACCAGTCCAGGTCGGAGAGGTGCACCATGCCGTCGACACCGCCATCGAGACCGATGAAGAGGCCGAACTCGGTGATGTTGCGCACCGGACCTTCGACCACGGAGCCCTTCGGGTGGGCCGTGAGGAAGGCATCCCACGGGTTGTCCTGCGTCTGCTTGAGGCCGAGCGAGATGCGACGCTTGTTCGGATCGACCTCGAGGATCTGCACATCGACCTGCTGGCTGGTCGAGACGATCTTGCCGGGGTGCACGTTCTTCTTGGTCCAGCTCATCTCGGAGACATGGATGAGGCCTTCGACGCCCGGCTCCAGCTCCACGAAGGCACCGTAGTCGGCGATGTTGGTGATCGTGCCCTTGAAGCGTGCCTGGATCGGATACTTGACCTCGATGCCCTGCCAGGGGTCGGCCAAGAGCTGCTTCATGCCGAGCGAAATGCGCTGTGTTTCCGGGTTGATGCGGATGATCTGCACCTTCACGGTATCGCCGACATTGACGACATCGCTCGGGTGATTGACGCGACGCCACGCCATGTCGGTGACGTGCAGCAGGCCGTCGATGCCGCCGAGGTCGATGAAGGCACCGTAGTCGGTGATGTTCTTGACCACGCCGTCGATGACCTGACCTTCGGCCAGACGAGCCACGATCTCCGAGCGCTGCTCGGCACGCGTCTCTTCCAGCACCGAGCGGCGCGAGACGACGATGTTGCCGCGGCGGCGATCCATCTTCAGGATCTGGAACGGCTGCAGCTGATGCATCAATGGACCAACGTCGCGCACCGGGCGGATATCGACCTGCGAGCCCGGCAGGAAGGCCACGGCACCGTCGAGGTCGACCGTGAAGCCACCCTTGACCTTGTTGAAGATGACGCCTTCGACCTTCTCGTTGGCTTCGAACTTCTTCTCGAGGCGGGTCCAGCTCTCCTCGCGGCGGGCCTTGTCGCGCGACAGGACGGCTTCACCCAGCGCATTCTCCATGCGCTCCAGATAGACCTCGACCTCGTCGCCGACCTTCAGCTCGGCCGGCTTGCCACCGATGCCGAACTCCTTCAGCGGCACGCGGCCTTCCATCTTGAGACCGACGTCGATGACCGCGAGATCCTTCTCGATCGCGGTGATCTTGCCTTTGACGACGGTACCTTCGAAGGCCGTCTCGCCGCCCATGCTCTCGCTGAGCAGGGCTGCGAAGTCGTCGCGGGTCGGGTTCATCTCGTTGGCAATGCTGGAGGCAGCTGTCATCGTCATCCTTGGGTCTTGGTTGGGCGCGGCCTATGGATCAAGGCTCAATCGCGCGAATTGCGGGGCGCCGGTCGAGCGACCGGCGATGAAGAGTGCCCAACGCACGTATGATGCCCGGCCGAGGGGGTTTCCCTCAAGGCGGACTTGTCAAGCGCGGCAGGCTTGATTTGTCGTTGCGGTCATTGCCGACGCGGGAGGGCTCTACACCCACCAAATCGAATTAGACCGGCCGGGGTACGGCAAGTCCAAGTTGGCCGATCCTCCTCAAGATCAGTCCAACGGCGGCCTCGAACGCGGCATCTATAGCCAAATCACTGGTATCGAGCAAGATCGCATCGTCGGCGGGCTTCATCGGCGCGTCGGCGCGGCCGCTGTCGCGCTCGTCACGGCGGCGGATGACCTCAAGCACGCGGTCATAGGTGACCGGCTCGCCACGGGCGCGCAGTTCCTCGAAGCGGCGGCGGGCGCGCACCTCGACAGCCGCCGTAATGAACATCTTTACGGGGGCATCCGGGCAGACCACGGTGCCGATGTCACGGCCATCGAGCACGGCACCGGGCTCCTGTGCAGCAAAGTTGCGCTGGAAGTCGAGCAGCGCCCGGCGCACGGCCGGGACCTTGGCGACCACCGAGGCCGCGTCGCCGACCCCGGGCAGCCTGAGGCCGGCATCGTCAAGGGTGGCGGGATCGAGAATGCGGGCCAGGCGGGCAGCCAGCACCTCGTCCTCGAGCGAGCCGCCAGAGGCCAGCACATCGCGGGCCACGGCCCGGTAGAGCAGGCCCGTATCGAGGCAGCTGTAGCCGAAATGCGCGGCGATGCGGCGGGCGAGCGTGCCTTTGCCTGACGCGGCGGGTCCGTCGATGGCGATGATCATGGGGCTCGGGCTCGCAAGCGCGGTCGATGGCGGGCAGTGCTAGGGGATTTTCCGCGGCTGGGCAACGGGCTGAACTGCTCGTCTGGGCCGATCAAGTAACTGCCGGCTGGCCATACGACCAGCTTAAGGCCAAGTCACCCGAGCGAAGTGAACCGACACACGCTGCCACTGACAGCAACGAGGCCCCACCGGAAGGATGAGGCCTCGCGCAATGTCGTCAAGTGGGATAGCAGCGGCTCAGACCTGCTGGATGGCCGACAGCTCCCAATTCGCTGGCGTGCCACCGTGCGCGCGGCGGAAGGTCCAAATCTCGGTGACCTCCTGCGGCTCGGTACGGCTGCCCGAGACGACCTTGCCGGTGGCGGTCTCGACCACGGCGTCGGTCAAGGCATAGCGCATCGCCACCGTGGCCCACTCGCCGCTCGGCTCGCGCCAGGCTTCCGAGAGATCGCCCTGCAGCAGCTTCGGCTGGCCAAGCTCATTGCGCACGCCACGCTTGGCGTCCTGGTCAAGCTCGCCCGCGAAATAGGACAGCATTTCCGGCGTCGTGTGATCGCCCAAAGCCTGGATGTCGGCGCGGCCATAAGCGCCCTGCACGTGGCCGAGCAGCCGCTCGAAAGCGCTGAAATCATCGCCGGTCAGATTGAGCACCGGCGAGCCACCGCCCGGCATGGTCATGGACGAGCGCTGATAGGCGGTCGGAGTCTGCGGTGCCGGACCAGCGCTGGCCGTCGCCAGGGCGGGCTTCGGCTGGCCGCGACTGCGGAAGAAGCTGATGGCGAGGTAAATCAGGCCGCCAATGAGCAGCGCCTGCAGCATGAAGCCCAGCACGTTGGCCAAGGCGCCGGTACCGAGCACGGACGCCAGCATGCCGCCGATTAAACCACCGAGCAGCATCGACTTCATCGTGCCGAAGCGGGAGGCCTGCGCCGCCGGCTGCGTTGCATTGCGCACTGGACCAGCGGCCGCGCCGGGCTGGCCGGGCTGCGTCATCGAGCGCTCGACGGGCTTGGCGGGCGTCGGGGCCGTACGGGTCGTCGGCGGCGCCTCATAGGTGCGCGTACCGCGTGTCCCGCCGCCGCCACCGCGACCGGCGCGTGCATCGGCATAGTCAACCGTCACCATGGCACCTGTGGCCGCGAGCCCCAGGCCAAGGAACGCCAGTTTGATCCACCGCATCGTGCGCACTGCCATCGCCTCCTCCTCGTCCCTCGAACTCACGCGTTTCTCAATCCTGGAGCCGAACTCAGCCCCAACACACGCAGTCTACTCGATAATGGGTGGCCGGGGATAAAAGTCCAGGCCCAGAATGACGATTTTTCTCAAGTGAACAGCTCACCGAGCGTTCAATTGGGTCGATGACCGAGATTGGGCCATCCCGACACCTGATCAGGCACCGAATTTGGCGCCCAGCTGCTCCATGAGGGCGCGGAATTCCGGGAAGCTGGTGGCGACAAAGGTCATGTCGTCGACCTCCACCGGCTGGTCGCTGGCAAGGCCCAGGATCAGGAAGGCCATGGCGATGCGGTGGTCCATGTGCGTGACCACACGGCCGCCGCCTTTCGCCTTGCCGACGCCGCCGACAACAATCAGGGTATCGCCGTCAATCTTGGATTGAACGCCGTTAACGTCAAGCCCGGCGGCTGTGGCGGCAAGGCGGTCGCTTTCCTTCACCTTGAGCTCGGCCAGTCCCTCCATGCGCGTCTCGCCGTCGGCGAAGGCAGCCACCACCGACAGGATCGGGTATTCGTCGATCATGGACGGCGCCCGGGCAGCCGGCACGCGCACGCCCTTCAGGCGGTTGTAGCGCACGCGAATATCCGCGATCGGCTCGCCGCCCTCTTCCCGTTTGTCGAGGAAGGCCACATCGCCGCCCATCTCGGACAAGGTTGTATAGAAGCCCGTGCGCGTGGCGTTGATCAGCACGCCCGGGATGACGACCTCGGAGCCCGGCACGATGGCAGCGGCAGCAGCGAGGAAGGCAGCCGACGAAGGATCGCCCGGCACCTTGACGTCGCGCCCCGAGAGTTCCGCATCGCCCGTGACGGTGATGGCAGTGCCGTCCGGCCGCGGCTCGACCCGCACCTCAGCGCCGAAATAACGCAGCATGCGCTCGGTGTGATCACGCGTCGCCTCGCGCTCGATGACGGTGGTCTCGCCCATGGCGCCGAGGCCAGCCAGCAGGATGGCGGACTTCACCTGCGCCGACGGCACCGGGGTCTGGTAGGCGATCGGCATCAGCTGCGCGGAGCCGCGCACGGTCAACGGCAGCGTCTCCGCCCCCTCGACCACGGTCAGGCCCATTTTGCGCAAGGGATCGAGCACCCGCCGCATCGGCCGCCGCGACAGCGAGGCGTCGCCGATCATGCGCACGGTGACGTCGTTGCCAGCGATGACACCCAGCATCAGCCGCGAGCCGGTGCCGGAGTTGCCGAAGTCGATCGGCCCCTCGGGCTGGCGCAAGCCGCCGACGCCGCGCCCGCGCACCTCCCACCCCGCGCCCCGCTTTTCGGCTGGCGCACCGAGCAGCGTCACAGCCTTGGCGGTGTTGACCACGTCCTCGGCCTCGAGCAGGCCGCTGATGCGCGTGATGCCGGTGGCGAGCGCCCCGAACATCAGGGCGCGGTGCGAGATAGACTTGTCGCCCGGCACCCTGACGCGGCCCGACAAGGGGCCGGCACGGTGCGATTTGAGCGGTTTCGGCGTGGTGTCGTGCATGGGGGAAAGCCAGGTCGGTATGGGGTTGGCGGCGACGCGCCGCGCGTGCCCCGCCATTGAGCCGAGGGTGGGCAGGGAGTCAATGGCGCGGTGGGGTTGGGGTGGGTGACTTGACGGTGGGGGTGGCGGGAGGCCTTGGCCAAGTTCTGCAAATCGACCCGCTATTCTGCAGCAGCCACCCTCTCAGAAAATTCCTGAGTTGGGTTAGGGAAGTTCCACGCTGCTATGTCCTCCACCCATTTGCGATCTCGCGACAAGTGGGTGACCTTGGGCTCGATTGGTATCGCAAGGCGGTAGCTGCGAAGATGTCGCCGGACGTTGCGACACCGCGCATTGCGATCCTGGAGAAAGAATGCGGGTGATTGGGCCAAGGTCACACCGCGCAACAATCGCCAGTCGGCCAAAACGCAAACTGAGGCGATGAAGGTTTATTTTTTTCTGCCCCCTGACCCTTTCGTCATGGCCGCGAAGGCGACCATCCACGACGGCTCGAGAATTGTGCTGCGTAGAAGCAAGCCTGCGCCTCGGCACTTCCCGGGAACCTGTCGAAATGCGCGTGGGTGCCCGCCTACGCGGGCATGACGCTGGTGGGTGGATTTGGCGGTGTAGCACCCGTTGGGTCAAGCACTGCTCTTGCGCGACCCAACAAATTTCAGCGCGCCGGAGTTGTTGGGTCGCGCTGCGCTTGACCCAACCCACGTCTGACCATCACGATCGGTGGTCAAGATGATCGCGCCGTTCGGTGGCGTCACCGCGCTCGCTTTGCTGCTTCGTCACGCCGGCGCGACGAAACCGGCAGCGTGCCGGCCTCGTGCGCTGGCGCGTTGGGCCTGGCCCGACCCGTCGCTGGGCATCACCGCTCGAACTTCTTGAACTTGATGCGGTGCGGCTCGACGGCGGCTTCGCCGAGGCGGCGCTTCTTGTCCTCCTCGTAGTCGGCGAAGTTGCCTTCGAACCATTCGACGTGGCTATCGCCCTCGAAGGCCAGAATATGCGTGGCCAAGCGATCCAGGAAGAAGCGGTCATGCGAGATGACCACGGCGCAGCCCGGGAAGTCTTCCAGCGCCGACTCGAGCGCCGACAGCGTCTCGGTGTCGAGATCATTGGTTGGCTCGTCGAGGAGCAGCAGGTTGCCGCCCTCTTTCAGTAGCTTGGCCAGATGCACGCGGTTGCGCTCGCCGCCTGACAGCAAACCCACCTTCTTCTGCTGGTCGGCACCCTTGAAGTTGAACCAACCGCAATAGGCGCGGCTGTTCACCTCCTTCTTCTCGCCGAGCTTCATCTGGTCGAGACCGCCCGAGATTTCCTCCCACACGCTCTTCTTGTCGTCGAGATGCGAACGCGACTGGTCGACGTAGGAGATCTTGACCGAGGCGCCGAGCTTGATGGAGCCCTTGTCCGGCTTCTCCACGCCGGTGAGCATCTTGAACAGCGTCGTCTTGCCGGCGCCGTTGGGGCCGATGACGCCGACGATGCCTCCGGGAGGCAGCTTGAACGACAGGCCGTCGATGAGCAGGTGATCGCCAAAGGCTTTGCTCAAATTCTCGACCTCGATCACGGTGCCGCCGAGGCGGGGACCGGGCGCGATCTGAATCTGGGCGCGGCCGACATCCTGGCGGCCCGCTTCGTCGGCGAGCTTCTCGTAGGCGTTGATACGCGCCTTGGACTTGGCCTGCCGGGCTTTCGGCGAGGCGCGGATCCACTCCAACTCGCGCTTCAAGGTCTTGGCCTTGGATTCCTCCTGGCCCTTCTCGGCCTCCTCGCGCTTGGCCTTCTGCTCCAGCCACGACGAGTAGTTGCCCTTCCAGGGCACGCCCTGGCCGCGGTCGAGCTCCAACGTCCATTCCGTGATGTTGTCGAGGAAGTAGCGGTCGTGGGTGACCAGGATGACGCAGCCCGTGTAGTTCTTCAGGTAGTTCTCGAGCCAGGCCACGCTTTCGGCATCGAGATGGTTGGTCGGCTCGTCGAGCAGCAGAATGTCGGGCTTCGAGAGCAGCAGCTTGGTCAGCGCGACGCGTCGCTTCTCGCCACCCGAGAGTTTGGTCACATTCGCGTCACCCGGCGGGCAGCGCAGCGCATCGAGCGCGACCTCCACCTGGGCATCGAGATCCCACAGGCCCTGGGAATCGATTTCGTCCTGCAGCCGCGCCATCTCGTCGGCGGTCTCGTCGGTGTAATTGGCGGCGATCTCGTTGTAGCGGTCGATCTTGGCCTTCTTCTCGGCGACGCCTTCCATGGCATTGCCAAGCACGTCCTTGTCGGGATCGAGCTCCGGCTCCTGCGGCAGATAGCCGACCTTGATGCCGTCGGCCGGCTTGGCTTCGCCAATGAAATCGTCTGTCGTGCCGGCCATGATCTTGAGCAGGGTCGATTTGCCGGAGCCGTTGAGGCCAACGACGCCGATCTTGGCGCCGGGATAGAAGGAGAGCGAGATGTCCTTCAGCACCTGCTTGCCCCCCGGATAGGCCTTGGAGAGCTTGTGCATGTGATAGACGAACTGCGGATTGGCCATGGGGACTCCTTGCTTGCGCCGTCGGTTGCCCACTCCGCAACCGGCGCGCACATCGAGGGTTTGGGGATCTGGCCTGCGTTCTATCCGAACGCTTCGCGCCGCACAACGCCATCACGGACTGGCGCCTGGGCTGTTCACCGTGCCCGTCATGTGGGGACTGCGCGCGCTGGTCAGGCGTAGCGGATGTGGCGGGCAAGGAACCGTGCCGTGCGCAGTTCAGCCAGCGGCCCGAGGGTGCCGAGCGAAGCCAGCTTGAGCACCCCATTGCCGAGGTGCAAGCCGGCGATCTCGGCGGTCGTGGCCGTGAGCCGCACTGGCTGGCCATTCAGGCGGCTGCCGGCCGCAATCTGGAGCCAGACGGCTGCCTTGTACCAGGCGAGCAGCACGGCGATGGCCAAGAGTGCCACACACCCGATCAGCAGCAGCGCGCGCACATCATGGGTATCGAAATCGGGCCGCACCATCGCCGCCTTGGCCGCGATGATCTTCGGTCCCATCAGCGCGCCAATGCTCAACACCGCCGCCAGATAGATGCCAATCACCCCCGCCCAGACCACGGCAAAGCGCGTCAGCAGCGGCCGGGCCTTGGCCGTGCATTGGAACGGCAGGTCACCGAGCGTCATGCCGCCGATCAGCCGCCGCTGCTGCGCCATCTGCTTCCACGGCAGGATCCAGCCGAGCGTCAGCGGCACCAGCAGCAAGCCCAGCAGATGGTTCAAGGCAAAGGCGTGCGCTGAGCCAGCCAGGCTGCCACTGCGGCCACCGAGCGCGGTGCGCGACAGCAGAAAGCGCCGTCCTCGCCACGCACCAAGCCCGAGCAGATAGACCAGCGGCACCGATACGACGAGACGTTTGAACGACGGTCCAGAAGACGGCCGGGGAATGACATACAGCTTCAGGATTGAGAAGAACGAGAACACAAGGGCGAGACCAATGACGAGGCCCAGAAGTGGCCACAGCAACTCGCGCCAGGTGCCGGTGTAGCTGAGAGCGGTGCCACCGAGCCTGATGCCAGCCCACACCTCGCGCCGCATCTGCAGCTTGAACCAGCTATAGAGCAGCAGCAGCGCCAGGATCGTGCCGGCAGGCGCGACCCAGTAGATGATGCGTAAGGCCGCCGGCAACAGCACCGGCATGGTAACCGGAGCCACATGGGCAGCACCCTGCGCGACAATAGTCTCGGGCGCCAACGCCAGGTGCGCCACCGCGACGCCAAGGCACGCCAGGAGTAGCACCAGCAGCATCCGCGACCCATGCCGCCATGCCAAGGCGCGCAAGGCCTGCTCGTCGCCAATCCAAGTGAACGGCCCGGCACCGGCACGCAACGCGGCCTCAGCAGCCTGGCCCGCCCTGTTGTCCATGCGATCGTTCGCGAGGGCAATGGTGGTCACAGATCAGACTCCGCACAGCCCCAGGCGCTGCAATCGAAACGTTTACCGCAAGCGGATTGCGATCACGTGAACGGACAGCCTTAACATTCTGCACACCCGCAGAAAGCGCCCCTGATTCGCCCCGATTGGGCCAACAGGCCGCCGGGAAGGACCGTTACGACAGGTGGCCATGGGGACTTGGGACACGACGTGACCGAGGGAGTGGGTATGCGGTGCGGGGAAGTGAGGGTGCACAAACTTGGGCGCATCCTGGTTTTAGTGGCTCTTGCTGGCGTCGTTGGCGCCGGACCGGCACACGCGGTGCCGCTGATGTTTCCAGCCGATCAGGCGCTGGTTCCTGTCGCCGTGGCTGGCGCGTTCGCCTTGCCGGCTCTGTTGGCGGCCTTGTTCGCCAGCCTGCGAGGACTGCTGCGCAGCGTGCGCTGGATGATCAGCCTGGCGCTGATTGCCGCCGTCGCCGCTGCGGTCTTCGGATACCTCAACCCGGAAATCCTGCCCACATTCCGGTTCTGAGCCAGGCGAGCCGCGTGTAACGCGTCATTTCTGATGAATCGGGTTCGGCAGCAACTGTTGCCGCACCGCAACGAAAACACGTCCATGACGCCTCTTTTGAGCCACAAATCGCGACAAATGTCTGAACCTGCACGACCCGCCGTCTGTGACAATGCTGCCGGCGATTTGGCTGCGGCACAGCCACGGCGGCTCAAGGAATGACCGGAAGGTCTGTGAGGATGACCGGCAAGCGGCGCTGGTCAAGACTTGCAGCTCCGGGCGACGCGCGACTTGAGGACAACATTACACGAGTTGTTGCACCAGTTGAGGACGAACGCGAGATGCACGCCACGACGTTGAACAGGGCCACCACGCCGAACCGCGACACCGCGGCGGCCATCGCGTGCGCCCGCGTCACGGCTGCTCTCGAAAATGTGAAATTCGATATGAATCAGAATGTTGTTTATCCACACTGCAATCCCATATCTCATTCAGGCGGCGTCGCACGGCCCATGGGCTCGTTGACGCTAGAGGGGGCCATCGCATCGGTGGCCGGCATGACAGAACTCCCCTTCAAGGATCCCACACGGCGCTTCCGCCGCGATGGGACCATCGTAACTGCCGCCAGCGATTCGACCGACTGCGGCACCTCGTTGACTGCGCTGTCAATGCGCGCGACCGGCAGGAACCTGCCTGCAGCACCACATCATTGCGGCTCTGCCCGCACCGACGCAGATCAGCTGAGCTTCGCCGTCACCGGCGTTGCGGCTCACGCTGACGGAAAGGCTTAACGTGTTGGCGATCTGGACATCCAAGCGCTTCGGCGCTGTCGTGCTGGCGGCGAGCCTCGTGCTCGCGGCCGGCAAGGCTCATGCGCAGTCGGGACAAGTGCGGTTCACCTCGCCCGAAGCGGCACTGGAGCAGGGCATCGGCGCCTATCGCGGCGGCTTTTATCAGCACGCGCTGCCAGCGTTGCGCTTTGCCGCCGACCATGGCCTGCTGCTTGGCCAATACCACTTGGCGCGGCTCTACGCTGACAACGCCGGGGCCCAGACCGATCACAGCAAAGCTTATGATCTCTTCAACGAGATCGTGGTCAAGCACGCCCGCGCCGTCGATTTCTACGACGACGACAACGCACCTTATGTCGGCCGCTCGCTGACGGCGCTCGCCCGCTATTACCTGCGTGGCCTTCCCGACCATGGCCTGCAGCCCGACGCAGCGCGGGCTGCCGAATACCTGCAGCAGGCGGACACGTTTTTCCGCGATCCCGATGCGCGTTTCGAGTTGGCCAAGATGTATCTGACCGGCGAAGGCGTGCCCGAGAACCATCGCCAGGCCTTGTCGCGCTTGAAGGGCCTCAAGGAGGACGGCCACGTTGCCGCCACCGCGTTCGTTGCCGATCTGCTGTGGCGCGGCAAAATCGTCAAGAAGGACGAGGTCGAGGCCCTGCGCCTCATTCGCTGGGCGGTGGACAATGCGCCCGCCCAGGAGCGGATCTGGATCGAGGACATCTACGGCACCATCTACTGCGGCGCCAGCGCGGGGGTGCGCCAGCAGGCCGAAGGCTCGATTGCAGGCTTCCGCCGGGCTTTCACGCCGCGACCGCCCTCCGAGGCCGAGGAGCAACTGGGCGTCGGCATCGCGCCGAAGCGCACCTGCGACAATGGCGAGGTGCTGCCCTTGGCGCCGATGCGGGACAGCCGTGCGCCACGCGACGAAACCGGCGTTCGCAGCGCCGGTAGCGTGCCGCCGCAAATGCCGTCCGCTCCCGCGCCGGGCGTCGTCGATATCCGCGGCCAAGGCCCGGCCAAGGACCGCCGCTGATCTTTCTCGGTTCTGCTCCTGATCCCTGCGCCGCACGCATGGCCGGCATCCAGGCCCAGGCGCGGTTTCGCCTTGGCGCTGTCGCATCGTGCGCTGAATGATGGCGCTCGCATGAGTCGCGGCCTGCGCCGCTGAACCTCAGGAGCCACCATTGGCGTCGACCGACACTCCCACGGCTCAGCCGCCGGTGGCACATCCTGTTGCAGCTGCCGAGCCGGTACGCGCGCCACGCCATGATGTCGTTGCCGGCATTTGCTGGGTCACCATCGCCATGGTGCTGTTTGCGGCCCTCGCGGCGGCCTCCAAGATGGCGATTCAGCTCGGCTACGACCCGCTGCAAGTCGTCTTCATGCGCAATGCCGCAGCGATGCTGCTGCTGCTACCCATGCTCGGGACGCGCGGGTTTGACCTTGTCCGCTCCCACTCCATCCACCTTTACGGCATTCGCGTGCTGATCAGCCTGACTTCGATGACCGCCTGGTTCTACGCCCTCTCCGTCATCCCCATGGGCGAGATCACGGCCATCGGCTTCCTGTCGCCGATCTTTGGCACGCTGGCCGCGATCATTTTCCTCGGCGAGAAGGTGCGCCTCAGACGCTGGACGGCGATCATCGTCGGCTTCATCGGCGCCATGATTATGCTGCGGCCCGGCCACGCGCCATTGGGCGTTGGCCAGCTCTGCGCACTGGTCTCGGCACTTTCAGGCGGCATCATTGCCGTGCTCTTGAAGCGGCTCTCCAACAGCGACGACCCTGAGAAGATCGTGTTCATCACCACAGCCATGCTGACACCGATGTCGTTGCTGCCGGCGCTGTTCGTCTGGAAAACGCCCGGCGTCGAGTTGGCGCCGGTTCTTGCCGTGATCGCGGTCACCGGCGTGCTCGGCCACATTGCGCTGATGCGTGGCTTCGCGGCCATCGACGCGTCGCTGCTGCTCACCTTCGAGTTCTCGCGCCTGCCCTTCGTCGTCGGTATCGGCTACGTCATGTTTGGCGAGCTGATCGACATGTGGACCTGGATCGGCGCCGCCATCGTCATGGGCTCGGCCGCCTACATTGCGCATCGCGAAGCCAAGGTGCGCCGGGAGCGGCTGCAGTGAGTGGCGCAGCTCGCCGGCTTTCATTGCGCGTGGCGGGCGGCTAAGGTCGACCGCTGCGCACGATCGTCACAGTGTGCTGTCCAAACGGCCAACTCCACGCCAACCCATCGCCAAAGGCCCACCCGTGCTCCGCATCGACCACCTCGAGGTCGTCGTTCAGCCGCCGCTGTCCTTCGCTGTGCCGGAGGGCGAGTGCTTGGCCGTCGAAGGCCCGTCGGGCTCCGGCAAGACGCGGCTTTTGCGCGCCATCGCCGATCTCGACCCGGCCAAAGGCTACGTCTTCCTCGACGGCGCCGAGCGACGCGAGATGCGGCCGGAGCAGTGGCGCCGGCAGGTGCGGTATGTTGCGGCGGAGCCCGGCTGGTGGGCGGCAACGGCGGCCGAGCAGATGCCCGTGACCGCGCGGACGGCGCGACTCGTGCGCACGCTCGGCCTCGAGGATCGTCACCTTTCGGAACCGCTTGCCAAGCTCTCCACCGGTGAGCGGCTGCGCCTCGCCTTGATCCGCGCCCTCTCCGACGAACCCAAGGCGCTGCTGCTCGACGAGCCGACGGCATCGCTCGATCAGGCCTCGGCAGCGCTGGTGGAAGAACTCATTCGCTTCGAGTGCCTCGCGGGCCGCTCGGTCATTCTCGTCAGTCACGATGCCGGCCAGATCGAACGCCTTGCCCACGCACGGCTGCTGCTGGGCCGCACCCGAACGCCCACCGGAACTCCAGGGGACGGGCCGCTGGTCCGCAACACGACATGAGCGTCATCATCAATCAGGTGCGCAAGGGCGCCTACATCGACTCGGTCGCGCTCATGCGCATCGCCCAGCGCATCAAGGCCATGCCCGGCATCGACGAGGCCGGCCTCATGGTCGGCACGTCGTCGAACCGCGATCTGCTTGCCGACGCCGGCATTCTCGACGCATCTGGCCGTACCGCCGGCCCCGGTGATCTCATCATTGCCGTGCGCGCCGCAACCACCGCCATGGCCGATGCGGCCATCGACGCGGCCGTGCAGGCCATCGACGCGAGCCGCCGCGGCGCCACCGGCAGCGGCAGCAGTCACTGGCAGCCCCGCACGCTGCGCACGGGACTGGCAGCGCTCCCCGACGCCAATCTCGCTCTGGTCTCTGTACCCGGTGAATTCGCAGCGGCCGAAGGCATGAAGGCCCTGGGCCTTGGCCTCAACATCATGATCTTTTCCGACAACGTCAGTCTCGCCGACGAGATCACCCTCAAGCAGCGGGGCCGTCAGCTGGGCTTGCTGGTGATGGGGCCGGACTGCGGCACGGCCATCATCGGCGGCGTCCCGATTGCCTTCGCCAATGTTGTCCCGCGTGGTGACATCGGCATCGTCGGCGCATCGGGCACCGGCATTCAGGAGGTGTCATGCCTGATCGCCAAGGCGGGCGGCGGCGTCAGCCATGCCATCGGCACTGGTGGCCGCGATCTCAAGGCCGAGGTCGGCGGTATCACGACGCTGATGGCGATTGATCTCCTCGATCAGGATCCGACCACGCGGCAGGTCGTGTTGATCTCGAAGCCGCCGGCCGACAGCGTGGCACGCATCATCCTCGAGCGCGTCGCCCGCAGCCCCAAATCGTTCACCATCTGCTTCCTGGGCGCGCACGACTTGACGCTTCCCGGCAATGCCAAAAGCGCCCGCACGCTGGAAGCCGCAGCCCTGCTGGCGCTCGGCCGCCCGACACACGAAGAGTCGTGTGCACCGCTGGCGTCGCCCGCCAATGGTGGTCGTCGCGTCGCCGGACTCTTCGTCGGCGGCACACTGTGCTCGGAAGCGCAGATCATCGGCCGGGATCACGGCGCCCGCATTGCCTCCAACGTGCCGGTGCCCGGCGCCAACCTGTTGACCGCGGCCGACAGTGGCGCCCACAGCCTGATCGACCTCGGCGACGATGCGTTCACACTCGGGCGGCCTCACCCCATGATCGAGCCCGGCGTGCGCGATGCGCCCTTGCTGCGTGCCTTGGCCGACGCTGGCGTCGGCGTTGTGCTGCTGGATGTGGTGCTCGGCACCGGCAGCCATCCCGATCCGGCCGGACATCTGGCGGCGGCACTCGCATCACGGCCGGCAAAAGGTCCGCATGTCATTGCGTCCATCACGGGCACTGACGCCGATCACCAGGGTCTTGCTGCCCAGACCCGTACACTCGAGGCCGCTGGTGTGCGCGTGGCGGCAAGCAATGCGGCCGCCGCCCGCATGGCCTTCGCAACGGTTGCCCGCCAGTCCTGACCGCCATTGCGTTCAACACCACTACAGGGGCCATCGATGGGTCTCACCTTCGCGATCACCTCGGCCGGCATTCTGGCCCGACGTGCCCTGCCGGACGGCGTCATCGGCGAGGTCAGCGCCGTCTTTGTGGCGAGCTTCCACGTGGTCACGCCCGCCGGCGTCGTTTGCATTGGTGCCGCGGAGCTGGGCAATGGTCCGCTCAATGCCTTGATCGAGGCGCTACCGGCTGGCGGCTGGTCGCAGGCCGGCGTCGCTGTCGGCCAGCGCGTTACGGCCGCCAACGGCCACGTGCAGCTCACGGGCGGTCCGAGCTTCAACCTTGCCACCGCGCGCGACTGGCAAGCCGCGCCCTGGCCGGCCGCAGGGGAACCGGACCAGGTCCGCACGGCCCTGCGCCGCCTCGCTGATCTGGCAGCGCCGCGCGTGCCGAAGGAGGGCTTGGCTTCGGTCGCTTTCGGTGAGCCGTCGCTTGGCGGGCTCACGGGTCAAGCCACCCGCCGCGCGCTGCTCGCCACGGCGACGCTCAGCGATTGGCTGGCCGGCGCACTCGATCCGGCTGCCGACCCGGATGATGCGGACGCGCTGGACGAAGCTGCGCGCCGCGCCGCGCACGCATTGCTCGGCCTTGGACCCGGCCTCACCCCCTCCGGCGATGACCTGCTCGCGGGACTTGTCGTGGCGCTGCATGCGACGGGCGAATCGCAAACCGCTGCTCGGCTTGCGGACTTCATTGCGCAAGCGCCGCCCGACGCGACTACAGCGCTTTCCCGCGCCTTTCTCGCCGCCGCCAGCGAGGGCCTGGCCGGTGAGGCTATGGCTGCCATGATCACTGCCCTGCTCACCAGTGATGGCGCCAGCCTGCCTGAGCTGCTGGCCCGCATCGAGGCCATCGGCCACACCTCCGGCTGGGACGTGCTGGCGGGCGTCGTGCTGGGTCTCGCCGCAGTGGTAGAGAGGCGTCACGAGCGCGTCACTTGAGCCCGCGCACTTTTTCCAGGACCGGCAGAATGTAACGGCGGAACTGCGCGGGGTTCTCGCTCATCGGGAAGTGGCCGAGCTGCGCCATGATGGTCACTTCCGCGCCCTTGATCTTGGCGGCGGTGCGCTTGGTGTCCTCAGGTGTGCAGGAGAAATCGTATTCGCCCGTGAGCAGGAACAGTGGGCACTTGGCTGTATCGATAGCGCCGACCCGCTCGCGCAGATCGCCGTCGATGCGATAGAAATAGAGATCGCCCTTGAACACGCCGGGCCCGCCGCTCTTGTACATCCAGAGTGTCTCGTGGCGGCTCGCAGCTGGGCTTTGCGGTGCCATCATGCCGGACACGAGCCCGGCGCAGACTTCGCCGCCGTGCACGTCCGGCCGATGCAGCCACTCGGTGTCATACCAAGGCTGTTGATAATCCGCGGACTCGAGGCCAATGAGCGCGCGGAAGCGCTGCGGATGCGCGATGGCGAGATTGAGCACGAGGCGGCCACCGATCGAGCAGCCCATTACCACGGGACGATCGAGTTCCAGCGCGCCGCAGATGTCGAGCACCATCTCGGTGTAGCTTTTGGTGGTGAGCTTGTACTCTTCGCGCTCGAAGCCTTCGGGTGGCAGCGATTTGCCGTGCCAAGGCATGTCGAACACGATGACGCGGAAGTGGTCGGTAATGGCTGTGTCGTTGAGGATATGGCGGAACTGGCGACCATCGGCGCCGGCGGTGTGCAAGCAGACCAGCGGGATGCCGCCACCGTCCTTGGGCCCCGCTTCCTCGACATACAATCGATGCGGCCGGCCCGAGATTTCCAGGTGCAAATAGCGGCCGACAATGGGCTCGAAGCGCGGCTTCATCGCCTGCCTCCAACAATGGCGAGGCGGCGGGGTGAGGCGAGCACGCCCTTATTGGTCATATCCCGGCCCGCCCAGCGGAACTTCGGTGCGAGATTAAGATAGATCGTCATGGTGGCGTCTTTCTCCGTTCAAGCGACGGCGACGGGAACGAAATAAACGTGGTCTGGCATCAGAGGGAGCAGCCGTTCGGCCAACTCCCGTGAAACGAATGGCCCCCTCGCAAACTCAGGATCCCTGGAACGCGCCCGGAACCAATGGCGCCCGCTCACGGCCTGCTTGGAAAATGTCAGAGTTACAGGCTTCAGTTGGTCGTCTAACACAGCCCCCTTCTCTCGCTCATAGCTGAACGAAAATTCGGTTGGCATATGGTCCATAATGAACACACGATCGCGCATCACGAAGCCGGAATGGGTAGCCTTCCCTTCCGGCCTGACAAATTCCAGCGTTGTCGGGAAGAATTCGTGCACGTCAGGTTCGAGCGATTCGACCGCTGTCTTCCACTCCCCGGAGACGAATTCATAGACCCTAGACGATGAGTTCAACCGCCCTGGCTCTCGCATGCCGACAATATAGTCCCGGTGCGCGAACTTTTTTGGCTTTGCCCCGAATAATCTTCGGACCTCTTCCGCCAGCGTCGGCTCCATCGGAAACTCACGTCTATCGAACAAGAGCTTATGCTCGGCAGCGGATGGGTCGAACTTGCGGAGCCTTTGGTTCTGGGCTCGCGCGATAGCTGCCTCCTCATCGCTGGTCGGAGGCCTTCCAGAACCTCTCTTAACTTTACCGGTTTTCGGGTCAGTGATGACCCTGGCATACCGAATAAGGAGTTCGAACTCCGCGCGATTGTCGATCATTGCATAAAAAGGAGCATCCGCCAGCGGCGGGCGTGTCCATTTGGGAGTTGTGCTCTTAACCATGCCTATGGCTCCAAGGTCAGAGGCTGTGGGCGGTTACCGGTGCTGGTTCCTTGAGCCGCAGCCGCTCAAAGGCCGCGCGCTCCCAATCCGTCCACGGCGCCATCGCCTCGGCTACCCTGCGAACGGACGTGATCTCGTCGTCCCAAATCATCTGGAAGGTCTCGGCACCGAGCGTCGACTCGAGCACCTTCATTATGCGCTCCAGGCTGTATCGCGGAAATTCGTACTGCTCTGCCAGCGAAGCACGTACGTTATACAGCTTGACGACCTCCGCCGCGAACTCCGGTGGCGTATAGCGCGCGGCGACGGCGTCTGCGAGACCAAGGTCCCGCCAGACACGGGGTATGGCGTTGCTCTCGAAGCAGCAAAGGTTGGCAACAGCGAAAACGATCATGGCTTCGCTCCACCCCTTGGCCGCCATGAGCGGCAGGATCTGATCGAGCATGCGCCGAGGTTCGACGAAACGGAGCGCAAACTTTTTTAGTGTCCTTAGACTGGGATCGAGCGCGATCGCTGCCTCAACGGCCGGTACCCAACGAATCCCGGCAGTCATTACTCCATTTGCGATCTCTGACGGCGTATACTTTCTCAGCAGTTTCTCCAGCGACGGTAACATTTCGGTGCCGTGGGTTTCGACCAACGCAAAGAACTGCATCATATCGAGGCGAGCCCCGTCGGCGAGCGCAAAGTTGATCTCGGGCGCATTCTGGTTCTTGTTGCGTTTACTGGCGAACCGGCGCACGATCGCGTCGATCGCCCTCTTGCAGGCTTCGGCCGAAGTGTTTTCGAGCGGGATGGTGTTCTCAGCCATGCTTCTGGCTCCGATCCAGCTCAATCCTGTAGACGGGGATTGCCTCGCCGGGCACCCGCGTGCGGCCCAGGCTCGAAGCGCGGCTTCATCGCATTTTTTCCCCTCGCGCAGCCAGTCGCGCTGCCAGCCGACGCGGCGCCGCCAGCACATCTTTGATGTACTGCAGGTTGCCCATGAACGGCAGCAGATTGCCTGATATGCGCGCCTTGCCCGTCTTGGTCAGCGCCAACACGTCGTGCCAGCCAGCCTGTGGCATCGGCTGCAGGAACTGGGCCCAGGTCGTCGGCTCGGCACTGATTGCAAAGGCACTCGATTTCAGCAGGAATGGCCCACGCGCCACGCTTTCCACGCGGCCACTGCGCACTGTCACCAGCAAGGGGAGCGTGCCGACCCCGATCTCGAAATCGCAATCGAGGAAGCGGCCGCGGCGGATCAGGTCGGCGTCCTCCGCAACCAAGCGTGGCAAAGCCTCGAAGTGAGGCGCAACTGCCTCCACTTGAACGTCATGTATCACGATGTCTGTCTCTCGAATTCAAGCCGCGAGCAGGCTGCCAACAAGCATCACCACGCCGATGCAGCCGAGCATGCCGCCCGCCGCGCGGATGCGCCGGTTGGGGCCGATCTCCAGCGCGGCAAACTGCTGCGTCAGATACTGGAACGCCCATGCAATGAGCGTTGTCACCAACGCGATACCGATCAGATAGGCGCCGATCACCGAACGCTCGGCACCGACCACCGCTTCGCCGAACGCGTAACCGTGCAACAGCCCCGCGACCGCGGCGAGGCCAAGCCAGACTGGTCGACGGGTCGCGTGATCCAATGCCAGCAGTGCCCCGGCCACGATGACGGACAGTGCCACCAGCGGCTCGGCCATCGGCACATTGAGCTTGGCGACATGCAGCAGCACGCCGGCACTCGAGGCCGCGATGAAGGCGGCGGCCAGACCGAGGCCACGCTGGCCGATCAGCCCGGCAGCGATGCCGATGGCCACGATGAAGGCCAGATGATCGGGACCGATCACCGGATGGCCAAGCCCCGACAGGAAGCCATGCCAGAAGGTTTGCGGCGTCTCCCCGCCCATCGGATGATGCGCTTCGGCGCCGGCGGTCATGGCCAGCAGGATCGCTGCAACCAGGGCAAGCCTCGGTGGGGTTGACCGCAAACAACGCATCGTTGATCTCCTTGGGGCTCGGGCTTGTGAATCCAATGTCGTTCTGTGATAGCGCAGCCGGTCCAGCCGTTACGCAGCCGCCGTCTTCTTCTTCGGTGCATCCGGAATGGCCGTGCCGATCATGGCATCGCGCGTGACCAGCGCTGCCAACGCAGCTTCGTCATGGCTGTCCGTGCCTTTCGGGCGCATCGGCAGCACCAGATAGCGCAGATCCGCCGTTGAATCGTGCACGCGCACCTCGACGCCCGGACGCACCTTGACGCCGAACTCATCGAGCACACCGCGCGGATCGACGACAACGCGCGAGCGATAGGCGAGGCTCTTGTACCAGGCCGGGGGAATGCCGAGCAGCATCTTCGGATAGCAGGAGCACAGCGTGCACACGATGACATTGTGCACCTTCGCCGTGTTCTCGACAGTTCGGAACTCGGCCAGCGTGCCGATATCGATCCCAATGCTGGCCAGCGCCCCGCGCGTGTCCTTCAGAAGATGCTTCTTGAAGGCCGGATCGGTCCAGGCCTTGGCCACCACCTTGGCGCCGAGCGTTGGCGAGCGGCTGTCCATGAAATCCACTTGCGCGCGGATCTCGGCGGCCGTGAGCACGCCCTTCTCGATCAGCAACGTGCGCACGGCTTCCTCGAGCGCCTCGTAAGCGCTCATCTCGGCGGCGTCGTGATCCTTCTGCGGCGCGTGCGGATGGTCATGATCGTGACTGTGATCATGGTCATGGTCATGGTCATGGTCGTGATCGTGGTCAGGCTTGCCGCTGCCGTGGGTCATCGGCGCTTCTCCTGTGTCACGGGCGTGAGCCACGGCTCGTAGATGTCAGCCTCGAGGTGATCGCTGAGCGGACCAACGTAATCGGGCCAGATCTCGGTCTGCAGGAACCGCACCTTGTAGAGCACCTGCGCCGGCCAGCCGGGCTTGTGATAGGCGAGGCGCGCCGGATCGTGAAAGGTGCCTTGCACCTCCACCACGGTGCCGGGCTTGCCGCGCAGGTACCACGGTGTGCGGCAGTGGCCGACGGCCTTGGTGTTGGCGATCTTGACGATATCGCCCTTCTTGAAGCGTGGTTTGGGCACTGTGGCCGTTGTACTCATCGAAGCCTCACCAGGGAACGGTGGTTTTGGCGACGCGACGCCCAGCCTTGGCATGCTTGGCGCGCACCTCGTCTACCCGTGCATCCACCTCCTCGCGGGTCAGGATCTCCTGCTCGACGACGAGGTTGCGAATGGCGCGGACCCACTTCTCGTAATACGTCGTGCGATCGTACTCCTGCTGTCCGTAGTCCTCGATCACGCGGCGCATGGCGTCGATCGTGAAGGCACCCTTCTTCGGCCCGACCAGCAGGATCAGCATGGCGTCGACCCGCTTCTCCCACATCGCCAGATCGTGCTCGTGCCGGTCGATGGGCCCGAAGTCGAGTCCGCCGACATCGTGCGTGGCCCGGCCTTTGGCGCCGGCACGCGGCAGGGTCTTGCGTTCGGGTGTGGTCATGGGTGAGGTCCGCAGCGTGGGTCGCATGGGTGTTGCAGCCCCATGATGCAGCACTCGCCGGGCACTAGGCAATCGGCATTCGCGTGTCCCGTCTGCACCTGCCGCGGCGATGGGGCCAGGAACTTGACCTGGACGACGACGCCCGTAGTATCCGCCCCGGCCAATCCCGCTGCCGGCGTTTGACGCGACGCCGCCATCATTTAATGCGATTGGCAGGATGCTTTCAGGGGGTGGCATGGTCTACCAGCACGAAGTATTCATCTCGTATCGCCGGTCCGACACCGTTGGCCTTTGGGTGCGCAATCACCTCGCACCGCGGCTGACAGCACGAATGAACGATATTGCCCCGGAACCCGTCCGTATTTTCTGGGACGAGCAAATCGACTCCGGCAGCCATTGGCCCGGGGAATTGAAGCGACACCTGCACAAGTCAGGACTGCTGCTTGCGGTGTGGTCTGCCGATTATTTCCGATCAGCATGGTGCATGGCCGAGTGGCAGAGCTTTACCGAGCGCGAGAAGCAGCTGGGCATCACACCGGGAGATGCAAGGCTCGTCTACCCCATTCGCTACTCCGATGGACGCAACTACCATCCTGAGGCCCAGGCCACGCAATGCCGCTTTGATTTCTCGGAACTCAATTATCCCGACAAGGAATTCCGTAACGTCGCTCGATATCTGGATTTCGATGATCTCGTGCGACGCATGGCCGACGACCTCGTGGAAAAGATCGAACTCACGCCCGCTTGGAGTGACCAGTTTCCCATCGTCGAGCCGCCACCGCTGCCACCGGCGCGAAGTCGCCGCACGGTGATGTAACCGCCCGCAGGTCTTGGAGTGGGAAATGGCTGGGTTGATTGTAACGTTCTATTCGTTCAAGGGCGGCGTCGGACGCAGTTTCGCCGTTGCCAACACGGCAACCATCCTGGCGCAGTGGGGCTTTCGCGTTCTGGTCGTCGACTGGGATATCGAGGCGCCAGGACTGCACCACTACTTCGCGCCGCTCAATCCTGTCATGCCCGCTGGCGTCATCGACTTCCTCAAGGATTGCCAGCAAGGAGAGCCGCGTCCTTGGCTCAATTACGTCTCACAGGTGAAACTGCCGGGCGGCGCACAGCAACTCTATCTCATGCCTGCATCCGGCCACGGCCAGGACGGTTTTCAGGATGTTGTGCAAAGCCTCAACTGGGACGCGCTTTACGATGAGCACGATCTTGGCCGCAAGCTCAATGTGCTGCGTGACAACTGGCGCGAGAATTTCGATGTCATCCTGCTCGATAGCCGGACCGGACTAACGGACTTCAGCGGCTTGACCACCGTGCAGTTGCCAGACGTCCTGGCCTTTCTGTTCACAGCCAATCACCAAAGTTTGTCAGGTTGCTGCGATATTGCGCGTCGGGCCATCGCGGCACGTCAAAATCTGTCCGTCGACCTGCCTGCGCTGCAGGCACTTCCCTTGGTAGCGCGCTTCGAGCGGCGGGAAGAATACGACCGGGCCATGGAGTGGCGGCAGCGTTTTGGCACGACGCTGAAGCCGTTCTTCAGGACCTGGACGCCGGAAGGCATGGACCACATGAAGATGATTGATCTCTTGACCATTCCCTATGTGCCGCGGTGGACATTCGGCGAGGATCTCGCTGCACTGACCGAGCTCGCCGATGCCAGCGGCGCACGCAACCCGTCCGCCTCTGTGACCTACAGCCTGGAGACGATCGCCGCGCTCTTGGCGCATCGCCTCAGCCGGGCGGACCTCCTTTACTCCAGTCGTGATGACTACGTCCACGCGGCGCGGGACCTGGCCAAGACACTGCAGAAACCGCACCAGAGTCGACGCCGCGTCTTGATCTCGTCACCGTCCGACCAATACGCCATTGTCTTTCTGTTGCATGACTACTTGCAGGCAAATGGTTTTGAGCCCGTGTCTGCCCCCAATCGATTCGGGCGCGAAAAGGCCGGTGCGTCGTGGCACAAGGCCACGGACGATCACGTCGAGACCGCCGATGCATTGCTGGTGCTGTTCACCGGTCGCGGCAGCGTCTTTCAGGAGGCCGAAGTGGAGAGATTCCTGCGCCACAGCCTGCGCAGCGACGTGCGCAAGCCCGTCGTGCCCTTGATCTTACCCGGTGGTGAAACGGCCTTGCCGCGCTCGCGGCTCGCCGATTTCCAGTCGGTTTCGTTCAAACCCGGCGCTGCCATAGAACCACAGCTCGAGCCCGTTCTGGCACGGCTGCGTCGGCACTGAATGACTACTTCTTGTTCTTGTCGGCCTGGATCGCCATCCAGATCACGATCATGCTCTGGAAGGTGCGGGTATTGCCCTCCGCGGCCTTGGGGATGGCAGACGACGAGATCAGGTCGATTTGCATACTGTCGGAATTGAAGCTGGTGCTGATCGCCACATGCGTGCTGCCGTCGGGCGCGGTCTGGGTGCGGCGCGCCTCGTAGATGGTGACTGGCCCGACCTTCTGGACCGTCGGCGGATCGAAGGTGATCTTGATGCCGGCTGGAATCTGCGATCGCATGAATGCCTCGACCTTGCTGCGCTCGGTCTTGTAGGCGTCGAAAGAATGTGGCTGCGGCCCAAAGAAGATATAGCTGACCTTCGAGCCCGGACCGCAGGCGGCCTCCTCGCAATCGTTCATGTGCGTGGTGACGTTCGAGCCGGGTTGCTGCAACTGCTGATAGCGGAAGCCTTGCACCGCAAACGGCGGCGCGGCCGGCTGGGCTGCAGGAGCAGGCGGCTTCTGCGCCGAGCCAGGCGTCGCTAAGGCCAGTGTAATCAATGCCAGGAGCAGCAGGGCGCCGCCACGAGGGCATTTCATAGTGTTACTCCGATCTAGTCTCATGTGAGATGCCGTTGAGCCCGCGCGCCGATGGCCAGACCATGCTGCAGCGTCGCCATCCTCATTCCCGTCGCAGCGCCAGCGCGCCAACGCAACCGCCGCCGACTGTCGCATACTGGCCCTGACCAGCGGCCTTGTTGAGCTGGCCACGATAAATGACCACTTTGGTGGGGTCGACCCGCGCCGGCAACCAGAACTCGAACTTGCCGGTGTCGTCCACCCAGCCCGGCTCGCCCCGGTTGGTGACCAGATTGCCCTCGCGCACGGTCAAGGTCCAGGTGCTGGTTTTGACGCTGCATTGCGGACCACCGGTCAAGGTGATGCGCCAGTTGCCGTCGAATACCGGCGTGGGTTTGCGTGGCGGGCGGGGTGAGAGTTGCTCCAGGGCCTGCTTCGTCGTCGGGGGCCCAGGTGACGGCGGTACCGGCGACGGTGCCGCCGCTGGAGGCACGGGCTGCGGAACTTGAATGACGACGGGGGGCGCGACCGGCAGTGTTGTTGGCAGCGGCGGGGCAGCCGGTAGCGGACCTGGCTCTGGGGCTGGCTGTGGTACGGCCGCTGTCTCACGGCGCGGCGTTTCCGGGGGCGGTGGCGCCGGAGGCGTCGCAGGTCGGGCGGCGGGCACCGCTTGATTCTCGACCACGATAGGCGCCGTCGGTGTCGCCGGGCGAACCTCAGTGACGATTACCGGTGTCGGCGGCGGCGGCGCGAAGGCGCGCAGACCGGCATAGGCCAAGCCCGCACCGGCCAGCAGCGCCGCCAGGGTGGCGAGCATAGGACCGAGCGCGCGCTTCGGCCGCGATATGGGCGTGGGCGACGCCACGACCTGCGGCGCCTGCTGCAGGCCCACCTGATAGGCGTGGACCGGGCGCGGAATGTTCTTCACCTCCTGCGGCCCGAGATCGACGAAGGTAGCCGACAGCTTGTTCGACACCGCCTCGAAGACGTTGCGCGAGATGCAGATGCCGCCCGGCTCCGCCAGGCCTTCGAGACGTGCCGCCACGTTGACGCCGTCGCCCAGCAGATCGCCGTTCTGCTCGACCACATCGCCGATGCTGATGCCCATGCGAAATGCCAGCTTGCGGCTTTCGGGATAAGCCAGGTTGCGCGTGCGCAGGCTCTCCTGCACATCGACGGCGCAGCGTACCGCGTCGACGGCGCTGCCGAACTCAACCATGACGGCGTCGCCAGCGGTGTTGAACACGCGACCACGGTGCTGCGCGATGTAGGCATCGAACACTTCGCGATAGCTGGAGAGCCGCCGCAGCGTTTCTTCCTCGTCCTCGGCGACGAGCTTGCTGTAGCGGGCCACGTCCGAGGCGAGGATGGCAACGATCTTGCGTTTCATGGGCAGCTCTCCGTCACGTCAAGGTTTCGCCGGCCCGCCAACGCGGCCCAGCCAATCGACAATCGCCGTGACAACCTCGGCATCGAGGCCGAGAAACCCATGCGCACTCAGGGCGCCGCACTCGTCATCGCTGGCTGGCGCCGGCCCTTCGAAGCGAACGATGTCGACCACACGCGCGCCCTTGAGCTGCGCCCGGAACGCCTCGATCCTGGCTGGCGGCGTGTAGGCGCAGCGATCGGCCCCATGCACCACCAGCAGCACGGGCTCCCGGATGCGCTCCAGTCCCTTGATCTCACGCGTCACCTCCGGCTGGTCGGCAACGTCGTGCAGCAGCATGCCGGACGTCACCACGAAGGCGTCCGGTCGCGGCATCAATTCGGGGCGGCTGGCTTGCGCCAAGACGGAGAATGCAGCGCGGCTGGTGCCGATGACATACACCCGGCTTGCGTGCTGGCGCGCAAATGCCACCAGGGATGCCAGATCACGGGCGTGGGCCTCGCTCCAGCGATAGGGGACGAACGTGCCCTCGCCGACCTTGAAGTCGTCGGCCGCGTCCGGCACTATGGTGACTAAGCCGCGTCGGGCATAGTCGCTGCGCGTGCGCACGAGTTGGTTGTTGCTTCCCGAGCGCAGGCTGCCGTCGCGGCCGATGCCAAGATTGCCATGCCCGCCGGCAAGCAGGATGACCGCTTGGCGGGCGCGCGGGTCGCCGGTCGCCGTGGGCGGCGAGATCACCAAGGCCCGCAGGCTGGACCCCCGGTCAGTGGCAAAGTCGAGCACCGACTGACCGACAGGCAGCACCTGGGCCGACGGCCGGTATCCGGCGACCGCGAGCATGAGACCGGCTCCCAGCAGAAAGGCCAGCATCAGGGAAAAAAGTAAGCGCACGCGCATATCGATTTGGCCATCTCGCGGTAACCTCCGCTGCAGCCGTCATAGTCTCAGTGCGGAGCATGTCTGGCAAGCCGATTGTGCGGCGTGTCCTGCCACCGATTTGGCCTCAACGCATCGCTTGCGGCAAGTTGTCGAGGCTGTCGATGTACCACTTCTCGACCTCGATCACGGCCGGGTTTTCGCCGTTGGCATAGATCCAGCTGTCGACCGCCCAGGCCTGTGTGCCTGCCGTCTCGTGCAACACGGCGGTCCAATGGGGCCAACCGGCAACGCCGCGCAGCAGGTTCTCCTTGGAGAACGGCGTGCCAACGGTGTGATGGCGCAACAACTTGTTGTGTTGCAGCACCAGCAGGTAGCTGGTCGTGTTGGTCGCCTCGTCGACGCAGTCCTGCTGGGTGGGATCACCGGAAGCGGCAAAATCCATGCCCGGGCGATCCTTGTCGGTGCCGATCACCTTGCCGGTGCGGGTTTCCATCCAGCCGATGGCGTAGGCGACGGCGCGGCGCTCCTCGGCGGCCGAATCGGCCTTGCGCGTTTTCGCCATCAGGGCCGTGAGCTCGGCGATGTCGGCGTCGGTGAAGCGGAACCGCGTCTGCATCTTGCACCCGTAAGCATGGCAGACATGGACCGTGTTGCCATTGGGCGCCCGCGAATGCCAATCGGCGTAATGCTGGCTGACCGGACCCGTGCGCGGATGCGTGCAGCCGGTCACAGCCCCGCTGACAAGACCGGCGGCCAACACGATGGCGAGGGCAAGTGGGCGCATGAGGTTCGGGTTCCGCTGGCGGGCATGTCGAGACGTCAAGCAAGAGACCGATTCGGGGCCCGGAGGGAACGGAACGGTTTGAGGCTGCGACGAAATTCCAGTAGAGGTGATCCCCATGACCACACTCAAACCTGTGCACATCATCGGCGGCGGGCTTGCCGGCTCCGAATCCGCCTGGCAGCTCGCCTCCGCCGGCGTGCCCGTCGTCCTGCATGAGATGCGGCCCATCCGCGGCACCGAGGCGCATAACACCGATGGGCTGGCGGAACTCGTGTGCTCGAATTCGTTCCGCGCTGATGACTGGACCAGCAACGCCGTTGGCCTCCTGCATGAGGAGATGCGGCGCGCGGGCTCGCTGATCCTGTCGGCCGGCGACCAGCACAAGCTGCCGGCGGGCGCCGCCTTGGCAGTCGACCGCGATCTGTTCTCGGCCGAGGTGACGGCGCGATTGACCGCGCACCCCCTGGTCACGATCGAGCGCGGCGAGGTGGCGGGCCTGCCGCCCGAGGACTGGGACAGCGTCATCGTCGCCACCGGGCCGCTGACCTCGCCGGATTTGAGCCGCGCCATCCAGGCCCTCACCGGCGAAGGCGAGCTGGCCTTCTTCGACGCCATCGCGCCGATCGTGCACGCCGACTCGATCAACTACGACATCGCGTGGAAGCAATCGCGCTATGACAAGCCGGGACCGGGCGGGACGGGCGCCGACTATCTCAACTGCCCCATGACGCGGGAGCAGTACGAGGCCTTCCTCGACGCTCTGCTGGCCGGCGAAAAGACCGAGTTCAAGGAATGGGAGGGCACGCCCTATTTCGACGGCTGCCTGCCTGTCGAAGTGATGGCGGAGCGCGGCCGCGAGACGCTGCGCTTCGGTCCCATGAAACCCGTTGGCCTCACCGACAAGCGCAATGGTCTGCGCCCACACGCCGTGGTGCAATTGCGCCAGGACAATGCGCTCGGCACGCTGTGGACCATGGTGGGCTTCCAGACCAAGCTCAAGCACGGGGCGCACACCCGCGTGTTCCGCATGATCCCGGGGCTCGAGAATGCCGAGTTCGCGCGGCTCGGCGGGCTGCATCGCAACACGTTCCTGAACAGCCCGAAGGTGCTCGACAACGGTCTCAGACTGAAGGCCATGCCGCGCTTGCGTTTCGCCGGCCAGATCACAGGCGTCGAAGGCTATGTCGAAAGCGCCGCCATGGGACTGGTGGCGGGACGTTATGCGGCGGCCGAGCGGCTCGGGCGTTCGCTCACGCCGCCACCACCAACCACGGCGCTAGGCGCGCTGCTCAACCACATCACCGGCGGACACATCGCAACGTTGGAAGCGGGGCCGCGCTCGTTCCAGCCGATGAACGTCAACTTCGGTTTGTTTCCCCCGCTCGAGGCACCAAGCGTCGGCGCCGACGGCAAGCGGCTCAAGGGCAAGGAACGCGGCGGCGCCAAGAAGCGGCTCATCGCCGAGCGGGCCTTGGCTGATTTGGCGACGTGGCTCGCACCCGAGCAGCGCAACGCCGCCTGAGTGGCAATGGCCCAATGCCGATCAAGACGTCTGCGCGTCCCGACGGCACGGGCCTCGCAGCACTAGACCGCCATCGCCATGCCGTCGCGGCCGGGATCGGCGGCGCCGTCGAGCTTGCCATCGACGATGCGGATGGCGTGCACGCCTGCGAAGTGGAAGGTCAGTGGCCACCGTCGCACGGGATAGCCGCGCCGCTTCAGGTCGGCCTCGGTCGAACGCAGAATGCGGTTGGTGATGTCGAGCGTGTCCGACGTCGCATTGAAACGCGGCGCCGACACCGCCTCCAGCGCGTTCATGCCGAACTCCACCACATTGAGGATCGCCTGCAGGATGCCCATGGCGATGTAGGTGCCGCCCGGCGCGCCGATCACCAGCATCGGCTTGCCATCCTTGAAGAGGATCGACGGCGCCATTGACGAGAAGCGCGACTTGCCCGGCGCCAGCGAGCCGACACGGCCGGGACGCGGGTCGAACACGGCCATGGCGCCGTTGTACATGAAGCCGAGGCCGTCCGTGACCACACCCGATGGCGTGCCGAGCGTGTGTGTCATGGTTGCGCACGCGCCGGTCTCGTCGACGGCGACGACGTGCGTGGTGTCGGCGCTTTCCTTCTGACCACCGCGCAGGCGCGGCACGTGCGTTTTCTCGCCCCGCTTGATGCGATCGGCCAACGGCTTGGCATAGTCTTTGGATGTCAGTTCCGCCAGCGGCACCGTGACGAAGCGCGGGTCGCCGACCTTGGCGTCCTTGTCCACGGTGGCCATCTTCATCGCCTCGGCAACCGTGGCGATGTAGTCGGGCGAATTGTGGCCCATGGCCTTGAGATCGAAGTTCTCGAGAATGTTCAGCATCTCGATCAGCATCACACCTCCACCCGGGGGGCGGTTGGTGGCGATCTTGAGACCGCGATAGCTACCCCACAGCGGCTCGACTGTTTCAGGCTGCGCGGCCTTGAGATCGGCGAGCGTGATGAGACCGCCATGTGCGGCCATATCCGCCGCGATCTGGCGCGCGATGGTGCCCTGGTAGAACTCCTCGACGCCACCTTGCGCCACGCGTTCGAGCGTCGTGCCCATGTCGGGGTTCTTGAGGATCTCGCCCACCTTGCGCAGCGACCCGTCCGGCTTGGCGTAGATCTTCCGCGTCGCCGGCAGCTTGGTCAGCACCTCGGCGTGCGGCGCGCGGCCCTCCGTCGGCACCTGCGCCCAATAGGCGGCGACGTGCGGGCGCACCATGAAGCCGTCCCGCGCATAGGCGATGGCCGGCGCCAGCAGGTCCTTGAACGTGAGCCGGCCGTAGCGTGCCGAAGCCTCGGCCAGGCCCTTCAACGTCATCGGCGAGGTGATGGCGCCGTAGCCGAGCTCATTGACGCGACCTTCAAGGAGAAAACCGAAGCCATCCTCGGCCTCGCCGATCAGCAGGCGTTCCCACATGTCGGGGCGCACGGCAAGTGGCGCGCGGCCGTGGAAGTCGTGACAGATGTGCACACCCTTGGCGGGATCGTAGACCTGCAGCGAGCCGAACCCGGCGATGCCGCACATCTGGGGATCGACGGCGGTCTGCACCAGCGCCGTGGCGATTGCGGCATCCACCGCATTGCCGCCGGCCTTGAAGGCTTCGAGCCCCGCTTCGACGGCCTCGGGCTGCGCCGCCGCCACCATGCCGGATGTCTTGCTCAAAGCCTTGCCGTGCGCCGCCATCGCCGCCTCCTGTGGATGCTGGACCGAGCCCAAGCTTAGCCCGAAGGCGCGCGGGACGCGAGGTGTGCCAGGGTCTGCGCTTCAACGGAGGGACGGTTAGGCGGGGGCAAGCAGCTCGAACGTCCGCACACGGCGGATTGTCGAGAGGCGTCGCGATTAACCCGGAGGAGACGAAGCGACGAGGCGATCTCGTCCCCTCTCCCCGTTCTCTGCACGCGAACGGGGAGAGGGTTAGGGTGAGGGGCGGCAGCTTGCTCCGCCTACGTTGCAGAGGGTGTCTGGAACCTTACCGGAAAACGCTTGACGGAAACCGCCAAGAGCACGACCCCGGTGAGCTTTTCGATGCGCACTCCGCAATCCCAAACATGATGATGAATTTGATGGCTTTGCACATTCCCGGCATGTCCAGAAATCGGACGCTGACCTACGAGCAAAGATTCAACGAATTTGGCGAGAAATCCGCGCACGAAGGGGAGGCGACATCTCAGAGCTTCTGAGCCTTTCGAGAAGCCAAGGCGAGCTTCATGACGAGCCCGTCAGGGATCGGCTGGCTCGGCGAGAACGTGACGCCCGTCTTGGTCGACTTGAGCCCGGCCGCGGCAATGTCGTCGGCATGCGCCGTAATGGCGGCAGGAGAGAGATAGAGACCGCATTGCTTGCTGAAAGCTGCATAGCCCGCAATGATGGATTTTCCGATCCTGAACCCTGGCATTTTGTAGGCGATGACTTCTTCCGCGTCAGGTAGCGCGCGCGCAAGCTGAGCGCGCAATCGGACCAGCAGAGGGCGAAGCTCTTCAGGAGCCTCAGCGATGTAGGCGTCGTGATCAGCAACCGTAGTCATAGTGTTTCAGCTTTGCTTTGCGAAGTTGCTCAGTATGACGTGCCATACGGTTTCCCGCTGCTGCTCCAGCGCCGCCATCGTCTCAGCCGCCGTTTGTCCCGTCCTCATCGTCCCATCCCGGTCCGGCTGCCTCTCGCTTGCTTGGGGCAAGTGATGCAGTGGTGCGTGGCCGCCGTGGTGGCGTCAAGGGTGTATGAGACAAGGAGGGCGCAATAGACCGCCAAGCCTTATGGCGCCGAGGCGCGCCGCGGTGTTTCGAATACCGGGTCTCACGCCTTCTTCCGGTGCAATACGCAAGGCGAGCTTACTTCTGCTTCGCGGGTGCCGGCGGAGTGGGTTGACCGGCTTTCAGCCGCTCCAACCGCACGCGTGCCGAGGTCGAGCCGAGACGGGCGGCCTCGGTGTAGAGCTCGACCGCTTTGGCGGCATCGGCGGTGCCCGGCGGTACCAGCAGGAAAGCTTGTAATTCATTCGGGTCATAGGTGCGGCCAAGCTCCGAGATGGCCTCGCCGTTGCGCGCCTTGACGCCGGCCTCGAGCGCGGCGCGAGCACCCGCCACGTTGCCGATGCGCAGCATCAAGTTGGCATTTTCGATCGCTGCCGCGACGCTGTCGACCGGTGCGGCCTTGTCGGCGGCTTTGGGGGTCGCAGGCGCGGGCGGAGCCGTCACGGCCGGCGGCGCTGAGGGTGGCGCGACCGAGGGCTGCCGGCGCGTGTCCGCTGTCGGCCGGTCGGGAGCTGCCGGCGCTGGCAACGGCGGCAGAATGATCGGCGCTGCGGCCTTCGGCTGCGGGGCCACAGGCGCAGCGGGAACCGGCGGCGGCTGCACGGCAACCGGTGGCGATGGCGCGGGCGCCTTAGGCTCGGCGACGATCTTGGGCGCAGGCGGCGGTGTTGGCGCCTCCTGCGTCAGCGGCACGCCCGTCTTCGGCGGCGCGGCGGCGGCCGGCGCGGCAGGCGCTTGGGGTTTCTCGGTCTCGATCTTGGCAACTGGCTCGGCCGGGCGTCCTGGCGGCGGCTCAGCGGTTGGGTCCGCACGCTCCGG
Source organism: Hyphomicrobiaceae bacterium (assembly GCA_046154645.1). Lineage (GTDB taxonomy): Bacteria > Pseudomonadota > Alphaproteobacteria > Rhizobiales > Hyphomicrobiaceae. Next base: position 169,617 of record JBJXDZ010000009.1, read on the forward strand.
CCGTGGCGTTGGCCGCGAGATGGCCGCTGGCCGCTCAACGGTATCCGGACGCTCGACCACCGTTGGCCGTTGCACCTCGGCGGGACGTGATTGCGCCTGCGCCAGATGCTGCCCTGTGCCAGGCTCCCGCGGCGCTTCGGCCTTTGTCAGGTGCGGCGGCGCCATGGGACCAGCCGGCGTCTCGGCCACCGCGACTGGCTTTACCGCTGGTTGAGCAATCCGGGCCGGCGTTGGCCGCACCGCCGTTCGCACGACCGATGCCCGCACCGGGGCAACCCGCACCTCCACGCCATCATTGTCGGGCTCCCGGGCACATCCGGCCAGGAGAACAGCCATATGAGCGGCAATCACGAGCGGACGTACGGCACGCGTTGGCAACGACATCGGGACAGGTCCACACCAAGGGGCTCCGATGCGACACGCCACCACTCAACATCGGCGGCCCCAGGATGCGGCAACTCCGTAAAGCTCCCCTTAATCGCCGTGCCAAGATGAGACGCCCGGCCCGCAAGCCGTTCAGCGTTGCACTTGTCCGCCCCCCCGTCTAAAAGCCCGCCTATGCCCAAGACAGCGACCAAACCCGCCGCCCGCGCGCCCGCCTCCCGCGCTGCGCCGAAGATCCGCCGTGCCAGCGTGCAGGCTAAGTCCAAAGCGCCCAAGGTTGGCCTCGTCTCGCTCGGCTGCCCGAAGGCCCTGGTCGACAGCGAGCGCATCATCTCGCGCCTGCGCGCCGAAGGCTATGAACTGGTCGGCGACTACAAGGGCGCCGACGTTGTCGTGGTGAACACCTGCGGCTTCCTCGATTCAGCCAAGCGCGAGAGCCTCGACGCCATCGGCGAGGCCATGACGCAGAACGGCCGGGTCATCGTCACCGGCTGCCTCGGCGTCGAGGAGAAACGCATCCGCGCCGAGCATCCGGGCGTGCTCGCGGTCACCGGCCCGCATCAGTACGAGCAGGTTGTCGCCGCCGTGCATGAGGCGGTGCCACCGCTGCACGATCCCTTCGTCGATCTGGTGCCGCCAGAGGGCCTGCGGCTCACGCCCCGGCATTACGCCTATTTGAAGATTTCCGAGGGCTGCAACAACCGCTGCTCGTTCTGCATCATTCCCTCCTTGCGCGGCCGCCTCGCGAGCCGTCCGGTCAATCACGTCATGCTCGAAGCCGAGCGTCTCGTTAAGGCCGGCGTCAAGGAGCTGCTGGTCATCTCCCAGGACACCAGCGCCTATGGCCTCGACATCAAGTATGCGGAGGCGCCGTGGAAGGGCGCGCCGCTGAAGGCCAGGTTCTACGATCTCTCCAAGGCGCTTGGCGATCTCGGCGTCTGGGTGCGCATGCACTATGTCTACCCCTACCCGCACGTCGACGAGGTGCTGGCGCTGATGGCCGAAGGCAAAATCCTGCCCTATCTCGACATTCCCTTCCAGCACGCCTCGCCGAAAATCCTCAAGGCCATGCGCCGCCCTGCGCATCAGGAAAAAACGCTGGAGCGGATCAACGGCTGGCGCCGCGACGTGCCGGATCTGGCCTTGCGCTCGACCTTCATCGTCGGCTTCCCTGGCGAGACCGAACGCGACTTCGAACTGCTGCTCGACTTCATTCGTGCGGCCAAGCTCGCCCGCGTCGGCTGCTTCAAGTATGAGCCCGTCGAAGGCGCCGCCGCCAACACGCTCGACGGCGCCGTGCCGGAAGAGGTCAAGGAGGAGCGCTGGCATCGCTTCATGGCGGCCCAGAAGGACATCTCCGAAGCCGTCACGGCCGCCCGCGTCGGCAAGACGCTCGACGTCCTCATCGACGAGGTCGACGACGAAGGCGCCATCGGCCGCTCGCAATGGGACGCGCCGGAAATCGACGGCAACGTCTTTCTCAATGGCGATACCAAGGTCAAGCCCGGCGACATCGTCAAGGCCCGGGCCGTGCATGCCGACGAATATGATTTGTGGGCCGAACGGCTATGACGCTCGCAACCTTCGGCTGGACGGCTGAGCGGCAACACGCCTTCGCCAGCCATGCCGCCGAAGGTCTGATCCCCGGTCGCGTCGTCGGCGAGCACCGCACCCACTATCAGGTGGCAACCGACCATGGCGAGCTGAGCGCCACCGCACCCGGCCGCGTCCGCCATGCCGCGGCCACGCACGCCGATTTGCCCGGCGTCGGTGATTTCGTGGCGTTGCGTCCGGCGCCGAGCGACGGCCCCGCCACCATCGAGGCCGTGCTGCCGCGCACCAGCGCCCTGATTCGCAAGGCCTCGGGCAAGGAAACGCCGCAACTCCTGGCCTCCAACGTCGATGTGGTGTTCATCGTCACCGGTCTCGACGGCGACTACAATCTGGCGCGCATCCAGCGCTTTCTCACCCTCGTTCGCGACAGCGGCGCCCGCGCCGTCATCATTGCCAACAAAACCGACCGGGCCAGCGATCTGGCCGCCATCATCGCCGAAGTGACGGCAGCGGCGCCCGATGTGCCTGTGCATGCCGTCAGCGCGCGCGCTGGGCAAGGCATCGCTGAGCTCACCGCCTATTTTGCCGACAATCAGACGATCACGCTCGTCGGCTCATCCGGCGTCGGCAAATCGACGCTGATCAACAAGCTGCTTGGTCGCGAGGCGCAGGCGACACAAGAGGTGCGCAGCCACGACAGCCGCGGACGGCATACGACGACGCATCGACAATTGTTCCTGCGCCCCGGTGGTGGCGCCATCATCGACACGCCCGGCATGCGTGGCCTTGAATCATGGGAGCCGACCGCCGTCGAGGATACCAGCTTCGAGGATATCGAAGCGCTGGCCCTGCAGTGCAAATTCAGCAACTGCCGCCATCAGACCGAGCCCGCCTGCGCCGTTCGCGCCGCCATTGCCGCCGGCACCGTCACGGCCGACCGCGTGCAGCAATTCACGGCCAACGCTGCACGCACGCCACGCTCACGGTAAGGGATGTCATTGTAGGCAACCCAGCAGTTTTTCGGGCTTCGCCAGCACTTGCCGATCCAACGTCGCGATGGCACTCTCGTGCTCGTTCCAGGATAACGAACAGGATTGCTTCAGCGCAAAGAATTTGGAGTGCCGGATGACACCATCTCAAATCACACTGGTGCAAGAGAGCTTCAAGAAGGTTGCCCCGATCGCAGGCACGGCAGCCGATTTGTTCTACGATCGCTTGTTCGTCATTGCACCGGATGTCCGCCCGCTCTTTCCGAACGATTTGACCGAACAAAAGAAGAAGCTGATGGGCATGCTGGCCACGGCGGTCGGCAACCTGCATCAGATCGAAACCATCGTCGCGCCGGTCCAGGCCTTGGCCAAGCGGCATGTCGGCTACGGCGTCCAGGCCGACCATTACAAACCTGTCGGCGAAGCCTTGATCTGGACCCTGGGCCAAGGCTTGGGCAAGGATTTCACGCCGGACTTGAAAGCAGCCTGGCTCGCCGCCTATGCAGCGCTGTCCGGCGTCATGATCCAGGCCGCCGCCGAGGCGAAGCCGTAAGCCTCACCTCTGGGCTTGGCAACATGCGATGGTCACGGCCGCAGGATGATCTTCGCGGCGGCCGTGGCGCCGGTGTCGATGTCCCGGAACGCGGCAGCGCCATCTTTGAGCGGCCGTTCCTCGGTCCACGACAGCGTGCCGAGGCGGCCCGAGGCCAGCGCTGCAACGGTCTCGCGGAAATCGACCATGGTGTAGCAGTAGGTGCCGACGAAGTTGATCTCCTGCAAGGTCAGCTTGCGCACATCGACGCCGTCGGATCCGGGCAGCAAGCCGACGTGGACGATCGTGCCGCCGGGCCGCGCCAAGCGGCACGCGTCGCTCCGTGTGGCACCCGCGCCAACCGCATCGATGACGAGGTCGACGCTCGAGTCCGTGGGCTCGCCGGCGCTGCCCGGAGCGTAGACCTTGAACGATCCTGCCTTCATCGCCGTCTCGCGACGCTTGGCGTTCGGCTCGGCAATGTGGATCTCGCCGGCGCCACTCATCGCCAGCACCAGCGCCGAAGCGAGACCAATGGCGCCGCCACCCAGCACCACGCACCGCGCACGCGACGCCGGCCGATTGAGCATGCGCAGCCCGCGATTGACCGCGTGATAGGACACCGCCACCGGCTCCGCCAGCGACGCCTTGACGATGTCGAAGCCCGCCGGCAATTCCACCAGATTGGCCTCGGGCACGCGCACGATCTCGGCGAAGGCGCCGGGCCGCGCCGGCATCGACAGCACCACGCGGCTGGCGCACAGATGGACGCGGCCATCGAGGCACTCGGTGCACGTGCCGCAGGTTACCAGCGGATTGATGGCCACGCGCCGGCCCGCCTTGCCGCCGGTCATGACGATGCCTGAGGCTTCGTGGCCGAGGATCAGTGGCGGCGGCCGGCGGGCGCCATCGTGGCCGTGATAGGCGTGCATGTCGGAGCCGCACACGCCGCAGGCATCGATCCTGACCAGCACCTCGTCGTTGCCGGGTACGGGATCGGGCTCGTCGCGAAAGACGACCGTATTCTTGTCCGTATAGACGAGTGCCTTCATGGTTGCCTCGCTTGCCCTTAAGCCTTGACGATTCTGCCCTTGAGGAACGCGGCGACGGCATCGGCAGCGGCGATGAGATTGCCCTTGCGGGTGAGACCAGAGGCGCCGCGCGGTCCGAAATCATGGTCGCCGTCACCGAGCCAGTGCAGCGCGATCTGCTGCGACAGCGTGTAGCCCTCGACCTCGGCGCGCGTGCCGAAGGGATCGCGCTCGCCCTGCACGATCAGCGCCGGACATTTGAGCGGTTCCAGGTGCGCCGTGCGCGTGGCTTCGGGCGTGCCGGGGGGATGGAAGGGATAGCCGAGGCAAACCAGGCTGGTAATCTTGCCCTGGGCGAAAACCTGATCCGCAATGAGACTGGCAACGCGCCCGCCCATGCTCTTGCCGCCGATGGCCAGCGGTCCGCGCGCCAGATCGTCGATCTCATGCAATGTGGCGAGAAAGGCATCCTTCAGCGTCTCGGCCTTCGGCGCCGGCTTGCGCTTGCCGGTCACGCGCCGCGACAGCATGTAGGGAAACTCGAAGCGGATCACCTCGATCTGCCGCTCGGCCAGCAGGTCCGCGATCTCGTTCATGAAGCGGCTGTCCATGGCCGCCCCAGCGCCATGCGCCAGCAGCAGCGTCGCCGCAACGTCGCCGTCCGGGCCGGTGGTGATGAATTTCTCAGGTGTGTCCATGGCTCTTCATCGGCGCAACCGCGGCGAATGGCAAGGCCGCCCGTTGTTCACGTCATTGGTGACGGTGTCGCTGGCCGTGTGGTGCTGGCCGGCTCGGCCCCGTTCGCGACATGCCGCCAGGGCTTCGCGGTGGCATGCTCCTTGTCGTAGAGCTCGGTCAGGAAGGCATGGATGCGCGGATCGACCGGCATCGCTGTGTCGTGCTGCTGGCGCTGACGCTCCTGCGACTGTGCCGCCGATGCTGCAGCGCCGGACTTCTTCAGGCGCCGGGCGCCGTAGATGAGCACGGGATCATCGGGCGCCTCGAGATCCAGCTCGCCGAGAAACCCTTCGCGCACGGCATAGAACGCTTGCAGGATGGCGTCCCGCGCCAGCTTGCGATCCTCCGGCGTGATATCCGCGCGCTTCCTCGGCTCCAGCCATTGCAAGGCCCGGCGCATGTCGTGCAGCGGCGCATAGGGGTAGAGCCCGATCTGCGTCTCGGTTTCGCCGACGTTCTCATAGACCGTCCGCATGTTGTCGATCGTTTCGGAAATCGAGCAGAAGGCCTTCAGGTAATCGTCGGTCGAGGGCGCATCGAGCTGCGTATAGGCGTACAACGCCGATTTGGAGCGGATGATGTCGCGCCACTCCTCCTTGAGCGCCGTGATGAACTGCGCCCGGCGCTGGAACACGTTGGCCAGGTAGGCAGCGACCACGGTCACGAACACCAGCGCCATGTCCTTAAGGTACTCGTAGATGTCCTTGGCCAGCGTCTCGACGGGCGAGCCGGCCAATCCAGGAATATGCTCAGCGAGCTTGGCGACCAGCGAGATGACCAGCACGATGCCCAGGATCCAGTACGACCGGCGCAACGTCCGGTTCAATGTCGTGCGGGTCATTCGCTCTCCGTGCTCATCCCTGCGCCCATCAGCCGACCACCTCGGCCGAGGGGTGCAGCATCGGGCAATAACCCGCCGAAAGAACGGCAACAATGGCCCGCGGCGTCAAGACATCCAGCAACACGCCTTCCGGCCGCGCCACCGTGGCCGTGTATCCCTCCGGCGTCCACGCCAGCAGCCAGCCGGCCAGCACCAGATGCGGGCTCTCGTCAAACCGCACGAACGTGCCCGACGGCAGCGTCTCGGCCGGCGCCTGCCAAATCACTTTGTTGCCGCCGGCATCGACCCGCTCGGCCTGCAGCACCTCGTCCATATCAGGGGCCGCAGCCCGCCCCGACTGGCCGCGCGCTGCCGCCCACAGCGTCGCGAACCACAGGAACTCCTGCCGCCGGCATTCGAAACAGGGGCGGTGACCGGCCGCCAGCGCCGTCGCCTCGTCGAGGAAGAACAGCTCCGTATAGCGGTGGGGCGCCATCACCTCGCGCTGCCGGCCATTGAATGCGAGCTTGCAGCAGATCCACTGCTTCGACACCCAGCGACGCCGGCGCAACTGGCGTGCCGTATCATGCAGCTGGCCGCCACGGTTGCCCATCATCAGACCGCGGGCGGAACATGCCACGATCTGTCCTTCCGGCGTCACTCGGTTCTGGAGCGGCATCGCGCAATCTGCCATGTATCAGCGACAATAAATGCCATGAGGACGCCAGCATGACCGAAGCCGCCATCCATGTGAAGACGGTCGACCGCAACGGCGGCAGGGTCGCCACCGTCACGCTCGACAACGCCCGCAAGCTCAATTGCCTGAACACGGCGCTGGTCGTAGGCCTGCGCGAGGCCTTCGAGACACTCTCGCGCGACACCCACATGCGCGCCGTGGTGCTGACCGGCAGCGGCGATAGGTCGTTCATCGGCGGCGCCGACCTCAATGAGCTGGGCGGCGCCTGTGCCGACAGTGGTCGGCTCTACATCACGCGACTGCACAAGGCCTGCAAGGCCATCCGCGACTGCCCCGTCCCGGTCATTGCCCGCGTCAACGGCTTCTGCCTCGGCGCCGGGCTCGAGGTTGCCGCCGCAGCCGACATGCGCGTCGCCTCCGACAACGCCATCTTCGGCATGCCCGAGGTGCACATGGGGTTGCCATCCGTGATCGAGGCGGCGCTGCTGCCGGGGCTCATCGGCTGGGGCAAGACCCGCGAGATCCTGCTCACCGGCGAGACTTTCGGCGTCGAGGATGCCCACGCCATGGGCTTCGTGCAGAAGGTGACGGCACCGGCCGGCCTCGATGCCGCCGTCCAGCACTGGCTCGATCTCATTCTCCGCGCCACCCCATTGGCAATCCGGTCGCAGAAAGCCTTGATGAACCGCTGGGAGCGCGTCTCGGTCGAAGAGGGCATCTACGCCGGCATCGATGCGCTCTCCGACGCCTATAAGACCGGCGAGCCGCAAGCCGCCATCACGGCCTTCTTCGCGGCCAAAGCCAAGCCCAAGGCCTGAGCCCACGGACACACAAGCTCACGACCGGCCGGATCAATCAGCGATCCGACCGCATATCGCGTACAGTCGATCATTGGCTTTGCGAAGTCATGCCCGCCCAGGCGGCCACCCACGCGCCGATCGATCCGTGCTGCCCACTGGAGCGCACGGGCCGAAGCGGCGCCAAGCCTGCAGGCATGGCGCCGGTCGTCACTTCACGCCGAGCAGCTCGACGTCGAAAATCAGCGTCGCGTTGGGCGGAATGACTCCACCGGCGCCGCGCGCGCCATAGCCGAGGTCCGGCGGGATGATGAGCGTGCGGGCGCCACCAACCTTCATGGACGCCACGCCCTCGTCCCAGCCCTTGATGACGCGGCCGGCGCCGATCGGGAACTCGAACGGCTCGCCCCGATCCTTGGAGCTGTCGAACTTGGCGCCCTTGGCGTCGTTCACATACAGCCAGCCGGTGTAATGCATGACGCAGGTCTGGCCGCGCTGTGGGCTGGCGCCGGTGCCGACCTTGGTGTCGATGATTTTCAGTCCTGAGGCTGTCGTCACGGGGGCTCCTGCCTGTGCGTGTGCCGTTTGCGGCAGATTACCAATGAGTGCAGCGCCCGCAGCGGCAAGCGCCAGGGGCATGCCAACCAGGGCTGTTCGCCGCGTGGCGTTAGGCAGGTAAGTCGGGTCGAGTCGATCGGTCATGCGTGTTGTCCTTGGCCTCGATTGGCGTGCCAGTGCTGCGTTCGGTCACTTCGTTGTTGGTACGCCTTGCGACTTGCGGATCGTCTCGATGCGCTGCCGGATCTGGTCGCGCGTCGGCTTTTCTTTCTGGATCCAGTCCTGCAGCTCCTGGAAGATCTGCGCGTCGGTCTTGCCTGCAGGCGGCGGAATCTTGGTCGGCGCCGTCGCGGGCGCTGCCGGTGTCCCCTGCGTCGGAATGATCTGCGCCCGCGCGAAGCCCTTCTGTATCAGGTTCGAGCCTTTGCCGTCCCAGCGTGGACCCTTGAGCAGGATGCCGGCGTACATGTACTGCGCCTTCCACTCGGTGGTGCCGCGGTTGAGGGCTGCCTCCAGGAAGACATCGTGCACGTCCTGCCAGGGCCGGCTCTTGGTGAAGCAATAATAGTCGTGCACCACGGCGGCGTCACGATAGGGGCCGGAGTAGGGACCACCCACCGCCACCCAGAGCGCATCGGGGATCGAGGCGCCATCCGACAGGAAGCCCTCAGGCACCACCCATTCAACGCCCTTGCTGTCCTTGTAGCCGAACGGCTTCAGGAGCTGGACCAGCTCGACGGGTTTGCCATCGCCCGACATCGACGAGAAGAAGCGTACTTCCAACGGCCCGAGAAACTGGCCCTTCTTGAAGGCCTGCGAGCCGATCACATCGGGCGTGCAGATCAAGGCCCGGAAATAGTCAGGCAGCGAGGCGCACCGCGCCGGATCTTTCGCTACCCAATAGGTTGAGCCGACGCCGAGTCCGGCCAGCGCCACCAAGCCCAGAAAAATGATACGCCGCATGGCATCCTCCCGCAGACAGTAGAGCGTGCACCAAGCCCGCCCGCCGAACGTGCCGGACCCTAGGCCCGGCACAAATGATGGTCAATCCTGGCCAAGCTTTGTGGCAGCCTCGTGAGGGTTGCATGAACCCCAATTCAGATCCGCGCCACGCGAATGTTGTTGGTCGAGCCCTGCCGGCCGAACGGAATGCCGGCGATGATGACGATACGATCGCCTTCCTTGGCGAAGCCCTCTTCCAGCGCATGCGCCTTGGCGTGATCGACCATCTCGTCATAGGTGGATATTTCCGGCGACATGACGCTGTGTGCACCCCACAACAGGGCCAGCCGGCGTGCCGCGCCGATGGTCGGCGACAGCGTGAGAATCGACACGCGCGGGCGCTTCCTGGCCGCCCGCAACGCCGTCGTGCCGCTGGCCGTATAGGCGACAATGGCGCTGGCCCCGATGGCGTCGGCAACGTCGGCGGCGGCAGCGGCCATGGCGTGCGCCGTGGTGTGCTCGGGGCTTGGCTGCAGCGCCTCGATGATCGAGCGATAGAGCTTGTGGTCCTCGGTGTGCGTGATGATGCGATCCATCATCGACACCGCCTCGACCGGCCAGTCGCCTGACGCCGATTCGGCCGACAGCATGACGCAATCGGCGCTGTCATAAATGGCGGTGGCGACGTCGGAGGCTTCGGCCCGCGTCGGCGACGGCGATTTGATCATGGATTCGAGCATCTGCGTGGCGATGACCACGGGCTTGCCGGCATGCCGGCACAGCCGCACCAGCTCCTTCTGGCGGCCGGGCACGTCCTCGGGCGGAATCTCGACGCCAAGATCGCCGCGCGCCACCATCACGGCGTCGACCAGCGCAACAATGTCCTCGATACGGCCCAGCGCTGCCGGCTTCTCGATCTTGGCCATGATGCCCGCGCGGCCCTGGATGATGCCTTGCGCCTCGATGACATCGGAGGGCCGCTGTACGAACGAGAGCGCCACCCAGTCGACGCCCATATCCAGGCCGAACGCCAGATCCTCGCGGTCCTTCGGTGTCAGTGGCGAGATCGGCAGATCGGTCTGCGGCAGGTTCACGCCCTTGCGATCGCTGAGCGTGCCACCAATCACGACGCGGGCCTCGATCCGGTCTTTGTGGCAGGCGACGGCTTCCAGCTGCAGCTTGCCGTCATCGATCATCAGCCGGTGGCCGGGCATGATGTTGGCGAACACCTCCGGGTGCGGCAGGGCAACCGAGGCGGCATCACCCGGTTCGCGGTCGAGGCGGAAATCCAGGCGGCTGCCGGTGGTGATCTGGACCGGGCCGGCCTTCAGCGTGCCGATCCGGATTTTCGGCCCTTGCAGGTCCTGCAGAATACCGATCGGGCGCTTCACCTCGGCTTCGAGAGCGCGGATGATGTCGAGGCGGCGCTTGTGGTCGGCTTGCGTGCCGTGGCTGAAATTGAGCCGGAACACGTCGGCGCCGGCTTCGAAGAGGCGCCGAATCATCACGGCGTCGGAGCTGGCCGGCCCCAGTGTGGCGATGATCTTGGCCTTGCGCTGGCGTCGCATACGTCGGGCTCCTGCTTCGGTCTGAGGATGTCGCCGTTGGGCAATCCGCCCTCGATAGCACGACCGTCGGTGAGCGACCATGCACAAGGCGAGCCTCGCCGCGGGGCGGCGCAAGCCGGCCACAGGCTTGGCCGCGAACAAGAAAGTTTTGCGATTGTTCCCCCGAATGCCCGCCGGACAGCTATATCGATGCCAGACGAACACGGAAAACGAAGAGCGAATCACGCGCGCGCACAGCCATCACTTGCACCGCGACGTGATCATTCTTCCCTGCAATCAGCGGCTGCAACGTCCAGGAGGACCCCATGTCTAAAGGCGAGAGAAAGTCGAACCGCGAAGTACGTAAGCCGAAGAAGGAAGCCGGCGCCAAGGCAGCGGGAGCCCCGCCGTCCTACATGAACTCGGTGATCCGCAAGCCGATCAAGCTCGACACCCAGCCCTCGAAGAAGAAGTAACGGGAACCCGGGGCCCTTCGCATCGCCAGCATCTGGCGATCGGAGGGCCCGCCCGGCTTCAATCCCGCTCGATCGGCAACGCCGTATCCTTGGCCCACTCGCTCATCGAATTGTCGTAGACGGCGACATTGTCGTAGCCGAGCTGGTAGAGCAGGAACGCGTCCAGGGTCGCCGCGATCCCACCCCCGCAATAAATCAGAATGCGCTTCGAGGTGTCGGCACCGACCTTGGCGAAGGCGGCAGCCACCTTGTCCGGCGGCAGCATGACCAGCGATTTCGGATCCTGCAGCGCCATCGCGGGAACGTTGACGCTACCGGGAATGCGGCCCGGGCGGCCATAGCGGGGATTGGCACCGCTGTGCAGATCCGGCGCCAGCGCATTGATGGTGCACGCGCCGGCATCCCCAATCGCCGCCTTGATCTCATCACGGCCAACGAACAGGCCTGGCCGCGGACGCGCCGTGAGCGATTCTGCCGGCGCATAGACGGTTGCCTCTGTGGCCAAGGCACGCCCCTCGGCCTGCCACTTGTCGAACCCGCCATCCAGGATCGAGGCGTTGTCGAAGCCGATCGCCCGCAGCATCCACCACACCCGCGTTGCCCACTGCATGCTCTTGCGGCTGTAAAGAATGACGCGCGTCCCCTCGCCAATGCCTAGGGCTGCGGCACGGCGCGCAAGGTCGTCGGCTTGCGGCATGGTGAAGTTGAAGCCGCTGGTCGGATCGGAGAACTGCCCCTGCAGATCGAGGAATGCGGAGCCCGGGATGTGGCCCTTGTCATAGTCCGCGCGCCCGCTTTCGACGCGATACGGCCGACCGGTTCCCGTCTCGTACAGCAGGTACGTCGTGCAATCGAAGACCCGCAGATCCGGATCCGCGTGCATCGCCGCCAGCCAGCCGGTCGAAACCAGCGCATCGGGATTGCGGTAGTGTGGCGTTTCCATGGGACAGATCCTGATCTGAGTTCGGATTGGCGAACGTCACGCCATGCAGATCACACGGGACGCGTGCCTGAGACCTGGATGCGGCGCATGTGACGGCGATACGGACCGGCGTCATGCACCGCCAGATGCTTGCAGCTGCGATTGTCCCAGAACGTCACCGAGCCCTTCTCCCACCGGAAGCGGCAGGTGAACTCGGGACGGTGCCCATGCTCGAGCAGGAAATCGAGCAGTGGCTTGCTCTCGGCCGGCGTCAATCCCTCGAAGTGCGTCGTGTAGGAGTGATTGACGTAGAGCAGCTTGCGCTTGGTTTCCGGATGCGTGACCACGACCGGATGCAACGACACCGTCTCGCGCCATTCGGCGTCTTCGCGCACCTTGGTCGAGCGGCTGGCATTCATGTTGGCCTGCGGTCCCGCAACCTTGCGGTCGGAGTGGTAGGCCTTGAGGCCGCCGATCAGCTTCTTCATGCCGTCCGACAGCGCGTCATAGGCGGCGTACTGGCTGGCGAAGATGGTATCGCCGCCGTAGGGCGGCACATCCAGCGCATAGAGGATGGCACCCATCGGCGGCTCGGCCACCATGGTGGTGTCGGCGTGCCATTCCTCGCCGACGATCTTCTTGTCGCCGGGCTCGCGCCGGATCTCCACGATTTCAGGATCAGCCTGCGTGCCCTTGTAGTTCGGATGAATGAAGATATCACCGAAGCGGCGCGCGAAGGCCTTGTGCTGGGGCACGTCCAGCGTCTGCTCGCGAAAGAAGATGACGCAATGGTCGTTCAAGGCCTTGCGGATATCGGCGATGGTGCCGTCGGAAAGGTTCTCCGAGATGTCGACGCCGTGGATCTCAGCGCCGATGGTGCCGGCGATGGGGCGAACTTCGATCTTTGCGTTGCGCATGACGTGAGCCTTTCCAGGGTTGCAGTGAACCGTCAGCAGGTCAGGGCTATTCATTTCTCAATTCAGCAGGACGGTCATACCGGCATCTCGTGCCCGAACCCATGTCTTGCCTGCTTCCCTTGGTGCCAACTTGCGACCGTGAACTCGCCACTCGTTTCCCCCTCCCCTTAGGGGAGGGGTTAGGGGTGGGGTTAGGGGTGGGGTGTCGAGCTTGGAGCAAAGATAACGGTGAAACACTCGACTGTGCAGGCAAAACTCAAACAATCATCGTGGATCATCTCCCCACCCCTAGCCCCTCCCCGCTGGGGAGGGGGAGGCGCATGCGGCACACACTCAAGTACTTATTAGCGCATATGGGACGTGCACCCAGGTGACGCTCGAGGGTTGGGATCCGACTAAACCTGACACATCCCGTCAGCAGGTGGCGCCGCCATCGACCGTGAGATACGAGCCGGTGACGAACGAGGCTTCGTCCGACAGCAGGAACAGCGCCGCGTTGGCAACTTCGTGCGGCTGGCCCGGCCGCCCCATCGGCGTTTGATAGGCGCGCTTCTTGACCAGCTCCTCTTTGTCCTGGCCCATCGTCGACTGCTGATCGGGGCGCGCCACGAACACGCGCAGCATCGGAGTATCGATCGGACCCGGGCAGACGGCGTTGACGCGGATTTTCTCCTTGGCGTAGCGCTTGGCGAGGCCGCGCACGAGACCGACCACGCCATGCTTGACGGCCGAATAGACCGGGCTGAACTGCGAGCCTGAAATGCCCGATGTCGAGGCCGTATAGAGCAACGCGCCGCCGCCGCGCAGCCGCATCTCCGGGATCGCCGCCTCCGTGGTGACCAGCACCGTGCGCAGGTTGAGCGTGACGGCGTTATCCCATTCCTTGAGGTCGAGGCCCTCGAATGAGGCTGGGCCCGGATGTCCCACATGGTTCCACACGAAATCGAGCCCACCGAAAGCTTTGGCGGTGTCGGCCACGATGCGGCGAGACTCCGAATCCTGCAACAGGTCCGCGACGATGCCCTTGGCCTTGCCGCCGGTCTTCTCGATTTCGGCGACCACAGCTGCCACCGCGTCACGATCGATATCGACCACCGCGACGCTGGCGCCTTCCTTGGCGAAGCGCAGGGCCCCGGCGCGGCCCATGCCGGACCCGGCAGCCGTGACGATCCCGATCTTGTTGTGCATGCGCATGGCGTCTCTCCCTGGCGACTGGTTTTCGTCAGCGAACCACGGCCATGCCGTCTCGGCAATCCCGCGATCGGCGCAGCAGGCATGACAGGCGCGCATTTTTTTGCGGCTCGATGCGGCTCAGAACGTATTCGCCGAGGTGTGCGCCGGCTCACAACGCGATGGACCCAAGGGGCGTAGGGTTAAGTCATCGGCGGACGGAAAGCCGCCAGGGACTGAAGCAACTTAACCCACCCACCCAAAGGACCACTCCAATGATGAAGCTCTCCCTGAAGGCCTTCGCCATCGCCCTGCTCGCCCTCGTCGCCAGCGTCGCAGCCCCCGTCGACAATGCCGAGGCCCGGCACTTCCGCAGCCACGGCGGCCATCACAACTTCCACAACTTCCACCGTCCGCACTTCTTCTTCCGTCATCACGGCCATCGTCACCACGGCCACCGCGGCCACGGCGGTCATCGCCGCTGAGCGGTACGCCTGACCACGAAGCGACGGCGCGGACCTCACAGGTTCGCGCCGTTTCGTCATTGGGCTCACGCGGGATCGGCTTTGGCCGCCTGCTCGCGCAACTCGCGCTTCAACACTTTGCCGTTGGCATTGCGCGGCAAAGCGCCATCGAGAACCGTGAAAGTTTCGGGGATCTTGTAGTCGGCAAGTTGGCCAGCGCAGTGATTCCGCAATTGCGTCGCGTCAAACGCGCCCGTCTTGGCGACGACAAACGCATGCACGCGCTCGCCGAGCACCGGGCACGCCTTGGCGACCACGGCCGCCTCGATCACCTCGGGATGGGCCGCCAGCACATTCTCGACCTCCACCGAATAGATCTTGAAGCCGCCGCGGTTGATTATGTCCTTCTTGCGATCGAGCAAGGTGAGAAATCCGTCAGCATCCACTGAGCCGAGATCGCCGGAGCGCCAGTAGCCCGCAACGAAATTCTCAGCGGTTGCCGCCGCGTTGTTCCAGTAACCCTTGACGACGTTGGGCGCCCGCAGCCACACCTCGCCCGTTTCGCCCGCGGCCACTTCAACGCCCGCTTCATCCATGATGCGCAGGTCGCACGGCGGCACCGCGCGGCCGATCGCCGACCGCCGCGCCATGCCGAACTCCGGCGGCATCAACACCACTGGGCCTGTGGTCTCCGTCGAGCCGTAGGCGTTCATCAGCTTGAGGCCGGGCAGCTGCGCCGCCAGGCGCGCGATCGTGATCTCGGGCATCGGCGCACCTCCGTAGCCGCCAATACGCCAGCTCGAAAGATCCGCCGCCGCGAACGACGGGCTCAGCAGGGACAGATTGTACATCGCCGGCACCATGACCGTGTGCGTCATGCGCTCGCTGGCCGCAAGCTGGATGAAAGCGTCGGCCTTGAACGCGGGCGCAATGATCAGCGTGCCGGCCGCACGCAGCATGGCAGCGATGGCCGCAGTGAGACCGGTGACGTGGCTCATCGGCACCGTGACGATGGAACGATCGCTGGCATCCAGGCCCATGCAGGCTTGGTAGATCATCGCCGCATGCACGAGGCCCATGTTGGTCAGCATGGCGCCTTTGGGCCGCCCGGTGGTGCCGGACGTGTACAGGATCGCGGCGACGTCCTCTTCGTGCGCCACGTGGCGATGCCCACCGGTAGAAATTTTCTGGCCCAGCTGCACCGCGAGCCATCCCGCATCGATGCAAAGGCGATGCCGCACATCGGGAATCGCCGACGTAGCCGGCAGCTTGACCGCCAGACTGGCACTGTGGATCACCACCGTTGCGCCGCTATGGCCTAGAATGTAGGCGAGCTCCGGCGCCTCCTCGCGAATATTGAGCAGCACCGCGATGGCGCCAAGGCGCACGATCGCCGCCAGCGCCACCACGAACGGAATGCCGTTCTCCAGCAGGATCGCCACGCGATCCCCCGGCGCCACGCCAAGCGCGAGCAACTGCGCCGCCGTGCAATCGACCACACCATCAAGAGTCGCATAGGTCAGCCGCTGCTCGCCGCCGACCAGCGCTTCGCCATGTGGGTTACGGGCCACGGCTTCGCGCAGCATGGCGTCGTAGCCCGCCGGGCGTTCGCCGAAGCAGCGCACGACGCGGGTCTCGAAGTGACGCTCGTCGCGCATTGCGGGAATGGTGCCGAGCCAGCTCATCGCCCACCACCTCTCAGCGATCCGTCCCTCAGCGCAGCGGGAAGCCAAGCCGCTCGACGGCGGCCTTCATGCGGTCGCGGCCGCTCATGGCTTTGATCTTGGCGACGCGCGAGAGAACGCGCTCGGTCCAGGTGTACTGCGCCATCTCGTGATGCTTGGAGTAGCGGGCCAGCTCCTCGTCGTAGGTCTTGCGAATCGCCTGCTCGCGGCTGGCATCATAGACCTCGTGATGCAGTACGGCGGCCTGCGGCAACCGCGCCTTCACGGCATTCGTAACGCCATCTGCCGCGTAGCCGATGCACAGCCCGAACACACACATGGTATTCGGCGGCAGGTTCAGCAGCTGCGCGACACGCTCGATGTCGTTGCGCATGGCCCCGATGTAGACGTTGGCGAGGCCCAGCGATTCAGCTGCGACCACCGCGTTCTGTGCGGCGAGCGCCGCATCGATGGCCGCCACCAGGAAAGTCTCGAGATAGACCGTGTTCTCCAGTGCGATGCCCTCTTCCTTGCCCAAGCGGTCGAGACGCGACACATCGGCAAGGAAGCACAGGAAGATCGGGCACTGCTCGATGTGCTTCTGGTTGTTGGCGATCCTGGCGAACTCGGCACGCACCTCGGGCTTGGTCACCGAGACCACCGACCAGGTTTGCAGGTTGGAGCTGGTGGCGGCGGACTGGGCCGCGGCAATCAGCGTTTCAAGCGTACCCGGCGGCGGCGCATCGGCCTTGAAACCACGCACCGAGCGATGCGCCAGCAGGCCGCCGATGACATCGTTCCACGGGCCTTTCACCGGGATCGCCGTCTCGCCGTAGCGCAACGCCAGCGACTTGGTCTGGCCTTCGATCTTCTGGGAAACCATCGACATGGAAAACGTCCTCGGCTTGCGGGTGATGGGAGATTCAGGGTGTTGGATCAGCCGGCACTAACGCGGCACCGGCTTCGATGCGGGCCATGCGGCTGGCCAGATATGCCTCTGACCGCATCTCGATCAGGCGGCTGGCGGTGCGTTCAAACAGGAAGGACTGATCGCCCTCGGGATGCAGGTCATCGGGCTCGGCCTCGGCCGAGGCGATGAGCCCAACGCGGCTGTCGTAGAGCGTGTCGATCAGATTGATGAAGCGGCGCGCGGACGAGCGACGCTCCGGCCCGAGCCGCGGAATGCCCTCGATGATCACCGTGTGGAAGCGGTGCGCGATATGCAGATAGTCGTTGGAGCCGAGCGGCTGCTCGCACAAGTCATCGAACGTGAACCGGGCAACGCCACGCGCGGCTTCGGGCACGCGCACTTTGCGACCCTTGACGTCGAGATCCAAAGACTCGCCCTTCCACAGGCCCGTCAGGCGTGTAAAGGCCGCAGTCAGCGCCTTGCGGGACGTCTCGTCGGCGGGCGAAAAATACAGCTGCTGGCCCTCGAGCTTTTCCAGCCGGAAATCCTTGGCGGCCGTCAGCTCCAGCACCTCGAGATTGGCTTCGATCAGCGCGATGGAGGGCAGGAACAGTTGGCGATTGAGACCGTTCTTGTACAGGCCCGACGGCGGCACATTGGACGTTGCCACCATCACCACCTGACGCTCGAACAGCACCGCGAACAGGCGGCCGAGGATCATGGCGTCGGCAATGTCGGTGACGTGCAGCTCATCGAAGCACAGCAGGCCGCAGCCGTCGGCGATGGCGTTGGCGACATGCGGAATCGGATCACCATCGACTGTCTTGCGCGCCAGCGTGATGCGGTCGTGCGTCTCGGCCATGAACTCGTGGAAATGGATGCGTCGCTTCGGCGCGAAAGTGGCGGCCTCGAAGAACAGATCCATCAGCATCGTCTTGCCGCGACCAACCTTGCCGTGAATGTAGAGGCCCTTCGGCGGCGCAGCGGGACGGCGACCGAACAGCGCGCCGAGGCTGAACCCGCGGGCAGGACGCCACGTGGCGAGTGTGTGGGCCAGGTCATCGAGACGCGTCGCCACCGCGATCTGGGCCGCATCGGCGTCCATTTCACCCGCGGCCACACGCGCCTGGTAGCGCCCAAGGGGACCAGTCTTGTCGAGGGGGCCTGAGGGCATGGCTGGAAAACATTCTCGCCGCTGGATCCGACCGCACCGCTGGGGATTTTGCGGCTGCCGAACTGGGCCTAAAGGCTAAGGCGCAGGCGGTCAAGGCGCATGCCGATCACCATGAAATGGCGTCTCGCCGCAGGCCTACGTGCGCCACCGCCTCAGGCAGCCCGGCGGAAATGTCCACTCCGGCGTTACGATCGGTTGACCGTCGAGCAAATGATACCACGGCGACCCCTCGCTATGGGCCGGATTTTTCAACACATGGATGCTCTGCGCCGGCATGAAGCTCTGTGCCAGCAGCACGCGCCGCTCGCCCGTTGTCACGGCCAATGCCACATCGGCGACGATCACGGCGTGGCCCGGAAAGCCGCCGCGAATGACCACGTCGCCGGACGCCACCTCGGCAAGTGCGGCGGACCGCAATTCCCGCTCCAGCGAGTAGGTGCCGGCCCAGTTGAACACGCTGTCGAGGTAGCTGCGGAATGAGGCGTAGCTCGCCTCCGGCTTGGCCGTTTGGCTCCACACCAGCTTGCGGCCCTCGGCCTTGGGTCGCCAGCCCTCCGCCCAGCGGCTGAACGCCATCGGCTTGCCTTCCCCGGTATCGTTGAAGGCCACCTCGGCGGCGCGACCGTTGGCGAACAACCACTCTGCCCTGAGCCGCATCACGGCATCGGCGCATTGCTGCAGGTCGCGGCTGCCGACATCGATATCGACAACCGCGGCGTGCACGTCCTGGCGTGGTTTCAGGGCCCCCGTGTGCAGGCGAACCGGACTGCCATGGGGCAGCAACCTCAGGTCGCGCAACCACCCCGCGAAGGATCGTGACGGAACTGGCGCTCGCGCAAACCCGGCAGGTGGCGGAAACCGGCCGGCCAGGGTCGCGGCCTGAGGATTGGCCTGGGCGCCCCGCCACGGCAAAAATCCGGCACTGCCGAGGCCAGCCAGAATGGTGCGTCGTGTGAGCATCGGTTTCCCTGCGCGCCGCGCCGCGATCGTCCCGCGGCCCATGCCGAGCCTAGTCCAACAAATCCGCCAACTTTGCGACCCGCCTCCAGGCTCCTGGCCAACACCGCCGTTAAGGTCTCTGCCAGACCAGGCCATTCAGTTCTCGAAGAAACCCTTCCGGTATCGGGTCCCCGGACGAATATTGGGCCTGCAAGGTCCAAGCGCAGATCCGGGGCCTTTCCACGTCCGGGCTCCATCTGAGGCGTGCAAGTTGCCGGATCTGCACGAGCTTCGGGCGCAGCTCTCGGTCGTTTCGTCTGGGAAATCGGCGCAGTGAATCATTCAGCAGTGCCAGGGCCACGCACGTTGAATTCGGCGACAAAAGCGATTAAACCTACACTATTCTTGTCCCACATTGAGTTCAGCTTGCGTTCATGTGCCGCCGTGTAGCCGTTGCCTCACGGACTGGGGAGCCGGAATGCCAAATCGCGTTCACGGCGATTGACGCTTTGCCGAAGCAATCACGCGATGTGGCACGGCGTCGGCGCTGCGGCAGCCGGATTTCGGAAGGGAGTGCGCAACCATGATGCAGCGGATTGTCGCAAGCTTGGTGCTCGTCGCCACGCTCGCCATCGCTGTGGCGGCTCCGACCGTTCATGCCCAGCAGACCCCGGCGCCCACCCAGGCCACGTTGCCCCCGGTTGCCAGCACCCAGCCAGCGCCACCGTTGCCACAGCCCCTGCGGCCGTCGCCCAACGCCCTGCCTGCCATTCAGGCACCGGCCATCGTGGCACAAGACAACTCCTGCGCCAGTGTCTGCCAGTCACAGCACGATCAGTGCCGCGTACAGACCAAGGGCAGCCCCAGTTGCGATGCGGCACGCCAACGCTGCCTGCAGACCTGCCTCGCCAGCAAAAAGTCGAAGCCATAAGCGCGCCTGGCCATTGACCGCCAGCACCGGTCGCGGCGGCAACGCCGTGGCCGTGGCCTCTAATTTTAATGAGCCAAAAGTTTAACCTCGCCTAAAGCCCCCTCACCCGGCGCGCCATCTGGATCAAAGACCGAGCAAGTATTGCATGCGCGCCGGCCTCTCCCGTCCGTGCAGCGCACGGCCACGCCTTGACGGGGAGAGCCAAAGTACTGCGAGGCTTTGAGCCACATCTCCCTCTCCCCCTGGGGAGAGGGTCGGGGTGAGGGGGCTTTGCCACCAGTCATTGTTTTCGCTTCTGGGTATCAGTCGTTGACGATGACCACGCACAGCCGCCGCGGCCCGTGCGCACCGACCACCAGGCGGCCGCCGATATCCGCCGTCCGCGATGGCCCCGAGATCAGGTTCAGTGTGCGCGGCATCGTGCCCTTGCCGAGCCGCTGGCGCACCGCGTCGAACGCCGCTTCGTAGGCGCCGACGATATCCTTGGCGCGAACCACGACGATGTGGTTTTCCGGCAGGAAATTCAGCGTCACGGGATTGTCGGCGCCCGATTGCAGCACCAGCGTGCCGGTTTCGGCGACGGCAGCAACCGCATGCGTCAGGCTGACATGGTCGCCCGGCTGCGCTTGACCCCTGTCGAGGCTCAAGGCCGGCTCCTTCGACCACGGCAAGGCGGCCAAGCGTGGATCATCGCCCGTGCGCAGCCGCAATGGCAGGTTGATGTTGCGCAGGTAGGCGGCGATGGCACTTGGCACCTCGGCACTGCTCTTGAGGTCGAGCACGGTGGCGGTCTGGCCCTTGAGAAACTCGGTAAGCTGGGCCTTTGCGCCGGCCGTATCACGCTTGGCCCGCTCCGGGATCAAATGCGGTGGTTGCGCCTTGAGCCGCGCCTCGACGGCTGGCCGGCGCACGGCCACGGTGCCACCATCGCTGATGCCGGTGCGGATCTTGTCGAGCATCGCCGCCCGGCGGTTCTGATTGTGCTCGCTGCTGGCGCCACTCATTTCGGCACTCCGGCTTTGCTTTCGGCCCACAACTGCTGAAACGTGCGCCCCTGCGGCGCTGGCATATCGCGATGCCGCGTCCATCCCCCCGCCAGCGGCAACCAGCGGAACGCGCCCATGCTGCGCCCCACGGCGCCGAGCATGGCGATGCTGAGCCGCATGGCCATGTGATAGAGCCGCGGTCGCCGCGCCAAGGCCGCCCACAGCTTGAGCCCGTTGCGTGCGGCCATGGTGCCGCCGCCGCCAGCGAACTCCTGCGTCCGCCAGTCGCGCATGAGTTTCGGCAGCGGGATTTTCATCGGGCACACGCTTTCGCAGCGCCCGCAGAAGGTCGACGCGTTGGGCAGATGTCCGGCCGCCTCGATCCCGATCAGCGCCGGGTTGATCACCGCGCCGATCGGCCCCGGATAGACCCAGCCATAGGCATGCCCGCCGACGGCCTGATACACCGGGCAATGATTGATGCAGGCGCCGCAGCGAATGCAGCGCAACGCCTCGCGGAACGATGAGCCGAGCAGTGACGAGCGGCCATTGTCGAGCACCACAACATGATACTGCTCGGGCCCATCGGGATCGCTCGGCCGGCGCGGCCCCGTCGACAGCGTGGTGTAGGTCGAGATCTCCTGTCCCGTCGCCGAGCGCGCCAGCAGACGCACCATGGTGGCGAGATCCTCGAGCGTCGGCACCACCTTCTCGATCGAGGTAATGACGATGTGCACCTTGGCCAGCGATTGTGTCAGATCGCCGTTGCCTTCGTTGGTGACGATCACCGACGAGCCCGTCTCGGCAATGAGAAAATTGGCACCGGTGATGCCGACATCGGCCGCGATGAACTTCTGGCGCAGGATCTGGCGCGCCTCGTCGACCAGCTGCACCGGCTCGAACAGCACGCGGTTCTTGGGCAGATGCGTGTGCAGGCGGCGAAAATCGGCCTCGACCTGGTCCTGTGTCAAATGGATCGCCGGCGCGATGATGTGGCTCGGCGTCTCCTTGCGGATCTGCACCAGATATTCGCCGAGGTCCGTCTCCACCACCTCCATGCCGGCGGCTTCCAGATGGGCGTTGAGTCCCACCTCCTCCGACACCATCGACTTGCCTTTGGTGACGATTTTCGCGTTCGCAGCACGGCAGATATCCAGAATGATCTGCCGCGCATCGGCCGCTGTCGGCGCCCAGTGCACATTGGCCCCGGCCGCCGTGGCCTTCGCTTCCCAGGCCTCCAGATAGAGATCGAGGTTGGCCAGCGTGTGATTCTTGATCTCGCGGCCGATGTCGCGCAGCGCCTCGAACTCCGGCAGCTTGTCACGCGCCGCCGTGCGTTGCGCCACCAGACCGCCCTTGAGCCCCGACAGGGCCCGCTGCAACTGCACGTCGGCCAGCGCGGCGGTGGCATTCTCTTTGAAGGCAGGGCTGGTGATGTGCATGGGGCCAAGCGTTCGCGTGAGGGGACGGGAAAGCGGTCAAGGGCGAGACGGGAAGGGGAAAGAGGGACGTGGGGGCAAGCGACGTGAGAAGGAAGGGCAGAGGACGGGAGGCGACCAGGACAAGGGCATCGCGACGGAGATCAGGCTCATTCGTGTGATCGGGCTCCCTTCATAAGCAGGTTTGCCCGAACTGGCAAAGCCATGCCCCACTCCCCTCCAGGGCGTCGCGCCGCTGGAACTGTCACCTCGCGCTCCAACCGGGCCGCGGCACCCGGCGCGGCTTCCGGGAACACAATTTGGGTGGTGGGGTTCCGGAAACCAAGTACTTGGTTGTGGTGTTCTCCAAACTCTCCCCTTTCTCTGTCTTCCCGGACGAAGCATTGCGCCCAGCGGGCGCAAGCGCAGATCCGGGATCGCGTGGGTGGCGCTCAGGCACACCGCGACCGGCGAGATCCCGGATAGCCACGCGCTTAAGCGCTCAACTTTGCCCGTGCCGCTGCGACCTGCGCGCGGCTTCCGGGAAGACAAGTTGGGGGGATTGCCATTCTCCAAACTCTCACTCCCACTTGTCTTCCCGGACGAAGTGAGCGCACACCGTGCGCCTCACGCAGATCCGGGATCGCGTGGGTCGGGCTCGGGCACATCGCGGCCGGCGAGATCCCGGATAGCCACGCGCTTGAGCGCTCAACTTTGCCCGCGTCGCTACGATCTGCGCGCGGCTTCCGGGAAGACAAGTTGGGGGATTGCCATTCTCCAAGCCCTCCCCTTTCTCTGTCTTCCCGGACGAAGCATTGCGCCCAGCGGGCGCAAGCGCAGATCCGGGATCGCGTGGGTCGGGCTCGGGCACATCGCTGACGACGAGATCCCGGATAGCCACGCGCACTTTTTGCTTGCGCCTTCGGATGCCCACTTGCGCATCCGGCGCGTGCGCCTCCGGATGCCCAGTGCCAACCGGCGCGTGCGCGCGGCTTCCGGGAAGACAAGTTGGGGGGTGCGATTTGTACTGCACATCCGGCGCAGACGCCTCGGGATGCTGGCGCCCTGCTCAACGTGGCTATTCGGAGCGCACGAAGAAGTCCGGTCCTGCGCCGACGATTTTCGCGTCACAGGCACCCACCACGGTACTGTCCTTGCCCGCATAATCCATGCGCGTGAGCAGCAGGCGGATCGACTCCAGCCGGGCACGACGCTGATCGTTCGACAGGATCACGGTCCATGGCGCCACGGCCGTGTGCGTGAAGCGGAACATCTCCTCTTTGGCCTGCGTGTACTCGTCCCACTTGGCCATGGCGGCCAGATCGATGTCGGTGATCTTCCAGCGTTTGAGGGGATCGTGGCGGCGCTCGTGGAAGCGCTTCAATTGCATGGCGCGGCCGATCTCGAGATAGATCTTGATGACGTGGATGCCGTCGCGCACCAGCAGCCCTTCGAACTCCGGCGCTTCACGCAGGAAATCGGCCAGCTGGTCGGGCGAGCAAAAACTCATCACGCGCTCGACGCCGGCGCGGTTGTACCAGGAGCGATCGAACAGCACGATTTCGCCGGCGCTCGGCAGATGCACGGCATAGCGCTGGAAATACCACTGGCCCCGTTCGGTCTCGGTCGGCTTGGTCAGCGCCACCACATGGGCATGGCGCGGATTGAGATGCTCGCGCATGCGGCCGATGCAGGTGCCTTTGCCGGCGGCGTCGCGTCCCTCGAAGACGACGACGACGCGCTCCTTAGCTTTCTGAATGTGCGCCTGCAACTTCAACAGCTCGATCTGCAATGCCTGGAGTTCGGTCTCGAAATCCTCGCGCTTGAGTTTCTTGTCGTGCGGATAGCCGCCACTGGCGTAGGCGCCGTCGTCGATCGCCTTCGGCAGCTTGCTGTCCTCGATGTCGAAACCTTTGTACGGCCCGCTGATCTTCAGTGTGGCCTTGGGCTCGGATTTGGGTGCTGACTTCTCGGCCTTGGCCATGCTGCTGTGATCCCGCTCGCGGTTGTCGCGCAACTGTGCGGCAGGCGGCGGCCAGATGCAATCTGTGGCGCGGCAGCAGGGTTTCCAGCGGCCGGCTCCCGCGTGCCATTAAACTGGCGGTGAAAAGGCCGGCCGCCGGTTATCCCCGCGGTGGCCGCAGGCGTTATTCTGAGGCTGTTCAATCGACGACTTGGTGCTGTTTGACAATGTGAACAAGAAATCAGGTGCCCCTTGCAGGCGGGGGCTGAGCGAAGACCTGCGCGCCGCGGCGAGCGTCCAAAACAGAAAGGACCGCAGGCGCCGGTGCGCGTGCGGTCCTTTCTCCCCCCACATCCTCACCGGCGCACGACGGCACCAGGCGAGGCGTAGCTCTGGATATCGGCACTACGAGGCGTCGACGGGCTCGACAGGAGCCTTCGGCGCCAGTTGCACGACTTGCGGCTCGGCCACCTCCCGATCGCGGCGGCGGCTGGCCTGCGGCGGCTGGAAGGCACGGCGGGCGTGAAACTCGCAATAGGGCAGGCCCGTCACCTTGTTCTTGCCGCAGAAGTGGAACTCGGCCTCCTGTGGGTCGCCGATCGGCCAGCGGCAATGGTTCTCGAGCAGGGTCTGGATGGTTTTGCGCTCAGCCAGAGGGATCACCATCTCCTCGACGGGGGCCACGTAAGGCTCGGCGTCGGCGAGATAAAGCTTCTGCAGCGCCGTGTTGCCGACCTGGGCGAACCGGGGCTTGTTCACCGCGCGCTTGACCGCGTTCGGGCGCGGACGCGGGCGCGGGCTCTTCATGCGCGATGTGGTGGCGCGACCGGAGAGACCCAGGCGATGCACCTTGCCGATCACGGCGTTGCGGGTCACGGTACCCAGGCGAGAGGCGATCTGGCTCGCACTCAGGCCTTCCGACCACAACTTCTTGAGCAGCTCGACGCGTTCGTCGTTCCAAGACATGCCGTTGTTTCTCCTCGCAAATATGCGATCTGGCCGCGCCGCAAGGCGGCACGATCCAACGCCAGCCGGAGTCGAGGCATGACGATCGCTGCGCACGCGTGGGGTGCTGCAACGCTGACACGCCGGACGAGACCGGTGACGAAAACTGATGGGAACTGACGCGGGGACTAGGAACACGGCCGAGCGACGGGCTCTGGACGCGCGACAGACAACTCAACGGCGGACTGGACGCCCAACAAGAAACGCGTTGTCTGGGATCGGCACTTGACGCGAAGACGACGCACTCAACGCCACATGTCGTGCTCGATGACGGGGACCATACTACGGGCCGTTTTGCCTCGACAAGTCGGGATGGAGATTAAACGCGCCGGCAGCCGTGGAACGTGGCGCAAGGGCCACAGACGACTCGAGTTGTCTGTATGTTCGTGGAGCTGCGGCCACATGGCGATGGACACGGCGGGGTGCCGGTGGGGCTGCCCACCAGCGGTTGCGCTGGCGCCGACGGCGATCTCCAGCTGACGCCGGGCCACGAAAGTCCGTGCTCAAGCCTGCCGCGATCTTGCCAAGGGCGGGCCTTGCGTCTATGGGTCTCCTCCGGCGGCCGATTTCGACCGGCTGCCCGCTGCCGCAGTAGCTCAGTGGTAGAGCATCCGCTTCGTAAGCGGGTGGCCGGGGGTTCAAATCCCTCCTGCGGCACCATCGATTTTCGCTCCCCCTGTTCGCCCACCTGCATAGGCCTGCGTGCCGCAGGCAGTTGGCCCCACTGCCCAGGGCCAAAGGCCGGCGCTGATGGCCTTCGATGGGAGGGCGAAACGATATTTCTTAACTCAGTCATCGTTCAATTGCCTGTGACCTTGCGGTAAACCCCTTGGTTCAGCGATACTTGCAGCAATATTGCCGAATCGGGGCCGCAGCGATCACCTGGCACATGGTGAGGCGGGCCTGAGCAACCCCGGGGCGATCGCATATGCAGGAGAAAATCTATCTCGGCGTCAAAGACCATGACTCCGGCGATTACTACGTCTCCGCCTGCACCTTGCCGGTTCAGATCGGGCGCCAGCACGAGGTCAACAACCAGATCCTGCTGCGGCACGACAATCGCCGCGTCTCGCGGATCCACGGCATGATCGAGCGCACGGCGCGCGGCTTCGTCTACACGGATTCAAGCGGCAACGGCAGCCGGGTCGGCGGTCTGGTCGTGCGCGACAGCCGGGTGGCGCTGAGCCCGGTGTTCCAGATCGACATCGAGAACTACACCATCTCGCGCATCGACCTGATGCCGTTCATCGTGCTCAGCACCGACGAGCGCGCCACCACCGAGCGGCAGCGGCTTGAAATCCTGCCCGGTCGCGGCATCGGCGTCGTCGATACGGGCCGGGGCATGGACATGATCGACCTCAACCGGTGGACGGAGTGGGACAAGCCGGCGCTTGGCCATTTCGAGGCGGTCGAGGGACAACCCTACTGGGTGACGCAAGCACATGCGGCGGTGACGATGGTGCGCAACAAGTCGCCGATCATCCAGGAGCGCACGCCGCTCGAATCCCTCGACGTGATCAAGATCGGCACCACCCGGTTCGAGATCCTGCATCCCCACGAGCAGCGGATCGTGTGCGGCTACGACAAATGTCATCTGTTGAACAAGCCGCCGCTGGAAGCCAATTGCAAGCATTGCGGCCGCCATCTCGGCAATACCGGCGGGTTCTCGCGCCTGCTGTAACGGTCATGGGCATGACAGGCGCACGGCTGCCGCCAATTTACTGAGCGCAAGGTTTCAGGAGCACAAGGGTCTCGATGGCGATCGAAATTAACTGGCGCTTGGATGAACCCGGCGTCGAGGGGCAATCCGGACGCGTGAAGTTGCAAGGCAAGGGCCCCTTTCGCATCGGCCGCGCGCCGGGCAACGAGGTGGTGCTGGCGCATGCGCAGGTGTCTCGCGTCCATGCCGAAGTGACGGTCGACGGGCGCACCGTGCGCATCAACGACAAGGGCAGCCAGAACAAGACCTATCTCGACGACAAGGTGATCACGAGCGCCACGTGGGGCCCCGACCAGACCCTGCGCATCGGGCACTTTTCGCTGACCTACCGGTTGGAGGAGGCCGGCGGCCAACGCCGCGCCGTACAGCGGCCCAGCGACGAGACGCACGTCGAGGTCAACCGGCCGATCCCGCAAGCCGACGCGCGGCCAGGTGTGGTGGCGCCACGGGCGCAGTTTCCCGGCCGCATCTTCGACAATCGCATCGTCACGGTGCGCGAGCTCGCCAACTCGGGCAAGGTGGCGGGGGAGTGCAACTACCTGGCGATCGGCGGCGGCATCGGTAGCTTCTGCTGGGTCGACCACCTTAGGGTCTATGGTGTGCCCGCCAACGACATCCGCGTCATCGGCGTCGCCCCCGACAAGCGCCCCTACGCCAAGTGGGGCCGACTGTGCAAGGTGTCGCAGATCCCCGACCACGAGCGCATCCGCTCGAACTCCATTTCCGTGCCGGACAATATCTGGGGCTTTCCGGGCTATGCCAGCCGCGAGACCATGCGCGAGTTGAAGCGCGGCAACCTCGGCGGCCTCAAGTATGTGCTGCAGGTGTTCGGCGAGCCGAACTTGACCGAGAGCTACACGCCGCGCACCGGCGACGTTTATCACTCGTTCGATGTCGAGGCGCGGCGCATCGGCTGGGAGAACATGTGGCTCTACGGCCAGGTGGTCGGCATTCGCAAGACCGACGACGAGCGCTTCGTCGTCGCCTATCGGGTGCCAAGCCAGTTCGCAGCCGACCTGCCGCCGGAGCAGCGCGAGCGCTTTTTCATCGCCCGCTACATCCAGATCGCGACCGGCTATCCGGCATCGAACTATCTGCCCGACCTGCAGGAGTTCCGCAGCGCAAACCCTGACTCGAAGGCCGTCGTCAACGCCTACGAGGAGCACGATGACGTTTATCGGCAACTCGAGCAGCGCGGCGGCACCATCATGATCCGCGGTCGCGGCATCGTGGCCTCGCGCGTCATCCAGCGGGTGTGGGAGGCGCGCGCCAAGAACAAGGATATTCGGCTGCTGCACCTCGTGCGCACGCCGATCAAGCAGGGCCACAAGTATGATCTGGCCACGCGCGATCTGCGCAACGACGTCGAGCAGCAGCCCTTCAACTGGCCCAAGGCGTGCTGGGGTGGCACGCTCAGAGCCAAGCTCGAGGCGGCCCCGCCCGAGGAGCGCGCCCGGTTGATGCGCGATTGGGGCGGCACCACCACGGCCGACCGTGACGACTGGAATGTGATCATCGAAACCGGCACACGCGAGGGCTGGTACAAGGT
This sequence comes from Hyphomicrobiaceae bacterium, assembly GCA_046154645.1. Taxonomy (GTDB): domain Bacteria; phylum Pseudomonadota; class Alphaproteobacteria; order Rhizobiales; family Hyphomicrobiaceae. The sequence goes on from JBJXDZ010000009.1 coordinate 198,414, forward strand.
CTTCTACGGCAATGTGGCAACGATCGAGGTGAAGGGCGCGCGCGTGGTGACGCGGCTCGAGTCCTCCGACCGCTACAACGAGAATGTCGATCTCACCGCCGACTTCATCGTCGATTGCACGGGTCTTGTCGCCAAGGTCGACGAGACACCGCTGCTGGCCGACCTCATTCGCACCTACGATCTGCCGCGCAACAAGGCGGCGGGCGAGGGCGCGGAACTGCGGCTGGCTGGCTTGACGGTGAACAACAGCTTCGAGATCGCCGGCCTGCAGAACGGCCGCGCCCGTGCCTGGGCCGCCGGTGTGGTGACGGCCAGCGGGCCCTATGCGGCCGTCGACAGTTTCCTCGGCCTGCAGTTTGCGGCGCTGCGCTCCGTCGATCAGCTCGGCGCCATTGGGGCTCCCGGCGTGACGCGCTTTGGTCCGCTGCGCTCGGCGTCGCAATGGCTGAAATGGTGTCTTGGCCAGTCGCCTTGACCGGGCGATCCTCTGCCACGGCGTGGGCTTGTGTGCAGCCGTGCGCTTCTGTCCTTGTCCTCAATCGATGCTGCGAGACCGCCCATGACGCCTACCCTGCTCGGACGCTGGCACACCCGCCTGCTGCTCTACGTCTTCATCGGTCTGCCGGTCACCTTCATCTGGGGCCTCTACCAGGAGAACTGGCAGTTCCCGCCACCGACGGACTTCGACTCGAAGTTCATCCAAAGCTTCCTGTTCCTCACCTGCATTCTGGTGCTGGGGCTGCTGCTGGATATCGTCTACATGCAGATCCAGCGCACGCACTGGGACCAGGACTGGCCCTTCGCCTACCAGTTCTTCTTCTCGATCATCGAGTTCCTGCTGGTTTATCTGGCAATCGATTTTGACCTGCTGTGGTTCCTGTTCGACCGCGTCAAGCCGCCGTTCTGGGACGCCGCCTGCCACTTCGCCTGGGTGTTCATTCCCTCGTTCATCGCGCTGCTGGCGGGCATCCAGATCTTCCTGGTGCGCTGGCGCTTCAAGGGTGGTGAGCTTGGCCGTCATCCCATCGGGAGATAGCGACACCCTCAAGCCACACGGCTGCCGCTGCCGGGCCTGACATTCCCGCTCCAACGCGCACGATTACAGGCCGCTGCCTGGACAATTGTCGTTACACCACAGCCGGCAGTCCTGCTGGTCCATGGTGCCGGGGCGGGTGACGAGATTGCACTCCTGGAAACAGGCATTGCGGCTCGGCAGCCGCGTCCCGTCCGACCATGGATTGCAGCTTACCGCTGGCTGGCGCCGGAGACTGTCCACCTGGCGTTCCGGTGCCGGTTGCTGGACGCGGCGCGGGTCGGCCTCGCGGCGCTCCTGCTCCAGGCGCTCACGCTCCTGGTCCGCCCTTGGCCGGGGCTCAGCCCCTGGCCGCGGTGCAGGGATGGCGCCGCTGCGGTCCTGCGGCACGGCCCGCGCAGGAGGTCCTGGCGGTGGCTCGGCGGGTCGCGGTTGCGGCGCGATGAGGCGTGGCGGCGGTGGGCTGGGCGTCTGCGATGGCTGGTTTTCCGACCGGGGCGGCGTCTCGCTCGGCGGCTGCACGCGCTGGCCCTTCGAGGGATCCTCAGGCGGGTCGGCACGCGGCGACGTGGGTGGCGCCGTCTCAGGCCGGGGCTGCGGCGGCAATGGCTGTGCCGGTACAGTCGGCGGCGGTGGAGGTGGCGGTGCCGCCCGCGGTGCCTCCGGCCGTGGTGGTGGCGCGGCAGTCGGCGGAGCCTGTGGCGGGGCTGGCTGCGGTGTGGGCTGGGCTGCCGGCACGTCGGCCTTGGGCGGAGGCAGCTGCGTCTTGGCTGGCGGTGCCGGTGCGGTTTCGGGCAATGGCGTGCCCTTGGTTTTCGTCGGAACCTGGGTCGTTGGCGCCGGGGCAAAAAAAGCGCTGAGCGGATCCCATAGGCCCAGCATGCGGCCAATGAACAGGCCGCCGAAGAGTGTGGCGAGGGCGAGCATCAGCAGGCCCAACGGCAAGAGGCCAGACCGCGCCGGCGGCGGCCCGGGAATGGGCGCCATCGGCTTGTCTGGACGCAACTCCGACGCCGCCCGCGCCGTCGCATCCGCAGCCGCCGTGCGGGCCTCGGCCGATGGGAGGGCGGTGCGGGCGGTGTTACCCGCTGGCACCGTCGCGGACGTCGGCGCGGCGGACCGCTGGGTGGCGCTGGCCACGACGGGGCCCGATGGCGTCACGCGCTGGGTCGGCGCGTCCTGGGCCGCGACCGCGCCGGGGCTGGCTTTGGCGGGCGCTGAAGGTTTCGCGGCGGCTGGGATCTGGGTGCGCTGGTGGGCTGTGGCCACTTCGGTCGGCGTGGTGATTTCCTGACGCTGACGCGGCGCAATGGCGGTCGGCGCCTCGGTGGCCGCATGCTTTGGCGCCACGATCACGCGGGCCACGGCAACCGTCGTATTATCCTGCCGGTCGGCGCGGCGCTCCTTGACGGCCTCGATCAGCGCCGTGCTCAATTGCTTGGCATTGAGCTTGGCACCGTTGCTGACGATGCCGGCGATATCGTCCTCGGAGATGGTGTTGAGACCGTCGCTGGCCAGGATCAGCACGTCGCCGGCGTCGAGCGGGTAGGCCTGCTGGGGGTGATCGACGATCTCGAGTTTGCGGCCGGTGAGGGCCGAGACCAGAACCGACTTGGCGGCCAGCACCTCGGGGTCGGTTTCATTGTACTGGCCGGAGCGGACCATGAGGCCCGCTTGCGAATGGTCTTCGTTGAGCTTGGTCAGCGCGCCTTTGCGCCAGACATAGAGGTGGCTGTCGCCGACGCTGATCCAGGACACGGCGCCCTCAGCGACAATGGCGATGACGGCGGTGCTGGCCATGCTGCGATGGCCGTGGGCGGGATCGACGCCGCCGGCAATGCTCGTGTTGGCGACCTCGATGCCGTCGCGCAGTGCCCGATGGCGGTGTGCCGGGTCCGTGAACGCCCCCTGCTTGGCGGCGTCGAGGAACGTCTGCACGACGATTTTCGAGGCTTCCGCGCCACCCTTGTGGCCACCGAGACCATCGGCCAGCACCAGAATGGCGGCGTGCTTGCTCTCATCGATGATCTGGATGCCAGCCGAATCCTGCTGCTCATCGCGGGCGCCGATGTACGCCTCATGCGCTAGCTCAAGCCGCATCATGCGCGGCACCCCCGGTGCTGACGGAGCCCGAATGCCGCCGCCGGCCGGTGCGGTCTCCCGATGATGCCGGCAGCGCCGAACGCCAGGCCGCGTGTCGAGGCCGGCTGAGCTTGCGTCATCACGCTGTCCTTTCCGTCCGGCCTTGCTGAGGTGCCCTGCGCGCGGATGACGCCGGGGCCACGTGTGACGCGCGTGCGGGGCGGGGCCGCGGGCAAGGTCCGCGCCGAGGTCGGCCCGACGGCCATATGCGGGCGCTCTTGCCGTGGTGCGCACGCCCGGGTCAACGCCGGCGCGCCTTGCTCAGGGTCGGTCGCGAGTATACACTTGCGCGCGAGGTGGAATAGGCGGCGTTCCAAGCGTATCGCTCCGTATGGGCGCAGCACTGCAGACAGACGAAGTATAGTGTGCGACGTCGCGTTGGCAATGAGCAAACCGTGTTCACTTAATTGCGAGGTTGATCTTTGCACCGTCGCGTTGGCGCACCAGATTGGGGTCCAGCGGCTGTTGCAGAACAGTCTGCGACGCGTGTCCGTGGCGGCCGGGGTCATCATGATCGACTTCCGGCGGTGCACGGCTCATGCGAGCGTGATAGTCTCCTGAAATTGAGATGCAGCGACAGCATTGGAAGCCAGCATGAAGCCCCCATCGTCCCGTGACGTCCAGACCGACGCCCATATTCCCAATCGCCGCGAGACGGCGAGCGAGCAAACCGTCATCATCGGCGACAGTGGTGGCGGTGCCCAGAACAGCGTAACCGGTGCCGCCGCGCATCCGACGCCGACGCCGGCCCCCGCTCCTGCTGCAGCCCCCCCGCCGCGCGAGCCGGCCAAGCCCGTAGCCCCCGCACCCGCCATGGTCGACAATGGCCACACCCGCCTGCTGCCCCATCCGGGCATGGCGGCTGGCTCCGACATGAACAAGGGCTCGCCCGTCGTCGGCTGGCTGGTGGTCGTCCAGGGACCGGGCAAAGGCAGCTTCCGACCCGTGTTTCCCGGCAGCAACACCATTGGCCGCTCGACCAACCAGCGCATCCCGATCGACTTCGGCGACGATTCCATCTCGGCCGAGAAGCAGGCGTTCCTGGTTTATGACGGACGCAAGCGTCAGTTCCAGCTGGTGCCGAATCTCGAGAAATCCAATCTGGTGCACCTCAATGACGGGGCCGTGCTCGCCAACACCGAGATCAAGGCCAAGGATCGCCTGACCATTGGCCAGACCACGCTGCTGTTCGTGCCGTTGTGCGGCGACGACTTCGACTGGGCCGAAATGAAGTGACGGCCGCCGCTTTCGGCTGATTGCGCGGCGACAGAGTCGGCGAATCTGGCATACTAATCACGTCGCGTTATGGCCATGGTGGCGCGTTCACCATGGCCACCTTTTTGTGGGCTTGGTCCGTTCACTTAACTTTATCTGCTTCCAGGAACACGGGTAACGTGTCCCGCTGGCCATGTGACTTGGCCGCGCTTGCGACGGTGCTGCGTGAGTGCCAAGTACTTTTTCCCGGCCGCGCCTTGCCGGTCCAACTTTGGGGGAGCCAATGTATTCAGGCCTCGTACAACTCCTGCAGGAGTTGAAACCGCCCTACATTTTGTTGGTGCAAGCCTGCATCGTGGTGGCATTCCCCTACTTTTTGTGGCGGGTGTGCAAGTTCGACAAGTTGTTCCCGCTCGGCGTCGTGCAAATCTTTGCCGGTGTCCTGCTCGGGCCTGGCATCTTCGGCGCGCTGGATGCGGCCGTGCTGTTTTCGCCCCCGGATCCTGCCGCCTTGGGCCCCTACAAGGCCTGCGCCAACCCAGACACGCAGCGCTTGTTCCATGCGCTGTTCGGCAAGGCCTGCTATCATGGCACCGAGGTCAATCGCGCCGCCGGCATCGCCTCGATCGCCACCATCGCTGTCTGCCTGTTCGGCTTTCTGGCCGGCACCGACGCGGACAAGGAACTGGTCCGCAAATCCGGCAAGAGCGTGCTCTCCATCGGCGTCATCGGCATGATCATTGGCTGGGGCATCGGCATCCTGGCCGGCATCCCGCTGTACTACGCCTTCCCGGTGGCACACGGCGCCAAGGCCAACGTGGTGAACTTCCCCATCGCGTTCGGTCTCGTCATCGCCGTCTCCGCCCTGCCGGTTCTGGCCGTCATCCTGCGCGGACTTGATCTCACCAAGCGCCGCCTCGGCGCGGTGGCGCTCGCCAGTGCCAGCATCGCCGACACCATGATGTGGTTCGGTCTTGGCCTTGTGGTGGCGCTGGCGCTGGGCGGCAGCCTCGCCGCCGCCTTGACCAAGGCCTTCCTTGGTGCCGCGCTGAGCATTGGTTTCATTCTGTACGTCGCCTCGCCCGTCCTCAACCGCATGCTGGCCAAGGACGCGCCGGAAAGCGCCGTCATCACGCTTGCTGCGCTGTCGATCTTCGTCGCCTCCGCGATCACCGGCATCACCGAGCTGCATCCTGTGCTCGGCGCCTTCATTGCCGGCTATTTCCTGCCCGACAAGGTGCGCGAAATGGCGGCGCATCGCTTCGACATGACGACCGTGCTGGTGCTGATGCCGTTCTTCTTCCTCAACACCGGCCTCAACACCAACTTCAGCGTCTTCGATCCCAATGTGTGGATGCTGTTCGCCATCAGCACCGTGCTGTGCGTCGTCGGCAAGACCGTCGGGCACGGTCTGGCGGCGCGCCTGTCGGGCGAAAACGTGCCCTTCTCGGTCGGCACCGGACTGCTGCTGCAGACGAAGGGCCTGATGGGCTTGATCGTCTGCGTCGTCTTCCTCGAGAAGGAAGTGCTGTCGCCGCTGATGTTTTCGGCAGCCGTCTTCATGTGCATGTTCTCGACCGGCCTGCCGACACCGGTCATGCGCGTCTTGATCGCCAGGTACGGTGATCGCATCACCGAAGGTGACAAGAAGGCCGAGCCGATCCTCGAAGGGTTGGGGCCAACCGTGCAGCAGCCGCACGCTGCCCCAGCCACGGGGAGTCGCCCGGTGCTGGCCACGCTCGAATTCGCAGACGGCCTTGGCAAGTTTGACGTGACCGCCTCGAGCGTGGTCATCGGGCGGCATACGGAGGATGACATCAACGTCAACGATATCCGCGTGTCGCGCCGCCACGCCAAACTCGCATTCGCCGCCGATGGCCAGTGCGAGTTGATCAATCAAACGGCCGATCGCTCGCAACCTAATCCCATCTCAGTCAATGGAACGGAACGGGAGAAGGCGATGCTTAAGGACGGCGACACGGTCTCCCTCAACGGCGTCGAGTTCACGCTCCGCTACGCCCGGAAGGCCGCCTGAGGCCTAGTGCCAGCGGCATTTCTCAAGCCGGCCTCTTGAGAGGGGGGCTAAGTCCACCGCCATGAGCGTCCCAAGCGGCTTCCGGGAAACGTGCGGCCTCAGCTCAACGTTATCCGCGAACCTTTGCAAGGAAGGCGGCTGAGCAGCAGGCCCGCGCATGGCATCTCGCGGACAAGGCCAAAGCCATGCGGTTCCCGCTTGCTCGCCGGGGAGACCTGGGTTAGGAACCTCGCGTCACGTTGTCGTCACGGGCCGGTCCGCTTCGGCCTCTGTACCAATCGGCAGCGTTTTGTGGATGGGCGCTTAGCTCAGCGGTAGAGCACTACCTTGACATGGTAGGGGTCACAGGTTCGATCCCTGTAGCGCCCACCATCCAACATCTTGAATTACCCGACAATTCTCCGGCTCGAAGGTAGGGGCTGAAGGTTCATTGAACCGCGGATCATTGACCTCGCCTCCTTCGATCGCGCGCTTCATGCGAATTTCCAGCGCATCGGAAGCATCCGTCCGCTTCGCGGCAGTCGCCTTGGCATAAATCGTCTCGGTCGATTCTAGCTGGTCATGGCCAAGATACCGCTGAATCACATGCATGGGGACATCAGCGTCTGCGAGCCATGTGGCTGCAGCATGCCGCAGTGCATGATGGCCGATGTAGCGACCGCCAAGCTTTGCCTTGTCGACCACACGGGAGATATTGCGTCCGCACCTCACGCCATGCGGCGGTTCAGCCCCGCGTGTGCGGGGAACGGCACAGCCCGCCGACAACGTGGCGATTACCGTTCGGTTCAGCCCCGCGTGTGCGGGGAACGGGTGGCCGTCTCGGTGACACCGCAACCAGGAGGCGGTTCAGCCCCGCGTGTGCGGGGAACGGTCAGGCTGCAGAGCCGCGATCGTCGCTGTCAGCGGTTCAGCCCCGCGTGTGCGGGGAACGGTCCTGCACCCACCGAACGACGTGGAAGTGAAACGGTTCAGCCCCGCGTGTGCGGGGAACGGTCCATACCCGTGGCGAGCATGGCCGCGATCGTCGGTTCAGCCCCGCGTGTGCGGGGAACGGCCCTGCGCCATCAATCGGGCCACCATCTCGGCCGGTTCAGCCCCGCGTGTGCGGGGAACGGATCGCGGCAATGGACCCGTTCGGGTCGAGACGCGGTTCAGCCCCGCGTGTGCGGGGAACGGGGGTTGGAAAACTTGATGCGCCCCTCGAGCGCCGGTTCAGCCCCGCGTGTGCGGGGAACGGACGGCCATGTACGGCATGCTCAACGTCGGCACCGGTTCAGCCCCGCGTGTGCGGGGAACGGTGGAACGGCATGATGCGCCGGCGCAGGCGGCGCGGTTCAGCCCCGCGTGTGCGGGGAACGGACTTGCTTCCATCCCACGGGTATCATTCATGTTTTACGATGTCAAAAAGCGCCACCAAGATGAACAACCCAAAAGTCACGTAGTGTCCTTGGCTCCTGCAACACCGGGCGATGGGGCCGGCTTGAACTGCACCAGCGTGAGGCCATCAAAATCAGCGGGCTCGCGCCGATTGGCCCCAAGGCATTCGAACGCAAAGCCACTGTCAGTCGGCGCCGACCATGCCATCACGGCGTTGCCGTCGCCGATCATAATCTTCACTTCCTCCCAGATGCGCTCGCGCACCCGTCGACTGTAGTCGCCGACATAAACGCCGGCCCGGACTTCGGCGAACCACAACGACAGGCGACCACGCAATCGCGGTGGCGCGTTTTCCGTAACAATGACGATCATTCACGCCTCCGAGATTGATACTAGTGCCGCTTCGATGGCCCTACGCCCGCCACGCCCTCAACCGCGATGCCCATCATCACCCGAAGCCTCCTCAGCCGGAATCGCAGGCTCGACCGCCTCCGGCGCATCCTTGGGCGCTTCAATGCCGCTTGCCTTCAGCATCTCCTCGATCGACGGGACGATTTTATCCAGCACGCCGGTCTTACGGAACAGATCGCGGCACGCGATGCGAACCTGTCGTTCGGGCGCCGAGCCGTCGCCTTTGCCCTTGGCAATTTTGGCCGCGGTTTCGAACGCGGCCGGCACGACGGTGTCGAACTTGTAAACGTCGGCGACGTCGTAAACGAAGCTCTGCGGCTTGCCGCGATGCAGAAAGCCGATCGCCGGGGCGTAGCCGGCAGCGAGGATGGCCGCTTCCGACAAGCCATAAAGGCAGGCTGTGGCCGACGACAGGCAGCGATTGGGGATGTCAGCTGCGTCCCATTCGTTGCGGTCGTAATTGCGTGCCTTCCAGTCGACCCCGTACTTTTTGGCGATCAACTTGTACATTTCCCGGACCCGCGCGCCCTCGATCCCGCGAAGTTGGTCGATCGAGCGGCGCGACGGCGCCTCCTCGCCGAAACGCCGACGGTACATCTCGCGCACCACGTTGAGGCGCGCCTCCTCATCGAGGGCGACGCGGGCCTGATAGAGCAGACGGTCGGCACGTGCCCCGCCGGGTTGGCCGGAGGCGTAGAGGCGCACGCCCGACTCGCCGACCCATACGAGGAGGCATCCCACTTGCGCGGCCAGAACGACGGCGGCATGGCTGACACGCGTGCCCGGCTCCAGCATGATGCAGGCCAGCCCGCCGACGGGGATCTGGACACGCACGCCCTTCTCGTCGATCAGCACGAACGCGCTGTCGACGACGTCAAGCTGGCCGTAGCGCAGGAAGATGATGCCTGCGCGCTCCTTGATGGCAATCGGACGCAGGGGAACGTAGGGAGGGTCGTTGGCTGCCATGGACATTTCCCTACGCGCGACGGATCAGCATGAGGCCACAACCAAAGGCTTTGGCTGAACCGAAACCACGCGCGAGCTTGTCAAGGAAGACGGCGGGATCGGCAACCTCAACGACGCCTTTGAAATCGAGCACCGAAAAGCCGGCTGGTCGGCCGCGGCGCCGCTCAATCGGGATTTGGGCGTAGCCATCGACATGCGGTGGCTCAGGAACGGTGAAGCCGGCACGCGCACCTTGCGCGGCAAGCCAGCCGGTGCCTGCTTGCACGGCGATCGCATCGCGAACGGACTTCCGCTCGGCTTTGGCGACGTCTTTCAGCGCGTGCATGACGACGTCAACGCGTTTCCCACGCGCGCGTTCGGTGCGGGCTTTGGCATCCAGCGCCGCCTTGCTGGCAAGGACTGGGTTGGCCCGCAGCGTAAAGGCAAGACGATCGCCGACACTCAAGGACGGCTCGAAGGATTTGGTTTCAAGCTCGAACAGTCCGAGCGGATCACTCGGCGGTCGAGCTGAGAGGATCAGATATCGGCCATTGCCGTCGTCGCGCCACAGAAAGTCGCGCTGGGCGTCGGGAACATCCTGGAACAGCAGCCAAAGCACGCGATGGGCATGTCCGGCGCGTTTGCTCGGATCATCGGGCACGAGAAGCGGGGCAATGGCCGACAACGCCTCGCCACGTGAAGCACGCAGGCGGGCACGGGACAGGAACTGCGTGGTCATGGCGTGCCTCCGCCGGCAACGCGTGACTTGAGCAGTGCCTCGGTGCGTAGGCCGAAGCGCCATTTGGCCCGGCTCTCTGGCCGGTCGCGGCGCTCCTCCAGACGACTGACGCGCGCCGTGCGCTCGGCGTCGGGAATGGCATCGACATCGGCATAGATCGGGCCGGAGCCGTCGATCGCCAGCCTCAACTGCGACTTGAGAGCCCTCACGTCCGACGGTTCCGTGGCGTCGAAGCGAGCGAAAGCACCCTCGATGTGATCCGCATCGATTATACGAGGCGCCATCGGCAGCATGAGTGCGTGCGCCTTGCGGCCAGCGAAAGGAACGAACACCGGCGCTTCAAGTGCCTGCTTGATCGCAGCAAGATCCGGTTCTCCGGCAGTCGCTCGCCATAGCGCAATCGTGTGCTGCGAGCCGACACGGAACTCGCGTCGCGACAGAATGGTTTTCAGGTCGTCGCAAGCCAGTTCGTCGGCGCGCGTGCGGATCGGGCCGAACACCTTGGCGCGGCGGCGGATCGAGACGTCTTTGGCGGCCTGGGCGGTATGATAGTCCGACGCCAGCCCACCCGCGACATCCACCCGAACAGCGAAACCGATGCCGGCAGCGAGGGCTTGCTGACGCTCCTCCTCGGAGCGCTCGATACCGAGGCAGCCGGCAACGAGGCCGAGGATCTGTGATTTCGAGGGCCGATCCCAGGTGGGACGGCGCTCGCCAACCGCGACGGTGCCGAACGAGGCCAAGGGCGCCGCGAGCGTAAACAGAAGGTATTCAGCCATGGCGGTCACTCCGACGATGCAAAGGTGATAGCGTCAGCGAGAGAGCCCTGACCTGCGGTCACATCCATGATGAAGGGCGTGCCATCGAAGCAGGGGCCGTAGGCCTTGCTCATGCCGTCGGCGAGACGATCAAGTTCGACGACCGATGATGTCAACAGATCGTCGCCGCGCACAGGCTTGAAGAATGCCGCAGCGAGACTGCGCGGCTGCTGGTTGCCCTTCTCGATGCGCAGATAGCTGGCTCGGGAACGGCTGGCAAAGCTCGCTTGCTTGCCTGTCGGCGACGAGGTGGCAAGGCCTTCGACGAGCGCCGCGATGGCCGTTGCGGCAAGTCCATTGTCGCCGCCGAGGTTCTTTTCGAGCAGGGCGCGGTCGATGCAGGCGTAGATGTAGAAGACGCCGGAGCCGAAGCCCAACTCGCCGATGAAGCCGGCGCCGGCATCCTCGCTCGGCTTCTTGAGGTCATCGACCGCGGTATAGAAGTCATCCTCGACTTCGACGCGATGTGTGGTGATAGCGTGAGCCACTTGCACGGCCGCTTCGCGATTGAAATCGGGATTGTCGGCAAGCATGCGCCCGAACATGGCGATGTCGGTGGCGGTATCTGCTTTCCGCAGCACGTCAGGAACCAAGTCCTTCGTTTCCTTCGGCAGGGTCTCGCCGGCGATCAATTTGTCTGCGAGACCCAGTGCGGCCTGTCGTTCCTCGGGAGATACGAAAGCTAACTGCTCGATGTAGGTGGGGTTCTTGTCCTTTGCGTCCTTGTTCTTGCCGAAGATGGCCGCAATGGCGCGTGCCCCCGCGGTCGCTTGTTCGGGCGCCTGGCCTTTGGCTTCGAGATATGCACGCACGTCATCGCCGAGGCGTTGTGTGCGCTCGCCGCGATGTTCCTGCACGCGGGACTTGAACGCCTCGCTGGTGCGAATGGCACGCTTCAGGGCTTGGCTCGAAATCCGCAGCCGCTCGGCGCCGCCGAACTTGGCGGTCTTGGGGCGGCCGGTGTCGTCGCGATTGAGGTTCGAGGGGGCATAGACGGTGAGTGCGTGCAGCTGAATGAAACGGGACATGGGGTTCAATCCTGTGCAGGAGTTTGTGAAATGATGGCGGTCGCAGCTTCGGCGCCAGGAGCGAACGGACCGGCGCCGTGATAATCGAAGGCAAAGCGGGTGCGCGTGATGTCCCCGCGCTCGGCATCGGTCCAGGCGAGGACCTGCAGCGCGAGATCACGGATGTTGGCGGTGTGCCCGAGGATGGCGACGACACGCCGAAACGCGATCAGGATGTCGTCCGGCTCACGTGCAGCGAGCAGTCGCTTCAATCGCAACGGCGTGAGAATGGCCGTCGAACCGTCGCCCGCCCGAGGTGTGCCAATGGCACGCGCGATTTTCTCCGAACTTGCCTCGCGCACATGCGCCAGCACGGCGGCTACCACAGCGGCGCGTGCGAGGTCGCGTGCCGGATACTGTAAACCAAGCTTCTTGTAGAGATCGGCCGTCGCCGGTTCGGCGGCGGCTTCCATCACGCTCGACGCGCGCCGCAAGCGAGCGAGTGCCGCGCGATCGCCAGCAATGAGCCGCCCGCCGACCTCACGTGGTCGTAGTGAGGCGAGCCAAGAGACGGCGACTGCGGCCTGCTCGGCATAGCGGTTTGGAAGTTCAGCGTTCATGCGGTTTTCCTCGCTCTTCTTGGCTTTGCTTCAGGTGACGGCTGATCGAGCAGCTGATACAGCCCTGCGCCGCCTTTCCCCTGGCCATTCAGCATCAGACCAAGCATCTTGCGGCCCGTGATGATGTCCTCGATGCGGTGGCCTTCGGCGTCCTCGATCGGCACGGCATCGTCGAAGATGGCGAGGGCGTGCCGACGCAGTGTTGCCAGCCATCCAGCACTGGCTGCGCGGTTCATGTCGGCGTGGCATTCGCTGTCGCTTTCCGCTTCGAGCGAGTCCGCCGCTGAACGCAGCGCGGCATAGAAAGCGTCGTCGGTGTCCGCCCAGAACCGCGCCTTGACGGCCTCAAGCACGGTGCTATCGCGGTCGGCCTTGGACTTCTCGCCGTAGAGCGCGAGCCTGACGGCTGTGACGGTTTGATTGGCGACCATGTCAGCCGCCTCGACCCAATGCCGCGCCAGCTCCTTGATCGCGTCGTCGGCGATGGCGCTGCCGGTGAGAATCAGCGGCAGCAACGCCTCGGCGAAGTCGAGGGGTTTCATGTTGTCCATGGCGTAACCGGCAACGAGTAGTCGCGCGCGCCTGAGCACCGCATCGTCGCGAGGCACGAGATCGCGAGCACGTTGCGGAAACTCGGTCAGGCATCGTGCGGGAACCCGAAGCCCTTTCTGCCCCTCCATCACCATGCCGAGCCACTGGCGATAGCCCACTCGTGAGGACTGCAAATGCAATGGCAGAAATTCCAGATCGGTCTCCTTCATCCTGTAGTAGGGGCTGAGCGGATGCCCTTGGCTCCAGGCGGTGTAGTTCGTTCCCCAGGGGCGCGTGACGTAGCCCGTCACAACGACATCATCGACAATGCCCAGGAGATCGCAGGGATGCTGCTCACCGTTCGGCTCGAAATTCAGTCGGATGCGACGTGGCATACCGAAAAAGGCCTGCGCGGGATGAACGTCGTCAGGTGTCGTGGTCTTGCCGCTCTTGTCGGACACACGTGTCGCCGTGGTCCAGGGGAACACGCTCTGTATGTCAGCCGCCGTTGCTTGCATTCCCGCGGGGACATTGGCCCACAGGCGCTCCCAAAGGCTCGGCTCTCGGTTGTCCTGTGTTCCCGGCACAATGATGGTCGTCAGTGGTCCGCCGCCCCGAAGTGAGGTTCTATTGCCCGCACCACCGGCTGGCGCACTGGTCTGTAGTGTCGCCAGCACGATGGCTGCACCGGATCGCGATAGCGCAGCCGAGCGGCCGCGCTTCACAAAGTGGTCAGCGTTCTCCTTGATCGTGTTGCCACCCGGTGCATCGATGAGGAGCCCCTCGATCGGGCTTGGCCCGCCGGCGAGCGGATCCAGATCCTGAAAGAACCGCGGCCCGTCGCCGTCAAGCAATAGCGCGGCATCGAACGGAGCGAATGCCGTCTCTAGCTCCGCCGCTGTCGGCGGGTTGCGGTACCGCTGCACCCAGTCGCGTCGATCCTTGGGGCCGATTGCGACTGCCAAGAGTCCGATCAGGAACTCGGTCAGGCTGATGTCGCAGTCCGGCCGCCCGGTCGCGACGCGCAGAATGGTTCGACCATCGAAGGGCTGAGAAACTTCGCAGGGCCGCACGAACACCCGTCGCCCATCGTCGAGGGCAACAGGAATCCACGCCTGCCGAGCGAGCGAAAATGGCTCGGTCATGGTTGGTCCGATCGTTTCAGATTGTTGGGGGCGAAATTGATTTCAGGAGCAATTATGTCTGCCGTCTGTTCGATCTACAAGTGGGACAGTGTTCCTATCCACCATGCAATTGTGGACCGCTCACGACACAGCTCCGCGTGTGCGGAGAGCATCAGGCCGCGACAAGTCGAAACCCGACGCGCCTGTCGTAGCCGACTTGTTTTTCGCCGTCACCCGTCTTGCTGACGATGCCACGCCAAACCTCTCTGTCCGGGTCCAGCACCAGAAGCGGTTGCTCACGCTCCCACTCCGGCCAGTCGGCCTTGGCTGTTGCCATCAGGGCCGCGCGTGCCGCGTCGGGCTCAGGCACACCGTCGGCACGCGCAGTCGCCACGCTCACCTCCGACAGCGCCCACGACCTCCGGGCATCGCCGTCCTCGGCCATGTACCAGGGCACGATCAGGCCCTCTTCGATTCGGCCGAGCCGGAACACAGTCATTGCTTGGCCCAGTCGCGTCGGCCGTCCATACCGTCGCGCTGCCGGCATAGCCCGTATCGACATCGAGCAGATTGGTCTTGGCAAAGGATCGGGCGGCACTGCTGTTGCCGATCGCTCGCTGTGATTGCGACCGCAACGCCAGCGGGATGTCGTCAATCCCGGTGTTGGCGTAGACGCTCTCGACCAAACCGCGCACGCCACCAGGAGTATCGATGTGGCCCAGCTCGAACAGCGTCTGGGCGCTCCGCCAGACAATGCCATGATGCTCATAGACCGCCGCACCCCGGCGCGAAATCTGCCGATACCAGTCCTTGTCGATGTCTCCGGTGGGATCGGGAGACAGAACCAACAGCTCCGGAGCGCCAAGTGGTCGTGAACGGCGACTGGGATGCCGCCACAGCCGGCCCGCGCGCTGGATCAGCAAATCAATCGGCGCCAGATCGGAGATCATGGCATCGACGTCGTAGTCCAGAGACTGCTCCAGGATTTGCGTGCCGACGAGGACAAAGCCGCGCCGCTGGCCTGTCGAGTCCTCTCGACCGAGCGTTCGCGTGACGTGCGCCTCGATGTCGAGCCGATCCCCCATGGCGTAGCGGGCATGCAGCAGCACAGGATGTAAACCACCAGCCTTCAGTAACTCCACGGCCTCGATGGCATCATCGACGGAATTGCGGATCCAGGCGACGGCAGCCCCGGTCGCGCTGGCTGCGGCAATTTCAGCAACAGCCTCTTCGACGCTGCCAAGGCGCCGCACGGGCAGGCGACGTCTGCGATCGGGACGAGTCGCGACTGGTCGTGACGATGCACCGGTGGCGGATGCGAGCGTGAGCAAGGGATACGCGTCGGAGGCCGCCGGCAGCGCCACCGAGCAGTCCAGGCCCTTGCGAAAGGCATTCAGCATCGCGTGGCGCTGCGCTGCGGCCAGCGTCGCCGACAAGACGATTGCCGACCCGCCCAAGGCAGCATGAAACTGCAAGAGCGTCTCGATTTCTTTGCTCATATAGGCGTCGTAGGCGTGGGCCTCGTCGATGATCAGGATGCGATCCCCGAGCCCCCACAAGCGTAGCGACTGATACTTTGACGGCAGCACGCCGAGGAGCGCTTGATCGATCGTGCCGACGCCGATGTGGGCGAGGAACGCCTTGCGCCTGTCATCGGCAATCCAAGCAGAGCACGTGGCGTTGCCGCCATCTTCATAGCCGTCCAGATCTGGCATTGATGAAGGTGATCCGGAAAGGATCGAGTCTTGAAATCCTTTGTTGAGAGCGCGCTTGCCGTGCGCCAACACCAGAGATGGTTGCGCATCGCTTGCGTAGAGCCGGCGATAGCTTTCGCCCAATCGATCGAACATCGCGTTCGCCGTCGCCATGGTCGGCAGCGCGAAAAAGAGACCGCTGGCCCGACCCGAGTGCAGGATGCGGGATGCCAAGAGCAGCGCGGCTTCGGTCTTACCGCTGCCGGTGACGTCCTCGATGACGGCGAGGACAGGACCGTCGGGCAGATCGATCGTCTCGACCAACTGCTGTAGCGGGCTGAGATTGGCCGCGATGTGGGCCGGCAGAATGTGATCGGCGCCGTGTTCGGTCGGGAACGGAGCTGGCCGGATACCAGCCAGAGTCACCGCCCGTTCTGCAAACGCCAATGCTTGCACCCAGTAGCCGGGAAGCGGTAATTCGGGTTGGCGATAAGGAAACCAACCCCGGTTGGACCCGATCCAGTCGGACGCGACCGTCAAGCCGACAAGGTGCCAGGACGAGCGCGCTAACGATGAGAGCTGCGGCTGCGCGATTTCTGTCACGGGAGTAAAAAGGCGGCGCACATCGATCACGAATGTCGCTGCAGCTTCACGGCAGGCTTTCGGCATCGCCAGCATATTCAATGGAGTGTCCGCTACGATACGCGGCTTGCCATGGTGACCCGTCACGGCGTGCCACAGATCCTCGAAATCGCTCCTGCTCCATTGCGGTGTGAACGCGCCGTGAAGATCCAGCACGTCTCGAACCGCTGAGCCTATTTCGTCGTGGCGGGCAAGCGTAGAGCCAGTCCACTTGGACAGGCAGGTCGGATAGAAGTCCGGGCATTTTGCCTGGAACGGTGCGGCGAATTTGCCGATATCATGCAATGCGATCAGCGATACGATGAACGAGCGCGCGACCTCAGGGGAAGTGCCCAGAAGGTCGGACATCGCCTGCAGGCGTCGCGGATTGGTCCGTAGCAGGACATCCGCCACCGCAGCGACATCGAGGCAATGATAGGCAACCGGATGCCATGCCGGTTCATTGGGACGCTCGCCTCCGGCTTTGCCCCAGAACGTGAGATAGGTCGGACATTGCAGGTCGGTAGGCGCCATCTATGGCAGGTCCAAAGTCCTTGGTCGAACGGTGGAGATCAGATAGTGGCCCGAAGCAAGCCTCGTGTGGTCGCCCGAGACACTCTACGGACTGTAGACTAAAAGGCCGACCAGACTTCACCAAACCCGTCAAGCGGTGCCAAGAACGAGTGCTGAAAATCCAGGATGCCCCGTTGCCGCCCCCGCTGCCGGCGTCACACAGTCGCAAGTTTCAACAGCGCCGTTGCCGGCACTCTGCTTCGTAACAAACTCATCCACTGCGCGAGAACTTGGATCGCAGTCATCGCCGACCCAACTCTCGCAGTCCCTTCAGATGATCACGAACTCCAGGTTCGACATGACGAGGCCTGTCGAGAGCGTCGCGAACTGGATGGCGGCGGTGGCGCCGGTGCCATCGGCGTCATAGAGCAGGGCGCCCGTGCCACTGTTATAGATGATGCGGTCGCTGGCATCGCCTGCAGCGGCGCCGGTGAAATATGCCGCTGCCGTCATCGTGCCAGTGGTTGCGCCAAGGCCGGTCATGATGCCGTTCTCAAGCCGGATCGTGTCATCAGCGACGACATAACCGCTGATCTGGTCAATGTTGGCCGCACCGAGCGCCGGATTGAAGACGAAGAAATCTACACCCGCACCGCCATCGAGCGTGTCGGCACCGGCAGCACCAATCAGGACGTCACTCCCATCGCCACCCCAAAGTACGTTCGCCGCAGTGCTACCCGTCAGCGTATCGTTGACCCCAGAGCCGAGCAGGTTCTCGAAGTTAAAGATCATGTCGGAACCTGCGCCGCCAGTAGCCTGTGCCGCCGTAGACGCGCACTAGGGGCTCCGAAGCTACCGAAGGCGATCAAATGACGCCCGCGCGTGACGTATCGCACACTCGATTCGGTGGCGCTGATGGCCGAGATGCGCCAATGCCAGGTAGAAGTTGGCTAGCGCATCGACGCGCGCGCCATAAAGGCTGCGAGGAGACGTACTGTCGAGGCGGCGTCCTCGCCGCCGACTGACGTGGGCGACGTCGCGTGCACGCTCGGGGTCAAAGTGCACGCCTGTTCACATCCTCGATCGCGAATGGCGTGTCGCGCCACCGCACAGGCTCAAAGTCGGCATCTTTTGGAGACGCCTCCCTCGAAGCTGCTCTTCGACGGTACTTGCCTGACGATACGTCCCAGAACGTCCACTGGAGCGGCTGAGCCGTGCTCTGCCACTCCAGATAGGCGATCCGTCAGACGATGTTGACGTCGTTGTCGATGGCGGCCGTTCCAAGCAGGATGCCGTTGGCATCGTAGTAGTTCATGACCGCGAAGGTGTCGGTATCGATTGTTACCTCGCCGTCGTACTGCCAGTGCGCGCCCACGAAGAACGAACCCAGGGCTTCCGACAGATCGGCCAAGTCGCCGTCATCGCCGTAGACAATGATGCTGTCGTTGGACATGGGACCGGAGAAGCCGCTCGCCGCCAACAGAGAATTGGCGTTCGTCGACAGCGACTGCACATCGCTCAAGGCCATGCGCAGCAAGTTGTTTTCCCCGGCGTCGCCACGGATGTCGATCGCTTCCAAACCAGAGAAGATGGAATTTGCGATCGCCGTCAGATCCAACAGCGCGGCATCTGCGCCGTTGAGCACCAGCGTGTCCTGACCGGTACCGCCGTCGATCCTGGTAAAACCGGCCCCGGTGACAACGATCCGGTCGTTGCCCGCGCCACCCAACAGTGTGTCGGCACCGCCGCCGCCGATCACCGTGTCGTTGCCGCTGCCGCCGTCCAACGTATTCGCGTTGGCGGTGCCGGTGATGACGTTGGCAAGCGTGTTGCCGGTGCCCGTGACTGCGGATCCCGACAGCGTCAGATTTTCCAGATTGGCGCCAAGTACGGAGTTGATGCTCGAAACAACAGTGTCAGTTCCCTGACTGGTCAACTCTGTGATGCGATCGCTTGTGCTGTCGACGACATACGTATCGTCTCCGAGTCCGCCGAGCATGGTATCGCCGCCGGTCCCGCCATCCATCCAGTCATTGCCGAGATTACCACGTAGCGTATCGGCACCGTCACCACCTGACAGCGCGTCGTCACCGCTGCCACCACTGATGGAATTGGCCAAGGTATTGCCGGTGCCGGTGAACCCACCGCTGCCCGTGAACGTGAGATTTTCGACATTCGCGGTTGTCGCAAGATCGAAGGCAGCAAGACTGGTCGAGATGCTATCCGTGCCCTGTCCCGCCTCCTCGGTCACAACGTCCCCGGCGTTGTCGACGACATAGGTGTCGTTGCCGCTGGCGCCGGACATGCGATCGGCGCCGAGCCCGCCATTGATGTTGTTGGCGCCGGAGTTGCCGACGATCGTATTGTCCAGCTCATTGCCGGTTGCGTTGGCGCTTTGACCGCCGGTCAACTCCAAGGCTTCGACGTTGGCCCCGAGCGAGTAGCTCACGGCGCTGCGGACCGTGTCGCTGCCCTCACTGTCTTGCTCGACAACAACGTCGCCCGCATTGTCGACGACGTAGATATCATCGCCGGCGCCGCCCTGCATCCGATCAGCACCAGCGCCGCCCGAGAGGAGGTCGTTGCCAGCTCCGGAGATCAGCACGTTAGCCTGTCCGTTACCTGTTGCGGAGAAATTGCCTGTGCCCGTAAAGCTCAGGTTTTCAACGCTCGTCAGTGCCGCCAGTGTGTAGGACGCGAGAGCCGTTTCGACGGTGTCGGTTCCCTGATTGGCGTATTCAACGACGCGATCGCTCGTCGAGTCGACGCGATACGTGTCATCACCGAGGCCACCCGTCATCGAATCGATGCCGGCGCCACCATCGAGGATATTGTTGCCGCTGTTCCCGGTGAGCGCATTGGCGAGCGCGTTGCCGGTGCCTGAGAGATTTTCCGCGCCCGTGAGGACAAGGTTCTCAATGTTGGCGCCGAGGACGTAATCGATCCCCGTACGCACAGTGTCCGTGCCTTGGCTGGCCGCTTCGATGACGACGTCCCCGACGCTGTCGACGACGTAAGTGTCATTGTCGGCGCCACCGGCCATGCGGTCATCGCCGAGACCGCCGTCGATGGTGTTGGCACCGGCGCCGCCTGTAATGACATTGTCCAGGGTGTTGCCCGTGCCTGCGAGCGGCGCCGTGCCCGTCAGCGTCAAATTCTCGATGTCCGCCCCGAGCGTGAAACTGACGCTGCTGGTGACAGTATCGGTACCTTGCCCATCCAACTCGATCGCCAAGTCGCCGACGTTGTCGACGACGTAGCTGTCGTCGCCAGCGCCGCCAATGAGGCGGTCGGCACCGGCGCCACCCGAGAGCGTGTCCCCGGCGGCACCACCTTCAATCGTGTTGGACAGAGAATTGCCCGTACCCGCGAAACTGCCGGTGCCCGTATAGACAATATTCTCGACGTTGGCTGTCGCAGCAAGGCTGTAGCTGGCAAGCGCTGTCCGGACTGTGTCCGTCCCGCTCGATGTCGCTTCGATCAACCGGTCTGCGGCGGTATCGACGACATAGGTATCGTCGCCGGTGCCGCCCGACATGGTGTCCGCGCCAGCACCGCCGTCGATCAGGTTTGCTCCGCCGTTGCCGGTAATGGTGTTGTTCAGGGCATTGCCCGTACCGGAGCTATCATCGCCACCCGTCAAAACGAGGTTCTCGACGTTGGCGCCGAGCGCATAGCTGAAGCCGGCCTGGACGGTATCCGTGCCCTCGCCGGCCAACTCGATGACCGTGTCGCTGGCATCGACGACAAACGTGTCGTTGCCCGTGCCGCCGTAAAGGTGATCTGGTCCGCCTGCGCCATTCAGCGTGTCGTTACCGGCAGCGCCGTAGATGTTGTCTTCCTCGCTCGTGCCGGTGAGCACGTCATTGCCGGAACCACCGACGATCAAACCCGTGACGTTGTCAATTGTCAGCGTGATCGGCTGCGCAATTGCGGCACCATGCGGGTCCGTTGCCGTGACGATGAGGTCATAGCTGGACATGGTCTCGAAATCGAGAATGGCGCCGGACGCGACGCGGATCTCGTTACCGATCACTTCGAAGAGTTCGGTATTGGCGCCGGACAACGTGAACGTCGCCTCCTCGCCATCGGCGTCCGAAGCGGAAAGGGTGGCGACCAGGGTGCCCGCGGGCGCGTTTTCAGCCACATGGCCACCGGCCACAGCCACCGCCGTTGGCGCGTCGTTGGTGCCCGTGATCGTGAATGTGACTACATTGGGCACGTTAACGATGCCGTCACTCACGCCGTAGGCCACTGCAAGGGTCATCGTTTGACCAACGGCAAGGCCATCGAATGCAGAATGGCTCGGGTCGAGAGAGAAGACGTTGCCCGAAAGTGTCACGCCAGCAGGCAATGCCTCGACACCCACGACAGTCAACTCTGCGCCAGCGTCGGCATCAGTCACGCCTGCAAGAGCGTCAACAGAAACGATTCCTGCTCCTTCTGTGGCGCTCACCTCGAAGGCCGTCACCACAGGCGCATCGTTCGTGCCCGTGATCGTGATGGTCACCGTGGTCGGCGTTCCATCCACCGCAAAGACGTTGAAGACTTCGCTCAGATTTGTACCAGCCGGCAACTCGTCGAATGCCGTGTTGGCGACGAACGTCCATGCGCCCGCACTGTCGATCGAGAACGTGCCATAGGTGCCAGCGACGTCGATCTGTGGCGCGAACTCCTCCGGACTATCGACGTCCGTGATCGTGAGCTGTCCGGTGGCCGTGAGCGGCGCATCGGTTTCCGCCATGGTGACAACGTCAGCAGAGAGAACGGCCGCCGAGTTGGTACCCGTGATGGACATGGTCACGGTCCGCGTGGCCGATTCCCCTTGTGGATCGGTGACAGTAATGTCGTAGGCAACAGTGAGTGTTTCACCTTCATCCAGCCCCGCAACCAGTGCGCTGCCGAGCGCAAACGACCAGTTGATATGCTGGTTTGTTGCCAGAAGCATACCGGGCATCGGCGGACCGACGGGCGGCGCCAACGAGGCAACAAGCGCCGACTGCAGCGCGCTCTCCAACGCCGGGGAAACCTCGGCGCCCGCGATGCTCGACAGTTCGACGGAGATCGTCGCGGTGTCGTTGCGGTCACGATCGATGAACTCAAGGAGACCTGCATACGTGAGGACGGTCGCGCTGCCTTCGAGGACGCTGCCGTCTGCAGGACCGCCGGGGAAGAACACCGGTCCGTCGTTGGTGCCTTGAACAGTCACGGTGATCGGCTGCATCATCATGCCGCCGTGGCCGTCCATGATCTGGACGTTCTGCATGACCGTGAGCGTCTCGCCGGCGGCCAGGAAATCCAGCGCACCCTCGGCCGGAGCATATGTCCACGCGATCGTGCCGTTCATGGGCGCCGCAATCTGCAATGCAGAGGCCAGTGCCATGGCCATGCCGGGATCGATGTAGCCGCCGGACCACGTCGCCATGCCCATCATGGGGAACGCGGACACGGTATCGTTGACGTCGAACTCGGTGTAGGTGATCTCGCCGGTGAGGGCGGCACCGCTGTCCTCCTCGGTTTCGCCCGACTGGACCCCGGATGTGATCATCGGCATGTCGTTGGTGCCGGTGATCGTTATGGTGACGTCCTGTGTCGTCGTCGCGCCGGCACTGTCAGTGGCCGTGATCCCAAACACGGCGACGATCTGCTCGCCCTGCGCCAGGAAGTCGAGCGTCCCGGGATGCTGCTGATACTGCCACGTGATGTGTCCGCTGACTTCTGAGCCAAGATAAGGATGCACTTGGAATGCCGCGATGATGGCAGCTTCGTGCTCTGGATCGAGTGCTCCGGCCGTCCAAGATATGGCGCGTGGCTCGACCGTCACCACGGGTTCGCCGCGGCCATCGCCGTCGAGGTAATTCAGCGTGCCGCTGGCGAAGGCCATCGTGTCTTCTACGACCTGGCCAATCGATGAGGCGGACGACAATTGCGGGCCGTCGTTGGTGCCGGTGATGGTGACGGTCACCGTTTCCGTGGCGCTCATGCCGTTGCTATCGGTGGCCGTGACGTCAAACGTCAGCGTTGCGGTCTCGCCATCGGCGAGGAAATCCAGCATCGCCTCGCTTGGGTACGCATCATAGGTCCATGCAATCCCAGAGCCGGTGTAGCCCGCCGGATTGATGGAGAATGCCGCGGCAAGTTGAGCTTCCTGATGCGGAGGCAGCGCCCCACCCGACCATGACACCGACGTGGTCAAGAACGAGACGCTAGCCGGGGCCGAGTGATCGAGTTCGGCAAACGCCAGCGAACCCGTATCAGACAGCACCGAGCCTTCGGTGAGTTCGCCGGTGAGATCGGAGGGTGAGTCTGGATTGCCGTCTGTCAAACTTAGTATGCGGGCTCGAATTTGTGATCCCTCGCTGTCCGACCATGGGCTACTCCAATCGGTCCAAGCGATTGCGATGCGCCCATCGGATAGTACATCCAATGCCTGATCCCACTGCAGATTGGCTGTAGTTGTATTGATGGCGAAGTCGTTGCTACCATTGATGGAGTCGGCCGCGCTACCGTCAGCGTTCAATAGTCGTGCGTGAATCTCGCCACTCTCGCCCGATCCGAAACTGGTCCATGCAACGATGAAGCGTCCATCCGCCAATCCGCGAACGGTGGGAAACATTTCGTCCCCCGCGGGGCCCGTATTTATCGTGAAGTCCTGGGACGTCACGGCATTGCCATCGGCATGCATGACACGCCCCTGGATTTGGAACCCAGCGCCGCCGCTTCGATCCGCCCAGACGACCACGAAGTCTCCGTTTGCCAATGCACCAACCGACGGAGAGGTTTGCGCATCAATGGTGTGAGTATTGACGATGAAGTCCGCTTCTGGCGATGAGGACCCATCTGCGTTAAGAACGCGCGCACGAATTTGTGTATTACTCGTGTCTGGCTCCGTGCCGCTCAAATCTGCCCACGCAACCACAAAGCGGCCGTCAGGTAGGCCTGCCACTGTAGGCATAAATTGCAGATTATCCGTAGTCGAATTGACGACAAATTCTGAGGACGTGGGACTACCATCGGCTCCAAATACACGACCGACGATCTCTGACTGTTGTGCACCCGCTGTCGCATCTGTCCAACTGGTCCACGTTGCCACAAAACTGCCGTCCGCCAATGCGTCGATCTGTGGCTGCGGACTATCGCTTACACTTTCAGATAGGACATCGAATTCGTCTGAATCCGGTGTTCCATCTGCATTGAGAATGCGTGCACGCACTTGATAGCGATCGAAATCTGGGTCAGATGGCTCGACGATGCGCAGACTCCACGCGACCACAAACCGACCATCGTCCAGGGCCACCACAGAAGGTTGATCCTGAACTCCGCTCGCAATCGTGTCGATGCGGAAATCTTGCAGGGACGCTGGTGAACCATCGGAATTGAAAATCCTTCTCTGGATCTGACTGATTCCCGATGCCCCTCCTTCGTCCGAGTCGTACCACACAACAACGAACCGGCCATCCGGGAGATTGGCGAGTGATGGCTTGTCTTGGTAATATGAAGTTGTCGTGTTGACGACGAAGTCGGGACCGTTCGGAGGTTGCGGCGTGTCTGCCACATCGACGACGTCGATTGATAGTGGGATTGGAACAGAAACCGCCCCGAGAGTGTCGGTGGCAGTGATTTCGATGATGTGTGAGGTTGCAGCCTCATAGTCGAGGCTCGCGCCAGCGCGCACTCGCAACTCACTGCCTACGACCTCAAACAAATCACTTGCGCCACCAGTTATCGCGAGGGTGGGCGTGTCTCCCGAATCGGGGTCAAACGCGGTCAGGGTCAAAACGACAGTTCCAGACGCGGCATTCTCATCGACATGCGCGCTCCCGCCAGTCCAACCTAGGCCGGATGGCGCGTCGTTCACCGGCGTCACGTCGAGGCGCATTGTGCCATTGCTGCCCCAGTAGCCGTGTCCATCGGTGACCGTGTAGGTAAACTCTGCGAGGCCATAACCAGAGGCGTCAGGCGCAGGACGATAAACAAGTTGGCCTGCCTCGATATCAGCGCGGGAAAAGATCTCAAATTGCGAAATCGGATTGCCGCCACGAAGCAACATGCCCGATGAGGGCAGGCTCTGGATCCAGATATGAGTGAGCTGATCTCCAGGGTCGGCATCTGAGAAATTTAAGTCGGCGAGCGCAATGACGCGATCCGTGTCCTCCAGCGTTGTGACAATCGGGTTCGGTGAAACTCCAGGTAGGTGATTGTCCACCGGCAACACCACTTCCGCCGCCGTTTGCGTGCGATCGGCAAACTGGAACTGCTCGACGCCGGAGACACGATCCGAGCCATCGATGCCGCGACGATCCGTGATGGTCAGCGAGCCATCTGGATTCGCGAGCACGTCATAGTCCGACCGCATCCCAGAGAACACGGCCGTATCGCTATCGCCGCCGCCGATGATCTGGTCGTCGCCGCCCGCGCCCGTGAGGATGTCCTGGCCATTCTGGCCGCGCAGCGAATTGGCACCCGCATCGCCGCTGATTATGTCGGCAAGACTTGAGCCGCTGACGTTCTCGATATTGATGAGCGTGTCCGTGCCGCCATAGCCGTCGTCGGCTGTACCGGCTGCGAGATCGACCACGACCCCCATAGCGCGGTGATTGTTGTAATCCACCGTGTCGATGCCGCCCGCCCCGTCGATGAGGTCACTGCCGGCCTCGCCTTGGATGACGTTGTTGGCGGCATCGCCGGTCAGCATGTCGTTGTGCTGCGAGCCGCGGATGTTCTCGATGTTGACGAAGGTGTCGGTGGTTCCGAACCCGTCCAAGACGGAGCCGGCACCGATGACGCCATTCTGGCCCAACGTGACCACGACACCGATGTTCGAGTTGGAGTACTCGATGCGATCCTGCCCGCCACGGCCATCGATAAAGTCGTTGCCGGCTTGGCCACGGAACGCCTCTGTCACCGTGGTCGTGTCGCTGCCCAGCAGCGTGTCGTCAAAACCGGAGCCGCGAACGGCATTGACGCCGGTGAAGGTGTCGACGCCGACGCGGGCCGCATCGGCCGGCGCTGTGGATTGGCCGGTTCCGGCGGCGAGATCGACGGTCACACCCGCCGAGGCCGTGCGATAGCTGACGCGTGTGGCGCCGTTGCCGGTGATGGAATCATCGCCGCCACGGCCCTCGAACTCGACGAAGGTGCCGAACTGGTTGGACGCGACGTTGGTAGCCGTGAAGCTGTCGGCTTGCGAAGTGCCGACAATCGAGTCGATGTTGAACAACGAGTCGTTGCCGACCGATGTGCCACCGGTCACCGTGGTCGTGGCACCTGTGACGACGGTGATCGGGCCTGTCGCAGCGCTGTAGTCGGCGCGGTTGCCATCAAGACCTGCGATGGCCGTGCCGCCTTGCAGAGTGTCATTGCCGGCACCGGCATTGAACGTGTTGAAGCCCGTTCCGCCGTTCAGCGTGTCGTCGCCGTCGCCAGCGTCGAGAACGTCGTCACCCGCGCCGCCATCGAGGTAGTCGTTGCCCTGGCCCCCGAACAAGCTGTCATTACCGCCATCGCCAAAGACGAAGTCGTTGCCGATCTGGCCGCGCAACGTGTTGGCACCCGCATCGCCGCTGATGGTGTCGTTGAAGTTCGAGCCGGTGATGTTCTCGACGTTGGTGAGAGTGTCAGTTCCCCCGTAGCCGTCCTGGGCCAGGCCGGCACCGAGTTGGACGTCGATTCCAGCGGCGCGGTTGCCGCTATAGTCCACGGTGTCGACACCGCCGCCGCCGTCGATGACGTCATTGCCGGCTTCAGCGAGGAACACGTTGGCGGCGTTGTCGCCTGTCAGCACGTCGGCGTGCTGGGAGCCACGCACCTGCTCCATGTTGACGAAGGTGTCGACGGTCCCGAAGCCGTCCTGGGCCGTGCCGGCACCGATGACGCCATTTTCGCCGAGGGTGACGACAACACCGCTGGTCGAGTTGTTGTAGTCGAGGCGATCCTGGCCGCCGCGCCCGTCGATGAAATCGTTGCCGGCCAGACCGCGGAACACTTCGGTCACAGCCGTAGTGTTGCTGCCGAGCAGGGTATCGTCGAAACCTGAACCACGGACCTGGTTGACGCCGGTAAAGGTATCGAAGCCAACGCCGGCGACGTCCTCCGGCGCGGACGACTGGCCGGTGCCGGCCGCGAGATCGACGGTCACGCCGGCCGCGGCCGAGCGATAGCTGATGCGGGTCGCGTTGTTGCCGAGGACGATATCGTCGCCGGCGCCGCCCTCGAACTCGACGAAGGTGCCGAACTGGTTCGATGGCACGTTGGTGGCCGCGAACTGATCGTTGAAGGCTGTGCCGACGATCGAGTCGACATTATACAGCGCGTCCGTGCCGACGGACGCATCCCCGGTCACCGTCGTCGGCGCGCCGGTGACGACCGTGATCGGACCGGTGGCGCCGCTGTAGTCGGCGCGGTTGCCTTCATTGCCGGTCAAGGCCGGCCCGCCGATCAGCGTGTCGTCGCCTTCGCCGCCAATCAGCAGGTTGTTGCCCGAGCCGCCGTCGAGGATGTCGTTGCCGGCACCGCCGCTCAGCGTATCGGCGCCTTCGTAACCGAAGATCGTGTCATCGCCGGGCGTGCCGGTGAGGACGTCGGGGCCCGGCGTGCCGTCGATCACGTTCGACTCGAACACATCCGAAACTTGCAGTGTGATCTGCGTGATGCCGGACGTGGCGCCACGGCTGTCCGTCGCGACGACCTCAATCATGTGCGAGGTGGCGGTCTCGAAGTCGAGCGTTACGCCGGGCTTCAAGCGGATGCCATTGCCCACGATCTCGAACAACTCGACATCGCCGCCGGTCAGCGTGAAGGTCAGGCTGTCGCCGGCATCGACATCCGTGGCCGACAGCGTGCCGACAATCTCGCCAGGCTCGGCCGTCTCCGGAATGAAGCCCGCGGGGACGAACGCGGTGACGTTGAACGGCGCGTGGTTTTCAGCCTGGATGATCGGATATCCCGGCGTGAAGTTCTCCGTTGTCAGAGTCGTAGCGTCGACGTTCTGCAGGCGTGCGAGGGTGACATAGGCCATGCCGGTGCCGATGCCGTCACGGTCCACCTGCAGCAGCGTGTCCGCACCATCCTGCACCACACGCAGGAAGCCCGCGCCAAACGGGTTCGCATCCCCGTCCCAACCGATCAGCGACCCCGACAGGATCGCGGAGATATCCAGCTTGTCGCCGGCAGCGCCAGCCGCGAAGTCGGTGATGGTGACGGAGGCAGTGCCGTCCCAATAGTTGAGCCT